>NZ_JBNILO010000001.1:0-565356 GCF_050107735.1 Jeotgalibacillus proteolyticus
AAGTAACGAAGAACTTATAATCTAGTATACATCGGTAGATGGACCGCCGAATGCTGGGAAACTAGCACGTTCGGTGCGGAGCAGGGGAAAAGCTGGAGATAACTTCAAATGCTTACCTATTGCTAACGTTAGTTTAATAAGGCATTAATACAAATGAAGAAGAGGCTGTGATAAAACTCAAAAAAGTTAAAAAATGAGGATCTATTTATTAGTAGTAGGTGAACGGAGCGGAAGGCGGCGACTCCCGCAGGATATGACGGCAAGCTGAGACTTTACAGAGCCTTGCTCTGAAAAGGCTCAGCGCCGTCCCTGCGGAAAGCGTCCGCCTGAAGAGGAGTGAACCGGTCGCAGAGCTTGAGACACCTTGTCCCAAGCTCTTTTTATCATAATAAAAACAACATTAATCTTTAACAAAGCCAAAATAGAAAGAATAGGTTCATTGAAGCGCAAAGGGTGAAACAGGAAAATGCGGGAGCATTGACATGGCTCACCTCCCGCCACACGGAAAGCGTCCGCCTGGTGCGGAAATGAACAGGTCTCCGGTTAGAAAAGGACGGTCAGATAAAGAGTATGATAAACTGAGATCATTCAAATACTTATGACCTGTAGGAGGAACAATATGAAATCAGGAATTATCACCCTTGGGGAAGCATTGATTGACTTTATCCCTTTAGATGAAAGCAACAGCAGCTACCACAAAAGCCCAGGTGGTGCACCTGCAAACGTCGCCGTGGGAGTGGCCCGCCTCGGAATTGAATCTCACTTTATAGGAAAAGTGGGAGAAGATGTCCTCGGCCGATTTTTAAAGGACACTTTAAATAATTATGGAGTAAATACGGATTCTATGAAGCTGACCCGAGATCATCGCACAGGTGTCGTCTTTGTTACATTGGCAGAGGGAGGAGAAAGAAGCTTCGATTTTTACATTGATCCGAGTGCTGACCGTTTTTTAACGGCAGAAGAGTTAAATGAGTCTGTATTTGAACAGTCAAAGATCTTTCACTTCGGCTCGATTTCCATGATCAGCGAACCCTCTAAAGCAGCTACTCAAAAAGCAGTGGAATTAGCAAAAAAACACGGACTTATGATTTCCTACGATCCCAATCTCCGCTTAAGTCTTTGGGAAAGCCCGGAGCAGGCACGCAGAACGATTGTTTCCATGCTCGATCAAGTGGATGTCCTAAAAATATCAGAGGAAGAGCTGGAGTTTTTAACAGGTACCTTTGACATTCAAAAAGGTGTGGAAGTACTTCAGAACTATCCTATTCCACTCATTTTGATCACGATGGGGGCAGAAGGAAGCCACTTGTATACAAAGGAAGGTCATCTGCACGTCCCGGCGCGTAAAGTACAAGCTGTCGATACAACAGGTGCAGGAGACGCATTCGTATCGGGCGTCTTGTATGGACTACATGAATATCAGGGAAATCTTGAATCCATGACGATTGAAGAAGCCGCTGCCATTGTTCAGCTGGCATCTAATTCCGGTGCTCTTGCCGCTTCTACAAAAGGGGCAATGACCGCTCTTCCGACCATAGAGGAAGTAAAGCATTTTCATCAAAAATAAGTACGGCTGATTCTCTTAAGTTTTTAGTAGGAGAAAAATCCATAATAAAAGAGAATGTCCTCACGAAACGTTTACGTGAAGACATTCTCTTTTTTAGTTATATCCTTGATCAAAACGGTAGTTGTAAAAACGTTCTTTTGTCACCCATTCAATGGCTTCGGGTTCGTTCTGTGCAAGGCGTTTTTCCAAATCTTTAAGCATCCAGGCCGTCTGGGAAAGATGGGCACGCATTGTGTTCAGCTTCAGCTCTCTTACATTGCTGACATCATGAATCACATCCGGAGCACCAAGCTCTGATTGTGTATTATTGGCAAAAGCCAGACAATGGAGCTTTGGCCGCTGACTTTCAGGGATTCGGCCAACTGCCCGAACAACAGCACGGGCCGTCGCTTCATGGTCGGGGTGAACGCAATAATCCGGATAAAACGTAATAACAAGAGAAGGATTTGTATCATCGATCAGATCTTTCATCATCCCAACCATTTTTTCATCATCCTCAAACTCCACTGTTTTATCCCTTAGCCCCATCATGCGAAGATCTGTTAGTCCCATCGCCTTAGCGGCACCTTGCAGCTCCTGTTTACGGATAAGCGGGAGAGACTCACGCGTTGCAAAGGGAGGGTTTCCAAGATTTCTTCCCATTTCCCCAAGTGTGAGGCATGCGTAAGTGACCCCGGTCCCCATTTGAAGATGGGTGGCAATGGTGCCCGATACGCCAAATGCTTCATCGTCGGGGTGTGGGAAAACAACAAGGACGTGCTTTTCTTTTTCTATCATTACAGGATCTCCTTCCTCGATATTAATCAAAAGGCGTTTCACTGATTTGAAGCGCAACAGCGAGCTTGCCCTCATGGTCGTGGCCAGCCATAATCAAACGTTTGTTTGAATCCAGTTCATAGTGGGTGATTCCCTGTGCGTAGATCCATCCAAGCTCGATTTTCAATCCGACCCGGGAAGGAGAATCTCCTATGATCTTGCCGAGTTCATACGTTACTTTTGCATTGCGTATAAAAGCGCCGGCATTAAAAAAGGCTTCGTCTACATGAGTGGCGTAGGAACCGTTGGTTGTTTCTAAATGTATATAAACTTCTTTACCTGCATAACGGTCAATAAGTGTCTGCACTTCTTCAATTTTGACAGGCTCCATGTAAGTAACCCCCTTTGGCGGCTAATAATTTTGTTCTTCACTTATAGTACTTGAAAAAAGATAAGAATGCGAAAAATGAGACTTGAAAAGAGAATAGAAAGCAAAAACCGCTGCTCTCAGATGAGGGCAGCGGAGAAGCTATTTTCCAGGATCCTTAATTCGATTTTCGTTCCGATCGTCTGGATTGTAATCTTGATTATTCGCATTTTCAGGTGTCCGCTCTTTTTGCAGGGGAACCTCATTATTTTTGTTAATCTGCTCTTTTCGCTGGCCTGCATAAAAACCGACTGCAATTATAGCAATAACGGTTGCAATGACGGCAACAAGAGCTGCAATTCCTGCTGACCCGGAGATCAGGTAAATTCCAATAAATACACCTACACCGACAGCGATCGCAATCACAAAATTAATCATACCTTCACCTCATTGGAATACATTTTACTCCATATATTCCTTTAAAGTGAGATGCTTAAACACATGAATCGGCAAATATAGGTAAAACATGCATTATGACTGAATGGTCTGCTCCTGAATTGAACTTTTTTCGAACCGGCTGAATGCTCCATGCATGACGGGACCAACGTATTCATTCAGCTTCCAGCCATGATGAATGGCAGCCGTCACAAATTGCTTCGCATTCGTTACGGCTTCCTTCATTTCACTGCCATTTGCCAGGTTGGCTGTAATAGCAGCAGCAAACGTACAGCCAGCTCCATGATTGTAAGAGGTTTTGGCTTTTTCTGCCTCTAACATAAAGTAGGTGGTACCATCATAAAACAGATCGAGCGCCTTGTCATGCTCAAGTTGTTTGCCGCCTTTAATCACGACTGAGCGTGCACCGTAATCCATTATTTTTTGTGCTGCCGTTTTCATATCCTCAATCGTACGCAAAGCACCCATTCCGGATAATTGGCCTGCTTCAAACAAGTTAGGTGTGACGATAGCTGCTCGTGGAAGCAGAAATTCCTGCATGGCGCCTACGGTTTCAGGATGCAGGACTTCGTCTTCTCCTTTACAAACCATAACCGGATCGATCACGACATTGCGAACCCCCGAGCGGTCAATCGCAGCAGCTGCAGTTTCAATGATTTCAACTGAACCAAGCATGCCGGTTTTAATCGCATTTACGCCTGTGGACAGGGCAGTATCCAACTGGGCCTTGAGTGTTTCAATTGGCAATGGATGTACGTTATGGTGCCAGTGGTTTTCAGGGTCCATTGTGACAACCGTCGTTAAGGCTGTCATTCCATAAGTTCCGTGCTCCTGAAAGGTTTTTAAGTCTGCCTGTATGCCTGCGCCTCCGCTCGTATCAGAGCCGGCAATCGTTAATGTTTTAGGTAAACTCATCTCAATCTCCTCCTTGGTTCGCTTTCGTTAGTATGTACAATGATAGCATGGAAGGCGCTGGATTTAAATCATTCCGCTTTCGGTTTATTTCGCGATTTCCTGGGAAATATTTCGTCGTGAATTAAAGAGACAGCAGGGGTTTTGTCGGAAATATGGACATAGCCTGATGACCCCGGCAGGATGTCGTGGAATCTGTTTCCAATATCCGCCCTTTTTCGTATAATAATAGAATAGAAAGAAAAGAAGGGAGAAAAAATGATGATTGATTTTCTTTCGAAACATATAGCCGAAGTACCTGGTGAAGCGAAATGATGAAGATGGGTAAAACCCTATATATATTTTGGCGTTTAAGATATATTTTACTAGCTTTGCTGCTTATTTTTATTGTCTTTGGGGGATTGTTTGCCTCCAAGGTGTGGCTGTCAGGCGACACGAAAGAACAGGAGTCGGCTGCTTTTGTAGAACAGGTAAGAGATATGAGTGCACTCGCAACGTCTCAGGCTTTTATAAAAGCGGTGGTCGAACAAACGGATAACCAGCTTTTCGGCCAGGAAATAGGGATCAATCTTCCGGGCACAGAGCGGCGCATATTACTGATCGTGCCAGGCACTGTTCTTGCAGGAGTGGATCTTGAAGCAATTAATGAACAGGATATTCAGCTGAATGAAGAAGCAAAGACAATCCAAATAACGATCCCCCGTGCTTCATTTCTCCAGGAGCCGGCAGTGGATATGGAAAATGTCCGAGCGTTTTCAGTTGAAGGGATGTTCAGAAGCAATGTGAATTGGGAAGAAGGCTTTGAAATTGTTTCGGAGGCCCAGGCGCTGATTAAAAAAGAAGCAGAGCAGCAGGGGATTCTTAAGCAGGCTGAAACCAATGCAGAACAAGTATTAAAACAGTTTTTTGAATATGCAGGCTATGAAGCAACCATCGTATTTGATTAACGCTTAAAACCAGAAAGGGAGGCGTGAACCATGGCAAAAACAATCTTAAAAAATGACTGGCAGCCTCTGCTTGAAAAAGAATTTGCCAAGCCGTATTATTTGGAACTAAGAGAATTTCTAAAAGAAGAATACTCGTATGAAACGGTCTATCCGCCAATGGATCAGATTTATCAGGCTCTTCAGAACACGCCTTTTTCCAATGTGAAAGTCGTTATTTTAGGCCAGGACCCTTATCATGGCCCGGGACAGGCACATGGGCTGAGCTTTTCAGTACAGCCGGGTGTGAAAATTCCTCCGTCTTTACGAAATATTTATAAAGAATTGCAGCAGGACTTAGGCATTTCGATTCCCCGTAATGGCAATTTGGAAAAGTGGACAAAAGAGGGCGTTCTGCTGTTAAATACTGTGCTGACCGTTCGACAGGGCGAAGCAAACTCGCACCGGAAAAAAGGGTGGGAAACATTAACAAATGAAATTATCTCCCTTATCGGCAGCCGGGAGGAGCCAGCAGTATTTATTTTATGGGGAAAGCCTGCTGAATCTAAAAGAAGCTTAATTAATGAAGAGATTCATTGTGTGCTGACTGCTCCGCATCCGAGTCCGTTATCTGCAAGCAGGGGCTTTTTTGGAAGCAGTCCTTTTTCCAAAGCAAATGCTTTCCTGCGTGAAAAAGGCATCGCCGAAGTCGATTGGTCATTAGAGGAGTAATATAGTATATTTTGAATGAAGGGAGGCAGATGGAGTATGGAATCGAAACGCATAAACTGCCTTGCCTGCAAGCACTACTATATTACATGGGATCCGAAATTCCCCAAGGGCTGCAGAGCCCATCAATTTAAAACGAATCATCTGCCTTCATTGCAAGTATTTCGTGCCTCCGGACGGCCTTGTCTGGCGTTTGAAAAAAAGGACCGTCTGACTCATTCATCGGACGGAAGGAGAGTGTAGCATCATGAGTATTAGTGAAGAACAGCTTCTGGCGAAAATAGAGCAGCAGCTTGGACAGGCCAAGAATGCTTCTTCTGCCCAGAAAAGAGAGCATCTCCATGCGATCCGAACCTTATGTGATCTTGCTCTAGATAACAATGCGCCCCGCACTGAAGCTTTAAACAGCGTGGAAAACGTGCGGATTCCGTTAAAGCAGACACCTGCTTATTCGGCTCCTGCCCAGCCTGTTTCGCTTCCACAGGAAAAGCCGGTCAAAATGGAAGACGGAGCGAACGGGGATTCTTTATTTGATTTTTAAGAAGAGGAGAATGACTCAATGAAATTATTTATTATCATTGGTGCAATCAATGCACTTCTGTCTGTAGGTCTTGGAGCATTTGGGGCTCATGCATTAGAAGGCAGAGTAGAGGCAAAGTATCTGGATACCTGGAATACGGCCGTTCAATACCAGATGTTTCATGCAACTGGCATTTTAATTATCGGCATTTTAATGGGCACACTCCCGGCAACTGGATTACTAAGCTGGGCAGGCTGGCTGATGCTTGTGGGCATCCTGGTTTTCTCAGGAAGTCTATACGTTCTCAGCCTATCAGGGATCAGCGTTCTCGGGGCCATCACGCCAATAGGCGGCGTAGCCTTTTTAGCTGCCTGGATTTGCTTGATAGCCGCTGCTGTGAAAGGGCTGTAAATTTTAAAGTAAGAGACTGGGACAAAACTCAAAAAAGTTTAAAAAATAAGGATATATTTATTACTAGTAGTAGGTGAGCGGAGCGGAAGGTAGCGACTCCTGCAGAATATGACGGTTGCTTGAGACTTTACAGGGCAACGTCCTGGAAAGGCTCAGCGCCGTCCCTGCGGAAAGCGTCCGCCTGAAGCGCAGCGAACCGGTCAAAGAGCTTGAGACATGGTCCCAAGCTCTTTTTTCTTATAGAAATCTTTAATGCCGCAGGGGGAAGCATCCCTTAACGCGGAGAATAATTGCTCATAGAATTAAGAGGGTATGAGTACTGAATTTCGCCTTCAAACGTCACATAGTCAAGATAGATCATTGGTAAAATATAACGTAGTCCTGTTTTTGAATCGCTTAAAATAATATGATCCCGTCCAGCTGCTTCAACAATTCCTTTAAAAATTTTTGCATTCCATTCCCGATTATTTTCAAAGGTCATGTAAACGGTGGCTGGCTTTCCTCGATTCAACCGGAGGATGTTTTCGATATACGACTCCTCATTTGGCAGCATGGATTGCTGGCCACCCATTGGAATAGTCGGAGTCTGGTACGTTTGGTGACTTTGAGAAGGGTACGAGTAGCTGGGGTAGGATTGTGGCTGGTAATAAGGCTGAGAGTAATTTTGAGTTGACTGGGGCATCTGCTGCTGTGGTTTTTGCTGACCCGGATTTTGTTGACTTGGATTTTGCTGATTCGAATTTTGTGAAGGATTATTCATAAAAATTCCGCCTCCTTAAAAATGTAGAAGAGCTAATAAACATCTGGACAATCGGCTGCAGTGGGTGAAAAAAAGCAATGAGATTTAAAACGGCCTGTATTCCACTGACCATACCATTGAGCTGGGCAGTCACCATCCGGCCGGAAGAACCATAGACTGTTGGTAGCAGGATGAAATCTTTCGCCTCTCAGTACACGTCTTGCCAGCTGCCTGTCTTTTTCGCGGGCGCGCTGATAAAAGTAGCCCTTCTGTGTAGCCTCAAATCCTCCCGGGCTTTGAAAGACCATTTGTTCAATTGTGCGTATATCTGTAAAATCCATGCAGTTAACTCTTGCACGGTTCACACCTACGTTACCCACCATCAGCATGCCGAGTTCACCATCGCCCTCAGCTTCTGCCCGCATTAAGCGTGCGAGAAGGTCAACATCCTTTTCAGTATGGGCAATAACAGCCATCCGGACTCACTCCTCCCCCATCGATTCCAACATATGCGAAGAAGAAAGCTTGTATGCTAAAAGGAAGGAATAAAATGAAACCAAAATAAAAAACCGCCCCTTCGTGAGGGAACGGTCATAGGTAGATTAAACGTGTAAAAATCTTGGCAGTTCTTCTGCTTCAAGCAGATTGCCTACATAAAACGATCCAAACTCGCCGTAGCGTGCACTTACTTCATCAAAGCGCATTTCGTATACAATTTTCTTAAATTGCAAAACGTCATCGGCGTAAAGCGTTACGCCCCATTCCCAGTCGTCAAATCCGACAGAACCGGAAATAATCTGTTTGATCTTGCCTGCATAGCCGCGGCCGATCATGCCATGGTCATACATAAGCTGCTTGCGTTTTTCCATGGGAAGCATGTACCAGTTGTCTTCGCCTTCCCGTTTTTTATCCATTGGATAAAAGCACACATGCTTTGATTTTGGAAGCTGTGGGTACAGGCGGGAACGGACATAAGGGTTGTCATACGGATCTTCATCTGAATCTTTTGAGCCATAGCTTCCCAATTCAACCACTGAAACATACGAATACGTTGGAATTGTATATTCAGCAATCGTTAATTTGTTAAATTCATTTTCAAGATCGTTTAATTCCTCCATCGTAGGGCGCAAAATAAACAGCATAAAATCTGCTTTTTGACCAACGATTGAATAAAAAGAATGACTGCCCTGTTCTTCACTCTGAACCGCATCCAGTTTTTTCAGGAATTGCTGATATTCTGAAATGGCGAGAGCCCGTTCATCGCTGGAAAGGCGCTTCCAGGAAGTCCAGTCCATCTTGCGGAAGTCATGAAGGCCGTACCAGCCGTCTAAAGTTGTTGCTGCTTCATTCATTCAAAGTCACTCCTTGAAAATTACTTCGATTCTCCGTTTTATCATATCATATCTTACTTGAACGCACCCGGACGGAGCCGCTAACCCCCCTGATTTTCATTGATACGTACTGAATTTCCTGTGTTATTTGTTTGAAAAGACAGAATTTTAATGTGTAACCGCTGACATAATGGCTTGTTCTTGAATTCTTGTCCGGATGGGGTATGCTAACGGTATGACGTTTTAAGGAGGTCGCAATGTGAGCGATTTATTTACAACATTGACGGAAAAAGTAAAAGGAAATAATGTGCGAATTGTGTTTCCGGAAGGACAGGATGAGCGGATCCTGCGTGCAGCAAGCAGACTGGCTGCAGAAGGTATTTTGACACCCGTTCTAATCGGCAATGAAAAAGCTGTAGAAGAAAAAGCGCAGCAAATGAATGTTAAGCTGAACGGCACGGAAATATTAGACCCTTCAACCTACGAAAAAATGGACGAGCTTGTTGCCTCATTTGTTGAACGGCGCAAAGGGAAGGCAACGGAAGAAGATGCACGCAAAATTTTGCTCGACGAAAATTATTTCGGAACGATGCTCGTGTATACTGAACAGGCCCACGGACTCGTTAGCGGAGCTGCACACTCAACAGCAGATACGGTACGCCCTGCACTGCAAATAATTAAAACAAAACCAGGCATAAAAAAAACATCCGGTGTCTTCATTATGGTGCGTGGAGATGAGAAATATGTTTTTGCAGATTGTGCGATCAATATTTCTCCGGACAGCCAGGATTTAGCTGAGATTGCGGTTGAAAGTGCGAAAACAGCTCAAATGTTTGACCTTGATCCACGCGTAGCAATGCTCAGTTTTTCAACGGCAGGTTCAGCAAAATCACCTGAAACAGAGAAAGTAACAGACGCAGTTCAAATTGCGAAAGAACAGGCGCCTGATCTTGTTGTCGATGGTGAGTTCCAGTTTGATGCAGCGTTTGTTCCATCAGTAGCAAAAAGCAAAGCGCCAGGTTCTGAGATCCAGGGAGATGCCAATGTTTTTGTTTTCCCAAGCCTCGAAGCAGGGAATATTGGATACAAAATTGCTCAGCGTCTCGGTAATTTCGAAGCAGTGGGACCGATTCTGCAGGGACTGAATGCACCTGTAAATGACCTTTCACGCGGCTGCAACGAAGAAGATGTCTATAAGCTTGCCCTTATCACCGCCGGGCAGGCACTTTAAAGTAATGCCCCCTGCTGAGTAGTTCAAGCGGGGGGCTTTTTTGATTTAACGCACGAAAGGGGCCTGGCCCCTTTCGTGTACTAAAGTATGGTATAATTTGTTCAGTTTTAGTTTGTTGAATAGAGGAGATCGATGAAGTATGAGAGATATGAGATCACTTGAACTGCTGCAGCAGTCCGTGTGGCGGGTGATAGATCAGTCGAGTCTGGGCTGGATGTTTGAAGGGCTGCAGTCGTTTGCGATGGATGATACGCTGTGCACCTCAGTGGGGGCTGGAGAAGCGCCTGCAACAGCCAGGGCATGGGTTCATGAGGATACGATCGTGATGGGGATTCAGGATACAAGGGTGCCTTATCTGGAGGATGGTCTGTCTGTACTTGAAGAAGCAGGTTTTCGCTATATTGTTCGCAACTCCGGGGGTTTGGCAGTAGTCCTCGATAAAGATGTGCTGAATATCTCCCTTATCTTTTCAGAAAATGAAAAAGGAATTGACATTAATAGAGGGTATGATGCCATGGTGGAGCTTGTTCGTATGATGTTCTCGGACTTTGGTGTTGAGATTGAGGCATATGAAGTGGAAGGCTCTTATTGCCCGGGCAGTTATGATCTAAGCATTAAAGGAAGAAAATTTGCAGGTATTTCACAGCGGCGGATCCGCGGTGGAGTGGCAGTGCAAATTTATTTGTGCATGGCAGGCAGCGGCAGTGAACGTGCAGAACTGATCGGGGCCTTTTATGAAGAGGCGGTTAAAGGAGAGGTAACAAAGCATACGTATCCCGACATCAAGCCGGAGGTCATGGCCTCCCTTTCTGAGCTGCTCAAAACTGAGCTTACGATTCAGGATGGAATGCTTCGCTTCTTGCAGTCTCTTAAAAATGTCAGCGGCACATTGCAGAGCGGTGCGTTGAATGAAAAAGAAACGCTGCTTTATGATGGCTATTTAACAAGGGTGATAGACCGGAATGTAAAATCCCTTAAACGGTAGGATTACTTTACAAATGCTCTTTCAAGACAAAAAGAGGCTGGGACAAAACTTAAAAAAGTTTAAAAATGAGGATATATTTATTAATAGTAGTAGGTGAGCGGAGCGGAAGGCGGCGACTCCTGCAGGACATGACGGCAAGCTGAGACTTTACAGAGCAAGGCTCTGAAAAGGCTCAGCGCCGTCCCTGCGGAAAGCGTCCGACTGAAGCGCAGTGAACCGGTCGTAGAGCTTGAGACACTTTTGTCCCAGGCTCTGCAATATTAGGAGCTTACTTTTGCTGTTTTGATAAACGTCATTAAAATGGCAGTGCCTGCCAGGTTCATCAAGATGCTTGTTCCGAGTAGAATAGCCCACAATACAGGCGGCGCAGACACGGTTAAAGAAACCATTAAAAAAGTGATGCCTGTTAAAACAAAGATTAGGCCCATATGCATTTTCTTCAATTTAGTCACCTCCTTACATTGGTAGTCTAATGGAATTTACTCAGTAATTTCATAAAAATACGATTTGTGATGTGAAAGGTTCCATTTTTATACTTTTCTAGCTTGCATTTAAAAAAGTATAAACCAAAAAACTGTCAGGCCCGATTTGCAGCCTGACAGTTTTTTATTAATTAGTTTTCTACGACTTTTTCCAAATTGCCGTTCCGATCCATTTTAAATGTATTGGCAGGCATTTCTTCTTCATCAAATAAAATGAGCTTTCTGGCGCGATTCATAATCTTCATCAGGGTTTCGTAGTCTTCCTGCATAGTGGTTTCCTGATCTTCCAGTTTTCGAACCTGTAATTCAAGATCACGGCATTGATCGCGCAGTACACGATTTTCATTCAACAGGCGCTCTACCTGACGGCGGGCCTGTGCATCCTGGCCGCGCATTTGACCAAGCTGCTGCAAATAAGCAATGACGACTTCAAGAGAAAGAGA
This sequence comes from Jeotgalibacillus proteolyticus, assembly GCF_050107735.1. Classification (GTDB taxonomy): domain Bacteria; phylum Bacillota; class Bacilli; order Bacillales; family Jeotgalibacillaceae; genus Jeotgalibacillus; species Jeotgalibacillus proteolyticus_A. Next base: position 11,853 of record NZ_JBNILO010000001.1, read on the forward strand.
AGAGATCGGTGTCTGTCTGGCTGATTGAGCTGCCTGGAAATCTCTTACTGGTGTAAAGGTTTCTTCTTTTGCGATTTCCTGCTGATACTCAGATGAAGGCTTGTAGCCGGAACGATCATCCGGTTCAGTTGGCGGTAAATCCGAGAATGGCAGATCAATGGATTCAAATTCTTCAATAGAAGGCATTTGCGGCTGGTAAAGGATTTTCTTTTTGCCGCTTTGCTCTTTTCCAAGCAGACGATGACGCTGTTTACGCTGCTTTTTTGCTAGATCAAGTGCTTTCTCATACTGCTGACGGACTACGGCGTTCCATCTGAATCCACAGGCGGCTGAGGTGCGGTTAAGTTTATCTCCTACTTCTTCAAAAGCATTAAGCTGTGTACTGCCTTCTCTCACATGACGCAGCACAGTATCGGCCAGAACCAGATCGTCTTCTTCCATCCACGCATCTTGTCGTTGTTTCATTCTATTCACTCCTGTTCCATGAATCTTTCATTTGGACATCTATCCATATCGATATTTTCTCCTAAAATTAGAAATTTCATACATCAGCAGGAAATAGAAATAGTAAACCATAGGCTCGTTATGCTATTTACCTTGAAAACAAGAGGCTAAATCGGTACAATCTGATAGTAAACAAATGAACACATGAGGAAAGGGTTGTTGGCATATGGCAAACGAATTCCGGGTTTGCGATGACTGTCAAGCCGTTGATCTGAAGACACTGATTCCAAAGCTAAAGGACATTGATCCGGAGGCTTCTGTTGATATTAGGTGCCAGTCTTATTGTGGTCCAGGCCGCAAAAAGACATTTGCCTTTGTCAATAATCGCCCTGTCGCGGCATTGACAGAAGAAGAACTGATGGATAAAGTACGCGCAAAGCTGAAAAAATAGCGCTGTGAGATTGCAGCAGCAGACGCATCCGTTTGTATAAATTCAATCTGCAAAGATGTTTAAAAGAGAACCCTTCCCGCACCCTTTGTAAATAAGCATTTTCACTCCCGGTTTCGGGTTTCAGAAGCGGCTTATAAGAGGGGCGGGTTTTTCTTTTTGGCAGAATGAGAGAAAGAAGATGAAATAAAAATAATTTTTTAGTCTCAAAAATTGAGATGCCGGCATTTGGAAATGATCTAAATATGTCAAGTAGTGCAACAAAAAAATTAATCGGTATAATAAGAATAATGATGTGCAGGGAGAGGCGAAAAGATGGTGTATTCCAAGCAGAAACTTCATGAAGAAAAGGTATTTAAAGATCCTGTTCACCGCTATATCCACGTACGAGACCAAGTGATCTGGGATTTAATCGGCACAAAGGAATTTCAGCGGCTTCGCCGGATCCGTCAGCTTGGCACTACCTATTTAACCTTCCACGGAGCAGAACACAGCCGGTTTAACCACTCGCTTGGTGTATATGAAATTATAAGAAGAATTACAGATGATGTTTTCGCCAACCGGCCTGAATGGAACGAAGATGAGCGCCTGCTGTCCCTGTGTGCTGCTCTGCTTCATGATTTGGGGCATGGTCCATTTTCCCATTCATTTGAAAAAGTGTTTGAACTGGACCATGAAGCATTTACTCAAGCGATTATTCTGGGAGAAACGGAAGTCAATGAGGTGCTGAGAAGAGTTTCACCCTCGTTCCCACAGAATGTATCCGATGTAATTGCCAAAACATACGAAAACAAACAGGTCATTTCATTAATTTCAAGTCAAATTGATGCTGACCGAATGGACTATCTTCAACGCGATGCTTATTTCACAGGTGTCAGCTACGGTCATTTTGATATGGAGCGAATATTGCGGGTTTTGCGTCCAAGAGAAGACCAGGTAGTCATCAAATCGAGCGGGATGCATGCAGTGGAAGATTATATTATGAGCCGTTACCAAATGTATTGGCAGGTTTATTTTCATCCCGTTACGCGAAGCTCTGAAGTGATTCTGACTAAAATTCTCCACAGAGCAAAGGAACTAAGTGAAAATAATTATACATTTGCGTATGAGCCTTATCATTTCCTTTCCATATTTAAAGGTGCAGTCACATTAAAGGATTACGTCAAGCTCGATGAATCGATCATCCTCTATTATTTTCAAATGTGGGAAGACGAAGAAGATCCGATCTTGCGCGATCTCTGCAGACGTTTTATGAATCGCAATCTATTTAAATATGTCGAGTTTGACCCGTCTAAAGAATACAAGAAGTTAAATGAACTTGAAAAATTGTTTGAACTGGCCGGCTTAAATCCCGACTATTATCTTGTCGTGGATTCTTCGTCTGATCTTCCGTACGATTTTTACAGACCGGGTGAAGAAGAAGAGAGGGTCCCAATTCATTTAATGATGCCAAATGGAGAACTGAAAGAATTATCAAGACAATCGGATATTGTGGATGCGATATCGGGTAAAAGAAGAACAGACCACAAACTTTATTATCCAAAGGATTGTATTTTAGATGATTCGTCACATAAGGAAGTAAAAGCAAAAATTAAGAGCATTCTCAGTCTGGAATAACCCAGCAAGGCGCTTAAAGGAGTGGAAGAACCATGATGAAGGACCATGCAAAGCTTATGCAGGCCTTTTTCGTTTCGGGGGAGATCGTTGGACGGAAAAAGCTGCAGAAGATGATTTATATTGCTAAAAAGCTGTCCTTTCCTTTTCAGGAAAAATATCAGTTTCATTTTTTCGGCCCCTACTCAGAAGAATTAACATTGCGGGTGGAAGAGCTGTGCAATATGGGGTTTATCAACGAAATAAAAGAAAAAAAGAGCGGCTATACGCAGTATCGCTACTCGATTACAGAAGATGGCCAGGCATTTTTAAATGCACAGGCTGCTAATCCCATGCCGGAAGTAGAGGGCTGTTTGAAAGACCTCAATACACAATCCTCCCGCTTTCTGGAACTGGTATCCACCATGCTTTACTTTGAAGGCTTAGACGAGCAGGAGCTGATCGAAAAAGTCCAAAAAGTAAAAAGCAAGCAAAACTATACATCAGAAGAAATCGTGCAGGCTTTATCATACATAAAGCATCTTTCTACTGTTTCGTAAAAGTTCATGCAGCAGACTTCAGAACGAATTCACCCCAAAAAGGTCCTCACGAACAAACTTCGTGAGGACCTTTTTATATAAAATGAATGTGAACTATTAAATAACACTTTTCTGCAGCTCTTCTTTTTTGCTCTTTTCAGCGGATTTCTTTTCTACTGAAGGAACCGTTAAAATAATGTGGCCAAATGGCAGCTTTTTTATCAGTAAGATCATTCCAATCGTCAGAAACATGACTACAGCGAACCAAACTGGAAATAGAGAGAGAGTCCACACACCCGAAGGTAAGTTCCTTTGCAGCACACTTAAAACAAAAGGATGAATAAGGTAAATTCCCATCGACATTGAGCCAAGTCTTGAGGCTAAGTAATTCAGGGATGGATTGCTTGCAATTTTTTCTGAAATTGCCATCACGAACAAAATAATAACAGGCAGATTAATGATATTTGTCACTCTGTTAGATCCTATATATCTGCCCCACTCGTATTCCACTGCTGCAAAATAAAAGACCAGCAATACGGCAAAGAATAATGGCACTCGAATTTTATAAGCCCATTCTTTAGCCGTCTCCCAATGGTAAGCGAGGAAACCGCCAAAAATGAAAAAGAAAAACCACTTTGGCAAAAATGCCCTTTGTTCAGCAATCAAGCCAAACAAACCCTCAAAGTCTCCCATAAACTTCATGGAATAAATGTGAACTAATGCTGAGAGAATTAATAATCCAATCCACGCACCTCTACTTTTAATAAACTGCAATAATGGAAAAACCAAATAGAATTGCAGAACAATTGAAATGAAGTAAAGGTGGGAATATGTTTTTCCGAACGCTACATCAAAAATGAAATGCTTGAGGCCGCTCTCAAAAGGACTGGTGCCGAATATCAGCCATATATAAAGTAAATAAAAAGCTGTCCAGAACAAAAAAGGGATGACAATCTTATTTACACGTGATTTGAAAAACTTATTAAAGAGAAAACCTCTTTTCTTCACCTGCAAAAATAATAAAAGTCCGCTTACTACAGCAAAAATAGGCGTTCCAAAGCGACTTGCCTGATTAATAAATAGAATGACATCTTCCCAGTTTCCACGTTCAACATAAAAAAGAGCAGATACATGAACGAGTACCACCAATAAACAGCCAACCGCTCGTAAAACATGAACGTCAAAGATTTGACTTTGTTGTTTCATATATCTCATCCTTAAAAAATATTTAAATCGCAATTTAGTATAAAACTTTCTTATGGTGAGGTACAGTCGATTTACAATAACTTAATATAGGAGTCTTATTATTAATTTTAAGTAAAGAAAGAGGATATTCTTGATGAATTTAGCTAAATCATCCTTTTATTTAATTTTGAAAAAACGTTCATATTCTTACCACATTTTGATCGTTTATGATTGATTTTGAAACTTTTTGATTGATTTTTGAAAGCGTTCTCTTTATACTAAGGATAAGTTAAAGAATTGGAGGCAGAAACGATGCTGACCGATGAGAGATTCGCACTGATATTAGAATGCGTTAAACAACAGGACATCGTGAAAATCCAAGAGCTGGTTGAACGGACAGGAGCTTCAGAATCTACCATTCGAAGAGATTTAACCGAATTGGAAAATAAAAAGTTTATCAAACGTGTTCATGGAGGAGCAAGGCTGCTGAAGGGCAAGCTGCAGGAAGCAAGTGTTCCTGAAAAATCATCCGAAAGCCTTCATGAAAAGAAAAGAATTGCTCAATTTGCTGCTTCGAAGGTAGAAAAAGGGGATTGTATTTTTATAGATGCAGGCACAACAACACAGCAAATGATCGGCTATCTGTCTCACGAAGAAATTGTGGTGGTCACGAACGGATTGATGCACGTGGAGGAGCTGCTTGAACGGGGCATTAAAACCTATCTGATCGGCGGTGCTGTAAAGCCGCGTACAAATGCAATGGTAGGAAGAGGAGCGCTTGAATCCATCAAAGCTTACCGGTTTGATAAAGCGTTTATGGGTACAAATGGTGTTCACCCGGAATTTGGGTATACAACACCGGATCCGGAGGAAGCCCAAGTAAAGGAGCTCGCGATTTCACTTTCAAGAGAAGTCTTTATGCTTGCAGATGACTCCAAAATAGGAGAGATTGCTTTTGCTTCATTTGGAAACATTCAGGATGCGTATCTTATTGTAAATGAACTCGAAGAAGAAATGGAAACGCTGTATCAAAAACAAACAACAGTAAAGGTGGTGGGGTCGTGATTGTCACTGTAACATTGAATCCTTCGGTGGATTACGTCGTAAGAGTGGAGGAGTTGAAGGTAGGCTCTTTAAACCGAACGGAGGACACTGCTTATTTTGCAGGCGGTAAAGGAATCAACGTTTCTCAGGTTTTGCAGGAACTGAACATTCACAATACAGCAACTGGATTTGTAGGTGGATTCACCGGAAAGTTTATCGTGGACTCACTGGCAGAAAAGGGGATTCACACACATTTTGTTGACGTGCAGGAACCCACGCGAATTAACATTAAATTAAAAACGGGGCAGGAAACAGAAATTAACGGCGCCGGCCCTGCGATTACAGAACAGAATCTTGATTCGTTTCTCACCAGTCTCGATCAATATGGAGAGGGAGATACGCTCGTACTGGCCGGAAGCATCCCTTCTTCTTTGCCGCCTGCCTTATATGGCACACTTGCCAAACGCGCAACATCAAGAGGAATGAAAGTTGTGATTGATGCAGAAAAGGCTCTTCTTGAACCAGCTCTGCACTCACCCCTTTATTTTATTAAACCCAACCATCACGAACTTGGTGAATATTTTGGAGTGGAGATCAACTCAATTGAGGATGCATTTGCATATGGAAAAAAACTGCTTTCCTATGACATTGAAAACATCATGATCTCCATGGCGGGCGATGGCGCGCTTTTGCTTACGAAAGAAGCTTCTTATCGGGCTGAAGTGCCTAAAGGGAAGGTTAAAAACAGTGTTGGGGCAGGAGACTCTTCAGTCGCAGGCTTTTTAGCAGGGAAAGAAAGAGGCTTGCCCATTGAAGAAGCCTTCCGCTTAAGCGTTGCAACAGGTTCGGCAACTGCTTTTTCAGAGGGACTTGCTGCAGCGGGAGAAATAGAACGGTTAGTTCAGGATGTTACGATCCATACGTTAAAATAGAGGAGGGGTACCAATTGAAAATTACAGATCTATTAACGAAAAGTACGATCAAGCTGGATCTTCAATCCACTCAAAAAAGAGATACGATTGAAGAAATGGTCTCGGTCTTAGATAGGGCTGGGAAACTGTCAGATCGTGAAGGGTACAAAAAGGCCATTCTGGCAAGAGAAGATCAGACAACAACAGGAATTGGCGAAGGCATAGCCATTCCTCACGCAAAAACAGAAGCAGTTAAAGAACCTGCCATAGCGTTTGGACGTTCCGCTCAGGGGCTTGACTATGAATCACTTGACGGTCAGCCGGCTCACCTGGTGTTTATGATTGCTGCAACAGCGGGGGCAAACGATACGCATTTGAAAGCGCTAAGCCGTTTGTCTATGCTGCTGCTAAAAGAAGAAGTCAAGCAGGGGCTGCTGGATGCAAAAACCCCGGATGAAGTATTGGCTCTTATTTCTCATTTTGAAGATGAAAAAGAAAAAGAAGAAGCAGCTGAGAATGAGGCGGAGAACGTCGCTTCTGGCGGAGATCAGGAAACCGATGTAAATGCAGCAATTGCTCCAACAGGCAAAGTACTGGCTGTGACAGGCTGTCCAACAGGGATAGCTCATACGTATATGGCAGCAGATGCGTTAAAAAATAAAGCAAAAGAAATGAATATTGACATTAAAGTAGAAACAAATGGTTCTGATGGTGCGAAAAATGTGCTGACTGCTGCTGATATCGAGCAGGCTGTCGCGATTATCGTAGCGGCTGATACAAAAGTGGAAATGGATCGTTTTAAAGGGAAACACGTCATAGAAGTGCCTGTTACAGACGGCATCCGCAAAACAGAACAGCTGATTAATCGGGCAATCGAACAGGATGCGCCGATATACAAAGGTTCAGGCTCTTCCAAATCGGATGACGGGGAAGAATCAAGCGGGGGAAAAGGGCGGTCAGGAATTTACAAGCATCTGATGAACGGTGTTTCCAATATGCTTCCTTTTATCGTCGGAGGCGGAATTTTGATAGCTGCTTCCTTTGCTTTTGAAGATCAGCTTACAGGAGAAAGATCACCTTTAGGCGATATTTTAAGCATGATTGGCGGAGAAGCGTTCTTCCTTATTGTACCGGTGCTTGCCGCATTTATCGCGATGAGCATTGCAGACCGTCCTGGATTCATGCCAGGTATGGTCGGCGGTTTAATGGCTGCAAATGGCGAAGCAGGATTTCTAGGCGGAATTATCGCCGGTTTCTTAGCTGGTTATATAGTGGTCGGATTAAAGGCGCTCTTTAAAAATCTGCCTGCAATCCTTAACGGTCTTAAACCGGTCTTAATTTATCCGCTGCTTGGCGTCCTTGCGACCGGCTTGATTATGTACCTGGCCATTCAGCCCCTCAGTGCTCTGAATCAGGGTGTAATTAACTGGCTTGGCGGTCTTGGGACTGGAAACCTTGCCCTTCTAGGACTTTTGCTTGGCGGTATGATGGCGATTGATATGGGAGGACCTATAAACAAAGCTGCTTATGCCTTCGCACTTGCTGTTGCTGCAGACGGACAGTTTGGACCGCAGGCAGCCGTTATGGCAGGAGGAATGGTGCCGCCGCTTGGTTTGGCACTGGCAACCACATTCTTTAAACGTAAATTTAATGACCAGGAAAGAAAGACTGGTTTTTCTGCTTACTTCCTTGGTGCCTTCTTTATTACAGAAGGAGCGATTCCATTTGCTGCTGCAGATCCGCTTCGGGTCATTCCTTCAGCAGTCGTCGGTTCAGCTATAGCAGGGGGGATGACGCTTTGGTTTGACCTTGCTTTGCGCGCACCGCACGGAGGAATCTTCGTTTTTGCTACACTTGAAGACGGCTTAATCAGCGTGCTGCTGTATACGCTTGCGATCGCAGTCGGAGCAGTGGTGACGGCCATCATGGTTGGATTGCTCAAAAAACCGGTTGAACAAAGATAATTTCTAATCAGACTTGGGTAACTCCAGCAAAAAAGAAGTACGATGGGAATTGAAAATGTTTAGAAAAGAGGAGGCAGTTAAGTTTGATCTGAACTCCTCCCGCTAGACAGAAAATGTAGACAGCTGCTTAGGCATGAGTTCGGTTTTGCACCGGACTCATGCCTTTTTATATTGCCTTAATTTGTTCATGGTTATAGTGGTGAATATAATGCGCTGTTTTACCTTGAAGATGCTCTAAACTCTTAAGTATCTCATATAAAGTAAAACTGTTTTTATAATCCAAGGAGTATTGAGCTGCAGGAAATAGTATTTAGGTTTATTGATCATCTAATGCAACTGGACGTGTGAAAATGAGTGCATCTCCAATCGCGCGCTCACCTGCTTGATCTGAAGGGGAATTGACGAGTTTATGATCGATAACCATCGACGTCGAACCTCCTCCGTCTAGATTCATTCCATCGATAGCGCCTAATTCTTTAAGCAATAGGGCACTTTCGTAAAAGCTGAGCCCTATGCTTTTCTCAGGGTTTCGCCCATCTGCTGTGATAAATAAGACATTCCCATTATCTTTTATCCCAACTAAAGTCCGGGGATGGCGGTTCAGGCCAAAGTAGTAGTAAAACGAAGAACTCCACTGAAAACCTTCTCTTTGAGGTGAAATAGATATCGATCCGTCCTTTATCAGGGCAGGAGCTCCATTTACGATAAATGCCTCTTCAGAAATTTCCATCTCTGAGCCATCTGTGTAAACTGAAGAATGGACCTTAAAGCGGGTTCCAACTTTTGCATTCTGATCAAACCACTGGGTTTCTTCTCCGGTGGCTGAAATGATGCTCCCATTCTCAGGGATTGGGTTGTCTCCATTATCATGTATGCTTGTAACTAAGCCAGCTTCATCAAGAACAATTTCAAGCTGGTTGCCCTCGGGTGTTCTTTCACCGAACAAGCTAGTAAAGACGATCAATTCATTCTTTTTTGTGCAGGTTACATCATGTTTAGGTTTTGTTAACTCCCCATGAATAAAACCGCCGCAATTTCGAATAAGCCCCGGCTGGCGATTAATGCCATGAATCCTTTTAAAATCACCGTTTGGGGTTTCAACCTTTAAGCTGGAACGTGCCTCCTTAATATCTGGAGTGTTTCCCTTAAAGGATAAAATAGTTCTATTACCGGCTGCTTCACTTATGATCTCACCATTTAAGATAGTCAGTCCTGCAGGTGTCCCTGGGACGCCATCTTCTTCTTCCATCACGAAATAACCACCATTTATTGCTGCCAGAGCATTTTTACGTGATGATATTTTAGTCAGTTTTTCTCGTCCTGAAATTTGATCAAGCGCCAGTCCGTTTTTTATAGTGCCTTTAAATTTAGTAGGATTAAGCTCAAGTATATGTATTTCCAAAGGACCTGAAAGTTGTGTGGTTCCTTCATATAAAGAGTAAGTAATTTGGGCAGCTTCAAAACCATGATCCTGAAGGTCACTAAGCCGTTTTTCGGCCTGTGAGGAATTCTCAAATTTTCCACTTCTCACAACATAGCCAATCATTCGCTCAGGTGAAATTGGGTCAGACACAGGGTGAATCCAGGTATCAAATCCCTTAGCATCAAGCTCGATTTTTATATTTTCTGCTTTCGTCCTATCCTCGTAAAAACCGGCATCTACCGTATAATATGCAGAATTGGAAGAAGCGGGGATGCTGATAAATTCATGAGAAAGTCCCGTTGAAATCTGATTGACACTGCTTTCAGCGAAGAAGTCAGAAGGAAATGGTGTGTCGGGAATTTTCTGGTGATCCTCTTCAGGAGCTGGATTAGACATTTGTGTACATCCTGATAAAATAGTAATGAACAAAAAAAGACAGCCTATATTTAGTAATAAAGCAGGGGGCATTCTGAATTCCTCCCTTCATTCAATTATTGATACAGACTAATACTATACCCGAATTTAGATTAATTCGGGTATAGTTTTTTCAGTCCTCATCACTCAGACGCTTGCCTCCGACAGCATAATGGCTCTTCGTCATTTCTTCAATAAAGACGACTACTTTTTCTACAGGTGCACCTGTTGTTTCGGTTACAGCTTCGGTTACTTTCTCCACCAGCGCTTTTTTCTGTTCTTCAGAACGGCCTTCAATCATTTTAACGGTTACATAAGGCATGTAAGTATCTCCTCTCTTTAGATGAATTTCAGCATCGTGTTCTTGATTCAAAATATGATACAATCAAATCAATCAGCCGCTGCTTCTTTTAGTGTAAACGACCTTGACGATAACACAAGCAGGATGCACGCATGACGGTCGGAGGAAAGGAAGTGGCAGTGTGTTTTCTTTATTTAATCAACCGGAACAAATTGTTTATATAAGTATTACGCTCTTAGTGGCTTTTACCCTGCATGAATTTGCTCATGCGTATGTCGCATGGAAATTTGGCGATCCAACAGCAAAAAATCAGGGGAGACTGACGTTTAATCCGTTAAAGCATCTTGATCCTATAGGAACGATTTTAATTTTTATCATTGGGTTTGGCTGGGCGAAGCCCGTGCCTGTTAACCGGTTTTATTTTAAACAGCCCCGGTTCGCAGGTGTACTCGTATCAATTGCGGGGCCGCTGACAAATCTTCTTATAGCATTTGCCGCTCAAGGGGTTTACATAGCACTGGTTGTTTCAGGTGTTCAGGTGCCGGCGTTTTTTTCCGGTCTTCTCATGACCATGGTGGGGTTGAACATTGTGTTATTTGTCTTTAATTTAATTCCTCTCCCACCATTGGATGGCTACAGAATTATTGAGGATTTAGTGCCTGCCAGAATCAGGCCGAAGCTGACTCAATATGAACCATACGGCGGAATTCTTTTTCTCATTATTGCCATTACACCGCTCAGCAGTTACACGATAACACCCCTTTTTAATACAGTCGTCCCGGCTGTTCGTGACACAATTACGATGTTCATTGCACTTTTGCTGGGATTATAACGGAATAGGAGTGAACGAAAATGACCGAAAAAAAGAAAAAAAATATAGGGTTTAACATAATTAAAAATGATCCGACAGACGGGCATGGAGGGTTTGGCATTGGCGCACTGAGCCTGGACAATGTTTCTCCGGTTATCGTCGATGTAAATGAAGGAGAAGCAGAAATCGATGTTGGCGCCATGCATGCAAGATCCAAGGCAGAAAGAGGCGTGAAGTTTACGCAAAATCGTGAAGACTCTGAAGGCGGCAAGCCGTACTGGCTGGTCTGGGTGACGATTGACCGGAAACAGGAAGGCCCCTATTATGCGGGTGTTACAGCCTGTGAAATGATCGTAAACCGGGAAAAAAGAAGAGGCTACAAGTTGCTGCCGGAGCATGTAAATTTGATGGACAAATCAATGAAAAGGAAAATCGTTGTCGATAAAATGGATGACAAATCAAAGAAAATCCTGTCAGAATTTTTAAAGGCTCATAATGAAGAGATGTGGAAGCACTCGGATGCAGCCTTACATGAAGCGCTTCAAACGAATTGACGAATAAATCACGTGAACAAATTGTGACGTTTTCCGTAAAAATGGTATCCTATATTGCTCTAATTGTCGAAACGGAGTACACTACTAATACAGTTGCATGAATGTGTAACTAGGACAAAAAAGCCCCGAGGCCGCACACCTCGGGGTTTTTTCTATTTAATTTTTATGTCAGTAAAGCCTTAAAACCATCGATCTAAAAACCAGGTATCGGCATCTGCTTCCTCAATCTCCTCAGGCTCTTCCGGAGGTGTCATGACCGGCTCTCCCGGTGCTTCGCTTTCCTCACCAGTCTGATTTGAGCAGGCCTCAACGGGTTCTGTTTTTGATAAAAAGTAGGCAGTGCGCTGTCCTTCACACTCTTCAGATGAAAGCAGTCCGGAGTGCGGGTCGATATTAACAGCGACCACGCCGTCTGGCGGAACAAAGTATTCTTCCTTTGAACCTTCTAAAGCCCGCTCCATAAAACGGATCCAGACTAATTTAGAGATTGCTTTATCCTCATTTAATGTAATCTCTGTTCCTTCATCATACCCTGTCCAGATTCCCGCTGTGAGAGAAGGGGAGAATCCAATCATCCACTGATCAGAATTAGTGGTGCCCGATTTTGCGCCGTATTCTCTCGTTTTTTCGTTCAGCAGGGTAATGCCTGTAACAGTGGAGTAATCATTTAAAGCCGGGTCAAATGTGCCTGTCAGCATATGAGACATCACAAAGGCGATGTCTGAATCAACCGCTTTGACCGGTTTTTCTTTATGCTCATAGATTACTTTCCCATCTGCTGTTTCCACTCTGCGGACAAAAACAGGCTTTGTACGTTTTCCTCCATTAGCAAAAACATTGTATGCATTGACCATTTGAAGCGGAACTACTTCAGAGGTTCCGAGAGCTGCTGCAGGGCGGTTGTCTATTTTTGTTTCCAGTCCAAACCGTTTACCAGCTTGACTCAGCACATTATGGCCTAGAAACTCATGCGTTTTGACCGCGTAAATATTATCGGAAATGGCAAGCGCCTGGGCTAAAGTAATGTCGTCATTTGCAAATTTATGATTAAAATTCAAGGGTGAATATTCGCTGTTGCCGTTATCATACGTAAAAGTCGTTGGTTCACTTCGCATGGTCGTTGCCGGTGTAAAGCCATGCTCGAGTGCCGCTGTATATAAAATGGGCTTTAGCGTTGACCCTGGCTGACGGACGGCTTGGGTCATGCGGTTAAAGGGGCTTGAATCATAGTCCTTACCGCCTATTAAAGCCTCTACATACCCGTTTTTGGGATCTAATGCAGCAAAGCCAACCTCAATTTTTGATTTTTCGGGTACAACCTCACTCATCACTTCTTCAGCAATTTTCTGTTTTTCAGGATCCAGCGTGGTGTAAATTTTCAGTCCGCCGTACTTTAAGTAATGAGGTTCCAGTCCAATTTCTCCTTCAAGCTCGGCCCAGACCGCGTCTTGAAAATAAGGAGCAAGATCCTCCGTTTCATCTGCATGGACACCTGTCACCTTAACCTCTTCCAGTTTCGCTTCGTCTGCTTCCGCTTCTGAAATCGCTCCGTTGGATATCATTTCATCCAGGATCAGCTCCTGACGCTCCTTTGCGTTGTCATAATAATTGACAGGTGAATAGCCGGAAGGTGATTTTGGGATGCCGGCAAGCATGGCGGCTTCCGCTAATGTGAGATCTTCTGCTGCTTTATCAAAGTAAAACTGACTGGCAGCTTCAATCCCGTAAGCGCCATGACCGTAATAAATGGTATTTAAATAACCTTCTAAAATGGTGTCTTTATCATAATTCCATTCCAGCCGAACGGTATAAAGTGCTTCATTAAATTTTCTGGACCAGGTTTTATCATGTGAAAGATAAAGATTCCGGGCATACTGCTGAGAGATCGTGCTCGCTCCCTGAACCTTGGCCATGGCCTGAATATCAGCTACAACAGCTCCGGCGATCCGCTTATAATCAAACCCGTTATGAGAGAAAAACTTTCGATCTTCTATCGCAATCGTCGCATCAATCGCATCAGGTGCTATTTTATCCAGCGGCTGCCAGTATCGTTTTTCCCCTGAATGATGCTCCCCGATTGGTTCGTCACCGGCAGAATAAAGGATCGTGGACTGACTGACTGCCACGGATGGCGGACCGGTCGTTTTCGCGTAAAAATATAAGCCGACGACTAATAAGCTCCATAATCCTGCCGCGAGAACGATGGACAACAAACTATATCGCAGCGCTTTGCCAGCTTTTCTGCGCTTTCTCCTTTCTAATCTTCCCATAATTCCTACCCCCAGGCGTCTTTTACGTTAGTATGAGCGGAATGAGCAAAATTTAAACTCTGATTCCATTGGTCGAGTCATGTTAGAGATAGATTTAGTGCTTTTTCTATCATTTCAAGAACAGAAGACGACTCCTCTGTTAAAAATTGCTTTAACACAGGGTCCCAGTCAGCTCAGCAAGTACCAAGAGGAGTCCAGGTATTTCCATGTGTGAACAGATTCATATTTCAGTACTGACCCAGTAAAATATCACTTGTATTTCTGCTGGATATCTCTATAATTTTTGATGTGTGTTTTTTATTTTGTGAGAGTGGAAAACAATGCATAGAACGACACAAATCCAAGAACAAACCCGATGATAAATATAGAGTAATAAAGGAGAATGCAAAATGGCAGGATTTTGGTTTACAGAAAAACAAACAGAAAACTTCGGTATTACAATGAAAGTAAATAAAACTCTTCACACAGAAAAAACGGATTTTCAGCATCTTGAAATGGCTGAAACTGCTGAATGGGGCAATATGCTATTTCTTGACGGCATGGTTATGACCTCTCAGCGCGACGAATTTGTTTATCATGAAATGGTGGCGCATGTACCGCTTTTCACTCATCCGAATCCTGAGAACGTTCTTGTTGTAGGCGGAGGAGACGGCGGTGTCATCCGTGAAGTATTAAAGCATCCTTCCGTTAAAAAAGCTACTTTAGTTGAAATTGACGGCAAAGTGATAGAGTACTCGAAAAAGTTTTTGCCGGAAATTGCCGGCGGTCTTGACGATGCACGTGTTGAAGTGATCGTAGGCGACGGATTCATGCATATTGCTGAGAGTGAAAATGAATTTGACGTGATTATGGTCGATTCAACGGAACCTGTTGGACCTGCTGTCAATCTATTTACAAAAGGCTTTTATTCAGGTATTTCAAAAGCGTTAAAAGAAGATGGAATTTTTGTTGCTCAATCAGACAACCCATGGTTTAAGGCGGATTTAATTAAGCAGGTTATGAGCGATGTGAAGGAGATCTTCCCAATAACACGCCTGTACACAGCCAATATTCCAACCTACCCAAGCGGTCTTTGGGCGTTTACTCTTGGGTCCAAAAAACATGATCCGCTAAAAGTTGCTGAAGAACGCTTTCATGACATTGAGACGAAATACTATACCAAAGAGTTACACAATGCGTCATTTGTTCTGCCGAAATTCGTGAAAGATTTGACGGAATAGGAGGGAAACGAGATGCGTTTTGATGAAGCTTATTCTGGAAATGTGTTTATAAAAAGCCATTCAAGTTATGAGGACGCGCAGGCCGTGATCTACGGAATGCCGATGGACTGGACGGTCAGCTACCGTCCAGGCTCCCGTTTTGGGCCGTCGCGCATCCGTGAAGTATCCATTGGACTTGAAGAATACAGCCCGTATTTGGATCGCGAGCTTGAAGAGGTAAAATATTTTGACGCTGGGGACATTCCACTTCCATTTGGAAATCCTTATAAGAGTATTGATTTAATTGAAGAGTATATTGATGGTTTAATGGCAGATGGCAAATTTCCTTTAGGAATGGGCGGGGAGCATCTGGTTTCCTGGCCGGTCATGAAGGCAGTGGCGAAAAAATACCCGGATCTTGCGATTATTCATATGGATGCCCACACGGACCTTCGTACAGATTACGAAGGAGAGCCGCTTTCCCATTCTACGCCAATTCGGAAAATAGCCGAGCATATCGGTCCCCGAAACGTCTATTCATTTGGAATCCGTTCCGGAATGAAAGAAGAGTTTGATTGGGCCAGAGAAAATGGCATGCATATTTCCAAATTTGAGGTACTTGAGCCATTAAAAGAAATTCTGCCATCTCTCAAAGGCCGCCCGGTGTACGTAACCATTGACATCGATGTACTTGATCCTGCTCACGCACCTGGCACAGGCACAGTGGACGCTGGAGGCATTACGTCACGTGAGCTGCTTGCCTCTATTCATGCAATAGCAGGATCAGACGTAAAGGTAGTTGGGGCAGACCTTGTAGAAGTGGCACCAATTTATGATCCTTCCGAACAAACAGCGAACACAGCAAGCAAGCTGCTGCGCGAAATGATCTTAGGATGGATTAAATAAGAAAACCGCAATCTGCCGGATGAGCCTCCGGCAGATTGTTTACGTTCTGCTGCTAAAAATGTACATTGCAATTCATAACAAACATTCTTATAATGGAAAGGTTAGAAAAAAGGCATACTGGAATATACAAGTTTTACTTTCAGTATGTTCGGTGAAAGGAGTGAAAAAAGTGGAAAACTCAACACCCGTCCATATTGAATTGACAACGGTGATTACTCAGCCAGACGGTTCTAAGGAAGAGTTCACACTTACTTCAGCCGGTGAATGGATGACAAAAAACAAAATTGATTATTTAAAATATGAAGAATCACAGGAAGCGGGAACGGTGCGGACGATTGTTAAAATGGAAGAAGACCAGGCAGTAATCCTGCGCAGCGGCGCTTTGAAAATGAGACTCGCTTTCCGCACAGGGGAGGCCATGATGAGTACATATGAAAGTGAATATGGCACGTTATCTCTTGTTACGGAAACGAAGCGCTACACTCACCGCGCAACCGGAGGCAATGCAGGAACATTTCACGTGAACTACGGCCTGGAGATGGCTGGAAGCCCGGTCGGAAACTACGATATGACAATTAAGTATAAGGAGGCTGTATCAAAATGACCATTGTGTTAAATGTCCAGGAAAATGTGAAGCAGGAAATCAAAGCAGCGGTAATAAAAGCGGGTTTAGCGTCAGAAGAGCAGCTGCCGGAAGTGGTGCTTGAAACACCGAAAGATAAAGCAAATGGAGACTTTTCAACCAATATGGCGATGCAGCTCGCGCGAATTGCGAAAAAAGCCCCGCGTGCCATTGCAGAAGGCATTGTAGAGCATTTTGATGCATCCAAAGCCTCCATTCAAAAAATCGACATTGCCGGACCTGGATTTATAAACTTTTATATGGATAATACTTATCTAAATAACTTAATTCCAGCAATTCTCGAAGCAGGTGAAGCTTACGGGGACACGGACGCCGGCAGAGGCCGGAAAATACAGGTGGAATTTGTTTCAGCAAATCCGACAGGCGATCTTCACCTTGGTCATGCAAGGGGAGCCGCTGTAGGAGATTCTCTTTGCAGTGTTCTTGCTAAAGCGGGCTATGATGTTTCACGGGAATATTACATTAATGATGCAGGAAATCAAATACACAATTTAGCTATTTCAGTGGAAGCGCGCTACTTCCAGGCGCTTGGCCGGGAAAAAGAAATGCCTGAAGACGGCTATCAGGGAGCAGACATCATTGGGATTGGTACGATGCTCGCAGATGAATTTGGAGACAAATACATTGATGCGCCGGAAGAAGAGCGATATGCGTTTTTCCGTGAATACGGATTAAAGTACGAGCTGAAAAAGCTTCAGGATGACCTTGAAGCATTCCGTGTTCCATTTGACGTATGGTTTTCAGAAACATCCTTATACAAAAATGGCAAAATTGACGCAGCTTTACGCACTTTAAAAGAGCGCGGTCATGTATATGAACAGGATGGCGCCACCTGGTTCCGTTCTACTGAGCTTGGAGACGACAAGGACCGTGTGCTGATTAAAAATGACGGCTCTTACACCTACCTGACGCCGGACCTTGCGTATCACCGGGATAAATTTGAACGTGGATTTGATAAAGTAATTAATATCTGGGGAGCAGACCATCACGGCTACATTCCACGCATGAAAGCGGCAGTCGAAGCGCTTGGCTATAATCGTGATGACCTTGAAGTAGCGGTTATTCAAATGGTTCAGCTGTATAAAGACGGAGAGAAAATGAAAATGAGCAAGCGTACCGGAAAAGCGGTAACAATGCGTGAGCTGGTAGATGAGGTTGGTCTTGATGCTGTCCGTTACTTTTTTGCGATGCGCAGCGGAGATTCACATATGGACTTTGATCTCGATTTGGCTGTATCACAATCCAATGAAAATCCGGTTTACTATGCACAGTATGCACATGCCCGCATCTGCAGCATTATCCGTCAGGCAGAAGAACAAGGAATCGACCTGTCAACACCGGCTGATTTATCGTTAATTGGCACAGAAAAAGAAGTAGACCTGCTGAAAAAGCTTGGCGACTTCCCACAGGTTGTTGGAGATGCAGCCGAACTGCGCACACCGCATAGAATTGCTACGTATATCAACGAAACAGCAGCGGCATTTCACAGTTTTTACAATGCAAACAAAGTGCTCGATGCAGACTCGCCTGAACGCACCAAGGCGCGCCTGCAATTAATACAATCTGTTCGTCAGACTCTTAAGAACGCGCTGAAATTAATTGGCGTGGAAGCACCTGACAAAATGTAATGACCGACAGCATTGAATCCATTGGATTTAATGCTGTTTCTTATTGGAAGAACATGTTATTGAAGGATGTAAGAAAAAAGGATTCCAGCAATTTTTCACGAAGTAGTATAAAAAAGGGGGGATTAGATGAATATACTGGCTAAACATTTAACTAAGGATCAGGTGACAGCCATTCATTTATATATTCAACGGGAGGCACGCGAACTGGATAGAGCCTTCCATTTTTTTCGGCAGGGGGAGGGAACAGGTGAAGAAGTAGTCCGCGCACTGCAGCACTATCAAAATGCAGACGGTGGATTTGGCCATGCACTTGAACCTGACAGCCGGCTGCTGGATTCCTCAGTCCTGAATACGACTTTAGCGCTTCAATTTCTCGTCCAGCTGCCAGTCGACAGTTCTCGCCCTATGATTAAGCAGGCACTTGAGTATTTGACTTCGCAATTTGACAGTGAAAAGGGAATCTGGCCTATCGTTCCACCGACTATTAATCATGTACCAAGGGCTCCCTGGTGGAATGTAAGTGAAACAGGCAAAACAGCCTTTGAAAAAACACCTGGAAATCCGGCGGCAGAAATACTGGGCTATCTACACTTTTATCGGGACCAGATATCGCCTGAACTAATAGAAAGAGTGGAACAGCTGGTTATGAAGAGATGGGACGACATTGAAAAATGGGATATGCATGAAGTTCAATGCTATTACCGGCTTGCCCAGCTTACAGACACAGAAGAAATTCAGCAGCGGATTATAGCAAAAATGTCTGATCATCTGCACGATATATTCGCTCTTTCCAAGGATCAATGGTCATCATACGGTTTGCAGCCTATCGCACTAATCAATCAGAAACAGTCATTTTTGTACAGCGAATTGGAGGAAGTAGTGGAAGAAAATGCCTACTGGTACGCTGCCAAGCTCACCCAAGATGGCTGCTTTGAACCAGCGTGGGAGTGGGGACAATATCCCGTGGAATGGCAGCAGGCAAAAAAAGAATGGTCCAGCTACCTCACCGTCACTGCCTGCCATCCTTTTAAAGTGTGATGGTGTGTTGCTTTAAAGTACAAAAGGGGCCTGGCCCCTTTTGTACTTTAAAGGATTACTCATAGGATTTCCAAAAGGATTAACCATAAGAGGGCTTCTGTCATGAAAGATGACAGGGCCTTTCTTTTTTGCTAAAATAAGCACCGACCCTTCTTATTCCGAGTATATTGGTAAGAATACTTAAAATTGAATGGAGCGTGCAAATCATGGGTCGTGAATTTGTAGAAATTTTTGATGAGTGGATCGATAGCTATGATGAATCTGTAAGCGGCAAAGACGAGGAGTACCGTGAAGTATTTGCCGGCTACGATACTATATTGCAAAAAGTTGCGGATGCAGCGCAGGGGCTGACGGTGGAGTTTGGCGTTGGCACCGGGAATTTAACAGAGAAGCTTTTGAAAAAAGGGATTAAGGTAGTGGGCATTGAACCGAATGCGGCAATGAGAGCGCATACCAAACAGCGTTTTCCAGAGCTGCAGATAGAGGACGGCGACTTCACGAGCTTTCCGCTTCCTGAAGAGCCGGTGCAAACTCTGGTCAGCACGTATGCGTTTCATCATCTAACTGATGAGGAAAAGAAAGAAGCCGTGCTTTACTACCGAAAAGTACTTTCTGAGGACGGTCAGGTTGTGTTTGCAGATACGATGTTCGAAAATGACATTGCCCGCAAAAAGCAGTGGGAAAAAGTAGAGGCTCAAGGGTACATCAACCTTCTTGAAGATTTAAAGAGGGAGTATTATACAACTAAGCCGATCATGGAGGCATTGTTTCAGGAAGCCGGTTTTACTGTTTCCTTTACTCAACTAAATGATTACGTGTGGCTGATCCACGCTAAAAAAGCGGAGGATTTCACCGGCTAAATTCAATGGCTTTCTCTGTACAGCGAATAAATGAAGCTATAAGATAAAGACAACGAACTAAATTTGCGAAAAGGGGAGAATCAACCATGACTAAAAAAATGAATGTAGAAAGCTTTAACCTTGACCATACAAAAGTAGCAGCTCCATATGTAAGACTTGTAGGTGTAACGTCAGGACACAACGGAGACGAAATTCATAAGTACGATGTTCGCTTTAAACAGCCGAATAAAGAGCATATGAAAATGGATGGCCTTCATTCAATCGAGCATTTAATGGCAGAGAATATCCGCAATCATATGACAAATGTGATCGATATCGGTCCTATGGGCTGCCAGACAGGGTTTTATTTATCTGTCATCAATCATGACAACTACGATGAAGTTCTGGACGTGCTGGAAAAAACGTTAAACGATGTACTCGAAGCCACGGAAGTGCCTGCCTGCAATGAAGTGCAATGCGGCTGGGCAGCGAATCACAGCTTAGAAGGTGCGAAGGAAATTGCCCGTGACATGCTGGCGAAGCGTGATGAGTGGAAGGATGTTTTTGGTGAGGAAGCGTAAATGAATGTAGCAAAAAATGTGCAAGCTTTGATTGGGAAAACACCAATCGTTGAACTATCTAATATTTCTATTCCAAATGGTGTACGCATTTTCGCCAAGCTGGAATTCTTCAATCCGGGCGGAAGTGTCAAAGACCGCCTTGGATTGGAGCTTATTGAGGATGCGATTCAAAGAGGAAAGCTGAAGCCCGGCGGCACCATCATTGAGCCAACCGCAGGAAACACAGGAATCGGTCTGGCTCTTGCAGCAGCAGGCAGGGGCTTTCAGGTAGTGTTTGTTGTGCCGGAAAAGTTCAGTGTGGAAAAGCAAACGCTGATGCGTGCACTTGGCGCGACGGTGGTAAATACACCAACTGAAAAAGGCATGCGGGGAGCCATTCAAAAGTCAGAAGAGCTGGTAAGGGAAACAGAAGGCTCCTTTTCTCCTGCTCAGTTTGGCAACCCAGCTAATCCAATGACGTATTATAAAACGATGGGTCCTGAAATCTGGCAGGACATGGACGGCAATGTAGACGTATTTGTCGCAGGAGCTGGCACCGGCGGAACATTCATGGGAACTGCCCGTTATATAAAAGAGCAGAACAGCAAGATTAAAACCGTAATTGTCGAGCCTGAAGGTTCAACGATTAATGGCGGGGAAAACGGTCCCCACAAGACAGAAGGAATCGGCATGGAGTTTTTACCGGATTACATGGACCGGTCGTATTTTAATGCAATTCACACAGTCGATGATGCGGATGCCTTTTACTGGGTTAAAGAGCTCGCCGCAAAAGAAGGTCTTCTTGTCGGCAGCTCGTCAGGTGCAGCGTTTCATGCAGCCCTGAAGGAAGCAGAGTCAGCGGAGCCTGGCGCACACATCGTTACCGTTTTTGCCGACAGCAGTGAACGGTACTTAAGTCAGAACATATACGAAGGTGGAATTTAGAATATGAAACCAAAAACAAAATTAATTCACGGCGGGATTTTTGGCGATGAAGCCACAGGCGCCGTTTCTACACCTATTTATCAGGTGAGCACATATAAGCAGGACGGCGTTGGCGGACTTCGCAACGGGTATGAGTATTCCCGTACAGGCAACCCGACCCGCCACGCATTGGAAGAATTGATTCGGGACCTTGAAAACGGGGTCGCAGGCTTTGCATTTGGATCAGGCATGGCGGCCATTTCCTCTGTCATGATGATGTTTGGCGCAGGATCTCACATTATTATGACCGATGACGTGTACGGCGGCTCTTTCCGTGTCATGACGAAAGTGTTAAACCAGCTAGGCATTGATTCGACGTTTGTTGACACGAGTAATCCGGAAAATGTAGCAGCTGCCGTACAGGAAAATACAAAAGCTGTATTCATTGAAACGCCGACGAATCCATTATTGAAAGTAACAGATATTGCTGCTGTATCAGCAGTGGCTAAAGAGCACGATTTACTGACGATTGTGGACAATACGTTTACGACTCCGTACTGGCAGACACCTATTGATCATGGTGCTGATATTGTTCTTCACAGCGCTACAAAATACATCGGCGGACACAGTGATGTGGTAGCAGGTCTGGTCGTTGTAAACTCAAGTGAACTGGCTGAACGAGTGCATTTTATGCAAAACTCAGTGGGAGCCATACTTGGACCACAGGATTCATGGCTGCTAATTAGAGGCTTGAAAACACTCGGACTCCGAATGGAAGAGCACGAAGTAAATGCGAAAGAAATTGTTGCCTTCTTAGAAAAGCACGAAGGCATTTCAAAAATTCACTATCCCGGCATTAAATCACACCCCGGCCATGAGATTGCTCAAAAGCAGTCGCGCGGATTTGGCGGGATGATCTCGTTTGATGTAGGAAGTGCTGAGAAAGCAGAAGCTGTATTGAACAAAGTGCGCTACTTCACGCTGGCAGAAAGTCTTGGAGCTGTCGAAAGCCTGATCTCTCTTCCGGCTAAAATGACGCATGCTTCCATTCCTCCGGAGCGCCGTGCTGAACTGGGCATTACGGACGGTTTGGTTCGAATTTCAGTAGGAATTGAAGACATTGAAGATTTACTCATAGATTTGGAACAGGCATTAGCCTGATGAAAAAAGTCGCCATTTGGCGGCTTTTTTTATGATTTTTTTCGACAGGATCAGGAAAGAATAAGAGGTATAATCAAAAAACAAAGCGAACGCTGCTTTTAGAACGTAAGAAAAACAGAGCGGAGGGGACCGGATGAAAGAGCAGAGGCGAAGAATGATTTTAGCCATTATCTTTTTCTTTTCAGTATTTTACGGCGTTATGGCCATCATTGAAACTATGGCCGGAACATTTGAAACCCCGGAAGAAGCCGTGGCAGCTGAAGTTTCAGCTGCAGCAGACTATACGATTGAATACAACAGGGACCACACGGTGGCAGCTGTGTTTACAGAAAACAGCGTTAATATCTTTCGAAAAGGGGTATTCGGGTGGAAGCACAGCTTTGGCGACAACCGCCCTCAGGACTACGCTACAGTTATTGAAAATGATGGAGAGTCCAAGCTGCTTTATGCCAAAGTCAATGAAAACACAGATAAAGTGTCACTGAAGGATGAAGAAGCGAAAGTATTTAAAACAAAAGACGGAGCGGGCTATTGGATTTTATTCGATCTGCCGGAAACGCTGGAGGAAATGGAGACTCTGCCCGTTTCCTACTTTGATGCTCAAGGAAAAATTGTGAACCAATATGAAGTGGAATTTATGGATTAACGTTTAACCCTATAAAGCACCTCAGAAGGCAGAAGTGAAATCTGTCTTCTGAGGTGCTTTATTAGCGATTGGTCAGGATGATAGACTTTCTGAAACCTCCTGAAGAGCGGGATTTGCCGGGAGAGGCTGATCCTTTATCCTGGATGCTCGCAAGCCATATAATGTGACTGAGAAAAGCATCCCGGCAGAAGCGAGTATAATCCATTGAGGGGACACAACATCATACAGGAATCCATAAAGGACTAATCCAATTGGGGAGATGCCAGTAGCAAGCATTTCCAGTAACCCGAATACACGTCCTCTGTAGCTTTCAGGAGTTGTTTTTTGAATAATAACCATAATGGGCGTGTTAATTATCACCATTAGTAAACCTATCATAAATCCGGTTGCCATGTAAAAACCAACAAAGCCAAAGTCAGGCATGGATACGAGCAATGGAACGGCTATCAAAGCAAACATGATTCCCAGCGACAGAAGACCTCCGCGTATAGTCCTGATGGGCTTTTTAAATTCAGGACGAGTTGCGATAAAAATGGATGTTAACAGGGTACCAACTCCCAGCATTGCTTCAATTAACCCTAATTGTTGAGAAGAAGCCTGCAGCACTTCGATGATAATAAAAGGAAGACCGACAGCCATTGCCATAAAGAAAAAATTCACCCAAAGGGCTACCGTCATAATCGCGAAAAGAACGTGATGATTTTTTACATAAATGGCTCCATCCTTAATGCTGCTAAACATGGAATGATTATTGGCCAAAGAAGCATTTTCTTCTGCAGCAGGCTTTTTAAATAAAGTAAAATGGATGTTTGCTTCAAGAATGGTGGCAATCCCATACGCTGCAGCGTGACAAAGTAAAAAAACTTCAATTGAAAAGTATCCGTACATCACACCGCCAAGAATGGGTCCTAGGATACTGGCAAGTGAGGTAGAGGACTGGGTCAGAGATACTGCACGCTGTATACGCGGCTCATCAATAAAGTTCGCAATAGCAGCTGTTAATCCGATTCCTGAAAAAGTGGCAAAGACAGACAAAAAAGCGGAGGTAAGATAAATAACGGGCAGGGACAAACCGTTGAGTAAGGTATAAATGAGAACGATCGCCATCGTCACAGTCATGAGAGCGTGAGAAGCTACTACAACAGGTTTTTTAGGCAGACGGTCCAAAATGTGTCCGGCGATCGGTGAAAAAATAATACGGGGAATCATGGAACAAAGCATCGTGATGGCAAAGCTGGAAGCAGAACCTGTCAATCCTAAAACAAATAACCCGATTCCGAACATATAAATATGAGCGCCGATTGTTCCGACAAATTCACTTCCGGTAAAAAGGAAAAGATTGCGGGTGGCTCGCTTGATTCGTTGAGTTTCACTCATCAATTTCATCTCCTATTTTTTACAGTTTAATTTAATTAAACTTATCGTAGCATCTTACTTCTTTCAATTCAAGATAAAGTTTAATATAATTAAACTATACAAAAGTAGTTAGTTTAGAGAAAGCAGTGGTGGCAGCATGAATGAACTTGGAGAACGCATCAAAGAGCTTCGTAAAGAAAAAGGAATGACGCTGGTTGAAGTTGCGGGTGATCAGCTCACAAAAGGAATGCTGAGTTTAATTGAAAACGGCAAAGCCAAGCCCTCGATGGAAAGCTTAGCGCATATTGCACGTCAGCTTGGAGTGGATGTGCATCTATTATTAGAGGAACGTTCCACTGAAGAAATTAAACAATTTTTAGTTCAAATAGAAAATCAAATTGAAGAAACGGAAAAAGAATTTTCTATAGAAGAAATAAAATATCCGATCGAGAAGATCTATGGAGAGATTCAATCTTTATATAAACAAAAACTACCCACGACCTATGAAACAGGACGTCTTTATGAAATCGGGGGAAGATGCTTATTAGTGCTAGAAAAATTTAAAGAAGCAAATACCACCATTTTGGAATCTATACGGATTTATGAATCATTACTTTTACACAATCAAGCGCTCAAAGCGAAAATCTTATTATTACATGCAGATATGAAGATGAGGCGCTTTAAAAAAGCATTGGACTATCTCCATACATTTAAAAAAGAATACGATTTGAACAACATCGTCATTGAACCTGTCGTGCAGATCGAATTGGATTATGCTGA
Source organism: Jeotgalibacillus proteolyticus (assembly GCF_050107735.1). Lineage (GTDB taxonomy): Bacteria > Bacillota > Bacilli > Bacillales > Jeotgalibacillaceae > Jeotgalibacillus > Jeotgalibacillus proteolyticus_A. The sequence continues at coordinate 37,434 of NZ_JBNILO010000001.1, forward strand.
AATAATCATTTTATTTGGCCTTGGCGAATACAGTCGTGGGAAAGAAGTGCTAAGCCGCCTTATTAAATACTCGAAACATAAACGTGTTTATTATTTAATGGATGATATATACCGGTTAGCTGCATTTAATGCACTGGTAAACATGGATGAAGAAAGTTTTAAGCATTATCTTAAAAAGTCAAGGCAGTTCGCACTTTTTACAGATAATGAAGATACGTTGGGCTCCGCTTTGTTTATTGAGGCGCACTATCACAATGAGTATACAAAAAATCATGATAAGGCATTAACCATTTTAGAGGAGTTAAAGAAATTAATTAAGGAAGCTACAGATAAAATGGGCGGCTATTTCTATTTGGAAAAAGGAAAAGCCCTTTACGGAAAAGGAATGATCGATGAGGCTTTAGAACAGTTTGCTTTATTTAAGCACCCGAGCTACGCCACACACCCTTTTGATTTGGCGATGATTTATACAATCGACAGCTACCGTGCACGCTGTTTTGCTCAAAAAGGCCAGCGGGAAAAAGCCATTCCTTACGCAGAAAAAGCGGTTGCCCAATTATCCTCACTTCCTCATAGTCCCTATCATGATTTTGCAGAAGAGACGCTTGATCAGCTACAGAACCAATAATGTTCAAACCTTTCATATGTGCAGAAACAAGCCTGCCGTGCTCGTTTAAGAGGGGTCGGCTTTTTTTCATGCATCAACTAATCGAACTGCTTGCATTATAAGGGAAAGCATATTATAATCAATTTAAACATCTCGAATTCAAGATAATTAAAAAGGAGAGCTAATTATGAATGTAACCGGAATTCACCACGTATCTGCTATAACAGGACAAGCGGAGGAAAATTATGATTTCTTCACCCGTGTGCTTGGGATGCGTTTAGTTAAAAGAACCGTAAATCAGGACAGTACATCTTCCTATCATTTGTTTTACGCTGATGCGGTAGGAAGTGCCGGAACAGATATGACGTATTTTGATATTCCGATGGCAGGAAGAACGTATCCGGGAGTTTCAAGTATCTCAAATACGGCTTTCCGTGTACCAACTACCGATTCGCTTCACTACTGGAAAGGGAGATTTGAAGAGCTTTCTATTAAGCATGAGGATATTCAAAAACGTGCGAATCGCGACACGCTTTATTTTGAAGACAATGAGGGATCGCGCTTGATGCTGGTAGCGGATAACGGAGAAGAAGGGGTAGCACCAGGGATCCCCTGGACTGGCGCTGGCATCCCTGAGGAGCATGCAATCGTTGGACTTGGTCCCGTCACATTGACGGTGCGCTATGCAGACCGCACCATTGAAGTACTGGAAAAAGTGCTTGGCTTTAAAAAAGCAGGTGAATATGCATCAAATGCAGGAGATTTCCCCGCGATTCAGGTGATGTCTGTTGGAGAAGGCGGCACAGGAGCCGAAGTGCATATTGAAGAACGGCCGGACCTTCCACCGGAGCGTCCGGGAAGAGGAAGTGTTCATCACGTTGCCTTCCGCATTCCAACCTATGAAGAGTATGATAAGTGGGATGACCGTCTGCGCAGCTTCGGTCTGCAGACATCAGGTGAGGTAGACCGTTTTTATTTCCGTTCGATTTATTTCAGAGAAGCCAATGGCATTCTTTTTGAACTCGCGACGGATCAGCCAGGCTTTGCAACAGACGAAGACATGGACCACCTCGGTGAATCGCTGGCGCTGCCGCCATTTTTAGAGCCCCGCCGCAAAGAAATCGAAGCATCCCTGCGCCCGCTTGAAATTAAAAAATAAGAGTGGAGAAAACAACAAAGAGCTTGGGACAAAAATGTCTCAAGCTCTTTGACCGGTTCGCTGCGCTTCAGGCCTTACCTCCAGTCAAGCTTTTTTAACAATTAGTATGTATTTAATGAATATTGAAGCCTTTAAAAAGGAAAACAATCTAATTAAGGCTCTGGCTCAAGTGGTAAAAAGAATGGTGAACTCGTGAAGATGCCATAAAATCAAAGGGTGCCACCTCCTGATTAAACGATAAGAATACGCCTGCAATGGAAGTGAGCTGATCTCCTTTTCAAGCGCTTTTTAAATTAGTGTGCTTCATCTGTCGATATTTGCTATAATGCTAATAGAAAAAACATTTTGATACGGACGGATGCAGGTGCTCTTTTTTTAAGGAAAGAGTTAAAAGGGAAGCTGGTGAAAACCCAGCGCGGTCCCGCCACTGTAAAATGGAAGTGAATTGCCGGTCACCACTGTAGCACTGCGCTATGGGAAGGGGCGATGAACAGAGCCATTAAGCCAGGAAACCTGCCTGCATTCATCACACCAGACAGCCTACGAGGATAGGCCGGTGTTGCAGGCTTCGTTTTATTGAGCACTTTGCTTAAGCGATTCTTTATGCAACCCAGCATCTCCTTCCGGTGAGATGTTTTTTTGTGTTTACGGCTGGCAAAGATACTGGCGGATATTCTTTGATGTACGACGCTTTTACGATTCGCTGCATGGCAAAAAAGAGAGTATAAACAGGGGGAAAAGGCATGAAGAATTGGAAATGGATCAGCAGCTTTATTGTAGCATTAGGTCTTTTAGGAGCCTGCAGTGATGCGGAGCCTGCAGCAGAGCCTGATACAGAAAATGAGACGGAGCAGACAGAAGAGGCGGCACCTGAAGGAGAATTTCCTGTAACGGTGACGGATGCCAGAGACCAGGAAGTGACCATTGAGGAGCAGCCTGAAAAAATAGTATCGATGATTCCGAGCAACACAGAAATTGCGTTTGCACTAGGACTGGACGAAGAAATTGTAGGAGTCTCTGATTTTGATAACTACCCTGAAGAAGTGCAGGATAGAGAGAAAATAGGCGGAATGGAATTTAATGTGGAGAAAATTATTTCACTTGAGCCGGACGTCGTTCTTGCGCATGACTCAAATTCGATGCAGGAAGACGGCTTGCAGCAAATTGAAGCAGCTGGAATTCCGGTGGTTGTGATTGAAAACGCCGTTTCATTTAATCAGGTTTATGAAACGATTTCCATGATTGGCGAGATTTCAGGAAAAAATGATGAAGCAGAACAGGTCGTAACAGATATGCAGGATGGTTTTGCTGAGATTGAAGAGAAGGCAGCTGATCTTTCAGAAGAAGATCGCAAAGAGGTGTTGATTGATGTGTCAGGCTTGCCGGAAGTGTATGTGGCAGGAAGCAATACCTTTATGCAGGAAATGCTTGATTTGATTCAAGCCGATAATGTGGCAGAGGATCAGGAAGGGTTTGTGCTGTTGTCTGAAGAAGAAATCGTAAGCCGCAATCCGGAAACCGTCGTATTAACATATGGTGAATTCGTAGAAGATCCGATTGCACAATGGACAGGTCACGGAGGCTTTAGTGAAGTGGAGGCAGTCGTAAACGAAGATCTTCACGTGGTTTCATCTGACCCAGTTAATCGCTCAGGTCCAAGATTAGTAGAAGGAGCACAAGAGCTTGCTGAAGCCATCTACCCGGACGTCTTTGGCGAATAAAGTATGGATAGGCTATTCACTTTCATCGATTTTCCTGGTGATCGCTTTTTGTCTGGCGATCACGATAGGATCGGTACAAGTGCCCTTAAAAGAGATGCTCCAGATATTTTGGGGCTCTCTTTTTGGCACTCACGGGGAACTGGACCAAACGCTTAAAACCATCGTGGTGGATATTCGTTTTCCCCGGGTAGTGCTGGCATCGCTGGTAGGGGCATCGCTGGCGATTGCAGGTGCCTCCTTTCAGGGCTTGCTGAAAAACCCACTGGCAGACCCCTATACACTGGGTGTGTCTTCAGGGGCATCAGTCGGGGCAGTGATGACGATCTTTTTTGGGATTACACTGCCTGGACTGGGCAGTTTTACGCTGCCTGTAGTCAGTATTTTAGCAGCTCTTGCAACGCTCTTTATTGTGTTAGGGTTTGCCCGTTTTGTAGAGCGGTCGATGAAAATGGAAACCATCATTTTAACAGGAATCATATTCAGTTCTTTTCTGGGCTCCATTTTATCTTTAATGATTGCGTTAACGGGAGAAGAACTCAGGCAGATTATTAACTGGCTGCTTGGGAGCGTGTCAATGCGCGGCTGGGAATATATCCGTCTGATTGCGCCTTTTTTCATAATTGGGTCTTTCCTGTTGATGTGGAATGCGCGGGAGTTGAATGCCATGGCATTTGGCGAAGAACGTGCGCAGCATCTTGGCGTGAATGTCCGTTTGAGAAAATATGTCGTGCTGGCATCCGGTTCTTTGCTGACAGGAGCGGCAGTAGCGGTATCTGGCACCATCGGTTTTGTTGGCCTGGTGGTGCCTCATATGGTCCGAATGGCATGGGGGGCTGATCATCGGCATGTTCTTCCCCTTTCTGTGATCAATGGGGCAAGTCTGCTGATTGTTTGTGATTTAGCAGCGAGAACCATTATTTCCCCGACAGAGCTGCCGATCGGTGTGATTACGGCATTAATTGGCGCACCTGTATTCGGACTGATTTTGATTAAAAAGCGACGGGAAAGTAGAGGGTAGCTATGCTGAATGTACGAGATGCAAGCGGTGGATACGGTGAACGGACGGTAGTGGAAAAGGTGTCTTTTGAAGTAGAACAGCAGGAGATACTCGGAATATTGGGCCCGAATGGAAGCGGGAAAACAACGCTGATGAAAATGATCAGTGGAATTCTGCCAGTAAAGGAAGGGGCCATTACGTTCAGGGGAAAAGAGTTGGGTGCCTACTCATCTAAGCAACTGGCAAAAGAAATCGCCGTCCTGCCGCAGCTTCACAGCCATACGTTTGATTATTCGGTAAGAGAAACGGTATCCATGGGCAGATACCCGCACCAAAAAGGAATGTTTGCGCCGTGGACAAAAAAAGACGAAGCGGCGGTGACTGAGGCTATGAATCAGACCGGTGTGAGCGAATTTGAGCACCAGTCGATTCAGGACCTTTCAGGCGGGGAGCGACAGCGTGTGTTTTTAGCGCAGGCACTGGCGCAGGAACCGAAGCTGCTCCTGCTTGATGAACCGACCAACCATCTTGATCTTTCCTATCAGAAACAGCTGCTTGATTTACTGAAGGAATGGACTGCTACGCATGAATTGACGGTCGTCTCCATTTTTCACGATTTGAATATTGCGTCCTTATATTGCGACCGTCTGCTGCTGCTGCATGACGGGAAAACCGTTCGCCTTTCTTCACCAGGCGATGTGCTGAAAAAAGACATTGTTGAAAAGGTGTATCAGGCGCGGGTAGAGACCCAGATCCATCCCGAGCTGCCAAAGCCTCAGATTACGCTTTTGCCTGAGCATGGTCAAGAAAGCAGTTCAATCATACGAAAAGACCTTTTTCAGGTGAGCAGCCAGCACGTTCTTTTAACTGCCCCCCACATCTTAAAAACACTATCTTCTGCTGTCATTGGTGCAGGACTTGGTTGGCACCGTCACTTTGTTAACCGGCATGTGCCGATGGATTATGAATGTGCGGACAGCTATGAGGATATGTGCCGCTATGCGGATGAAAATGGATGGAGTGCGGCAGACACAGTTGGAATGATGACCGCTGTCGTGGTGGAAGATGTTGTGATCCGGGAGTTTGAACATGAAAAACTCTCAATCGTTGTGGCCGTTACGGCCGGAGTGGGAAATGCAGTGGATGTATCCCTTGCGCATCAGCGGAATGATAAGCAGACAGCCGGCACGATAAACAGCTGGATTTTCGTCAATGGAAAATTGTCTGATGAGGCTTTTATTCAGGCGATGATGACAGCTACAGAAGCAAAAGTAAAAGCGCTGCAGCAGCTGAACGTCAAAGATCCCATTACACAAACTCTTGCAACAGGCACCTCAACAGACAGTTTATTGGTAGCAGCCACTCAAAAGGGGGAATATGTACAGTACGCAGGACCAGTTACAGCCCTCGGTAAAATGATTGGAAGAGGAATCGTTGAGTGCACCGTTGAAGCCATTGAAGTCTACAGAAAACGCAAGAGCGGCACGTAAATGATCATCGCGCATTTGGCTGCCATGACGCTTGCACTTGCGGCAGATCGTATAATCGGAGATCCGCCTTCCTGGCCGCATCCTGTCAGATGGATCGGGTCTTTTATTTTATTTGTAGAACGAAAATGGAATAAAGGGAAATACAGAAAAACAAAAGGCGTGCTGCATCTTGCTTTCGCTCTCCTTCTGGTTTTATTTTTCACTGGTGGACTAATCTGGACTGCGTACTGGATTCATTGGTTGGCAGGCTTTTTTAGTGAAGTTATTTTGATCACCTCTGCACTTGCAGCTAAAAGCTTAAAAGAAGCAGCGCTTGAAGTGGCAAAGCCATTAGAACAAGGGAATCTGCAAGAAGCACGAAAAAAGCTTTCCTGGATCGTCGGAAGAGATACAGACGAGCTCAAGGAAAAGGAGATTGTCAGAGGAACCGTTGAAACGGTGGCCGAAAATACCAGCGACGGAATCACCGCTCCGCTTTTCTGGGCTTTTCTTGGAGGAGCGCCTGGCATTTGGCTTTACAAAGCGATTAACACTGGTGATTCAATCGTTGGGTATCGAAATGAGCGATTTCATGACTATGGCTGGGCCTGGGCAAAAATGGATGATCTAGCAAATTGGGTGCCCGCGAGAATAACGGGCTGGGTGATGCTTTTAACTATGAAAAAATCAGTGCACTCGCTTAAAGATTTATTCAAAAGACTTCCTAAAGAAGCAAAAAAGCACCCTAGCCCTAACAGCGGGTGGGGTGAAGCAGCGGTTGCGCTGCTGCTTAATATAAAGCTCGGAGGCACGAATTCCTATCAGGGGATTCCCTCCAATAGGCCGATTATCGGCTTGGGAACAGACAAATTAACCGTTCATCATATTCATCAATCGCTGCTCATCATGAATCGGACGATTATGTTGTTTTTACTTATTTGCTGGTTAGGGGGAATACTGTATGTCATTGCCTTCCCATGGGGCTAATCCCCAGACGCTTTATGAGAAAATGAATCTACCCATTCCATCATCTATTATTGATTTAAGTGAGAACTCAAACCCGCTTGGACCGCCGTCAATCATGAAAGAGCGCTGGTCTGAGTGGTTTGAGGTGATTTCATCTTATCCGGATCCTGAAGGACAGACGGTGAAACGGGTAGTTGCATCATTTCATCGCGTCCAAGCAAACCAGGTGGTGATGGGAAATGGGGCAGCAGAATTAATGATGGTGGCTGCAAAGCTTTGGCAGCACAAAACGATCGGTGTCATCCATCCCGCATTCAGTGAATATGAACGAGTCATTCTGGCAAACGGCGCGAAGCTTCAACGATTTTATACAGATGAGCACGCCAATTGGCAGGTTGATTCAGTGGAAATTGAAGCATTTCTGTCCCAGGGACATTCTCTTTTTATCTGTAATCCCGTAAATCCGACCGGCATGGTCTATCAAGTTGAACTTCTGGAAAAATGGCTAAGCCTTGCAGAACGTTCCAATGGGATGATCCTGCTGGATGAAGCGTTTATTGATATGCTGGGGGAAGAACACTCCATGAGCGATTGGACCGGCAGCCCGAATCTGCTGATTTTCAGATCCATGACAAAAATGTTCAGTCTGGCGGGACTTCGGCTTGGGTACGTGCTCGGCAATAAAGACGTGCTTAGTGAAATTTCTGCGCTTTTGCCGCACTGGAATGTGAATGCGCTCGCACAGCTCGCAGGTCAAGAGGTTTTACAGGATTCTGCCTTTCAGCAAAAGACCCGATCTTACATAAAAGCAGAGCGTCAGCGGATCCTGGATTATTTTAGAACTATAGGGTTCCGCACCTCTGAAAGTAAAGCAAACTATTTTTTATTACAGCCGCCTGACCCTGAAAAAACACCCCATTTATTTAAATGGCTCTTAGGTAAGGGAATTGTGCTTCGCCACACCGAAAATTACCTAGGGTTGGAGGGCCGCTGGCTCAGAGCGGGAATTAAATCACAAAAAGAAAATGATCAGTTTATGCAGGCGGTGAAAAAATGGCAGCAGGAAGGATGATCACCGTTATCGGCGGGGTTAGAAGCGGCAAAACAACCTGGGCGGAGCAGGCAGCGCTTCACAGGGCAAGGGAATATAACCGGCGGCTCGTCTATCTTGCGTCCGGTGTTGGGGTTGATGCCGAAATGAGAAGCCGGATCGAGCGGCATCAGCGCGATCGTTCAAAGGATCACTGGCTCACGATCGAACAGCCGGTTAACCTGATAGAGGCGATCGATGCCATTAACCCGAATGATGTAGTGGTCTGGGACTGCCTGACAACCTGGCTGACGAACGAATTAATCAGGCATGATCACAAAGACCGGTTGTTTTCTTTAATGGACGAATGGACAGAATGGGCTAACTGTATTAAACAAAAAGTGGACACTCTTTTTATCGTCTCGAATGAAGTATTGATGGAGCCGGTCTTTACTGAAGGCATGACAGCTGTTTATCAAAAGAAAATAGGGGAGCTTCATCAGGCGGCGGTAAGCATTTCAGACATCGCGATTGAAATGGAAGCGGGACTTCCGCTGATCCGGAAGGGAGAGTGGAAGGATTGAAGGGAATCATGCTTCAAGGTACGTCATCAGATGTCGGGAAAAGCCTGATCGCAACGTTGTTTTGCCGGCTGCTTGTCCAAGACGGTATAAATACCGTTCCATTTAAATCTCAAAATATGTCGAATAATTCATATGTCACAACGGACGGTTTTGAAATAGGCAGGGCACAGGGGATTCAAGCTGAAGCAGCGAAAGTTGAGGCTTCCGTTTGGATGAATCCGATTTTGCTGAAACCGCAAAATGACCGTGCATCAGAAGTGGTCTTATTTGGGAGACGAGTCGATTCATTAAGCGGCATGTCTTATCGCAGTGACTTTTACAACACAGCAAAGAAAGCAATTGAGACATCTTTAAACACTCTTGAAGAATCCTTTGATGCCATCGTAATAGAAGGCGCCGGAAGTCCGGTTGAAATGAATCTGCTCGACCGGGAGCTGGTTAATATGATGGTTGCTGAAATGGCGGATGTGCCGGTTCTGCTTGTGTCAGATATTGAAAGAGGAGGCGTTTTTGCCAGTATTTCAGGCACACTTTCCTTGCTTCGTGAAAAAGACCGGAGCAGAGTGAAAGGAATCATCATTAATAAGTTCCGCGGTGATAAAGCGTTATTTGATGATGGGGTAAAATGGATTGAAGAGCATACCGGTCTGCCGGTGGTGGGGGTGCTGCCAAAGCTTTCTCATCACGGCATTGAACAGGAGGATTCTCTTGGCGTCAAAGCACTGAAAGCAGGGCGGGGTGATCCGTCCAAAGCGCTGAAAATTGCAGTGATTGATCTTCCTTATATCTCAAATTTTACAGATATAGAAGTGCTGTTGGACGAAGAGGATGTTTCACTTCAATGGGTAAGGCGTCCTGAGGAGCTGACCGCACAGCCTGATCTTCTGATTATACCCGGGACAAAAAGTGTCATTCATTCTTTGAAGCAGCTGAAACAAAACGGCTGGCAGAAGGCGATGAAACAGCTTCATGAGGATGGCGCCTGGATAATGGGAATATGCGGGGGCTTTCAGATGATGGGCACAGAACTGATCGATCCGCATGGCGTGGATTCAGGAATTGTTCATTTACAGGAAAAAGGCTTTAACCTGATTCCATCCAAAACGATTTTTGAAGAAAAAAAGACCGTCATTCGCCGCACCGGCGTGATCCTTCCTATGGAGAAGCAGCCGGTTGTAAGCGTAAGCGGCTATGAAATACATTTAGGCAAAACAATAGTGGAGCCTTCTTTTTCTTCCCGGGCCCTGATCGTTTATGAAAATGGTGAAAAAGATGGAATCTGGGCACCGGAGCACAGAGTCATCGGCACCTATCTTCACGATATCTTTCGCGAAAAAGAAGCAAGAAACTATTTATTAAATGAAATCAGAGTATCAAAAGGTCTAACCCGTACAATGGGAGAGGATCCTAAAGAAGATGTGTATGATGATCTGGCGGAAAAGCTGAAGCCTTATCTTGATTGGGAGAAAATCCGGGAAATCATGGGGCTGCCTGTATGAAGAATACTTTTAAAGGGTTAATGCTGTCTTTTCAGTTTTTCACTGTTGTGCCCATTACCAAAGAAATAGAGCTAAATCAGCGAACCGTTCCGTGGATGATTGGCATGCTGCCGGCTGTCGGATTTATAATTGGGTGGACGATTGTTGGAACGGCCGAAGCAGCTGAATCTATATTTTCCATGAGTCCGCTCATGAAAGCATTTCTTGTCTGGGTCTTATTTATCATTTGGTCTGGCGGGCTGCATCTGGATGGCTGGACAGACGCAAGCGATGCTTATTTTTCATACAGCAGCCTTGAAAAGCGAGTAGATATTTTGAAGGATCCGCATGTTGGGGCGTTTGGTGTGCTGTCTTTAGTGGTGCTGCTTGCGGCGAAAGGTGTACTGCTAGTAGATCTTTTTAGTCAGTTTGAGGAATCTGTAATCTGGCTGATTTGGATCCCGATTTTATCCAGAGTGATGATGGGCGTACTACTAATTGCCGCTCCACTCGCCAAAGAAGAGGGTATCGCTTATTATCTAAGGCAGTCGCTTCATCCCAAACATATGAAAATTCCGCTAATCATGGGGACTGGGGCCTTAGTACTCCCTGCGCTGGCATTTGGCTTGATGGACTGGAAGCTGTTAATCCTTCTGGTGGCCGGTTTTCTTATTTTTTCGGTGATCCTTTGGCGTTTTGCAGTTAAACAATTTGGCGGAATCAACGGTGACCTGCTTGGCGCCGGATTAGAAGGAGGAGAATTATGGAGTCTGTTACTGGTGTGGAGCTATCTCTCTATCGTCACGGGGTAACAAAAGAAAATCTTGAAAAGGTATATATTGGCTGGACAGATGTTGAAGTAGCTGAAGAAGGGATTGAGCTTCTCAAGCGTACAAAGAGGTTCCGTCCAGAAGCTGACCGGATCATCTCAAGTGACTTGAAACGCTGTGTACAATCTGCAGACTTTCTGTTCCCTCATGATAAAAAGATTTACCATAAAGGGCTGCGCGAAATACATTTTGGGAGCTGGGAAGGCAAAAAGGCAGATGAATTATCCAAAAGAGAGGATTTTTCAATGTGGCTGGAAAACCCTCAGGAAATGCGCCCGGAAAACGGAGAATCGTTTGCTGAATTTTCCCAACGTATAGAAGCCGCATGGGACATGATCCGTGAATGGTGTTATCAGGACGGCATAGAAAAAATAGCGGTTGTCTCACATGGCGGCCCCATTCGACAGCTGCTCACAGCGCTTGCTCCTGAGAAAAAATCCTTCTGGGATTGGAAACCGCTGCATGGGCAGGGAATGACACTCTATTGGGCTGATCGCGAAGCCTTTAGGAGGGGTGAGAGATGCACTTCATTATCGGCGGTGCCTATAACGGAAAGGAGCAATGGGTAAAAGATGAGCTCAAAAGGACAAAGCGTCCTCATGAAAAAGTAATGGAATGGTCACCTGAGAAGTCATTAAAGGGACTGCAGCATGACGTTTTAGTGTGGTTTTCTATGGAAGACTGGGTGCTGCATCAATGCCATGGACCGTTACAGGATGATGAGATTGTGGAAGCTTTTAAGAACTGGATTGATCAATTGAATCTATGGGAAAAGAAGAACCAAACGAGAAGCGTCATGCTTGTGGGAACAGATCAGTCAAAAGGAATTGTACCATTGGATCATACCATGAGAAGGGCCCGGGATCTTTCAGGCTGGTGCTTTCAACACAGCGCACAAATGTCCTGCCGAGTTACACGAGTCTGGTATGGTATAGGAGAAGAGCTAAAACAGGAGGAGGCAGAAACATGAAAATTTACACACGCACAGGAGACAAAGGCCAGACAAGTCTGATAGGCGGGAGAGTAGACAAGGATGATATCCGAGTGGAAGCTTACGGCACGATTGACGAGGTCAACAGCTTTGTAGGGAAGGCAGTAGCAGAACTCGACAAAACAAAGTTCAAGGACATTGTGGAAGACCTTGAAGCGATTCAGCATGAACTATTTGATGCGGGGGGAGACCTGGCGAATGTTTCTTCGAAAAAGGAATGGAAGCTGGATGCCAAAGCAATTGATCAGCTCGAGCTCCGCATTGACCAGTTAATGGACGAATCTCCTGAGCTTGAGCGATTTGTGCTTCCCGGAGGAACAGCCGCTTCTGCATCGCTGCATATTGCCCGGACGGTTACGAGAAGAGCGGAAAGACTGACAGTTAAGCTTGCGAAGGCAGATCCGGCACTTCCAGCGGCGCCGCAGCAGTACCTGAACCGTCTTTCTGACTACCTTTTTGCCTGTGCTCGTGCAGTTAATGCAAGAGACGGTGTAGCGGATGTGGAATATATACGGAGTGCAAAGGTTTTTCGCACCGGTAAACGCTCACCTAAAGAAGAGCAATGAAACCGTCTATGACCGGAAGGAATGCAGTCCAATGGAACGCAGGAAAAAATGACTGGGTGGTTACCACTGACAACAGCGGCGGCATCGGCGAAAAGGAGCTGGACGAAGTCCAGGCTCCTTATGAGACCGTCGCGTACTTTTCATTTCGCACCGCTGTGCTGGATGCTCTTTCTGCCGGTGCACTGCCCAAACTCGTTCTTTTAAATAATTTCTGCGGTAACGAAGCATGGGAGGGTCTTTGTAATGGCATCAGCCTTGGTCTTCAGGAAATGGGACTGGCGGATGTTAGCGTGTCCGGCAGTACAGAATCAAATGTTAATATGCTTCAGTCAGCCATTTCCGTTACCGTCATCGGTGAGCGGTTCCGCCATTTCGAGCCTTCTCAAGAGCTGAAGTGGACATTAGAAGGAGAGCCGCTTGTTGGAAAAGAGGTTTTGATGTTTCCTGATAAGATTGCTTCTCTGTCAAAAGCCGCAGAGTTAGCAAAAGACCCCAACACAGCTGTTTTATGGCCGGTGGGATCAAAGGGAATTGCGTTCGAATGGGAGAGAATGCATATTCAGTACGGCTGGCAGCAGGCAGACTTGCCTTTTCAGTCTGATCCTGTTAAATCAGCCGGCCCGGCAACATGTTTCATGCTAGGAAAAAGACTTTAAAAGCATCTTCTTTAATTAGAAATTAAAGAAGGTGGGAAAAAGAACGCGCAACGAGTTCCATCGCCGAGCCGCCGATTCCCTCCGGCTTTAGCTGATCCTTTGAAATGCGCACTGAATGCTGCAGATCTTTTTGAATGCTTTGCTGAACCTGAAGAATAATTCTTTGGTCTGTTGTCAGCACATTTAATTCATCGTTTATTAAAATGCTTCTACGATCAAAATTGGTCGTTCCCACATCACAAAGTTTCTCATCAATCAGCAGCACTTTTGCGTGGTAAAATCCATGCTCAAACTGATAAACATGCGCTCCAAGGTCAATCAATTCTCTCAAGAAATGATAGGATGCAGGCTGAACCAGTGCATGGTCCGGTGTGCCCGGTACAAGGATCGTAATACTAATATTCTGTGCCAGCTTATTTTTTAAGCAAGAGAAGAGCTTCTCAGTTGGAATAAAGTAAGGTGTGCCAATAAAAATCGATTTTTGCGCCAGATCAAATAGGTCCAGCATAAAGGCTTCCATATTGACCGGCTCTGAAGGTACGATCTGATAAGAAAAAGAGCCTTTAGCTTCATGAGAAACCGCCTCAAAGTGATTCTGAGTTTTCTTAAACTCCCTTTGCCAATCAATCTGAAACTCAGAAAGCAAATCTTCTACACCGGAGCCTGTTATGCGGAGGTGATAATCACGCCAGGGAGAAAGGACAGGATCCAGGTTCACATACTCCCTCCCTATATTAAAGCCGCCAACATGCGCGATTTCCCCATCAATGATGACAATTTTTCTGTGATTTCTCCGCTGCAGGGAAAACAGGGAACCTTTAAAAATCAGCGGGCGGCTGAGGGCAATATGAATCCCTGCTTCCTGCAAGGGTTTAACCCATTTTTTCATGTTCTTACTGCCGAGCGCATCACATAGGATTCGAACCTCAATCCCATCTTTTACCCGGCCCTCCAATAGAGAAAAAAGCCGTCTTCCTACCTCATCAGGCTCTATAATATAAAATAAAAGACAAATTGAACGCTTTGCTTCCATGATGTCAAGCTCAAGCGATTTCATCCATGCAACTCCGTCATCATAAAAATTCATTTCACCTTTTCTCCAAGGATAAACAGAGGATCTGCGCTTACGTTTAAGGGAATGCATGCCCATAAGCCAATCCAGCCTCAGCCAGCCAATAATCATAAGTAGAATAGCAAAAACTTTTAGAACCTTCATTCGACTACCTCCTGTTCCTCTTTTTTAGCATGCCCATTCTTTTCAAAAATAGCTCTTAAGCAGAAGATTACAAAAGAATCCAGCCCATGTAAGGCAGGAACAGCGGGAAAAAGGAGCCTGAAACACGTCTTTAAGCAAGGTGAAATGAAGCAGCGGATAGAAGAAAATCAATGAAAAAACATTGACTGAATGCTCATTCATTATATAATAGACATAGACAGAATTTTTTTAATTTAGCAGCAAAGGGGAGGAGTGCATCAATCATGGGGAATATATTGCTTATTATCAATTGGATTGCGTTTATTCTTGTAACCGCTTACGCAATTTATTTGTTCGGCTATTTAGTGAAAACACGGTATGAATTCATTAGGCTTGGGAAGAAAACTGAGTTTGATAATAATGTCAAAGTGCGAATGAAGAAGTTTATCGTTCAGGTATTTGGCCAGAAAAAGCTGCTCAAAGACAAAAAAAGCGGCATCATTCATGTTATGTTCTTTTATGGATTTTTGCTGGTGCAGGTTGGTGCGATAGATTTTATTTATAAAGGTCTCGTTCCTGGAGCGCATCTGCCGCTTGGTATTTTTTATCCTGGATTTACGTTTTTTCAGGAACTTGTCACCCTGATGATCCTGGTGGCAGTAGGCTGGGCGTTTTACCGGAGATATATGGAGAAGCTTGTCCGTCTGAAAAGGGGATTTAAATCAGGCCTTGTGCTGATTTTTATTGGCGGATTAATGCTGTCTGTTTTAATCGGAAATGGTGCAGGACTTGTTTGGCTGAACCATGATTTAACGTGGACGGAGCCGGTTGCTTCCCTCATTGCAGGGGCTACAGGCTGGCTTGGTGAAGGCTTTGCAGTTGTGCTGTTTTATGTTGCATGGTGGGCGCATCTTTTATTCCTGCTTGGGTTTTTAGTGTATGTTCCGCAATCTAAGCATGCTCACTTAATTGCCGGTCCGGCCAATGTGTATTTTAACCGCATTGATAATCCGGGCAAACTGAACAAAATAGATTTTGAAGACGAAACGCAGGAAACCTACGGAGTTGGGAAGGTTCAGGACTTTACACAGCTTCAGCTGATTGATTTATATGCTTGTGTGGAATGCGGACGCTGTACAAATATGTGTCCTGCCACCGGAACAGGCAAGATGCTGTCGCCGATGGATTTGATTACAAAAATTCGCGACAATCTTACTTTTACAGGCGCAGCGATTACTTCTCAATCTCCATGGGTGCCGGTGCCTGCTTTTGCCAATACAAAAGGCAATCAGGTGGCAGCTGCCTCTGAGAGCGGAGGTCAGGAAGCAGCCTTTGATATGTATCACCCAAGCCTGATCGGCGATGTGATCACGGAGGAAGAAATCTGGGCCTGTACAACTTGCCGCAATTGCGAGGACCAGTGCCCGGTGATGAATGAGCATGTTGATAAGATAATCGATCTGCGCCGCTACCTTGTGTTAACAGAAGGAAAAATGGATCCGGATGCACAAAGAGCCATACAAAACATTGAGCGTCAGGGCAATCCATGGGGGCTGAACCGGAAAGAGCGTGAAAACTGGCGTGAAGCCCGTGAAGATGTCATCGTTCCAACGATTAAAGAAATGAAAAAAGCCGACGAAGACTTTGAGTACTTGTTCTGGGTCGGCTCAATGGGCTCATTTGACAACCGCAGCCAAAAAATCGCACTTTCTTTTGCAAAGCTGCTGAACGAGGCAGGCGTAAAATTTGCGATTCTTGGAAACAAGGAAAAGAACTCCGGAGATACGCCAAGAAGACTTGGAAATGAGTTTTTATTTCAGGAACTTGCGACCGCGAATATTGCCGAGTTTGAAAAAAATGAAATTACAAAGATCATCACCATTGACCCGCATGCGTACAATGTATTTAAAAATGAGTATCCGGACTTTGGCTTAAAAGCAGAAGTATACCATCACACTGAGATCCTCGCACAGCTTGTGAAGGACGGCCGACTGAAGCCGGTTCATGCAGTAAACGAGAAAATAACGTTCCATGATTCATGTTATCTAGGAAGATACAACGAAGTATATGATCCACCGCGTGAGATCCTGAAAGCCATCCCGGGTGTAACGCTGATTGAAATGAAACGAAACCGGGAAAACGGCATGTGCTGTGGCGCAGGTGGAGGTTTAATGTGGATGGAGGAAGATAAAGGGCATCGCGTAAATGTCGCCCGTACTGAACAGGCGCTTGAAGTGCAGCCTTCAGTCATCTCCTCCGGCTGTCCATACTGTCTGACGATGCTGTCGGATGGAACAAAAGCAAAAGAAGTGGAAGAAGAGGTCGGTACGTACGACGTAGCGGAACTCCTGGAAAGAAGCATTATAGGAACAGGGAAAGTAGACATTGCCTAATCATAGAGGTTAAGCGGAAATTCGCTTAACCTGCTTGTTTTTAAATGATGTAATCGCTTACAATTAAAACGGAAGCAAAACATTTCTTATAACCGAGGGACGCAGGGTGTCCCTTTTCTTTTGAACGCTTTATGAGCGAACGCTCAGTCAATTTACTTTATAAACAGGGAGGAAACGAACAATGGGGAAAACGGTAATTCTTGATGGGGCACGAACTCCTTTTGGAAAATTTGGAGGTGGTCTGTCTTCATTTTCTGCATCAGATTTAGGGGGCTTTGCGATTAAAGAAGCTTTGGAGCGTGCAAAAGTCGAACCTTCAGAAGTAGATGAAGTGATTATGGGCACTGTTCTTCAGGGAGGGCAGGGGCAGATTCCTTCCAGACAGGCAGCGCAAAAAGCCGGAATACCATGGGAAGTGAAAACCGAAACCATTAACAAAGTATGTGCTTCTGGGATGCGAAGTGTCACATTAGGCGATCAGCTGATTCGTTTAGGGGACGAATCGTTAATCGTGGCAGGCGGAATGGAATCGATGACGAATGCTCCCTACTTTATGGATAAAGCAAGAAGCGGATTTAGAATGGGAGATGCGGCGGTAAAAGACATGATGGTGCACGACGGATTAACCTGTTCATTTAATCATGTTCATATGGGCAACTACGGAAATTCAACAGCTGCAGAATTCGGTCTGACGAGAGAGCAGCAGGACGAATGGGCGCTGCGAAGCCATCAGCGGGCCGGAAAAGCGATCGAGAAAGGCATCTTTGCTGAAGAAATTGTAGCGCTTGAAGTGCCCCAGCGCAAAAAAGAACCTGTGACCATCGCAAACGACGAATCGCCAAGGCTCGATACCTCCTTAGAAAAACTTTCAGGTTTGCGTCCGGCATTTGATAAAGACGGTTCCATTACTGCGGGGAATGCGCCGGGAATTAACGATGGGGCCTGTGCAATGGTCTTAATGAGTGAAGAGCGCGCACAAAGAGAAAACAAATCAATTCTTGCGACGATTTTAGGTCATGCAGAGGTTGCGGTTGAAGCGAAAGATTTTCCGCAAACACCTGGTCTTGTGATTAATAAACTTCTTGAAAAAACAGGACGCAGCCTGGAAGAAGTGAAGCTGATTGAAATTAATGAAGCTTTCTCAGCCGTCGCTTTAGCCAGCGCGAAAATCGCCAATCTCGATCCTGAAAAAGTAAATGTAAACGGAGGAGCGGTCGCACTTGGCCATCCGATTGGAGCAAGCGGTGCACGCGTGATCCTGACACTTGCCTATGAACTGAAAAGAAGAGGCGGCGGACTCGGCATCGCTTCTATTTGCAGCGGAGGCGGTCAGGGAGATGCTGTTCTGATTGAAGTGAAGGGAGAGATTTGATGACGATCAAAAAAGTAATGGTTATTGGTGCAGGGCAGATGGGCGGAGGGATTGCCCAGGTCTGTGCCCAGGCGGGATATGAAGTAACGTTAAATGATATTAAAGACGATTTTTTAGAGCGCGGCATTGCTGGAATCGAAAAGAATCTTTCCCGCTCCGTAGAAAAGGGCCGCATGACAGAGGAAGAAAAAAACGCCTGTCTGTCACGAATCAGCCGATCCACTGATATTCAGGATGCTTCCGCTGCGGATATCATTATTGAAGCGGCTGTGGAAAATATGACAGTAAAAACGGAGATCTTTAAGAAGCTTGATCAGGCTGCACCGGCTCACGCAATCCTTGCGACAAATACGTCATCTCTCCCGATTACGGAGATAGCTGCCGCAACGAAGCGTCCTGAAAAGGTTATTGGCATGCATTTTATGAACCCGGTGCCGGTTATGAAACTCGTAGAAATTATCCGGGGCCTTGCCACTGCAAATGAAGTCTATCTGGCGGTTGAAGAAATGACGAGAACATTAAATAAAGCACCCGTTGAAGTCAATGATTTCCCTGGATTTGTGTCAAACCGCATTTTGATGCCCATGATCAATGAAGCGATCTATACCCTCTTTGAAGGAGTGGCCACGAAAGAAGCGATAGATGATGTCATGAAAATGGGCATGAATCATCCCATGGGTCCGCTGCAATTAGCAGATTTCATCGGTCTTGATACATGCTTATACATTATGGAAATCCTGCACGAAGGATTTGGCGACAGCAAATACCGTCCCTGTCCATTACTCAGAAAATATGTAAAAGCCGGCTGGCTGGGCAAGAAAACAGGCCGAGGCTTTTACGTGTACGACTAACATCAGGGGGGAACCGGGGATGGAACTGAGATTTACGGAAGAACAAAAAATGATGAGAAAAATGGTCCGCGACTTTGCTCGCGAAGAAATCACACCCTTTATAGAACGAATGGAAAAAGGGGAATTTCCCCGTGATATCGTAAAGAAAATGGGGAAGCTGGGCTTAATGGGCATCTCCGTTCCGGAAAAATACGGCGGGTCTGAAATGGATTTTATTTCTTATATCATTGCCGTACATGAACTATCTAAAGTAAGTGCGGTGGTAGGGGTCATCCTTTCTGTCCACACATCTGTAGGCACAAATCCGATACTTTATTATGGCAATGAAGAGCAGAAGCAAAAGTATGTGCCAAAGCTTGCATCAGGTGAGCACCTGGGAGCCTTTTGTTTAACAGAACCCGGCGCAGGCTCTGATGCTGCAAGCCTGAAAACCAAAGCAGTGAAAAAAGATGATCACTATGTACTGAACGGATCAAAGATCTTCATTACAAATGGCGGAGAAGCAGATACGTATATTGTTTTTGCGATTACGGATCCTGCTGCAGGAACAAAAGGGATTTCTGCTTTTATCGTAGAAAAAGAGACGGCAGGCTTTATTGTCGGGAAAGACGAAGAAAAAATGGGACTGCATGGCTCACGCACCGTACAGCTAACCTTTGAAGATATGAAGGTGCCGATTGAGAATTTGCTGGGCAAAGAGGGAGAGGGCTTTAAGATTGCTCTTGGAAACCTGGATACAGGAAGAATCGGCATTGCAGCCAAATCACTGGGCATTGCAGAAGCTGCCTATGAAGCGGCGTGTGCTTATGCAAAAGAACGTGTCCAATTCGGCAAGCCGATCGCGCAGCAGCAGGGCATCGGGTTTAAGCTAGCGGATATGGCAACGGCCTCAGAAGCAGCGCGTCTGCTCGTTTATCAGGCGGCCTCCCTTAGAGCACAGGATAAGCCGTGCGGGAAAGAGGCATCCATTGCCAAGCTGTTTGCATCAACCACCGCCATGAACAATGCGATCGAAGCTGTTCAGGTTTTCGGAGGAAATGGCTACACAGAAGATTATCCTGTTGAGCGCTATTTTAGAGATGCGAAAATCAGTGAGATTTATGAGGGAACAAGTGAAATTCAGCGCATCGTCATCAGCAAACATGTCACAAAATAATTTACGAGATTGCTAGGAGGAAAAACCATGAACTTTACATTATCAGAAGAGCACAAAATGATCCGGAAAATGGTCCGTGATTTTGCTGAAAAAGAAGTGGCGCCAACAGCTGCCGAGCGGGATGAAGAAGAGCGCTTTGACCGCGGCATCTTCGATAAAATGGCTGAGCTTGGCCTGACAGGCATTCCGTGGCCGGAAGAGTACGGCGGAATCGGCAGTGACTATTTAGCGTATGTCATTGCAGTTGAAGAGCTTTCGCGTGTATGTGCATCAACAGGTGTGACACTGTCTGCGCATCTTTCCCTTGCCAGCTGGCCGATCTTTAAATTTGGAACAGAGGAACAAAAAAAGCATTACCTTTCTGCACTTGCTCAGGGTGAAATGCTTGGCGCCTATGGATTATCTGAGCCGGGAGCGGGGTCGGACGTTTCATCGATGAAAACAAAAGCGGTGAAGGATGGAGATCATTATGTATTAAACGGTTCAAAGGTGTGGATTACGAACGGCGGAGTAGCCGATTTGTATATCATTTTTGCCGTTACTGATCCATCTCAGGGAACCCGCGGCATGAGCGCATTTATTGTGGAAGCAGGCTATGAGGGCTTTTCAGTCGGTAAAAAAGAGAAAAAGCTGGGCATTCGCTCTTCTCCAACCACCGAATTGATTTTTGATCATGTGAAAGTCCCTGCTGCAAACCTCCTTGGAAAAGAAGGAGAAGGCTTCAAGATCGCGATGATGACACTTGACGGCGGCCGGAATGGGATCGCCGCACAGGCTGTAGGAATCGCGCAGGGGGCAATGGATGCAGCCATTGACTATGCAAAAGGCCGGGAGCAATTCGGGAAATCGATTCTTGCCAACCAGGGCGTTTCCTTTAAGATTGCCGATATGGCCACAGGCATTGAAGCCTCCCGCCTGCTGACGTATCAGGCAGCCTGGCTTGAGTCAGAAGGACTGCCTTACGGAAAAGAGTCCGCGATGTCAAAGCTGTTCGCTGGAGACACGGCCATGAAAGTAACGGTAGAAGCCGTTCAGGTATTCGGCGGCTATGGCTATACGAAGGATTATCCGGTTGAACGTTTCATGCGCGATGCGAAAATCACACAAATCTATGAGGGTACACAGGAGATCCAGCGTCTTGTAATCGGACGGACTGTGACGAAGTAAGGGATTGCCCTGAAAACCAATAGAGGGAAGAAAATCAATTTAGCTGGAAAGGCGGGGGTGCGCTTGGAGAAACGGCGTGAAGTACAGTCGTCGGTTAAAGATGAACGGCTCGTGGAAATGCGTCGCGATCAGATGATTAAAGGAGCGGTGGCGCTTTTTAAGCAAAAAGGATTTCATCGGACGACGACAAGAGAAATCGCCCGTGAATCCGGCTTCAGCATCGGAACGCTGTACGAATACATTCGGGCTAAAGAAGATGTGCTGTATCTGGTCTGTGACCGGATTTATGATGAGGTACGGGCGCAGCTGCATGGCATGGACCTGAATGCAGGAACCATTTCAAATTTATCGCTCGGCATCGCGCACTATTTTAAAGTAGTGGATGAAATGCAGGATGAAGTGCTTGTGATGTATCAGGAAGCAAAGTCCCTTTCTAAGGATGCGCTGCCTTACGTACTGAAAAAAGAGCTTGAAATGGTAAAAATGTTTGAAACCTTAATTCAAAAATGCGTCGAGCAGGGTGAGCTTGAAATGGAAGAAAAGCAGGTGCATCTTCTGGCGCAAAACATCTTCGTTCAGGGGCAGATGTGGGGCTTCCGAAGATGGGCGCTGCATCATGCCTACACGATTGATGAATATATTCAGCGGCAAACAGAGCTTCTGCTGTCGGGCATTACAGGCTACCAGGCAGGAGTGAAAAAGGGGGAGTAAACATGGCAATGAAAGAACCCGTTATTTATAAACCGGTTCATCCGGTCCGTTTTGTGACCGCTTCGAGCTTATTTGACGGTCATGACGCGTCGATTAATATTATGCGCAGAATTTTACAGTCAAGCGGAGCAGAAGTCATTCATCTGGGCCATAACCGGTCGGTGGAGGAAGTGGTGAATGCAGCGATTCAGGAAGACGTACAGGGGATTGCGATTTCTTCCTATCAGGGAGGACATGTTGAGTATTTTAAATATATGTTTGACCTGCTGAAAGAACGTGGAGCACCTCATATCCGGCTGTATGGCGGCGGTGGCGGCGTCATTATCCCGCGTGAAATTAAAGAACTTCATGACTATGGGATTGCGCGCATCTTTTCGCCGGAGGACGGCAGACAGCATGGATTGCAGGGTATGATTAATCAAATGCTTGAGGAATGTGACTTTTCCACTGTCAGTGCAGACATGACCCATCAGCTTGAAGAACTACAAAACGGAAAGACGCCTGTAGTATCCAAATTCATTTCACTTGCTGAATACCGCATGCAGCAGACAGATCAAAAGGAACAATGGCAGACCATTGTCAATGAGGTAAAAACCATTGAACAGCAAGCGCCTGTACTCGGAATCACGGGCACTGGCGGAGCGGGAAAAAGCTCGCTGACGGATGAACTTATCCGGCGTTTTATCAATGAGATACCGGACAAAAAAGTTGCGATTCTTTCCATTGATCCTACTAAGCAAAAAACAGGCGGTGCGCTACTTGGGGACCGTATTCGTATGAATGCCATTTTTTCGGATCGCGTTTACATGAGAAGCCTTGCAACCCGGGGATCCAAAAGTGAGCTTTCACTCGCCATTCGTGACGCCATCTCCGTTGTAAAGGCTGCGAAGTTTGATTTTATAATCGTAGAAACGAGCGGGATTGGACAAGGCGATGCGGAAATAGCCGATATAGCAGATGTCTCAATGTATGTGATGACAAGTGAATTCGGCGCGCCATCGCAGCTTGAAAAAATAGATATGATCGATTATGCAGACCTAATTGTCATCAATAAATTTGAACGCAAGGGATCTGAAGATGCGAGGCGTCAGGTGCAGAAGCAATATCAGCGGAGCCATATGCTGTTTGATCGCGACTTGGATGACATGCCTGTTTATGGAACGATCGCCTCCCAATTTAACGATGCAGGAACCAACGCTCTCTTTGCTGCACTTATGCACACCATCAGCGAAAAGACTTCAAGCAGCTGGACTACGGCTTTTTCCACCACAGCTGATGTTGAAAAACAAAATGTTATCATTCCAAATGACCGGCGTTATTATTTGCGGGAAATTGCTGAAACAGTGCGGCGCTATCATCAAACCGCTGACAATCAGGTAAAACTCGCACGCCGCTTTTTCCAGCTTGAAGGTGCCATCGCCGCCCTGAAAGAAGAAGGCGGAGCAGAAGAGACTCTTCAGCCGCTTGAATCACTTAGAAAAACTGTGTGGGATCAGCTTTCCGACTCATCTAAAAGAATACTTGAAGGATGGCTGGATCAAAAGGAATTATACGGAAAAGACAAATTCACCACCACAATCCGTGGTAAGGAAATCGTAACGGAGCTGACGACAAAAAGCTTATCCGGTTTGTCCATTCCAAAAGTTTCACTTCCTAAATACCAAGATTATGGTGAAATTTTAAAATGGGTATACAAAGAAAACGTTCCAGGTTCTTTTCCTTACACAGCAGGCGTCTTTCCATTTAAACGAAAAGGCGAGGATCCGAAACGTCAGTTTGCCGGGGAAGGAACGCCTGAGCGGACGAATCGCCGTTTTCACTATTTGTCAAAAGATGATGACGCAAAAAGACTAAGTACAGCATTCGACTCTGTTACCCTATACGGAGAAGATCCGGATCACCGCCCGGATATTTACGGGAAAGTCGGGGAATCCGGCGTCAGTATATGCACACTCGACGACATGAAAAAGCTATATGCGGGCTTTGATCTTTGTGCACCGAGCACATCCGTTTCGATGACCATTAATGGTCCCGCGCCGATCATCTTGGCGATGTTTATGAATGCTGCAATAGATCAGCAGGTCAGGAAAAAAGAAGAAGAGCTGGACCGAACGTTAACAATGGACGAATTCACCACGGTCCGTGAAGAAACGCTTCAGGTCGTTCGCGGAACAGTCCAGGCAGATATCTTAAAAGAAGATCAGGGACAGAATACCTGCATCTTTTCAACGGAGTTTGCGCTGAGAATGATGGGGGATATTCAGCAGTATTTTATTGATCATAAAGTGCGCAACTATTACTCTGTATCCATATCGGGCTATCATATCGCAGAAGCCGGTGCAAATCCTGTTTCCCAGCTGGCTTTTACTCTTGCCAATGGCTTCACGTACGTGGAATATTATTTAAGCCGGGGAATGGATATTAATGCGTTCGCACCAAACCTTTCTTTCTTTTTCTCTAATGGACTTGATCCTGAATATACGGTGATTGGAAGAGTCGCACGCCGAATCTGGTCGACCGTCATGAGAGACAAATACGGAGCAAATGAGCGCAGTCAGAAACTCAAATATCATATACAGACATCTGGCCGCTCACTGCATGCACAGGAAATTGACTTTAATGATATCCGTACCACGCTGCAGGCGCTAATGGCTTTGCAGGATAATTGCAACTCTCTTCACACAAATGCATACGACGAAGCCATTACAACCCCTACAGAAGAGTCAGTGCGGCGGGCAATGGCCATTCAAATGATTATTACAAAAGAACACGGCTTAAGCAAAAATGAAAATCCGCTTCAGGGATCGTTTATTGTGGAGGAATTGACGGACCTAGTTGAGGAAATGGTCCTCCAGGAATTTGAACGCATTAACGACCGTGGAGGAGTACTTGGCGCTATGGAAACACAGTATCAGCGCGGAAAGATCCAGGAAGAGTCCATGTTTTACGAAATGAAAAAGCATACAGGAGAACTCCCGATTGTGGGCGTGAACACCTACTTAAACCCGACGCCGCCTTCTGAAGAAGAAATGGACAGCATGGAGCTTGCACGTGCGACCAGAGAAGAAAAGGAAAGCCAGATCACGAACTTAAGAGTGTTTCAGGATGCCCACAATAAAGAAACGGCAGAAGCATTGGAGAAGCTGAAAGCAACCGCTGTTGCCGGTGGAAATCTTTTTGCTGAACTGATGGAAACGGTCAAAGTGGCAAGTCTTGGTCAAATTACGCACGCTCTCTATGAAGTAGGCGGCCAATACCGTCGAAATATGTAAAATCTTCGTAAATTGCCTGACGAAAGGTGAATTCCTGCGTCAGGTGTTTTTTTTTCGGTTATAATAAAGGGAATCTAACCCCAGCCGAAAAGGAAGTGGCCCTGATGGCGAAAACACTTATGTACTATGGAACATTAATCCTCATGATCGTCATCACCTTTACACTTTACAGTCGAATGCTTGGCGCAATTCCTCTTTTGATTTTATCTTTTGCACTCTATTACATGGCATACTTAGAAATGAAAAAAGATAAATATCGAAAATCGTCGAGCGACTAATTGATAATTTAAAAGGGTAGGTATGGCATTTTAGCTGATACTTTGGTTATAATGGGTAATATGCTTTCAATGAGGAAAAAAGGCGTTATTGATAAAGGAAGTATACGTGCATATTTGATAAAAAGGAGTTGCAGGGAATGGAACTTAAAAGTCTTACAAAAGAAGAAGTCCGCGAATATTCTTTTATAGAAGTTTCTCATTACCTATTAGTCGACCGTCATGCGACGATGTCGTTTAAGGAAATGTTAAATGAGTGGAAGAAGCTTCTCGGCTTAACTGATAAAGATGTAAAATCACACATGGTTCAATTTTACACGGACCTCAATATGGATGGCCGTTTTATTTCAATCGGCGAGGACCAGTGGGGGCTTCGTACATGGTATCCGCTTGATCAGGTAGAGGATGAGCATGTAACAAGTGAAATTCAGACGAAGAAAAAATTAAAATCCAAGTCTAAAAAGAAAAAACTTGCAGACGAAGATCTTGATTACGATGATCTTGATGATGAAGAAGAAGACCTTGTATATGACGAGCTTGACGACGACCTTGAAGATGTCGATGACATTGATGATGAAGATGAAGACGAAGATTTCGATGAAGAGCTGATCGAAGATGATGACTTTGACCTTGATGAGGACGAAGAAGACGAAGACGAAGAAGATTTGGACGACGAGAATAAATAACATCCTTCACGGCAGAAGCGCGGACATGCACTTCTGCTTTTTTACGTTAAGATAAATAATGCCCGCTTATCCGCCTGTTTTCGACAAGGTCTTTATTTTTATCCTTGACTATTTTTCGAATGATGGTAGTATTTTATTTGGGCTCCTTGAAAAAGGAACAATCGCAGATATTCGCGCTCCCTTGCGTTTTTAAACGTAGGAGGGGGCGCTTTTTGTTTTTTAAAAGGACTCGATTGCACGTTGATCGGGTCATTATTCGTTCAATATGGATTGAACTCCCACCTTTATTATGAGGCGTTAAAGCCTATTTTAAATTATACAGGCATCATCGAAAGGAGAAAAAGCATGACAAAGTATATTTTCGTGACAGGCGGCGTAGTTTCATCACTCGGAAAAGGGATTACAGCTGCATCCCTTGGACGTCTATTAAAAAACAGAGGGTTAAATGTAACCATTCAAAAATTTGATCCTTACATCAACGTGGACCCTGGAACGATGAGTCCTTATCAGCACGGCGAGGTATTTGTAACAGATGATGGTGCAGAGACCGATCTGGACTTAGGCCATTACGAGCGTTTTATCGATATTAACCTGAACAAATACAGCAATGTTACGACAGGGAAGATTTATTCTACTGTCTTGAAAAAAGAGCGCCGGGGCGATTATCTTGGCGGCACAGTGCAGGTTATCCCTCATATTACCAACGAACTGAAGGAACGTGTTTACCGTGCGGGCCGTGAAACAAATGCGGATGTAGTGATCACGGAAATTGGGGGGACAGTGGGAGACATCGAGTCACTTCCTTTCCTTGAAGCGATCCGTCAAATCAAGAGTGATGTCGGCCGTGACAATGTTATGTATATTCACTGTACGCTGGTCCCTTATATTAAGGCAGCAGGTGAAATGAAAACAAAGCCGACGCAGCATAGTGTAAAAGAGCTGCGCAGCCTTGGAATCCAGCCGAATATTATTGTGGTGCGGACAGAAATGCCGATTTCACAAGACATGAAAGATAAAATCGCTCTATTTTGCGATATCGACGAAGCTTCAGTCATTGAAGCAGCTGACGCTGATACATTATATGCTGTGCCGCTTGCCCTGCAGGCGCAGAGAATGGACAGCATCGTATGCGAACATTTGAAACTTGATGTGCGTGAGCCTGAAATGACGGAGTGGAATGAACTTGTAGACCGGGTTCGAAATCTGTCCGGTAAAACAAGAATTGCCCTCGTTGGTAAATATGTGGAGCTGCAGGACGCCTACATTTCGGTTGTAGAATCATTAAAGCATGCAGGCTATCAATTTGATGTAGACGTAGAAATCAAATGGCTCAATTCTGAGCTGCTGAACGCAGAAAATATTGCAGAAGAGTTAAGCGATGTGGATGGCATTCTGGTACCTGGAGGATTTGGAGACCGGGGAATTGAAGGGAAAATGGAAGCAATTCGTTTCGCGCGTGAAACGAAAATGCCGTTTTTCGGGATTTGCCTTGGCATGCAGCTGGCATCTGTTGAATTTGCAAGAAATGTACTTGGACTTGAGAGTGCACACTCAGCAGAAATTAACCCGGTTACTCCTTTTCCAATCATTGATTTGCTTCCTGAGCAAAAAGATATCGAAGATCTTGGAGGAACCCTGCGTCTTGGTCTTTACCCATGTAAACTGAATGGTGGAACGAAAGCACGTGAAGCGTATAACTCAGAAGTTGTATACGAGCGTCACCGCCATCGTTTTGAATTTAATAACCAGTACCGCGAGAAAATGGAAAAAGAAGGATTCCTATTCTCAGGAACAAGCCCGGATGGCCGTTTAGTGGAAATTATCGAACTTGCAGACCACCCATGGTTTGTAGCCTGCCAGTTCCATCCGGAATTCACTTCCCGTCCAACGCGCCCGCAGCCGCTGTTCAGGGATTTTGTACAGGCAACACTTAAACGATAATCAGCATTAAAGTAGAGCTGCGTGATAGGTGTCATAAGATGATGCAGTTTATAGCATTTGTAAGAGGGTGAGCGGAGCGGAAGGTGGTGACTCCTGCAGGATTTGACAGTTGCTTGAGACTATCCAGGGCAAGGGCCTGGAGAGGCTCAAGCAACCGTCCCTGCGGAAAGCGTACGTCTGAAGCGCAGCGAACCGGTCAAAGAGGTTGAGACAATTTGTCCCAACCTCTTTTTTTGTCTATTCATTTTCAATAATCATTTCATCAAGCGAAAACTTGAGGCCATGATACAAATACAATGCAGCCATCAGGGACGGAAAACCAAACCGGCTTCCATCTTCATCTGGCAGCATGCCTTTCACCAGCTGAGTATTTAAATGAACATCGGCAAGGCTTGTTAAATCATTTTCAGCGTCTTTCACCACACCTGAAATGACAGTGAACGGAATTTGCTTGTCCTGAAGCTTTTTTCCAAGCGAAAGGGCAGGTTCATCTGTAGAACGCCTCGTTATAATCAGCACGCGGTCAGCACCATCTAGATCTTCAACATTCTGGAGTTGCAGGGCGCATGCCATCGGCTCTTCCCCGTTCAGAGCTTCCTCTGCAACACCCTGCATTTCTTCAAAGCCCTTAATATAAATCGTGCCCTCACCGACAGCAGCCTGAGCAAGAAGGCGGGCAGCATCCTCCATTAACAGTTCTTCTTTTCCATGCAGCCGGGAGAAAAGACCCGATAGCTGCGTGGTAAACATTTTTAACATAAATTTCATTCCCCCATTATTTTTGTCGAATTATGTAATAAGGTTTTTACTCATATTCCAGCCCCAAAGAAGGAACTGTACTTTATTTGTAGAATGTACCATAATACAGGGTGAAAATAAAAACAAAGAGATACATAGAAAAGGGATAATCTGGTTAAAGAGGTGGGAGATCGTGGAGGAAAAGATTTTAATCGTGGACGACCAGTTCGGCATTCGGATTTTGTTAAATGAAGTGCTGAATAAAGAGGGGTATAAAACGTTTCAGGCGGCGAACGGCTACGAAGCACTTTCTTTACTGAATGAGCATCCGGATCTTGTTTTGCTCGATATGAAAATCCCCGGCATGGACGGAATCGAGATCCTGAAAAGAATGAAAAAACAGCGTGAAGACATTAAAGTTGTTATTATGACTGCATATGGTGAACTGGATATGATTCAGGAAGCGAAAGATTTGGGAGCGCTTACGCATATTGCGAAGCCTTTTGACATTGAGGACATTCGACAGCTTGTAAAAAAATATTTACAGCATACAGGGTGATAAGTAGGAATATCCCGAATTTTGTTTCTTTTACCAGGTGAGGCGCAAGCATAGTCAAATGCTGTTTCTTTTGGTATGATACTATGGAAAATAGATGCTGAGTGCATGAAAATTTTTTTGTGCAGCAGTGTGTGATTAAACACATATTTCAAGGAGGAGTTTCGATTATGCCATTAGTATCAATGACAGACATGTTGAATACAGCAAAAGAAAAAGGATATGCTGTAGGACAATTTAACCTGAATAATCTTGAGTACACTCAAGCAATTCTTCAAGCAGCTGAAGAAGAAAAATCACCTGTTATTCTGGGTGTTTCTGAAGGTGCAGCACGTTATATGAGCGGTTTTAAAACCGTTGTAAAAATGGTTGAAGGTCTTTTGGAAGATCTGAAAATCACAGTTCCAGTTGCGATTCACCTGGACCACGGTTCAAGCTTCGAAAAATGTAAAGAAGCAATTGATGCAGGCTTTACATCTGTTATGATCGATGCGTCTCACGGACCATTCGAAGAAAACATCGAAATCACTTCAAAAGTGGTTGAGTATGCACACTCTAAAGGCGTTTCTGTTGAAGCTGAGCTTGGAGTTGTCGGAGGACAGGAAGATGACGTCATTGCAGACGGCGTGATCTATGCAGATCCAATTGAATGTAAAGAGCTTGTAGAACGTACTGGAATTGATACATTGGCTCCGGCGCTTGGCTCTGTTCACGGTCCTTACAAAGGTGAACCAAACCTTGGATTCGTTGAAATGGAACAAATCGGCCGCGAAGCACAAGTTCCGATCGTTCTTCACGGAGGTACTGGAATTCCAACAAAAGATATCCAAAAAGCGATTTCATACGGAACAGCAAAAATCAACGTAAACACTGAAAATCAGATTGCTTCTACAAAAGTAGTCCGTGAAGTGCTTGCGAACGATTCTGAAGTGTATGATCCGCGTAAATATCTTGGACCTGCTCGTGAAGCGATTAAAACGACTGTTGCAGGGAAAATGCGTGAGTTTGGTTCTTCAAACCAGGCATAAGAAATACAGGGGACTGCAGTTGGGCTGAGCATCATCGTCACGAACAGCAGATGAATGTTTGCAGCCGTACTGAGGGATAAAAGCTGACACTGGGAAGTAAACCAGGTACTAAAGGATAAAGGACAAGCATGGCAAAACCATGCCTTTTCAATTAGAACTGGCAATTTCACAGGGTCAGCTTTTCCTGTACATACCGTATTTTGAAAATTTGAACTATGTAAACCAACAAGGGGAGATGGGATAAAATGAAATTTTTTATTGATACAGCTAATATGGATGAAATAACAGAAGCACACAGCTGGGGGATTGTGTCGGGGGTCACAACGAACCCATCGCTGGTGGCAAAAGAAAACATATCGTTTCATGACCGGCTGA
This sequence comes from Jeotgalibacillus proteolyticus, assembly GCF_050107735.1. Lineage (GTDB taxonomy): Bacteria > Bacillota > Bacilli > Bacillales > Jeotgalibacillaceae > Jeotgalibacillus > Jeotgalibacillus proteolyticus_A. The sequence goes on from NZ_JBNILO010000001.1 coordinate 68,204, forward strand.
AAGAAATCACGGAGCTTGTAGAAGGTTCTGTCAGTGCAGAAGTCATCTCGTTGGAAGCAGAAGGCATGATCGAAGAAGGAACAAAACTGGCTGAGATCGCCCCAAACATTACGGTTAAAGTCCCCATGACACCAGACGGCTTAAAAGCGACGGCTGCGTTTGCAAAGAAAGGCATTAAAACGAATGTGACACTGATCTTTAATGCGAATCAGGCGCTGCTGGCAGCCCGTGCAGGTGCTTCATATGTATCTCCTTTCCTTGGAAGACTGGACGACATTGGACATGACGGCATGCAGCTGATCAATACAATATCTGATATTTTTGCAATACATGATATTGACACAGAAATCATTGCCGCGTCCATTCGCCATCCTCAACATGTTACCCAGGCAGCGCTAAATGGCGCGCATATTGCTACCTGCCCAATAAAAGTATTAAAGCAATTATTTAATCATCCATTAACCGATTCAGGAATTGAAGCATTTTTAAACGACTGGAACAAACAGAAATAAATTTTTTACCTGTTTACTCAATTCTTTCACATGATTCGAAAGAAGAGTGCGCACACTAACGGAAAAGATAGTTTAGTCTCGAGTGTGCGATCAAATACGCGATGTAGCCGTTCTATAAAAACCGGCTCAATTGCGCTTAATGGAACAGGGGAAGGAGCTTTACGATGGAAAAACTTAAGATTGAAGGGGGCCACCCTTTAAAAGGCACAATTAAAGTAAGCGGTGCTAAGAATAGCGCTGTGGCACTAATTCCAGCAACCATTTTAGCTGATTCACCAACCGTTATTGAAGGTCTTCCTGATATTTCAGATGTTCAGACACTGAAAGAGCTTCTCGAAGAAATCGGTGGAGAGGTAACAGTCAATGACGGAGAAATGCATGTAAACCCGGAAGGCATGGTTGCGATGCCATTGCCAAGCGGCCGTGTAAAAAAACTGCGGGCTTCCTACTATATGATGGGAGCCATGCTGGGACGCTTTAAAAAAGCAGCCATTGGACTGCCTGGAGGCTGCCATCTTGGACCTCGTCCGATCGATCAGCATATTAAAGGCTTTGAAGCCCTTGGAGCAACCGTTACAAACGAGCAGGGAGCCATATATCTTAGAGCGGATGAATTAAAAGGTGCAAGAATCTACCTTGATGTGGTTAGTGTTGGCGCCACCATTAATATTATGCTTGCAGCTGTCCGGGCCACTGGCCAAACCGTGATTGAGAATGCAGCGAAGGAACCTGAAATTATTGATGTAGCCACCCTGTTAAATAATATGGGAGCAAAAATCAAAGGAGCGGGAACCAACATCATTCGAATTGATGGCGTAAATTCACTTTCGGGAACTAGACACACCATTATACCGGACCGGATCGAGGCAGGTACATATATGATTTTGGGAGCAGCGGCCGGAGGCGGACTGACGGTTGAAAATGTGATCCCGCTTCATATGGAGTCCCTCACAGCCAAACTGCGGGAAATGGGTGTACCGATTGAAGAAAGTGATGAAGACATCTACATTGGAAAGTCAGATAAACTCCGGTCAGTGGATATCAAGACGCTGGTTTATCCAGGGTTTCCAACTGATCTCCAGCAGCCTATGACGGCTCTTCTAACAAAAGCAGAAGGGACTGCTTTAGTAACCGATACGATTTATTCTGCACGTTTTAAACATATTGATGAATTAAGAAGAATGAATGCGAACATCAAAACTGAAGGAAGCTCTGCCATTGTATATGGACCTTCCAAACTGCAAGGCACCCGGGTGAAAGCTTCCGATTTGCGGGCAGGTGCAGCACTTGTCATTGCAGGACTGATGGCAGAGGGCGTCACGGAAGTAACGGGTCTTGAGCATATAGACAGAGGCTACAGTGACCTCATTGAAAAGCTTACAGGACTTGGCGCTGTGATCTGGCGTGAAGCCATGACAGAAGAAGAGCTTGAACAGGTGAAAAATCAATAGCTTCAAAAGTATGACACATTAGACCTGTAATGTGTTATACTAATCCCCGAGAAACAAGGTAAAGGGGATGGAAAGATGGAACGCAGTTTATCGATGGAGCTTGTTCGTGTAACTGAAGCAGCAGCCCTTGCATCTGCAAGGTGGATGGGGCGCGGATTAAAAAATGAAGCAGATGATGCGGCGACCACTGCTATGAGAGACGTATTCGACACCATTCCAATGAAAGGCACAGTTGTTATTGGAGAAGGGGAAATGGACGAGGCACCCATGCTTTACATTGGGGAAAAGCTTGGCACAGGATATGGACCCAGAGTGGATGTTGCGGTAGATCCTCTTGAAGGCACTAATATTGTCGCATCAGGAGGATGGAATGCTATTGCCGTTTTAGCCGTAGCTGATCATGGTCATTTGCTGAATGCGCCGGATATGTACATGGATAAAATCGCTGTCGGTCCTGAAGCCGTTGGTCAAATTGATATTAATGCGTCTGTATTGGACAATCTTAGAGCAGTGGCAAAAGCAAAAAACAAAAATATTGAAGATGTGGTGGCAACGATTTTGAATCGGGATCGCCATGCTAAAATCATTGAAGAACTTCGCAGCGCAGGGGCAAGAATCAAACTGATTGGAGATGGCGACGTAGCGGGTGCCATTAATACAGCGTTTGATGCGACGGGTGTGGATATCCTGTTTGGTTCAGGTGGCGCACCTGAAGGCGTCATTGCAGCTGTTGGTTTAAAATGTCTCGGTGGAGAAATCCAAGGAAAACTGCTTCCTCAAAATGATGAAGAAGCGGACCGGTGCCGTGCCATGAATCTTGACGTTAATAAAGTGCTGTTAATGGAGGATTTAGTGCGCGGGGACGATGCGATTTTTGCTGCTACAGGTGTGACGGACGGGGAGCTTTTAAAAGGGGTTCAGTTTAAAGCCACATACGGTGAAACACACTCCCTTGTTATGCGTGCCAAGTCCGGCACTGTTCGATTTATTGAAGGAAATCACAGTTTAAATAAAAAACCGAATCTTGTAATGAAATCGTAAAAGGAACAAGTCTGTATTGTATAATGCAGTCCTTATCCGTTAAGAATAGGCATTATCTGTAGCAATAGATCCATTTTTAAAAACAAAGCATCCTTCTAAACAGACCACGAGCTTCGGATTTGCAGGCCAATCGAAGCTCTTTTCTTTTTTTGATTGCTTGTCTGCCTAATAAAAGGTAGAATAGATATGGCTTAAAAAATCTTCATGTTTTTTCAACGTTTTAATCATTCAACCTCTTTTCTTCTAGCAACACGCCCTTACCCTTATTTACTACCAAACCAGCAGAACGTATGGCTAGAGAACTGAAAATTTAAAAAGTGTGGTGTCCTTATGGAAGAATTAAAAATGTCGTCACTTGATAATATGAAGCTAAAAGAGTTATATGAATTAGCTAAAGAATATCGGGTGTCCTATTATAGTAAACTGACAAAAAAAGAACTGATCTTTTCAATTTTAAAATCCCGTGCAGAGCAGGAAGGCTTCTTTTTCATGGAAGGCGTTCTTGAAATCATTCAATCGGAAGGCTTTGGTTTCCTTCGCCCGATTAATTATTCGCCAAGCTCAGAGGATATTTATATCTCAGCTTCCCAGATCCGCAGATTTGATCTGAGAAATGGGGACAAGGTATCAGGGAAAGTACGCCCGCCAAAAGAGAATGAACGGTATTTTGGACTTCTTCATGTTGAAGCGGTAAATGGAGATGATCCGGAAACCTCAAAGGAACGTGTTCATTTCCCTGCTCTGACTCCGCTTTATCCGGACCGTCAGATCACATTGGAAACACAACCGAAATCCCTTTCTACTCGAATCATGGATCTTGTTTCGCCTGTTGGATTTGGTCAGCGGGGACTTATTGTTGCACCGCCAAAAGCTGGTAAAACCATGCTGTTAAAAGAAATTGCCAACTCCGTTACCACGAACCATCCTGAAGCAGAATTAATCGTTCTTTTGATTGATGAGCGTCCGGAGGAAGTAACGGACATCGAACGTTCTGTTCAGGCGGACGTAGTAAGCTCTACCTTTGATGAAGTTCCTGAAAATCACATTAAAGTAGCTGAGCTGGTCCTTGAACGGGCCATGCGTTTAGTGGAGCATAAGCGCGATGTTATCATCCTGATGGACAGCATTACCCGGCTTGCGCGTGCCTACAATCTTGTCATCCCGCCAAGCGGACGTACTCTTTCAGGAGGAATTGATCCTGCAGCCTTTCATCGTCCGAAGCGCTTCTTTGGTGCAGCGCGGAATATTGAAGAAGGCGGCAGCTTAACCATTCTTGCCACAGCTCTTGTGGACACCGGTTCCCGTATGGACGAAGTCATTTATGAAGAATTCAAGGGAACAGGAAATATGGAGCTTCACCTTGACCGCAACCTGGCTGAACGCCGTATTTTCCCGGCGATCGATATCCGACGAAGCGGTACGCGCAAAGAAGAGCTTCTCGTACCGGCCGGCCATTTGGACAAGCTTTGGGCCATCCGTCGTGCGCTGTCTGATTCGCATGATTTCGCTGAACGTTTCCTGCGTAAACTGCGCCAGTCCAAAACTAATGATGAATTTTTTGATACGCTGACAGACGAGATGAAGACCCATCAGTCCAACGGTTCCTCACGAAATAAATAACTTGTATTGATTAACCGATGTACCCCTGATATAATGTAAGCATTGTGCTTGTACAGCGCATGACTACATGGTAGTATAGTAAGTACTTACTCTGTTCCAGATGGTTCAGGGCGGAAGGAGATGAAAGAGATGAGAGCAGGAATTCATCCAAATTACAAACTCGCAAAAGTATCATGTACTTGCGGTAACGAATTTGAAACTGGTTCTGTGAAAGAAGACATTCGCGTTGAGGTATGTGCGGAATGTCACCCATTCTACACAGGCCGTCAGAAATTCGCAGCAGCGGATGGCCGTGTTGATCGCTTCAACAAAAAATACGGTCTTAAGCAACAGTAATATCAGAACAGGCAAGAAACTTCTTGCCTGTTTTTTTACGGTCAAATTGGGGAAAATAAAGAAAAACAACGTCGAAAAGGGTCAAAAAAACCCCTTGCCGCTTAATAATCAAGCCCTTAAAATGAATAACAGGCAATGAAACAACAGGCGAATGACTCCTGCGGACAAAAAAAGCAAGGAGCTCATTCTTTTCTTTTTTACATAGATCTTTTCAGTTAAAGATGTGTGGCATGAGCAAAGATAGGCAGTGATGTAAACCACTAAAGGGGCCAGGCCCCTTTAGTGCTGTAAAGCAAGAGCAACAGCAAGGAAGGAGCTGATTTCTGGTGTATGTAATGAAACAGACAGGTTGGGTTGAGGTTATTTGCGGCAGTATGTTTTCAGGGAAGTCAGAGGAATTGATCCGAAGGGTTCGAAGAGCACAGTTTGCCAGACAGCATATATTAGTTTTTAAGCCAAAACTGGATGACAGGTATAGTGAAGAGGCCATTGTCTCCCATAATGGAGCCTCTGTGATCGCAGTACCGGTTGAGGATTCCTCTGAAATTCTTGAACAGGTAACCGCGAAGGCAGATCTGATTGCGATCGATGAAGTTCAGTTTTTTGACCACGGCATCATAGATGTCATTACTCAGCTGGCTGACCAGGGCTACCGTGTCGTGGCTGCCGGTCTTGATCAGGATTTTAAAGGAGAGCCGTTTGGACCTGTGCCTCATATTATGGCACTGGCAGAGCAAGTAACAAAATTACAGGCAGTGTGCGCGGTATGCGGTTCACCGGCAAGCAGAACGCAGCGTCTGATTGAAGGCCGGCCGGCAGGCTACGATGATCCGGTCATATTAGTAGGAGCATCTGAGGCCTATGAGCCCCGCTGCCGACACCACCATGAAGTTCCGACAGGCGTAACCGTTTCTCAAACCTCAACTTCAAAATAAAGAAATCAAAAAAGGGACGGCTTGAAGATGCCGTTCTTTTTTCTTTTCTCTAAGTTCCCAATCAATCATCGGACGTTACCTTCCGCCTGCGAAAATCTTTCTTGTAAAAAAAGAATGTACAGGTACCTCTTAATAAGATAAACAAAGAAACAGGATAGATGTGGTAAACTGATTTTACAGTAGTTTGTGGATAACCAAAAAAAGATACATATAAATCCCTTTTAACGGGAGAGCTAAAAAGGAAAAAGTAAGCGCTTTAACCAGAAAGGATGAGTGTGATGACAGTATTTCCACCGATAAGTTCTAAGGTTCCGAGGATGCTTCACGGAGCAGATTATAATCCGGAACAGTGGCTTGAGTATCCTGAGGTGTTTGAAGAGGATATCCGTTTAATGAAGCTGGCTAATTGCAATGTGATGTCCGTCGGCATTTTTTCATGGGCAATGCTTGAACCGAAGGAGGGCACATTTGATTTCAAATGGCTGGATCATGTACTTGATACGTTTGCAGAGAATGGACTGTTTGCATTTCTTGCCACGCCAAGTGGAGCGAGACCGGCCTGGATGTCGCAAAAATATCCAGAAGTGCTCCGTGTAGAAAAAAACAGAGTGCGCAATTTACATGGTGTCAGACATAATCACTGTTATACGTCGCCCATTTACCGGGAAAAAATAGAGGTTATAAACACGAAACTGGCAGAGAGGTACGGGAATCATCCCGCTGTTATTGGCTGGCATATCTCAAATGAATATGGCGGAGATTGTCATTGCACTTACTGTCAGAATGCATTTCGGGAATGGCTCCAAAAAAGATACACTTCTTTACAAGAGTTAAATCATGCCTGGTGGACAACCTTTTGGAGCCATACAATTACTGACTGGTCGCAGGTGGAGTCTCCTGCCCCGCATGGTGAAAATTTTGTGCACGGCATGAACCTGGATTGGAAGCGCTTTGTGACAGACCAAACCCTGGATTTTTTTAATCATGAAGTGAACGCCTTAAAAAAGCACAGTCAGGATCTGCCGGTAACGACAAACTTCATGGAAGCATATGAAGGTCTTAATTATTGGAAATTTAAAGAGTCGGTGGATGTGGTGTCCTGGGATGCCTACCCAACCTGGCACGATGAAAGGGACGAAAGTAAGCTTGCTGCATGGTTTTCGCTTCTTCATGATTTAAAGCGATCCATCAAAAACGGCCAGCCATTCATGCTCATGGAAAGTACGCCAAGTGCAACGAATTGGCAGGAGGTGAGCAAACTGAAAAAGCCCGGCATGCACGCGCTCTCGTCTATACAGGCTGTGGCGCACGGCTCCGATACCGTTCAATATTTTCAGTGGCGCAAAAGCAGAGGCTCGAGTGAAAAGCTGCACGGTGCGGTTGTAGACCATTACGGCAGCGAAAATACACGGGTGTTTCAAGAAGTATCCCAGCTTGGCGGCGTGCTTCAAAAACTGGATGAGGTCGTTGGGACCTCGGTTCAGCCGGAAACAGCCATTCTGTTTGATTGGGAAAATAGATGGGCCATCAATGACGCGCAGGGTCCGCGCAATAGCGGAATGCACTATGAGGAGCAGATCCGCCGGCATTACAAACCATTATGGGACGAAGGAATACCCGTTGATATCATTGACATGGAATGCGATTTATCCAGCTACAAATTGGTAATTGCTCCGATGCTTTATATGCTGAGGGCGGGAGCAGGAGAAAAAATAGAAGCCTTTGTAGAAGCAGGCGGTATTTTTGTCACCACCTACTGGTCAGGAATCGTGGACGAACACGACCTTTGTTTTTTAGGCGGATTTCCCGGACCACTCCGCAAAACGCTTGGCATCTGGTCCGAAGAAATCGATGCTTTATATGATCATGAAAAAAATCAAATCAGTTTGACAGACAATAATTCACTTGGATTAACGGGAATGTACGAAGCGCATGAATTGTGTGAATTGATCCACCTTGAAGGAGCAGAAGCGATTGCTTATTATGAGCAAGATTTTTATCAGGGCCGCCCTGCAATAACCGAGAATCATTTTGGAAACGGAACCGCCTATTATGCTGCGTCACGAAATCAGGAACCATTTTACGCTGACTTTCTTCTGTCTATCATCCGCAAGCATAAAATTAAAAGAACCATTGAAACCGAACTTCCATATGGCGTGACTGCTCAAAAGCGCTGTGATGGCGAAAATGAATTTATTTTTCTGATGAACTTTACAAATCAGTCTCAGACGCTCCAGCTTGAAAAAGAAATGTATATCGACTTGCTCGATGAAAAACCTGTACCGGAATCTGTCGTGCTGCCTTCTTATGGGTATAAAATTCTTAAGCGGCCTCAAACATAAGCAGTTTATTTACCGGATTATTTTATAAAGTGACTCTCTTTTTCAGGGGAGTTCTTTTCGTGTAAAGAAAAGTTTGCTAAGCGGAAGTATCAGGCAAACCGCCCATTTCCGTTAAAATCATTGTCTACCCATCAGCCATCGGATATACTAACTAAAGAGGTGAAGAGAGATGTTTGATCGATTACAAGCGGTAGAAGACCGCTACGATAAGCTAAATGAATTGCTGAGTGACCCTGAAATAGTAAACAATACGAATAAACTTCGTGAGTATTCAAAGGAACAGTCCGATATGACTGAAACGGTTGAAACCTACCGTCAATATAAAGAAGTGTACCAGCAGCATAAAGAAGCCAGAGAAATGCTGAATGAGAAGCTTGATGCTGACATGCGCGAAATGGTGAAGGAAGAAGTGAATGAGCTCGCTAAAGAAATTGAGCAGCTGGAAGAAAAACTTCATGTTCTTTTAATTCCTAAAGATCCGAATGACGATAAAAACGTAATCATGGAGATCCGTGGAGCAGCTGGAGGAGATGAAGCGGCTTTATTCGCCGGGGACTTATATCGCATGTACAGCCGATATGCTGAATCGCGCGGCTGGAAAATTGAAGTCATTGAAGCCAGCTCAACAGGTGTTGGGGGCTACAAAGAAATTATTTTTATCATAAATGGAAATGGCGCCTACTCTCATATGAAATTTGAAAATGGGGCTCACCGCGTACAGCGTGTTCCTGAAACAGAATCCGGCGGACGTATTCACACATCAACGGCGACTGTGGCATGCCTTCCCGAAACTGAGGAAGTGGAGATCGAGATCCACGAAAAAGACATTCGCGTGGATACATTTGCTTCAAGCGGACCAGGGGGGCAGTCTGTTAATACGACCATGTCTGCCGTCCGGTTAACACACGTTCCTACAGGAATAGTTGCATCCATTCAGGATGAGAAATCTCAAATCAAAAACAAAGAAAAAGCAATGAAGCTGCTTCGTGCCCGAGTGTACGACAAATTTCAGCAGGAAGCACAGGCGGAGTATGATGCTGTTCGTAAATCGGCCGTTGGTTCCGGTGACCGTTCAGAGCGAATCCGCACCTACAACTTCCCGCAAAACCGTGTAACCGACCACAGAATCGGCTTGACCATTCAAAAGCTTGATCAAATCCTCCAAGGTAAAATGGATGAAGTGATTGAAGCGCTGATTATGGAAGAACAGTCAGCCAGAATGGAGTCCATGAATAATGGCGACAACCTGTAAACTCTATGAGGCCCTTAATTGGGCTTCTTCTTATTTAGAAGAACATAACCGCGAGCCATTTGCTGCAGAGTTTTTATTACGATTTGTTCTAAAACTGGACCGGACCCAGCTTTATATGCAATTGCGTGAGGGAGTTGAGGAAGAAGATTTCTCCCTTTTTGAAGAGGCCATCCAGAAACATGCTGAAGGAATTCCCGTTCAGCACATCATTGGCTCAGAGTCATTCTACGGCCGGACTTTTCGTGTGAATCGGGATGTGTTAATTCCGCGCCCTGAAACAGAAGAACTGATATATTATGCACTCGAGCGATGTGATTCCATATTTGCAACCGATCAAAAGGTAACAGCTGCAGATATCGGAACCGGCAGCGGAATCATCGCTGTGACATTGAAGCTCGAACGGCCGTCCTGGACGGTGACAGGGGCTGACCTTTCAGATGATGCACTCCGTGTAGCAAAAGAGAACGCAGAAAATTTAAATGCAAAGATTGAGTTGATTCAAAGTGACCTGTTTTCTTCTTTAAAGCCTGAACAAACCTTCGATCTGGTGCTTTCAAATCCGCCTTACATTCCGCACAGCGACCTTACGTCGATGTCTGAGGTCGTGGTGGATCACGAGCCGCATCTTGCTCTTTTTGCAGACGAAGAAGGATTGATCCTGTACCGGAAAATGTGTGAACAGCTTCCGGAGCGGATGAATCGGCCGGGGCTTGTCGGCTTTGAAGTTGGTGCAGGGCAAGGGGAAATCGTGTCTGCGCTGCTCGCTGAATCTTTTCCAAACGATCATGTTGAGGTCGTCTATGATATAAATGGAAAAGATCGCATGGTATTTTGTCGACTTTCGCCTCATGTTTAAAAAAGAATAAGTTCGTCCACAATGACGTGTAACAAACCTTGTGGAGGAACGACGATGAAAACAAAGTGGCTGATCGCAACGATTCTATCAAGTTCATTATTAGTCCCAGTGCAGACAGCAGAAGCTCATGCAGACCAGGATATCCGTTTTCGGGTACTTGCCAACAGTGACGAAGTACAGGATCTTGCTATAAAAGAATCGGTTTATCTTCTTGTTCAGGATCAAATTCTTCAAACACTTGCCGGAGATAAACTGTGGGAAAGAGAAGAACTCAGTGAAAAGTTTGATAGTCATGTGGAAAAGTGGGAAAAGCTCGTTCAACAAGAACTAGAAGCAAACGGTTTTACTTATTCTGCTACTGTGCGATTTGAAAAGCACCGTTTTCCTGAGAAACACACGGAGGATGGTGTGTATGCTGAAGGTGTCTTCGATACAGTGATCGTTACACTTGGAGAGGGCCAGGGGACAAACTGGTGGTGTTCTATTTTCCCGGATCTATGTGGACAAGTACTGATTAAAAAAGCAAAAGCCGCAGATGTGGAGGAGGAAAAAGACTGTGAATCAGACTTATCCCCTAAAAAAGATCTGCGTGACGAAGAAGTGGTAGTAGATTCCATAATCGTCAACTGGTTTCAAAAAGGATGGGACTTGCTCGTTAATTAGTGGATAAGTCAGAATTAAACTGATTTATTCACAAAGTTGTGCACAATACAGAGAAAGTTATACACACTTTGTGGACAACTGTGACAACACTGTTGATTAAAACAAGTATAATATACTAATAATTTGAGAGACCTCCACAGTATATTAAAAAAATTCACTTTAAACGTAAAGAATAACGTAAATTTATAAAATAGTTTAGGAGTTGATTCACATGAATACCACGATGTGGAGTGTGGATAAAAATGTGGATAAAAATAATGATTATCCACAGATTAAAAAAGCAGCACAATTATTACGCGATGGTCATACAATTGCCTTCCCCACAGAGACAGTATACGGACTTGGTGCGGATGCAACGAGCGACCAGGCTGTCAGCGGTATTTTTAGAGCGAAAGGAAGACCCTCTGATAACCCTCTGATTGTTCATATCTACTCCACCAACCAACTCTCCGATCTCGTTCAGCATGTGGATAACCTTTCCCAAGCCCTGATTGAGCAATTTTGGCCCGGTCCGCTCACGCTGATTTTTACAAAAAAAGAGGGCGTCTTTTCAGAAAAGGTGACAGCAGGACTGGATACGGTAGGCATCCGCATGCCTGATCACCCAGTCGCGCTTGCTTTAATAGAGGCTGCTCAAAAGCCTATTGCAGCCCCTAGTGCCAACCGGAGCGGCAAACCGAGTCCCACTTCTGCAGAGCACGTTTATCACGATTTAAACGGCAGGATCTCAGGTATTGTGGATGGAGGGGAGACCGGTGTAGGAGTTGAATCCACTGTGCTTGATTGTACGGTCACACCTCCGATGATCCTGCGGCCGGGGGGCATTTCCTATGAACAGCTTACAGCCTGCATCGGTCCTGTGGATGTGGACCCGTCCCTGGACGAACAAGCCGAACAGCCGAGATCACCAGGAATGAAATATACACATTACGCCCCGGTGGCTCCTTTATATATCACGAAAGGGTCGGATCTATGGCTGCAGGAAACCATCGTATCCTTTCAGCAGGATGGAAAAAAAGTCGGTCTCTTGGCTCCCATGGAAACGATCAGCCATATGCAGGCTGATTTTATGGTGGCATGCGGAAGTGAAGACGATTTATCCACAACCGCTCACTCACTTTACGATAGCATTCGCGCTTTTGATAACGAAGCCGTTGACATTATCCTTGCGCAAAGTGTGGAACTGAGAGGGATTGGGGTTGCCATTATGAACCGTCTCGTCAAAGCAGCAGGTCATAAATGGCTGATTGAAAAGAACGATCCAACAAGCTTCTGATTTTAGGAGCTTTTTTTATTTTGAAACATTATTCTAAACAGCTTCCCTGAGAGAGATGTAGTGCTATAGGAAATGCAGTTGGTGTGTTCTTCATTTTCAGCTAAACGCATAAAGTCAATGTAGGTGCAAGGGGAGAGGGGGATGTTGTGGACCTCATTATTTGGCTGGCCATTGGTCTTGGGATGGATGCTTTTTCAGCAAGTATTGCGATAGGCTCACAGGGAGTAACCAATCGGAAAAAATGGAGCGGCAGTATGCTTGTTGGGCTGTTTCATATCATTATGCCAATTATCGGTATTTTAATTGGAGGTGCGCTTTCTCACACCATCAGCTGGGTCGGGGTGGCACTGCTGATTGCAGTCGGTCTGCAGATGATTCGTTCTGGAATGGTGGGCAGAACGGTCCCTGTTATGATGATGTCATGGGTGCGTTGGATTGTCTTTGCATTTGGAGTCAGTGTAGATAGTTTATCCGTAGGAATTTCACTTGGCATCAATCAATCCGAAACCTGGATCGCCGTCATTTTATTTGGCTTTTTTGCGAGCTTTATGACCTTAATCGGTCTTCAAATAGGACAAGTACTGAAACATACAGTCGGCCGCTACAGTGAAGTAATCGGCGGAAGTATTTTAATAGGCATCGCCATCAGAATGCTGGTGAGTTAGCCGCTAAAATAAGCCCATGGGAAACCCATGAGGCTTTTTTTAGATGAAAGAAGGATTAAAAGGGACTGGGAACGAAATCCAACTGAGGAAAGGAGGAGTATACGTGAACGAATTATTAATAAGTAAATTTAGAGAACTAGAAGAATGGCATATTAATCCGGAAGTACGGAAAAGCAGAGAAGAACTGGACAAAATTCTGGCGGATGACTTTTTTGAGATCGGCAGTTCCGGCAGCATGTTTACAAAGCAGGAGTGTCTGGATGATGGAGTATCACAAGCCGAAATGTCCATCCATCAATACGAAATCCATCCTCTTTCAGAAAGTCTGATGCTCTCCACCTATCTTATAGCAAATCATACTACACAGCGCAATACGCTTCGCAGTTCCATTTGGAAAAAAATCGACGGCAGATGGCAGCTTTATTTTCATCAGGGGACGTTGACAAATCAGGAGATTAGTAGTGTGGAAGAGAAAGAACAATAAGTTTCTGCCTAAAAAAGACGGTCAGCTCTTTACTTCAGCTGACCGTCTTTTCCTCATGCGTTTTGGCAACTTTTTAGTCCCTCAGATCTACATGATACAGCAGAATATCTCCGCTTTGAACCTCAAGATTAATGGTATTTGACCCGCTTTCAAGCTCGACTGTGGTATATGTCATGCCAAATGATTCGGCAGAACCATCGTTGGCTGCCTTAAAAACTTTAAAAGGTGATTCCTCCTGAATGGTCCCAGTTAATGAAACCTCCTGTTGATTTTCTCCATAAAGATAAAGAGTATACGTCCCGTCTTCAGGAGCATCAAATTTAAATTGAACAGAATCTCCAGCAGTCAAACGAATAAGATCCTCTTCACGCGCTGCTTCGGACTCCATTTCTTCTCCAGTAATCCTGTATATTTTTTCCTCGCTTCCCGCAGGCAGAGGAATAGATTCGTCTGCAGCGATAGGTTCGCCAAATTCAGGATTGCCTTCTTCATCGAATGTGAACGGCTGCATGCGTACATTGCGGCTCCATCCGGATCCTTCAGCTTTGGCGGCATGATAGACAATCCAGTCCTCTGAATCATCCGGCGACTTCGTAAAAGAGGCATGTCCAGGTCCAAAAACGCCATTGCCGCTTTGGAATACAGGTTCTTCTTTTTTGCTCCATGATGCAGGGTCCAATAAATCAGAATCCTTACGGTCAGTCAAAATTCCAAGGTTGTAAAAGTCGCTCCAGCTGCCGCTTCCTGAAAATACGATATGGGTATGATCTTCGGATTCAAGAATCTGAGGACCTTCATTGATGGATGGAGAACCGCCTCTTGTCTCCCATTCAAATTCAGGGCGTGACAGCTCAACTCTTTCTGTATTGAGCGTTGCCGGGTCTGACATGACTTTCGTATAATTCTCTAACTGCGGCACAATCTGCATATCTACTTGAACCTCTTCCTGAGAATCGTTCAGCGAGTTAACGATTTCTTCGATTACATTTATTATAAGACCCCTTACTAATTTTTAGTTAATTAATTAAAGAGTTAACTAAAAATATTAATTGGATTATGCATTAACTATTAATAGGTTAGTAGAAAGCTTAAGAGATTAATAGAGCGATATTTCTGACAATTTATTACTTTTTCTTCTTTTGTAATATAGGATCTGAAGAGGAATTAGGAATGGATAATAGATATATCTATCTATATTTTTTACTAAAAAAATTAGTATATTTATTGACTTTAACTGAATTTAACTTAAAATGAAGTTGTAATCGTTTTCAAATGAGCGGATGAGATGAAGAAAGATGAAGGAGGGTTTGCGATGGAACTGGAATCGCTGAGGAACTCATTTAATGACTATTTTCATACAAACGCAGAGCAATACTTTTTTGCTCCGGGCCGAATTAATTTAATAGGTGAACACACGGATTACAATGGGGGAAATGTATTCCCGTTAGCCATTACAAATGGTACATACGCATTGGCAAGGAAACGGAATGACCGGAAAATCCGCATGATCTCCTTGAATTTCAAGGAAGAGGGCGTCATTGAACGATCATTAGACGACCTTGAGTATGATGAAAATAAAGGCTGGGTGAATTATCCTTCGGGAGTGACGAAGTTCTTACTAGAAAATGGCCAGAAAATTACTACTGGATTTGAAGTATTATTCTATGGAAACATTCCGAATGGAGCCGGACTTTCTTCTTCAGCCTCTATCGAATTAGCCACAGGGGTCATGCTTCAGACACTGTTTGAATTTGAGATAGACCGGATTGAATTAATTAAGCTGTGTCAAAAAGTAGAAAATGAATACATCGGTGTTAACAGCGGGATTATGGACCAGTTTGCAATCGGGATGGGCAAAAAAGGCCATGCAATCTGGTTAAACTGCGACACGTTGGATTATGAGTACGCTCCCCTTCAATTACAAGATGAACAGATTGTCATTATCAATACAAACAAAAGAAGAGAGCTGGCTTCATCTAAATATAATGAAAGACGAGCCGAATGTGAGCAGGCATTAAAAGAAATGCAGACCTATGTCCGAGCAGATGCGTTGGGTGAAATATCTTCTGCTGAGTTTGAGCAGTTTAAGCAATATCTTTCAACCCAAACGCTTGTTCAGCGGGCCCGCCACGTAATCTATGAAAACGAAAGGACTGAAAAAGCGCTGAAGCAGCTTAAGTCAGGAGATTTGAAGGCGGTCGGCCATTTAATGAATGAATCACACCGCTCATTAAAAAATGACTACGAAGTAACCGGAAAAGAGCTGGATACAATCGTCGAGTTTGCCTGGAAGCAGGATGGAGTGATCGGCGCCAGAATGACGGGTGCAGGCTTTGGGGGATGTGCGATCGCAATCGTTAAAAATAAACATCTGAAAGACTTTATGAACCAGTTAAATGACCATTATAAAGAAAAATGCGGCCTGGACGCTTCGTTTTATACAGCTAATGTTGGTGAAGGAGCTCATGAGATTTTGGCATAGAAGGTATTAGTAGGATAAAATGGAATTACTTTAATTGAAAAGAGGGAAACCAATGAATCTTATCAAAACTCATGAATTGGCTGAACATAATGGAGAAAAAATCATTCAATACACCATGAAAAACAGCAATCGCATGGAAGTAACGGTATTAAATTACGGTTGTATTATTACGAAGTGGACAGCACGGAATCGAAACGGAGTCTATGAAAATATCGTACTCGGATTTGATGAATTTGACCCGTACCTTACTCAGTCTCCATACTTTGGTGCTGTGATTGGCCGTGTGGCTGGCAGGATCGACAAGGCTGCTTTTGAGCTGAATGGGAAATCGTATGACCTCGAAGCAAATGAGGGGGAAAGCACCCTTCATGGCGGAGAACAGGGATTTGATAAAAGGATATGGAAGGGAACCGTTGGTGAAAATCAGGAGCTTGTCTTCACGCGTACAAGTCCTCATCTTGAAGGTGGTTTTCCTGGAACACTTGAATTAAAAGTCGTCTACCGGCTGCTTGAAGATGATACACTCGAGGTTGAATACGAAGGAACAACCGACCAGGCAACAATTGTTAACATGACGAATCATTCCTACTTTAATTTAAACGGAGACCTTAGCAAATCGGTAGTAGATCATGAATTGCAGCTGAAAGCAAGCCGTTACCTTCCATTAAAAGACAACTTGATCCCAACAGGCGAACTGGCTTCTGTTGAAGGAACGGCTTTTGA
This sequence comes from Jeotgalibacillus proteolyticus, assembly GCF_050107735.1. GTDB lineage: Bacteria > Bacillota > Bacilli > Bacillales > Jeotgalibacillaceae > Jeotgalibacillus > Jeotgalibacillus proteolyticus_A. Next base: position 84,842 of record NZ_JBNILO010000001.1, read on the forward strand.
CTTCAGAAGCAAAAAGACGCTTGCATCGGGCATTCATTCTGATGATAAGCAAATAAAAATAGGCGGAAACGGGTTTGATCACCCGCTTGTGCTGGATGAGAATTTTAATCAGGAAATTATTGTAACAGAGCCGGTATCAGGCCGGACTTTGACGATTGAAACGGATCAGAAAGCAGTCGTGTTTTATTCTGGAAATCAAATGGATGCAAACATGACGATTCGGGGATGTGAGACGCAAAAGCATATGGCCCTTTGTCTCGAAACACAAAATTTTCCGAATGCCGTTCATGAACCGACATTTCCATCTACAAAGCTCGAGCCTTCAGAAACGTACAGGGCTAAAACCCGATACATATGGACAGTAAATTAGCATTGAATAGTAATGAACAATAAAAAGGAGTGTTTTTTATGCTGCGAACAGAATATCCTCGTCCACAGCTTCAGTGAAAAGAGTGGCACGGCCTGAATGGGAAATGGAACTTTGCATTTGATGACAAAAATATTGGGATGAAGGAACGCTGGTACCAAAATCCTTCTGCGCTGACGAGAAAAATCAATGTGCCCTTTGCTTTTCAAACAGAGCTCAGTGGAATTAATGAGCAGGAATTTCATGATGTCGTTTGGTATGAGCGAACGATTGAAGTTCCAAAGAAATGGGGCAGTAAGCAAATCATCCTTCATTTTGGTGCAGTCGATTATAGAGCTAAAGTGTTTGTGAATGGGCAGCTCGCAGGAGAGCATGGAGGGGGGCATACTTCTTTTTCGTTTGATATTACTCATGCACTAAACGATCGGCAGGCTTCAATTGTTGTGCGGGCGGAGGATCCATCTCGTGATGAAACCATTCCCCGCGGAAAGCAGTTTTGGAAAGAAGAGATTGAATCGATCTGGTATACCAATACAACCGGCATTTGGCAGCCGGTCTGGCTTGAACCGGTTTCGGATGCTTCGGCGTTGCATGGCTATTGCTATACCCAGCTGACGGATGTCGAGCAGGAGATCAACGGCATACTAACCTACGACCGAAAGCCCAAATGTGATTTGAAAATTATTCGAGAGATCAATTTGCAATGGCATGAAGAAGTTAAAAAGCTGAAAGGAGAGGATGAATCATGACAATCCTCGTAACAGGCGGAGCAGGCTACATTGGCAGCCATGCCGTACTCGCATTAAAACGCAGGCAGGAAAAGGTTGTTGTGCTCGATAGTCTGCAGACAGGACACGAGGGAGCTGTTGACCCGGAAGTGCCTTTTTATTCAGGTGATCTTCGCGATAGTGCTTTTCTTGACCAGGTGTTTGAGGCTCATAAGATTGATGCTGTCATTCACTTTGCTGCAAACTCGTTAGTTGGTGAGAGCGTGACAGACCCGCTAAAATATTATGACAACAATGTTGGAGGGGCAATCTCTCTTTTGCAGGCCATGAACCGGCATGAAGTGAAGAAGATCGTGTTTTCATCAACGGCAGCGACCTATGGCGAGCCGGAATCTTCTATTATTGAAGAAAAGGTTCCGACCGTGCCGACAAATCCATACGGTGAAACGAAGCTCGCAATTGAAAAAATGCTGAAATGGTCAGCGGACGCTTACGGAATCCACTCGATTTCCCTGCGTTATTTTAATGTGGCAGGAGCAGATCCTGAGGGAGAACGGGGAGAAGACCATGATCCGGAAACCCATTTGATTCCGATTGTTCTTCAGGTAGCGCTTGGCCAGCGAGAAAAAATCAGTGTGTTTGGCAATGATTACCCAACACCGGACGGCACATGCATCCGCGATTATATTCATGTAGCGGATTTGGTGGAAGCACATCTTCTTGCGATTGAAAAGCTTGGAAACCTTCCTGAACAAGCGGCCGTTTATAATCTTGGCAACGGAAAAGGCTTCAGTGTGATGGAAGTGATTGAGGCGGCCCGTGCAGTAACAGGACATAGCATACCCGCTGCAATCGAAAAAAGAAGAGCAGGAGATCCTGCCATGCTTGTCGCTTCTTCTGCAAAAGCGGAACAGGAGCTAGGATGGTCGCCTAAAATTCCGGAGCTTCAGGATATTATTCAGAGCGCGTGGAATTGGCATCAGGCGCATCCTGAGGGCTACAAAGCAGGCAATTAAAACCGTAGAGGAGGGAACCCTGTGTTTATTTTCATTCAGCTGGAGAGATTGCTTCAATTCGGTTTGCAAAAGAAACTAATCGAGCCTTTAGACTCAGACTATGTTCGAAACCGGCTGCTGAATCTTTTGCATTTAGATGCGATGGAACAGGTGGAAACCCCGGAGGAAGCACTTGACTACCCGGTTGAGATTCTGAATAACATCGTAGAGTGGGCGTCGCAGCAGCAGGATTTAAATATTTCGACCATTACGGAAAAGGATCAGCTTGATGCCGCTTTAATGGATTGCTTTATGCCCCGTCCTTCTGAGACGGCGAAAGCCTTTCAACAGCGGTACCGATCCTCGCCTGCTGAGGCTACGGATTATTTTTACTCCATGTCCAAGCAGGTAAATTACATCCGCACTGACAGAATTGCAAAAAATGAGCACTGGTACAGCGAAACAGAATACGGGGATCTTGAAATCACGATCAATTTGTCCAAGCCCGAAAAGGATCCGACCACGATTGAGGCAGAAAAAAAAGCAAAAGCGATCAGCTATCCGCTTTGTCTGCTGTGCAAGGAAAACGTGGGCTACGCCGGACGGGTGAATCATCCCGCCCGCCATAACCACCGGATTATGCCTGTAAATCTTGGAGAAGAAAGCTGGTTTATGCAGTATTCGCCTTATGTGTATTATAACGAGCATGCCATCATATTCTCCTCCGAGCATCGTCCCATGAGCATTTCTAAAAGCGGATTTAGCCGGCTGCTTGGATTTGTGGAGCAGTTTCCGCATTATTTTGTGGGCTCCAATGCAGATTTGCCGATTGTCGGGGGCTCAATCTTAAGCCATGATCATTTCCAGGGAGGGCAGCATGACTTTCCAATGGCACTGGCACTAGTTGAAAAAGAGTATAAAATTGATGGCTTTGAAGACGTAAATGCAGGTGCGGTGAAATGGCCCATGTCCGTCATTCGATTAAGCGGAAAAAGCAAGGATCGCCTGCTCGAGATGGCAGATTTGATCTTGCACACATGGAAGGCACACAGTGATGAAGCCGTTGGCGTCTATGCGGAGTCGGACGGGCAGCCTCATAATACGATCACTCCAATCGCGCGTATGCGAAACGGAAAATTCGAACTGGACCTCGTTCTTCGAAATAATCGTACGAGTGAAGAACATCCATTTGGCATCTTTCATCCGCATCAAGACGTTCATCACATCAAAAAAGAAAACATTGGCCTGATTGAAGTAATGGGCCTTGCCGTTCTTCCTGGCAGATTAAAAGAAGAACTGACCGTCCTTGGGAATTACCTTGTTGAAGGAAATCTCGATAAGGCAGGGGAAGATGAGCGGACGGCAAAGCATCTTGACTGGGCAAAAAAAATCGCGGCAGTAGAAAAAAATCTCTCATCTGAGAACATCCAGGACGTTTTGCGGAAACATGTTGGCATCGTTTTTTCAAGAGTCCTCGAAGATGCAGGTGTGTTTAAGCGGGACTGGGAAGGACAACAGGCGTTTACCCGATTTATTGAAACGCTAAGCGGCCGCTGAAAATGTAGAGAACAGATCTTTTCTGTTCTCTTTTTTAAATCACCTCAGCTAAGAAAGGAGCAATCACCGTGAACGGAAAAAAGATATATTTAAGACCTTTAAAAAAAGAAGATCTTGAAAGTATGCATCGGGCAACGCAAAATGACGAAATTCGTTACATGACCGGTACAACAAAGCACTTTACAATGGAGCATGTCGAAGCCCATTACAACCGCACACTGCATGACAAAACGCGCCATGATTTTTCTATTTGCCTCAAAGATACAGACCGTTTAATAGGGGATATGTCCATTATGGATATCTGTGAAGAAAATAAAAAAGCAGGCTTTAGAATTGCCCTCCACCAGGCTGAGTTCTTCAACAAGGGCTACGGAACAGAGGCTCTTTCACTCGCCCTGCATTTTGCGTTTGAAAAACTCAATTTAAACCGCCTGCAGCTCGAAGTCTATTCTCACAATCTCCGTGGGATCAAATCGTATGAAAAAGCTGGATTTAAAATAGAGGGACGCCTAAGACAATCAATATTACTGCATAACGAATACTCAGATGAAATAATGATGAGCATGCTGCGTGAGGAATACGTAAAGTGAAGTGTCATTTTAGTGATTGTGAAAATTAAAGACAAACAGTCCAATACAACCGTTTCGCCTTCGTCCAGCAAAAACGAAACGGTTTCCTGAAGTTTACAATGGCAGCTGATCTGTTAGTTTCCCGTCCCCATTTGTCCACACCCGAACGGTCTCCCGATCCTGAACAACTACTAGAGAGTATTCCGAGAACCATTCACCCCAGCCGCCCAAAACCGCAATCGATTGGACACTCGTAATTTCAGGGTTTTGCTCCATCACCTTCTCTTTCACATTAAAAAGTTTTGCCTCAAAATATACGACCCCGGCAGCTATAACCGCAGCAAGACTGAGCAGAAATATGGATAGGGGTTTTTTCATCGAACCAATCCTTTCTTGGGCAGGTACTTGTCCTGTATTTTAACAGATTTTCCCATGGCGGTGAAGATACATTAAAAACAGGTTGTGCTGATAAGATGAATTTGAAAAACGAAGAGTACGGTAAGAGAGCTAATTAGCAGCAGCTAGAATTTTTTTGGACATTTGACTGCTCTTTTAGTAAAATGTTTATTAGAGAGAACTTTATTTTACTAAAATATAGAATTATGTAAGCGATTACCTTGCGGATCCCTTTCATCTAGCACATGATATAAATCAGCAGGATGGATTCGCTGGCTGATGTTGGCGATAGGAAAACCGACGGGTACGTTCACGGTCAAATAACAGGCGGGTGGGTATGCAAATGGCAACATTAAAAGATATAGCTTTAAGAGCAGGTGTTTCACTGGCAACTGTTTCACGTGTATTAAGTGAGGATGAAAGTCTTTCGGTCACTAACGAAACGAGAGAACGGATCAATTCGATCGCGCAGGAATTAAATTACCGGACGATAAAAAGAAAAAACGTCCAGGGCAAAAGGAAAAAAGCGAAAATCGGCTTAATTTACTGGTACTCCGAAGAGCAGGAGCGCGAAGACCCCTACTATCTTTCGATTCGTCTTGGAGTGGAAAAAGCGGGGTTTGATCGAGGCGTCGACCTCGTAAAGCTTTACAAAAATGATCAGCCTTTCCGAATGAGCAAGCAGGATGAATTGGATGGGCTAATCGCGATTGGCAAGTTCAGTCCGGAAGACATCCAGTATTTTAAAACATGGAGCGACAAGATCGTGGCAGTAGATTTTTCACCCACTGATGAGCTGGATTCAGTTGTGGTGGATTTCCGAAAAGCCATGATTAATGTGTTGGAGCATTTAATTCAGTTTGGCCATGACCGGATCGGATACATTGGCGGACACGAATATCTGCAGGAAAACAGGCCCATTCATGATGAGCGGGAAACCACCTTTATTGAGTACTTAACTCTCCATCAAAAATTCAACCCGTCGTTCATTTGGACCGGGAAATTCACTGCAGAGGACGGCTATACCTTAACGAAGGAAGCGCTCAAGCTGGAAAATGGTCCAACAGCGTTTATATTAGGCAGTGATTCCATGGCGATCGGAGCAATGAGAGCGTTGCATGAACAGGGGGTCAAAGTGCCGGAGCAAGCCTCTATAATTGGCTTTAACGATATTGAAATGTCCAAATATTTACAGCCCTCGCTCACAACTGTACAGGTCCACACAGAGTTTATGGGTGAATCCGCATTGGATTTATTGCTCGATCAGATTTCTACCAAAAGGCAGATTGCTAAAAAAATCGTTATACCAACTAAGCTGTTGATCCGCGAAAGCAGCGGCAAGGCTCCTGCGTCATCCGGCAAGAAAGTAAATATGCTGAATTAATAGAAGAAACAAGTGAAGGATAAAAGGGGTGCAGGCATGAAAAAAACAATTACCTGGTCACTGATTACAGCAGTGGCAGTTGGATTGATCGTATGGGCAGCAAGCACCCTGGTACCCTTTTCATATGGGGAATGGAGTTTCTTTATCGGTTTAGGTCTGACTGTATTTTTTTTCTTTTTCAGCGGGAGCGGAGGTTTCTTATCAAGAATAGCGACCTTCCAAGCAAGTGCTTCGGTTGGAAAAGTACAGGAGGATAATAAACATAATGCTTATTTAGGTGGAATATTTTACGGTCTCGTCTTATATACCGTTGTCAGTCTGATCGTAATGCTCATCATCTATTTTTAAATGTCGAAAAGAGGCTGGGACAAAACCCAAAAAAGTTTTAAAAAAGAGGATATATTTATTACTAGTAGTAGGTGAGCAAAGCGGAAGGTGGGGACTCCTGCAGGAAATGACGGCAAGCTGAGCCTTTACAGGGGGAGGCCGTGAAAAGGCTCAGCGCCGTCCCTGCTAAAAAGCGTCCGCCTGAAGCGCAGCGGAACCGGTCAAAGAGCTTGAGACACTTTTGTCCCAAGCTGTTTTTTCTGAGTGGAGGAGGAAAACACTTGATGGATAAACTAAAAAGAATAATCCGGGATGCTTCTGAAAAAGAGGTGAAAGCGATGTTGTTTCAAACATTTATCCGGCTCAATATGCTTGAGGAAACAGATCAATATACAGAAAAACAGTTTGTGGCAGATTTGAATAAAACGTACAAAGCTTTTATTCATGCCGATCGGGATAACCAACTAAACCGTTTAAAAAAGGCCGAAACCGTACATATTTTATTTGGCGACGCAGCAGCAGGCAGCGTGAAAAGGATCTTGCAGGAGAAAGGTGCGCAGGAAAAAGAACACGTACTCTCAGTAGACGATCTGTTCTCCATTGGTCCGATTTGGCATTTGCATGAAAAAGAAGGCATAGAACAAAGACATAAATGGATACTCAATCATCTCCTAGCAGATGAAGAGTATTTGGATAATTACGTGTCCCGTTTTACCCAAACAGTCTCTAGAATACGATCGATTCCCGAAGAAACAGCAGTTAAAATATGGGCAGGGGAAAACGCACATGAACAAACCGGCTTGCGATATGTCCTGTATTTGTTAAGAGAGCAAAAGAATGAAATTTTTCTAGTAGATACGACAAGTCACCTGCTTTCGTCAGACACTGGGTACGTTCCGCTGCATACTGGTGAGTTGATCCCGGAAAAATTAACGAAGCTCGTTGATGCAAACGCTCATATTCATCCTTTGAACAAGAGGCAACGCAGCCATTATGAAGAGGAGTGGATGCAATTAGCCTCTTCTGAAGAAGTGCTGAGAATCTGGAACTGCCATGAAATCAAAAGTGTAGATGAAGCTTACTACGATCAGATGATTATTCATAAAGCTGAAAAGCTGCAAAAAGATGAATTTGTTAAATCTGCCAGGCTGATCGGAGAAGTGTACGGACATTTAGACCAGTATATCGGCGACGAGTATATTGAATACCGGCTGAGACATTTAATCATGAGCGGACGATTTGAAATAGAAGGGGTCCCAAGAGCGATGAGATTTTACAGTGTTAAGCTTAAATAAGTGATTTTTAATTAGAGGTGAAGTTTCATTCGTATAGCGCAAAATGAGAAGGTAGATGTGATCGAATGGCTGATTAAGATCCTGTATGTATTTTTGTGGAGACTGCTTCTGATTAGCGAATCCCAATCTGGCAATGCTAGTAAAACATGGGCTTAATGCATCTACAATGGCGGCGCTAACCTGAATGGAGCAAGTTCAATAGTCAGTTTAAATAAGCGAAATGGCACCGGTTTTGTGATATAATGGATAGCAAATGAAGTGCTATATCGCAAGCCATTGCACGGGAGGAAAAACCATGAATATTTTATTTGTTTGCACTGGAAATACATGCAGAAGCCCCATGGCCGAAGCCATTTTAAAACATAAAAAGCTTGACTCCATTGACGTGCGTTCAGCAGGGTTGTTTGCAATGGAAGGCGGACAGGCTTCCCAGCAAACGAAGGATGTATTGGACGAAAACGGCATTGTTCACAACCATCGGTCGCAAATCGTTTCGCAGGCAGATGTTCACTGGGCAGACTATGTTTTTGCAATGACTAGTGCACATAAAGCAATGCTGGTCGATCAATTTCCTTTTGCGATGGATCGGATTTTCACCCTGAAAGAATTCGCAGGAGGAAGAGGGCTGGATATTTCAGATCCTTTTGGCGGATCTCTTGATATGTACAGGGCAACCTATGAAGAACTCAACAGGCTGATGGACGGTCTGGTTGATAATATAGAAAAACAAACGCAGGGTTTTTAAGGCAGAGGAGGGATTTTTGATGAAAGTTGCACTGGCATCAGATCACGGCGGCGTGAATTTAAAAAAGGAAATTGCTGAAGTGCTGGACGAATTGGGAATAGCGTATGAGGACTTTGGGTGCGACTGTGAAGGGTCCGTGGATTATCCCGATTACGCTCTTCCGGTGGCAAAAAAAGTGGCAGCCGGTGAATTTGACCGGGGAATCCTCATCTGTGGCACAGGCATTGGCATGAGCATTGCAGCCAACAAAGTAAAGGGAATCCGCTGTGCACTTGTTCATGATACTTTTAGCGCAAAGGCTACACGCGAGCATAACGATACCAATATGCTGTCGATGGGCGAGCGTGTCATTGGCCCCGGTTTGGCAAGGGAAATCGCGAAAATCTGGCTGTCTGCAGATTTTGAAGGCGGCAGACACCAGACAAGAATCGGCAAAATCGCCACTTACGAATCAACACTCTAAATGAAATGAGGGGTTCCTTTGCAAGAGCAATTGAACACGATTTTATTCGAATACCAGCAGCAGGCGCAGCTGAAACCAGGCCAATTATTTGTGGTAGGCTGCTCCACCTCAGAAGTCATTGGGAAAAAAATCGGCACATCCGGAACAGATGATGTCGCTTCCTTATTATATACAGAACTCACAAGGTTCGCAGAAGATACCGGTATTCATTTGGCATTTCAAGGATGTGAGCATATAAACCGGTCCCTGGTGATGGAAAGAAATACTGCGGAATCTCTGGGCTATGATGAAGTAACGGTTATTCCGGTCAGGCAGGCTGGCGGTGCGATGGCTTCTTATGCATTCAAGAACATGCAGGATGCGGTAATGGTGGAGCATGTTCAGGCTCACGGTGGAATTGATATTGGAGACACCTTTATCGGTATGCACTTAAAACACGTAGCGGTACCTGTTCGCGTCTCAGAGCGCACCCTCGGCGAAGCGCACGTAACACTCGCAAGAACCCGTCCGAAGCTGATTGGCGGCGTAAGAGCCGTATACGAATAATCATGACCTGTCCCTGCTGTACGGACTTCCTGCAGCAGGGACAGGTTTTTTATTTATAATCAGTGCTCTCCAATTGCTTGTTGGGAAAGAGTCTATGAATCTTTCATCCTCCACGCCTTTCTCGAAATCTATTTCCCCTCTATCAAAAACATGATAAGATGAAGATGATTTTTGACCAATGACGGGAACCGTCCCGAGGACATGAGGGGGAACACATACAATGAGTAAGATTCAACAGCAGGATCAAGCATTGTTTGAAGCGATGCAAAATGAACTGAAGCGTCAGCGCACGAAAATAGAGTTGATCGCTTCTGAAAATTTTGTAAGTGAAGCAGTCATGGAAGCGCAAGGATCGGTTTTAACAAATAAATACGCTGAAGGCTATCCAGGCCGCCGCTACTACGGAGGCTGTGAGCACGTCGATGTTGCCGAAAACCTGGCAAGAGACCGTGCAAAAGAAATTTTTGGCGCAGAGCATGCAAATGTTCAGCCTCACTCCGGAGCACAAGCCAATATGGCGGTTTATTTTACGATTCTTGAGCCGGGAGATACCGTTTTAGGGATGAATCTATCTCACGGTGGTCATTTAACGCACGGAAGTCCAGTAAACTTTAGTGGACAGCTCTACAATTTTGTTGAGTACGGGGTCTCTGAAAAAGATGAGCGGGTGGATTATGAAGACGTCCGCCAAAAAGCACTTGAAAACAAACCAAAGCTGATTGTAGCAGGTGCCAGTGCATACTCGAGAACACTTGATTTCGCGAAATTCCGTGAAATTGCAGATGAAGTTGGCGCGTACCTGATGGTGGACATGGCTCATATTGCCGGCCTGGTTGCAACAGGGGACCACCCGAGCCCGGTGCCGCATGCGCACTTTGTCACCACAACTACTCATAAAACACTTCGCGGGCCTCGCGGGGGCTTGATTTTATGTAAAGAGGAATTTGCAAAGAAAATTGATAAGTCGATCTTCCCGGGTGTTCAGGGCGGACCTCTTATGCATGTCATCGCAGCAAAAGCAGTAGCATTCGGCGAAGTGCTCCAGCCGTCATTTAAAGAGTACTCTAAGCAAATCATCCGAAATGCGCAGGCGATGGCAGAAGCTTTCAAAAAAGAAGGCATCGACATTGTGTCAGACGGAACAGACAACCATTTGGTGCTAGTAAACCTGCGATCTCTTGAACTGACTGGGAAAATTGCGGAAAAAGTACTGGACGATGTCGGCATTACTGTAAACAAAAATACGATTCCATTTGATCCGGAAAGTCCGTTTGTAACAAGCGGAATCCGAATTGGAACGCCAGCTGTTACATCACGCGGATTTAAAGAGGCTGAAATGGAAGAAATCGCATCAATCATTGCATTTGCTTTGAAAAACCACGAAGATGAAGCGAAGCTTCAAGAAGCATCACAGCACGTTGAAGCCATCACTAGCCGTTTTGCTCTCTATGAATAAGCAAATATAGAATTAAAAATAGAAAGGGAGTGTCCTCGCGAACAAGAAAGCTGATTCGTGAGGACGCTCTTTTTTGTTTCAAAAGAGGCTTGGCCGCACCACTGTCAGTTCGCGCGGTATTCTCCTGAATTTAGGCGATATCTTGTCAATTAGCAAGAAGTATGGTAACTTTCGTAAGGATTTGTTTTATAATAAATAGAAGTGAAAATACAGAGTACATAAAAGGAGTGGCAGCAGTGGGAAAAGTGTATGTTTTTGAACATCCATTAATTCAGCATAAATTAACGCACATCCGCGATGAAAAAACCGGTACAAAAGAATTTCGTGAGCTTGTAGACGAAGTCGCTACACTTATGGCATTTGAAATTACACGTGATCTTCCTTTAGAAGAAACAGATATTCACACACCTGTAAGCGAAGCGAAAGGAAAAGTTCTTTCCGGCAAGAAGCTGGCCATCGTTCCGATTCTTCGCGCAGGCATTGGCATGGTGGACGGAATTCTAAAGCTGATCCCGGCTGCAAAAGTTGGTCACGTCGGCCTGTACCGGGATCCTGAAACATTAAAACCGATTGAGTACTACGTGAAGCTGCCATCAGACGTGGAAGAACGCGATTTTATTTTAGTTGACCCGATGCTTGCGACAGGAGGATCGGCTGTTGAAGCGATCAACTCTCTTAAAAAGCGCGGAGCGAAAAACATAAAGTTCCTTTGCCTCGTAGCAGCACCAGAAGGCGTCGAAGAAATTCAGAAAGAGCATGAAGATGTCGATATCTATATCGCAGCTCTCGATGAAAAACTGAACGAAAAAGGCTACATCGTCCCTGGACTCGGCGATGCCGGCGACCGCTTATTCGGTACTAAGTGATTGTTTGACACATTAACGCACAGAAGGGGTCTGGCCCTTTTTGTGCGTTAATTCACTAAAGGAGGAGCATGTATGTCAAAGCGAATTAAAGTGATGACGATTTTTGGGACAAGGCCTGAGGCAATTAAAATGGCGCCTCTTGTTCTTGAGTTAAAAAAGCAGAGCGAGTTTTTTGAACCGATTGTGACGGTTACAGCACAGCACCGCCAAATGCTGGACCAGGTTATGGACATTTTTGATATTACCCCGGATCATGATCTCAATATCATGAAAGACCGCCAAACGCTTATAGATGTTACGACGAGAGGCCTTGAAGGGCTGGATCGTGTGATGAAGGAAACCAAACCGGATATGGTGTTAGTCCATGGCGACACCACCACCACATTTGTGGCAAGCCTTACTGCATTTTATAATCAAATTGCAGTCGGTCATGTGGAAGCAGGACTCCGTACATGGAATAAATACTCTCCGTTTCCGGAAGAGATGAACCGCCAGCTTACGGGTGTTATGGCTGATCTTCATTTCTCTCCTACAGATCAGTCTGCAGAAAATCTGGTGCGTGAAAACAAGCCGGAATCCAGCATATTTGTAACAGGAAATACAGCGATCGACGCTCTTTCTACGACGGTTCAAAAAGACTACACAAGCGAAATCCTGACAAACCTTGGGGAAGACCGCTTGATTCTGCTAACAGCCCACCGCCGCGAAAACCTTGGTGAGCCAATGAAAAATATGTTCAGAGCCATTAAGCGGATTGTAGATGAGCATGAAGATGTACAAGTTGTTTACCCGGTTCATATGAATCCTGCTGTACGGGAAATTGCACAGGAGATCTTAGGGGGAGACAATCGGATTCATTTGATTGAACCACTTGATGTGATTGATTTTCATAACTTCGCTTCAAAAGCATACTTGATCCTGACTGATTCAGGTGGAGTGCAGGAAGAAGCCCCTTCACTCGGTGTGCCTGTGCTCGTGCTGCGCGATACAACCGAACGCCCTGAGGGGATTGATGCCGGTACGCTTAAGCTCGCGGGTATCGAAGAAGAACAGATTTACAGTATGGCAAAAGAGCTTGTGACAGATTCAAAAGCCCATGAAAAAATGTCAAAAGCCTCAAATCCATATGGTGACGGTCATGCTTCTAAAAGAATCGCAGAAGCCATCCGTTTTCACTTTAACCAGCTGCACGAACGTCCCGCTCCGTTTACTGTCGAAAAGTAAGCTGAAAACACCTCTGAATGGTAATCATTCAGAGGTGTTTTTTTCCATTTATTCGCTGCTATAAAAAGAAGAAAGCTTCCGGGAGCCATCGTTTACTGAGAAGATAGATCATCATAAAAACCCTTATTTTACAGTGCTTTTTACACCTTCATCTTACTAAAGGGGCCAGGCCCCTTTAGTGAGTTAAAGTGCGTTTTGTCCAAAATGTGAACAGCTGAACTTCCATTTGTGATCGTGTCTACTTTTTGTCGAGTACTCGTTGACATACAATAGTGCCTATTGTATGCTTTTAAAGGGTATAATGATAAGGTTTTCATAGTCTTTTAGAGAAACGGAATATCGCTTCTTTTAAAGATGCTATTTTACCCGAACCCCGATTCCATTCTCAGATTGTGAGGATGCGCCTATGCGTCATCAAAGACGTCCGTACCAAGCGATGGCATTGTATTCTGCCATTCTGTCACAACTAGCTGGTTCCATGCTGGTCGGTCTTTTCGCCGGAAGGTGGTTGGATCAGAAATGGAACACAGAACCGCTGTTTTTGATTATTGGCCTGCTCCTTGGACTTTCCACTGGAATTTACGCCATGCTTCGCACAGTAAATCATTTCTATTCAGGAGAGTAGTCGAATGCCTGACCTTAAACAGCATTTCCAACGGTATACCAAGTACATATTTTACTTGCTATCCATCTTCGTTCTCGGATGGGGCTTTACCCCGTATCCGGAAGTATTTCTCGGACTTATCCTGGGAACTTCTCTCAGCCTTTTTAATCTTTGGCTGATCCGAAAAAGAATGGAGCGGTTTGACCGTGCCATTGACGAAGGGAAAAAAGTGCGTTCACTTGGGACGTTTTCTCGCATGGCCTCAGCAGGAATCGCGGTGTTAATCGCCCTGGAGTTTCCGGAATTCATTCATTTGATTTCCACTGTCTTTGGATTAATGATGGTTTATTTCGTCATTATGATAGATTATTTTTGGCAGCAAATTATCCTACATAAGAAGCGGGAAGAGAGGTGAAATAAATGAATCATGAAGCGCCATTGGTTGATTTTTTGGGGCTGACCTTTAATCTCTCCAATATTCTAATGGTGACAGTTGCAAGTGCAATCGTGTTCCTTATCGCAGTTCTTTCGACAAGAGCACTCGCAATGAAGCCGACTGGAATGCAAAATTTCATGGAGTGGATCATGGATTTTGTACGAAACATTATCAAGAGCAATATGGATTGGAAAACAGGTGGGAGCTTTCATATTCTTGGGATTACATTATTGATGTATGTGGCCATTTCCAACTTTTTGGGACTGCCGTTTGCCATCACGTACAACCATGAATTATGGTGGAAGTCGCCAACCGCTGATCCGGTTATCACATTGACTCTTGCTGTAATGGTAATTGCGCTTACGCACTATTACGGCATAAAAATGAAGGGTTTCAAGGAATACGGAAAAGACTTTTTCCGCCCCATGGGTTTCCTTTTCCCGCTGAAGCTCATTGAAGAATTCGCAAACACATTAACACTTGGTTTGCGTCTTTACGGTAACATTTATGCAGGTGAGATCCTACTTGGACTTCTTGCAGGAAGTTTGGCAGCTACCGGAGCCGTCGGCTGGATCGCAGCTTCCGTCCCAACGCTTGCCTGGCTTGCGTTCTCAGTCTTTATCGGAGGAATTCAGGCATTTATCTTTGTTATGTTAACGATGGTTTATATGGCGCACAAGGTGAGTCATGACCATTAAATATAATACCTGTTCAGTCCGCTGAACAAACATGAATTTTTAAAAAAACTACTATCCAATACAAGGAGGATTTACCCAAATGACAGGTTCAATTGGTCTTTTAGCAGCAGCATTAGCAGTAGGTTTAGCAGCACTAGGTGCAGGTATCGGTAACGGAATGATCGTATCAAAAACAGTAGAAGGTATCGCACGCCAGCCAGAAGCACGCGGTATGCTTCAAACTACAATGTTTATCGGGGTAGCACTAGTTGAGGCCGTTCCGATCATCGCTGTAGTAATCGCGTTTATCGTACAAGGTCAATAATTAATTAAAGCGGAAGCGGGCGATTAGGTCCGACAGACGTAAGAATATCCAAAAGGCGAAGAACTTTTCTTCGCCTTCATCATGAAGTCAGCGGAAAAGGCTCGCTCCTATCTGCAAAATTCTTATCTTAGTCAGACTATAATCTTTCTTAATAGAAAGAAAGATAGACCATACATCGTATAATGATTGACTCTTGAAGGGAGTGAAACGGGCGTGTTCACACTTGATGCATTTATTCTGGGAGCAGGTGAGGGCTTTAACGGCGGAGATATAGCTTTCCAATTGTTAATGTTCATTATCTTAATGGCTCTTCTAAAGAAATTCGCATGGGGTCCATTAATGGGCATCATGAAGCAGCGTGAAGATCACATTGCAGGCGAAATTGAAGCGGCTGAAAAAAGTCGTGTTGAAGCAAAACAACAGCTTGAAGAACAGCGTCAGCTTTTAAAAGAGGCGCGTCAGGACGCACAGGAATTAATTGAAAATGCACGAAAGCAAGGAGACGTTCAGCGCGAAGAGATCATTACTGCAGCTCGTGCAGAATCAGAGCGTTTGAAACAAACCGCGCTTCGTGAAATTGAGACGGAAAAAGATCAGGCAGTTGCCGCACTTCGCGAGCAAGTGGCTACCTTATCTGTCTTAGTAGCATCGAAAGTGATTGAGAAAGAATTGACTCTTGAAGAACAGCAGCAGCTGATCAATGAGACAATTGCGAAGGCAGGCGATCTGCGATGAGCAAATCAACAGTCGCAAATCGTTATGCCCAGGCTCTTTTTGAGCTTGCGAATCAGCACGGACAAGTAGAAACAGTGGAGTCTGAACTGCGTACCGTACAGCAGGTTCTAAGTGACAATCCTGACTACATCCTGCTCCTTCAATCTCCAAAATTAACAAAAGAACAAAAAAAACAGCTTGTTCATCAATCGTTCAGCGGACTTTCCCACAACGTCGTTAATACACTGTCGATGTTAATCGACCGCCGCCGCGAAACTGAAATCGCACCTATGGCGGATGCGTTTATTGAACTTTCCCTGGCAAACCGAGGAACAGCAGTAGCACATGTACACTCTGCCACAAAGCTTAGTGAAACGGACAAAGCGTCCATCTCACAGGCATTTGCACAAAGAGTAGGCAAACAAAGCTTGCAAATTCACAATATTGTAGATCCAACGCTGCTTGGCGGCATGCGAGTCCGCATCGGAAACCGTATTTTTGACGGAACCCTGCGCAGTAAGCTGAACCGCTTAGAGCGTGAATTAAAGCGATAAGATCCACTAAATGAGGGGTGACATTCATGAGCATCAAAGCTGAAGAAATCAGTGCGCTGATCAAACAGCAGATTGAGAACTATCAATCGGACATTCAAGTAACAGAGGTTGGTACCGTTATCGAAATCGGTGATGGTATTGCCCGTGCTCATGGCCTTGATAACGTCATGGCTGGAGAGCTTGTTGAATTCTCCAATGGTGTTATGGGTATGGCGCAAAACCTGGAAGAAAATAATGTTGGTATTATTATTCTTGGACCATACCGTGATATCAAAGAAGGCGATGAAGTTCGTCGTACAGGCCGTATCATGGAAGTTCCGGTTGGCCCTGAGCTAATCGGACGTGTAGTAAATCCACTTGGACAGCCAGTGGATGGAATGGGACCAATTTCAACATCAAAATCTCGTCCAATCGAGAGCCCGGCACCTGGTGTTATGGCGCGTAAATCTGTTCACGAACCGCTACAAACAGGCATTAAAGCAATCGATGCTCTTGTGCCGATCGGCCGTGGCCAGCGTGAGCTGATTATCGGTGACCGTCAGACAGGTAAAACGTCTGTTGCCATCGATACAATTCTAAATCAAAAAGACCAGGACATGGTTTGTATTTATGTAGCCATCGGTCAAAAAGAATCAACGGTCCGCGGAACAGTTGAAACGCTTCGTAAGCATGGAGCACTTGACTACTCGATCGTTGTAACAGCATCTGCATCTCAGCCTTCTCCATTGCTGTACCTTGCTCCATACACAGGAATCACAATGGCTGAAGATTTCATGTTAGACGGCAAGCATGTTCTTGTTGTATATGACGATCTTTCTAAACAGGCAGCTGCTTACCGTGAGCTTTCCCTACTTCTACGCCGTCCTCCAGGTCGTGAAGCATACCCTGGTGACGTATTCTATGTGCACAGCCGTTTGCTTGAGCGTGCAGCAAAATTAAACGAAACACTTGGATCAGGTTCAATTACAGCTCTTCCATTCGTTGAGACACAGGCGGGCGATATTTCAGCTTATATCCCAACAAACGTTATCTCAATTACTGATGGACAGATCTTCCTTCAGTCTGATTTATTCTTCTCGGGTGTTCGTCCAGCGATCAATGCCGGTCTTTCTGTATCACGTGTTGGTGGTTCCGCTCAAATTAAAGCAATGAAAAAAGTTTCCGGTACACTGCGTCTTGACCTTGCTGCTTACCGTGAACTTGAAGCATTTGCTCAGTTTGGTTCAGACCTTGATAAAGCAACACAAGGAAAGCTTAACCGGGGTGCGCGTACAGTTGAAGTACTGAAGCAGGACTTGAATAAACCGCTAAAGGTTGAAAAGCAGGTTATGATTCTTTACTCATTAACACGCGGACACCTGGATGACATTCCTGTAAAAGATATTCGCCGTTTTGAAAACGAGTTCCTCAGCTGGTTGGATTCAAACCACACTGACTTGTTGGATCAAATCCGCACTACTCATGGTCTTCCTGAAGACGAGGCAATGGTAGCGGCAATCAACGGATTCAAAAAGACGTTTGCGAAAAGTGAGTAAGCGAACTCGCTAAGCGGCAATAAAAGAAACCATGTTGATCGGTGAGAACTCACTGGATCCACATTTTTAACCAAAAGGGTGGTGAGAACCAATGGCATCGTTACGCGATATAAAAAACCGGATTACATCGACTAAAAAGACCAGTCAGATCACAAAGGCTATGGAGATGGTATCTGCTTCCAAGCTGAGCCGTGCAGAGTCGAACGCTAAAGCATTCGTCCCTTACATGGAGAAAGTAGAAGAAGTAGTAGCATCCATCGCTGTAGGAGCGAAAGATGCAACGCATCCAATGCTTGTATCCCGCCCTGTTTCAAAAACTGCTTACCTGGTGATTACATCGGATAGAGGACTTGCCGGCGCTTACAATTCAAACGTTTTGCGCGCTGCTTATAATGCAATCCAAAGCCGCCATACAAGCACAGATGAGTATGTGGTCATGACTGTAGGCCGTGTAGGCCGCGACTTTTTTGCGAAAAAAGAGGTTAACATTATCGATAGCATCCTTGGATTACCAGATCAGCCAATCTTTGCTGACATCAAGGAAATTACAAGCAAGGCAGTAGGCTTGTATGCAGATGGAGCGTTTGACGAGCTTTATATGTATTACAATCACTTTGTCAGTGCAATCTCTCAGGAAGTAACGGAAAGAAAAGTTCTCCCTCTTACAGATGTAGCCTCTGTTTCCAACAAGCTGACATCCTATGAGTTTGAACCTTCTGCTGAAGCTATTCTTGAAGTGCTTTTGCCTCAATATGCAGAAAGCCTGATCTATGGGGCGCTGCTTGACGGAAAAGCGAGTGAGCACGCTGCGCGTATGACAGCAATGAGAAGTGCAACTGATAATGCGAAAGAGCTAATCGACTCGTTATCTCTATCCTACAACCGTGCACGTCAAGCCGCGATTACACAGGAAATCACAGAAATCGTCGGCGGAGCAGCCGCACTGGAATAATCAGAAAAGCGAAGGCGGCCGATCAGCCCCGACAAGCGTAAGGCATGAAGGCCTTGTGAACGCAGTTTGTTCACATGGACGTCATGACTTACGACCTCGAGGGGTTGGCCGCCGGAGCTGGACAATAGAAAAGCGAAGGCGGCCGATCAGCCCCGGCAAGCATAAGGCATGAAGGCCTTATGAACGCAGTTTGTTCATATGGAAATTGTACTTGTGATATCAGGGCAACCCCGCCTCCGTTTAACCATACGTTAATAAAATAGCAAGCTAGGAGGGAAAAACATGAATAAAGGACGCGTTCAAAAGGTAATGGGTCCGGTTATCGATGTAAAGTTCGATAACGGCCAGCTGCCTGATATTTTTAACGCTTTAACGGTGCCTGTCGGTGCCAAAGGCGATGTGACGCTTACGTTAGAAGTTGCGCTTCACCTTGGTGATGACGCAGTTCGTACGATTGCGATGTCCTCTACAGATGGAGTAACGCGTGGAGCTGAGGTTACTGACCTTGGTTCTCCGATCTCTGTACCGGTAGGAGATGTAACACTTGGACGTGTTTTCAACGTACTGGGAGAAGCAATCGACTTAGCGGAGGAATTGGCGCCGACAACCCGTCGCGACCCGATTCACCGTTTGGCACCAACATTTGAACAGCTTTCAACTGATACGGAAATTCTTGAGACAGGAATCAAGGTTGTAGACCTTCTGGCTCCATATATCAAGGGTGGAAAGATCGGTCTCTTCGGAGGAGCCGGTGTTGGAAAAACCGTACTGATTCAGGAATTGATCAACAATATCGCTCAAGAGCACGGCGGGATCTCTGTTTTCGCCGGTGTAGGAGAGCGTACACGTGAAGGAAATGACCTTTTCCATGAGATGACGGATTCTGGCGTTATTAAAAAGACAGCCATGGTATTTGGCCAGATGAATGAGCCGCCTGGTGCACGTATGCGTGTTGCCCTTTCCGGTTTGACAATGGCTGAGTATTTCCGTGATGAGCAAGGACAGGACGTTCTTCTTTTCATCGATAACATCTTCCGTTTCACTCAAGCAGGTTCAGAGGTATCGGCACTTCTTGGCCGTATGCCATCAGCCGTTGGTTACCAGCCGACACTTGCTACAGAAATGGGTCAGCTGCAAGAGCGCATCACATCTACAAATGTCGGTTCTGTTACATCGATTCAAGCGATCTACGTACCAGCCGATGACTATACAGATCCGGCTCCTGCAACGACATTTGCCCACTTGGATGCTACGACAAACCTTGAGCGTAAGCTTTCAGAAATGGGTATTTATCCTGCGGTGGATCCACTTGCTTCAACTTCACGTGCATTGTCACCTGAAATCGTTGGAGAAGAGCATTACGCAATTGCACGTGAAGTGCAGCAGACACTTCAGCGCTATAAAGAACTTCAGGATATTATTGCAATCCTTGGAATGGATGAGCTTCAAGATGAAGATAAACAGATCGTGTCCCGTGCACGCCGTATTCAATTCTTCTTATCTCAAAACTTCCACGTAGCAGAACAATTTACAGGTCAAAAAGGTTCTTACGTACCAGTAGCTGAAACAATCTCTGGTTTTAGAGCTATTCTTGACGGTAAATATGATCACCTTCCTGAAGATGCATTCCGTCTGGTGGGACGCATTGAAGAGGTTATCGAAGCTGCGAAGAAAATGGGCGTAGAGGTATAATTAGGGACCAGGAGGGGAAAAAATGAAGACCGTTAAAGTCAGTATTGTCACTCCCGATGGCCCTGTGTACGAGTCTGATGTGGAAATGGTAAGCACAAAAGCTCAAAGCGGTGAACTTGGCATTTTACCAGGGCACATCCCAATGGTTGCGCCGCTTGAAATTGGTGCTGTCCGACTTAAAAGAGAAGGACACACGGATTATGTAGCTGTAACAGGCGGCTTCCTGGAAGTTCGTCCTGAGCAGGTAACCATCCTTGCTCAAGCTGCAGAGCCGGCAGACCAGATTGACGTTGAACGTGCGAAGGAAGCGAAGCAGCGTGCTGAGAAAAACCTTCAAGCAAACCAGGATAACATTGACTTCAAACGAGCTGAATTGGCACTTCGTCGTGCGATGAACCGGATTGAAGTACACCAGCATGATCGGTAAAAAAAGTTAAGAGAGAGTTGGCTCTTCCCAATAAGGAGAACCACTTCCAGTTGCATGTCAAGCAGTATTCCAATACCGGCTCTTTATTCCGGATTCAGCCAATGGGCTTTTCGGATGGAGCCGGTATTTTTATTTTTAAAAAGGTACATTTGCCCTCATCTTTGAAACAAGCCAAAAGAAGGAGAAGGCATCTTGTATTATTTAAATTGTGACAGGGGGAAATTCCAGTGGATGTTTTTGGACAGCAGGCTTTAGTGAGCATGATTATTCATTTAACGTTTATCGCATTAGCTTTTTGGTCACTTCAGGCGCTTCGGATTGACAAGGCACTCAGGGTCAATAAAGTCATGCAGGCCAGGGTTTTGCTTATTTTACTCAGTGTAGCAATCGGTTCAAGTGTAGCAGACTTTTTTCTTTCATATTCGAGCTGGGCACAGCAGCTGCCTTATATATGGTAAAAGATAAATTGTGAACAATGAAAGCTCTTTCATTTTAAAAATTTGATTTTTTAAGTAAAAAGTGTTGTTTTGCACTATTAAATTATGCTTTAATGGTTTATTTTTATCTATGGGTGGAATACTCAACCATTGGGTCATTACAAAATTCATCAGAAATTGAAGCTCTCTATATATAAGAGATTTCATGTATTGCATTGATGTGGAGAGTTTTAAACCGGGGCGGATAAAACAACCCGGTGAAAATTCGACAGTCATTTTCGACGTATTTAGGCAAGACGTGACTTTTTTCTCTTGTATTAAAGAGTTTCAAAGTGATATGATTTGTGATGTTTTAGTTTTATAAACTACAAGATAACTTGTATATGAAATGTATTGATTGCTTGCAACCTTGCCAATAGAAAATGACAGGCTACAAGGAAAAGACGACCAATTTTCACTTTAGCCGCTAATGTTGAATATGAATAATAGTACAGAATTAAGACGCGGAGGGGAAATCAATTGGATAAAATTATCGTACGCGGCGGAAATGCGCTGCAAGGAACAGTTAAAGTAGAAGGAGCGAAAAATGCAGTCCTTCCTATTCTCGCAGCAGCTTTACTTGCAAGCGAAGGAAAAAGCACACTTTTAGATGTACCGGCTTTGTCGGATGTAAATACGATCAACGAGGTTTTGCGTCATTTGAATGCGGACGTGGAATACTCTGCGGATGAAAACAAAATTGTCGTGGATGCTCAGGAACAGCTGGAAGTAGAGGCGCCTTTCGAATACGTTCGTAAAATGCGTGCTTCCGTTCAGGTAATGGGTCCTCTATTAGCACGAAACGGCCATGCTCGTGTAGCGCTTCCTGGAGGCTGTGCAATCGGTTCTCGTCCCATCGATCTTCATCTTAAGGGCTTTGAAGCAATGGGTGCTCAGGTTACAGTAGGAAATGGATTTATTGAAGCAAAAGTAGACGGACGTCTGCAAGGTGCTAAAATATATCTTGATTTTCCAAGTGTAGGTGCAACTGAAAACATTATGGCTGCTGCAACGCTGGCTGAGGGTACAACCACGATTGAAAATTGTGCGAAAGAACCGGAAATCGTTGATATGGCAAACTACATGAATAAGATGGGCGCTAAAATTAAAGGCGCAGGTACAGATACCATCCGTATTGAAGGGGTAAGCCACCTGACAGGAGCAGTTCACAATATTATTCCTGACCGTATTGAAGCAGGGACATTCATGATTGCTGCGGCTATTACAAACGGTAATGTGCTGATTGAAAACGCGGTGCCTGAACATCTTGCATCCGTTACAGCTAAACTCAAAGAGATGGGTGTATCGGTTGAAGAAGAAGATGAAGGCCTTCGTGTAATTGGACAGCCCAATTTAAGATCAGTCGATATTAAAACGATGCCGCATCCTGGATTCCCAACGGATATGCAGTCCCAAATGATGGCTCTTATGCTTCGGGCGCAGGGCACAGGAATGATTACAGAAACCGTATTTGAAAATCGCTTTATGCATGTGGAAGAATTCCGACGCATGAATGCAAATGTTAAAATAGAAGGACGTTCTGTCATTATGAAAGGACCTAGCGATCTTCAGGGAGCTGAAGTAGCTGCAACGGATTTGCGTGCAGGCGCTGCACTGATTTTGGCTGGTCTTGTTTCTGACGGCTATACACAGGTAACAGAACTGAAGCATTTGGATCGTGGATATGTTAATTTCCATGAAAAACTTGTCTCACTTGGTGCAGATGTAGAACGCATCAATGAAGAAGTGCAAGTAAAAGAAGAAGAAGCAGTTCGAGCATAAGAACTTATCCTATTTTTTTCATAGCATGCTCAATTATACTCGTAATCTTATTAGCAGTATATACACGTATCATCGTGTGTATACTGCTTTTTAGTTTGAAAGCCTATTATTTTTCTGCTGGGAGTCGTATAAAAGTGAATAATTTTCTCTTCTATTTGACTGCTTGTCTCGTGTTCTATAATTTTCCCGTACGCATAGAGTTTCATGAGTAAGAAATGTCAAGGAGGGAGTTATTTGAAGAAACAGAAGCCGCTATGGATCATACCAATTTCGTACATGATCATCCTGCTACTTATCCCAGCTGTAATCCTTCTCCCATTTTCGTCGAAGGAACAAAAAACAAGTGAACAAACGGAGGACACCGAAGTGAAAGAAAATGAAAATGCTCCAGTTTCCTCTGAACTGACCGTTTCTGTTTTCAGAGATCAGTCAGGAACAGTAGAAGAGTTCGAGCTTGAAACATATGTAGCAGGAGTTGTGGCAAGCGAAATGCCAGCTTCCTTTGAAGAAGAGGCGCTGAAAGCTCAGGCGCTCGCTGCAAGAACCTATGTAACACGCCTGATAGCAGCTGGCGGTGCAGAAGGGTTGCCGGAAAAAGCAGACATTACCGATACTACCGCTCATCAAGTATTTAAAAACGATAAAGAACTAAAAAGTCTCTGGTCGGATGAGTTTGAATGGAAAAAAGAAAAGATTGCTGAAGCAGTCTCAGCTACAAAAGGAGAAGTACTGACATATGACGGCAAGCCGATTACAGCGTCTTTCTTCTCTACCAGCAACGGCTGGACTGAAAATGCTAAAGACTACTGGACAGAAGACATCCCTTATTTGCAATCAGTTGAAAGCAGCTGGGATGAATCGGTGGCACCTGAATTTTTACATGAAGTCACCATTCCGGTAAGCGAATTTGAAGAAAAGCTCGGGATTACGCTAAGCAAGGGAGAAATCGGAACGGTCATGGAACGGACGCCAGGTCATCGTGTGAAAACGGTGGACATTGCAGGGCAGACCTTTACCGGCAGAGATATTCGGGAAAAACTCGGGCTAAGATCAACTGATTTTCATTGGACACAGCAAGGGGACTCTATCATTATCCAAACGAAAGGCTATGGCCACGGGGTAGGAATGAGCCAGTATGGAGCCAACGGCATGGCGAAGGAAGGAAAAACCTACGGAGAGATCGTAACTCACTATTTTAAAGGGGTGGAAATTGCGTCTGTTGAAACGGTCCTTCCCTCCTTGCTTGCACAGAGGTAATAAAAAAAGATCAAGCGCCCAATGCTTGATCTTTTTAATTTGCTTTAAACCACATTTCAAATCCCTGGAGCCTTTTTGCCACCCATCCATTCTTCTTGGAAAAATAAGCGCGCTGAATCACCACATACACGATAATTACTCCCATTAAGTCCTTAATTGCATCTATCACCGTCGCTGAGCGCGATGGAACGAACGCCTGATGAATTTCATCCAGGAGACCGTAAAAAGCGGCAAAAACGGCTGCAGCAGTGTGTGTGGCAGTGGTCAGTTTTCCGTGGGCGAGCAAGGCAATAATAAAAAGAAAATGGAGAATCCCGAATTCCACTAAATGCAGAGATTCTTTTATAAATAAATCAAGCGATTCATTCTGTAAGGCAAAGACCGTATCCGAAGGCCGGTTCGAAAGGAACCAGATCAAACTCATATAAAGAAAAGGCAGAGCGGTAAAAAAAATCTTCACCCAATTTTTCATGCAGCTTATCCTCTCAATGAAAGTTATTCTAGTGGATTGTATCACGGAGATACACTTTTTTAAGAAAAATTTTGTGACAATGTATAGAATTTCCTTTAACCGTTCAAAATGGTTGCTGAGGTGATGAAAATGAGTCAGGGAGACAAAAACAATTCTACCCTAAAATCAAACTTGAAAGGTTTTATGAAAAAGCGCTGGTCGCTGCCTGTCTTATATCTGGCATGTGCAGCAGTTGTAGTGTCCACCGTTTTTGTGCTGCAAAGTCCTGGTGATAAAGAAGTAGCAACAGTCACAGAGGAATTTTCAACAAACCAGAACCGTACCGACTGGGTTCAGGAATCAGACGGTGAAGTAACAGAAGTTAATCAGCCAACGGAAAAAATGGCAATGCCGGTCGTAGATCCATCTGCAATCACAATTCATCGTTCTTTTTATGATCAGGATGCATCTGCCGAGGAACAGCAGGAATCACTTGTTGTTGTGAATCAAAGCTACTCAACCAATCTTGGAATTGACATTGTTCAGGATGGAAAAGAGTTTGATGTAACGGCTGCGTCAAGCGGCGAAGTTACACTGGTACAGGAAGACCCATTTGTCGGTAATTTAGTGGAAATTCAGCATGCGGACGGTCTTGTAACAAAGTACAGTGCAATTAAAGACATCTCTGTACAAGTTGGAGATCAGGTAAAGCAAGCACAGCCAATTGCTAAAGCTGGTGTAAGTGAATTAAACACAGAAGCTGGCACACATCTTCACTTTGAAGTATATAAAGATGGTGTAGCAGTAAATCCGGTTTCATTTGCAGAATAATTCACAGCAGGGCCGTATAATCCTAAAGGATTATACGGTCTTTTTGCGCATCCAAAAAGGTATCCAGACATTCTTTGAAAACGATTTAAATTAACTGAAAAAATCAAGCATACCTGTGTCACCACCCTGCATATAATGGGACAAATGGAGGGGGTCACTCCCCTGGATTGATCCCCTGTGGGAGGCCGGAGCAGTGCACGACTACATCAGGGAGAGAACGCTCTTGGTTGGAAAGCATATAGTGGAGACGAGACAAACCGTACGCGTCACTGCCAAAACCTTTGGTGTATCTAAAAGCACCGTGCACAAGGATCTGACCGAGCGACTGCCTGAGCTAAATCCGGCATTAGCCAACGAAGTAAAAATTATTCTCGACTATCATAAATCGATAAGGCATCTTAGGGGCGGGCAAGCTACAAAACAAAAGTACAAGGGATAAGAGGTTATGAATCAAACATTTGTTTGGTTCATGACCTCTTGTCTTTGTTGTGGTAATATATACTTATTGGACTATGCTTACATGCAATAATGCGGTGAGCCTTATCTGGTCACGCATTCCATACATAAATAAGCTGATCGGAATCCAAAGCGCTTAGGAAAATAGATCGATACATATGTACGGGTAGAGTAGAAGGGAGAAAAGACAAGAAATGTTTGCTAAAGATATTGGGATTGACCTCGGAACAGCCAACCTGCTGATTCATGTTAAAGGAAAAGGAATTGTTTTAAACGAACCGTCCGTTGTAGCCATTGATAAAAATACCAATCGGGTGCTTGCTGTAGGTGAAGAGGCCCGCAATATGGTCGGGAGAACCCCTGGAAACATCGTTGCAATCCGTCCGCTGAAAGATGGGGTCATTGCGGATTTTGATGTGACAGAAGCGATGCTTAAGCATTTTATCAACAAGCTGAACGTAAAAGGGTTTTTATCCAAGCCGCGCATTTTAATCTGCTGCCCGACAAACATCACGAGTGTTGAGCAAAAAGCGATCCGTGAAGCAGCCGAAAAAAGCGGCGGAAAAAAGGTGTTCCTTGAAGAAGAACCGAAAGTGGCAGCAATCGGAGCCGGAATGGACATTTTTCAGCCCAGCGGCAATATGGTCGTAGATATCGGCGGCGGAACAACAGACGTAGCGGTCCTTTCTATGGGGGACATTGTCACTTCTTCATCAATCAAAATGGCAGGCGATCAATTTGACGCAGACATCTTAAACTATGTTAAAAAAGAGTACAAGCTTCTTATTGGTGAGCGTACTGCAGAAAATATTAAAGTAAATATCGCTACGGTCTTTCCTGATTCGCGTCATGAAGAGCTCGAGATTCGGGGAAGGGATATGGTCAGCGGACTGCCGCGCACCATTACGATTACATCAGGTGAAGTCGAAGGCGCACTTCGTGAATCCATCTCTGTCATTGTTCAGGCTGCGAAAAACGTGCTGGAAAAAACACCGCCTGAGCTGTCAGCGGATATTATTGACCGCGGTGTTATTTTGACAGGTGGCGGAGCGCTTCTTCACGGAATCGACCAGCTTCTTGCAGAAGAATTGAAAGTTCCTGTATTTGTAGCCGAAAACCCAATGGACTGTGTTGCGATCGGTACAGGCGTAATGCTTGAAAATATCGACAAAATCCCTCACCGGCGCATTGGCTGATAAGCGGTAGCGAAAAGGCTGGTTTTTGTTTGTCCATCTAATGTCGGATAAGCAAAAACCATCCCGAATAGCCATCCACATTTCGACAGAATCAAGGTATAATAGGATAGGATTGTGTTCTCCTCCCGAGCACGTCCATCTAAACAAACCTGTAAACTGACCGATACATAAAGAGCCACCGTTTTTAATCAATAGGCTTTGCTGCAGTGCCCGACTCGCGATATCAGTGGAGCGATGCGTGAGAATAAAGGCACGAATCAGTGGAGAAATATTCGTCATCCCAAATAAGCAAGCCCTAAAATACGTGAGCTACACAAGAGGTGAAGAAATGTTTAGAGGATTTTACACAGTTGCGACCGGAATGATCGCACAACAAAGAAAAACAGAAATGCTGACCAATAATATGTCCAATGTGAATACACCCGGCTTCAAGGCGGACCAATCCTCCATGAGAGCTTTTCCCGACATGCTGCTATCAAGCCTTGGCGAATCAAAGATACCATCCCAAAATGGGGGAACTCTGTCAAACAGCCCAGTCGTCGGCGCTTTGAACACGGGTGTATATATGCAGGAAACCATGCCGCATTTTACACAGGGAGATGTTAGAGAGACCGGCTTATCAACCGACATAGCCCTTGTTCAAGGGAATATGCCGATCAATGAAGACACTGGAAGAGCAGGAGCGATCTTTTTTGCCCTTGAAAATGAAGATGGAGCGGACCGTTTTACCAGAAACGGAAATTTTACGCTTGATGGACAAGGGTTTTTAACGTCCTCTGAGGGGTATTATGTACTGGATGAAGCGGGAAACCGCATTGAACTGCAAAACGACCGGTTCACTGTTCAGGAAAATGGTGTGGTGACACAGGATGGACAGAATGTGGCAAGAATCGGTGTCACGTATTCGGAAGACCCGATGAATCTGATTAAAGAAGGAAACGGTCTCCTGCGGGCGCCTGATGACGCAGTGCTTGAAAATGCTTATGCTAGTGAAGAAATTTCCTTTTCAGTCTCGCAGGGGTCTCTCGAAAGGTCCAATGTGGACAGTGCACGCACCATGACGGATATGATGACGTCCTACCGTGCATTTGAAGCCAACCAAAAGGTCCTGCAGGCATATGACCGCAGCATGGAAAAAGCGGTAAACGAAGTCGGACGGGTGAACTAAATGCACGTGAAGGAGGACGTTTTATGATCCGCACAATGGTAACAGCCACAAATACGATGGGACAGCTGCAAAAACAGCTCGACATGATTTCAAATAACATCGCCAATTCGTCTACAACTGGCTACAAGCAGACTACGGCATCTTTTAATTCCTTGCTGACGCAGCAGGTTCAAAATCAGCGCGGAGACACAGGAGAGCGTCTAACACCCCCTGGAGTCCGTATGGGGAATGGAGCAAGAATCGCTCAATCACAGCTTCTCGGGCAGCAGGGCAGTCTTCAGCGAAGCGACCGCCCGCTGGACTTTGCATTTAATGCGGAAAACCAGTATTTTAAAGTACTCGTTCAGGATGCAGAGGGCAGCACAGAGCAGAACTATACCCGTAAAGGCGATTTTTTCTTTTCGCCTATTAATAATGATGAAGTGATGCTTGTGGACGGACAGGGAAATGCCATCCTCAATCAAAACGATCAAATCATCACGTTTGACGGACCTGTAAATGATATTCAGCTTAGAGACAACGGTGTCCTGGCCGTGAATGCAAACGGCACTGAACAGCTGGTGGAACTTGGAATCGTTGATCTGCAGCGGCCGCAGCTGATGGACCGCGTCTCAAGTGTTTATCTGGGTATGCCGGACAATCGTGAAGAGCTTGGCGTTGAGCCTGGGGAAATCATGGTCCAGCTTGAAGGAGCATTACGCGGTGAGATTGGGCTTGAACAGGGAGCTTTGGAGCAATCCAATGTGGACCTTTCTCAATCGTTTACCGACCTAATAGAGGTACAAAGAAATTACCAGTTTCATTCAAGAGCGATATCGATTTCAGACCAGATGTCCGGTCTTGTGAACGGAATGCGTTAAAGGAGATTTTAAAATGAAAAAGACCCCGAGGCTAACCAAAGAAGAAAAAGTGAAAGCAAAGCAGGAGAAAGCGGCAGCAAAAAAAGAAAGCAGCAGCGGCACTACGCCTAGATGGGTACAGGTTCGTCTGTTGCCGATTTTTGTCCGAGTGATCATCGTATTGGTCCTTGCTGCAGGATGCTTGCTGCTTGGACTTATGGTGGGCTACGGAGTGATAGGTGACGGAAACCCGCAGGATGCGCTCAAGAAAGAAACCTGGACGCATATCATGGATATCGTCACAAAAGATACTGAATAATAAATCTGCTTTAATCAGGAGGAAATGCTATGCTGAATACACAACAAATCAAAGAAATTATTCCACATCGCTATCCATTTTTACTGATCGATAAAATCATTGAAATTGATGAAGGCAAGAGGGCAGTGGGCATTAAAAACGTAACGGCAAACGAAGAATTCTTCAATGGTCATTTTCCGGACTATCCGGTTATGCCAGGTGTCCTGATTGTAGAAGCACTGGCCCAGACAGGCGCTGTTGCAATGCTCAAACAGGAAGAGTATAAAGGCAAACTGGCTTTTTTCGCCGGCATTGATAACTGCCGTTTCAAACGTCAGGTAAAACCTGGGGATCAGCTGCGTCTTGAAGTGGAAATTGTCCGCTTTAAAGGGCCGATTGGAAAAGGGAAAGCAACTGCAACAGTAGACGGGGAAATCGCCTGCGAAACGGAAATCACGTTCGCAATAAAATAATTCTGCCGGACGAAAGCGCTATGAAAGAATGGCTGCTTTCGTCTTTATTATGTCCTGTCAACCATACATAATCCCTCTCTCTCTGGAGAAACTACGTGAAGACCGGACAACTGGTCATCAATCCAATCGAAAGGAGAGGGACACACATGAATAAGTTTCTTAAGATCACTGCAGGTTCTTTGCTTGCAGCAGCATTGATGGTTGGCTGTAACATGGACGACAATGCAAAAGACGACAATGCCAACGAATCCATGATGGATGATGCGGTAAACGAAACCAACAACGTACTTGACCGTGAAACAGAA
Source organism: Jeotgalibacillus proteolyticus (assembly GCF_050107735.1). Classification (GTDB taxonomy): domain Bacteria; phylum Bacillota; class Bacilli; order Bacillales; family Jeotgalibacillaceae; genus Jeotgalibacillus; species Jeotgalibacillus proteolyticus_A. The sequence goes on from NZ_JBNILO010000001.1 coordinate 115,208, forward strand.
GACATGGATATGATGGAAGACAAAGACCAGAACTCGTTAAACGAGAACATTGAAGAAAATGATAATGGCATCGTGGATGACGAAGAAGGAAACAGAGAAGACGTAATTGAAGAAAATAAAGACCGTGAAGATCGCGACAACCGCGACGAGTAATAAGCCGCAAAGTAAAAACCTGAGACACTTGTCTCAGGTTTTTTACCGGTTTCTCTGTCATCAGGTGGACGCTTTTAGAAGCTTGAATTCTCCACAGACAGGGCATGATGGAGTCTCATGCAGCCATTATATAAAGAAGGAGTTGCAGCCTTCTTCTCTGCTCACTTATCTTTGCGATTCATATGACGTAGATCACACTACTTTTACAGTTACGGGACTAGCTTTTTGTTTAAAATGTTATAAGCTGAACCAGCTTTCCTCCATGATAGCTTGATTTTTTGCAGAGGTAGGACTTGATCCATTTGCGATTCGCGCTTTCCAGCAAGTAATTATAATTGAAATACCAGAATTGATGCCATTTTTGTCGTAAACGCATAAAGTATACCTCCTAAAGAATATTCGCTTCACTTATAGGATAACGAAAAATTGTTTAGGAAATGTAAACATGGTTTAAAGATCATATTACAAGTAACGATAAAAGACAAAAATGAATTGAAGAAAAGTTTTTAGACAGAAATGTGTTAAATACTTAGCTCTTTTTCAGCCTTGGCCGTTCCTTCATCTGTGTACGAAACTCATGCAGCAGGTCGTTCCCTGTTAAATCAGACTTCGATACCAGGTGATCAAGCAGATTTTCGGCGTATTCGTTCCGCTGATTGCGAAGGTTTCCAGTGAAAAGCACACTGATTTTATCTCCAATGTGGCGCACGTTATGGACGTGGGCGTAGAAAGACGCAGGATCATTTTTTTCGCTTGAAATAACAGCGAGGACCTCTAAGTCTTCACGATTCTGCTGGGCATTTTTGAAATAATCGAGTTCAGTATCTTCTAAAAAAGCTTCGAGGATCCACGTTTGTTTATCATCTTCCTTATTGATAATAAGGCCGTCAAAAAGGTGAAAGGAACGGACCGAGTCTTCCTCGGCAATCTTTAGATTTACAAGCTTAAACGTCTTCATCCTAAAGCCTCCTTCTAACTTTTATACGCTTTATTATAGCATATTGGCTGCCGCGGAAAAAAAGCTATAACGCATTCTTTTCCATTTTCCTTGTGGACATCGAGGTAAAAAGACCTAAAATAGTCAGAAAAAAAGGAATTTTTCACTCCGATCTTTAGGGAGAATTCTCCCTAATCCATATTTTACAATTCAAAAACCGTGAAGTATGATGATCTCAGCCTTAAGAAAGGAGGAAAAAAATGATCAATCATGTAACGCTTGTCGGACGATTAACGAAGGATCCGGACCTGAGAGCTACACAAAACGGAAAATATGTTTTATCCGTTCAGATTGCCGTAAATCGTCCATTTAAAAATAATCAGGGCGAACAGGAAGCAGATTTTGTGCGCTGCACGATCTGGAACCGAACAGCTGAGTCCACGGCAAAATATTGTTCAAAAGGCTCGCTTGTCGGCGTTACAGGCAGAATTCAAACCAGTTCGTTTGAAAAAGAAGGATCGAGACAATATGTCACGGAGGTCATTGCTGAATCCGTGCGTTTTCTAGAGTCGAGGCGCTCCTCGTTTTCACCGGCTGAATCTCCAGCTCATTATCCTGCATCCAGTCAAACACTTCATGTCGAAACCTTTCAATAATCCCTGAACCATCCACGCAATAAACCCTATATGAATAAACTACCCCGCTACACACCCGCACGACCCTATTACTGGCAGCTCCTCCCCAGAGTGCCATCCATTCCTCTGCAATAAAAAAGCCCCAGATGCATTTCACTGGGGCTCCTCTTGTTACGGGGACAACACAAGCAAATCCTCAAGCTCCTGATTCGAAAGCTCGGTGATCCACTGATCGCCTTTTATAATTTCCTCATTTAATGATTGTTTTTTCTCAAGCATCAGATCAATTTTTTCTTCAACGGTTCCGGAAGAAATAAATTTATGAACATGAACAAAACGCGTCTGACCGATCCGGTATGCCCGGTCTGTAGCTTGATTTTCGACAGCTGGATTCCACCAGCGGTCGTAGTGAATCACATGATTCGCTGCAGTCAGCGTTAAACCGGTCCCTCCGGCCTTTAATGATAGAATAAAAATGGGGAAGGTTCCGTTTTGGAACTGCTCAACCATTTCGTCCCGGCGATTTTTAGGCGTCGACCCATTTAAAAAGGGAACATTGACACCATATTTTTTCTCAAGTACGTCTTTGATCATATTGCCCATTGAAATATACTGAGTGAAAATAATAGTGCCTTCTTCTGCTTCCATAATCTGCTCCACAAGATCCATCAGCTTAAGCATTTTTTCAGAACGCTCTGTTACATATTCAGGATCCGCCTCGCGTAAAAATAGCGCAGGATGATCGCACAGCTGCTTCAGCCGGTTCAGCATTTGCAGCACCATGCCCTTGCGTTCAATACCGCTTAAAGTAGGAAGCTTTTCCAGTGTATCTTTCACAAGCTGCTCATAAAGGGAAGCCTGCTCAGTGGTCAGCGGGCAAAATTCTTTCTGCTCAATTTTTGCAGGAAGATTTAAGCCGACTGCCGGATCATTCTTTGTCCTCCGCAGCAGAAACGGTCGGATTCTACCCTGAAGCTTCTTAGTAAGTGCCTCCGAGCTATCCCGTTCAATTGGCACGATATAGTGATGACGGAAAGAAGCGAGCGAGCCAAGATAGCCATGATTAATAAAATCAAAGATCGCCCAAAGCTCAGAAAGCCGGTTTTCCATTGGAGTCCCCGTAAGTGCGATGTGATGCAGCCCCTGAAGCTGACGAATTGCTCTTGATTGCTTCGTATGCGGATTCTTAATATTCTGGGCCTCATCAAGCGCAACAGAGGACCAGCGGATAGAGGTAAGCTCCTCCTGGTCAGCATGACACAGCCCGTAAGAGGTCAGCACAACGTCGGCCTGATCGATCGCAGAGGTGAAGCCATCTCCTTTAGCCCGGCTTGGTCCATAATGCAAATGAAGCGATAAAGAAGGAGCAAACCGTTCTATTTCTCTTTGCCAGTTTCCAAGGACAGAAGTCGGGCAGACAATTAAAAACGGTGTCTCCAATTTTTCGGTCCTTTTGACATGCAGCATGTATGAAATGAGCTGAATGGTCTTCCCAAGCCCCATGTCATCAGCCAAACACGCGCCAAAGTGATTGGTGCGAAGAAAATGCATCCAGCTGTACCCTTGCTGCTGATACGGACGAAGTGTTCCCAATAATTCTCCAGGAGCAGGAATGAGCGGGATTTTTCCAACGTCATTTAATGTATCAAGCATTGCCTTCATCGAGCGGTTAAGCTGATACTGAATGCGGAGATCATCCTCTTCTGATTCTATTTCATGTCCTGCTGCCTGATCGAGTTCCTGCTCAAGCAGATCACGCATCCGGATGCCGCGTTTTTTGGCATCGGCCATGGCCTGCTGAATACGCATAATTAACGCGGGATCCAGCGCAATCCAATTCCCGTTTATCTGGATGAAACGTCTTTTCTCATTTACAAGATCATTAAATTCATCATCGGTCATATCACTGCCGTTAATGGAAACCTTCCAGTCATATTCCACAAGCGAATCGAGCCCGACAAAAGAAGGGCGGTAGCTGTGATCGCCTTTGACGGCGGCTTTAAGCGCTACATTAGACTGCTGAATAGATTTCCACCATGAAGGAAGAAGAATCTCTACGTCGAGCGCCAAAAGCTTTTGGCTGCCTTCTGTTAAAAACAGCCACGCACGTTCTTCCGACATTTCAGTTTGCCAGACACCTTCATCTTTTAAATAAGGGATTAGGCGCACCCAGCGTGACAGTTCTTTTTCTATCTGAACTTTTTCTCCCTTCCACCGGTCCGGAAGCGAACGCTCAAGCGGGAGTGCCAGGTTTAAATCATATGTCCAGTCAGCCCGTCGCTGGTCACGAAGGAATGGCTGCATGGTCCACAGACCGTCTTGTGACACAGGCTCTTCAAATCGTATGCCAAAACGGTAAGGGGAAACGAGATCCTTTTCCTGCACCCAATTGGCCCATTTTTCTTCATCAAAATAAATAGACAGATCTTCAGGCGTCAGGGCATGGTTTTCATTGAATATACGTTTGGCAAGTCCCTGGCTTCTGTGGTGATGTTCAAAAAAATACGTAATCGCCTGCTGATACCAGTCGTTCATTTGCTCTTTTGCTTCTTCTTGTATGGGAGTGGAATCTTCACCACTCATATCCGTCCACTCTTCCCAAAAATCATCGCCAAGAACCATCGAAAACGATTCTTCCGTTTCTTCATCATGGGGCTGCCATTCATTCAGCCATTTGCCCTCTGTAATCCACTCAAAAAGAAGAGGTGCAGCATCATAGAAAAACTGCGCTGAGGGAGAAAAATCCCAATTGATACGCCCATGAAAGCTTGGCTGCGCAAAAAGTGTAAGAACCGCCCAGCTGTCGAGCACCACGCTGTGATCGGACGCATCCTCGTGCGTTTTCACCATCGTTCCGTGATAGCTTTCTTTATGCCATAAAAGAAGATGGCGCTGCCAGGCTTCCGGCTCCAGCAGCTCACCATCGTGATTGATAACCTGAAGGGAAAAATGACCATTTGAAAGCTTTTGAACGTCGATCATTTTGTATTCACTCATCCACATGAATCAACTTCCCCCTTCTGCATTCTTCATGAAAAGCCCGAAGCCGCCTGTGTTGAAGCAGGATGGCGTCAAAATAATGCTCCCATTTTTGCGTTTGATTGCTTTGTGTATAGATTTTCTTAAGCTTCTTTAAATAACTCACCGCTTTTCGGTACGTCTCCCGCTGACGGCCTGCGATCAGCTGTTCAACCCACTGGTGAAGAAGCGGTACAGCAAAATCCGGACGCTTGGTAATGAGCTGCTTAAATCCTGCAAGCTCCAGTTCTTCCGGCGTAAACCCAATCCAGTCCACCAGCTCCACCCATTCTTTGTAACGGCCTGCATCAAGCAGCAGTGAGCCTAAATGGCGTGCGCTGTAAGGAAGCAGGGATTCATAAACCGCAATGGTGGAATCCGCCGTATGCAAACGCAGCTTACCCGTTTCAAGCTTGCGGATGAGCCAATGAGCAAACGATCTTTTTTCTGATTCCGTCTCAAACTTTTCAACGTGAGCGGGGATTTTTTTCGGCAGCTCCTGTAAAATCGTCACCGCCGCATCCATCCGGTCATCCCACATCATCCATTCCATCCACCGCACAGCATGAGGCAGGACAGAAGGAGAGGACAAGCGGAATTGCTCTTTCCACACATCGTTTTTCATCAGCAGCAGGGCAAGACCCGTGCGTGCAAAATACAATTCATCTTTTTCTTCTGAAAGCTCAGAAATGCGGTCGAGCTCTTTTTCTCTCCACGCTTTGGAAGTAAAAAGCTGAAACCAAAGCAAGGAATAGACCGAGTAGGAAACGGGAGATGAGATCGCTTCAAGAAGCTCATGAGACCCCGTACGCAAATCCTCTAAAAACGGATCAAAGGCAAAAGGACGGGCATACACCGCCAGATCTGACAGCGCATCTTCCATTTCCTCCAGAATCATTCCCAGTATTTCCATCACACTTTCATTTGATAAGACAGAAGGATTGTGTGAATGAATTTCCCGCGAAACATAAATAAACAGCCAAAAGGAAGAATGCAGCTCATACAAAGGCTTCCATTCTTTTTCCATTGGCGTTTTCTTTTGAATCGTCAGCTGTGCATTTTTAATGTAATGATCAAACAAAAACGGCTGCTCAAGAAGCTGTGAATAGTTCATGGTGGAGATTGCTTCTTTTACAATCTGCTTCCACGCCTGTGGAGACTTTTCAATCTTGATCATGGCAGGCTTTTGATTTCTCCATTTTGTTATCCATTGACTGACGCTTGAAGTTTGCTGATAAAATTTAAAAAACACTGCCATGCGGTGACGGCACCAATTTTCCTCCGGACAGCTGCAGGAGCTCGATTTCTCGGGATCAAGCGAAATGCGGACATTCACCTGATACACATCCCGTACTTTAGCACGCAGCATATTCATAGACGGATCATACCCGCCGTCATATACGGTGCCTTGTCTATATAAGAAAAGCCCTTTTTGAATCAGGCGTTCATCTTGCTGGTTCGACGGCATAAATTGCTGAAAAAGCTTTTGCTCCAGCTTTTCAATACCGCTTGTAAATGATTGAGATTGAAAACTCATCGCATACCTACCACCTTTAGTAATCAAAAAAAACGTACCTTTTATTATACTCTATTTCCAGTAAAAAACGAACCGGCAGATGCAAGATAAGTAAAAAGGCAAAAAAGGAATGATGGATTTACCATTCTATATGGATATGGCTTGGGAAGATGATGATGACTTGGAATCCTCCAGACCTAATCTTATGTACAATGTTAAATTCGTTACTTATCTTGAGAATTTTGCTTTTCGTCCTCCCTATTTAAGTTATTATTTAACTATGAAAGGCTGCTTAAAAAAGGGGGCATCAAGTGATTCTTGAGATAGTTGCTAATATTTGTATGTCCATGGCAATGTTCATCCGCGGAAATCCAAGCGATGAAAAAGTGTTCAGAAATATAGAACTGTTAAAAAAAGCAGAGTGGTTTGAGCCGATTTATACGAGGAACAAAGATTTATTTACGAAGGATGAGCATCTTAGATACATCGTCGGATGGGCAAAAGTCGAAAAATCCTTAATAAACGAAAGAAAAGGTCAACAATTAAAGGAAGAGATCGTTGAAGCCTGCAGAAAAAGCCATATAAAATAGGTCGTCAAAGCGTATAAGTTGAATGAAGGAGGGTGCTGTAATGATTGAATTAAGATTTTTCAACCGTTCCGATTATCAGCAGCTAATAAGCTGGATAGAAAGTCCGGCCTTTTTAATGCAGTGGAGCGGACCGGGATTTCGTTTTCCATTAGATGAGAAGCAGCTGGATGAGTATCTGAAAGAGGCAAACGGGCACGATTCTAATGCGTTGATTTATACCGTTGCTGACAAAGAAACGGGAAATGCCATTGGACATATTTCATTAGGGAGAATAGACCGGGAAAATAGATCGGCCCGCGTTGGCAAGGTATTACTTGGAGACAAGAGTGTCAGAGGAAGAGGCATCGGTCAGCAAATGATAATTGAAATCCTCAAAATTGCATTTGACGAACTCGCTTTACATAGAGTCAGCCTTGGCGTTTTTGAGTTTAATTCCTCTGCTATTTCCTGCTATGAAAAAGCCGGATTTAAAAAAGAGGGATTGCTGAGAGATGCAAGAAACATGGGAAATGAATATTGGAGCTTGTGGGAAATGAGTATATTAGAGAATGAGTGGAGAGAGAGGAAAATGATGCAGGACAAATAACCGTTATGAAGAGGGATGCACGTGATCAGCTTTGAAGAAAACACCATACATAAATGGAAGATTGAAGTGGACATTATGAATTCGAATCCTTCGTATAATCGGATGTCTAAAAACAAAGCCACAGTCCAATTTCAGGACATACAGGATGAATATGAAGAATCGCACCGTCTGAAGACTGTCCGTCTAATGGTTAAGCAAAATGAAAAGTACATAGGGCTCGTTGATTATTGCCTGGAAAACCCTTCTGACAAACTGCCATGGATCAGTTTGTTTGTGATTCATGCGGATAAACAGGGAGCTGGCATTTCGACAAAAGTGTACCGCCAGCTCGAACAACTGATTAAACAGCAGGGAAAAGACAACCTGCGTCTGGCCGTTCATAAAGAAAACGAGAAAGCAGTCGTGTTTTGGACAAAGATGGGATTTACTAAGTTCAAGGAAGTGACGTTGGCAGGTAAACTGCATGACTGTCTGGAAAAGGAATTAATTAGATAACTTATTCATTGACGGAATTACAAAAATAAGGTAACCTATAGGAAATAACTAATTAACAAAAAGTTAATTAGTTCAAGGCATACTTCGATAAACCTTTTAGAAGAAAATAGGAAGGATGGGTGAAGGCGTTGACCGATCGATCGGAAGAAGAATTTCTGCAAATATATGACTCCGAAAAGTATGTGACACCGGACGGGTATACCTCTGACATAGCTGTTTTCACGATTGTTTCTGAAAAGAACACGCGATCCAAAATACCCAAAAACGTGCTGAAGCTCATGCTTATAAAAAGGCACACAAAAGATCATGAAGGCAATCCTAACATAGAAGGCGGGAAGTGGGCATTGCCTGGAGGATTTGTGCAGCCTGATGAAACAGCTTTTAAAGCAGCAGTACGGGAATTGGAAGAAGAAACAAGTGTTAAGGATATCCATTTAGAGCATTACCAAGTGTATGATCAACCAGGCAGAGACCCAAGAGGATGGATTATTTCCAATGCTCATTACGCCATTGTAAAAGAACAGTATCTGGACAATAAAAAAGCCAATGACGATGCCCAGGAGGTTGAACTATTCAGTATGGAAGAAATTGATTCCCTGAATCTAGCGTTTGACCATGAAAGGATCATTAAAGATGCTTTTAATATTATTAAAAGAGAAATGATTCAAACCACATTAGCAAAAGAATTTCTGCCAAAAGAATTTATCGCTTCTGAGCTGCAAAATGTCTTATTGACTGTTACTGACAAATCGTCGATCAAAGGTAAATCAGCCTGGTCCAGAAAAATCAAAAACCTAAGCTTTATTGAACCCGTACTGACTGAAGAGGGAATGCCAAAAACGACCCAGCGCTATTCAGACCGGCCATCTGCATTGTTCAAATTCGTAGACAAAGAAGTGCCGGTCCCATCACTCTACTAATTTTTTAGCATAACTAATTAACATTTAGTTAATTAGCATAATAGAGAGGAGAAAGATGATAATGAACACAGGTAAAGCAAGAGAAGCTCTATTAATTGTTGATATGAGTAATGATTTTGTGGCAGACAAAGGTACACTCACCGCCGGCAAAACGGCACAGGAAATTGTTCCTTACATTAAAGGGTTAGCATCAGCGTTTCTCGAAGAGGGTAATGTGGTAGTGGTTGCGATGGACGCTCACCAGCCCGATGACCCGCATTTTGACCTATGGACACCTCATAATATTGTCGGTACTGAAGGTCAACAGTTATATGGTGAGCTTACTGACTGGTATAAAGTGAATGCCGAAAACGAAAACCTTCTTTATGTCCCGAAATCAAACTATAATGCATTTTTCAAAACAGATCTGGCTGAGACACTAAAACAGCTAGATGTTGAAAAGGTACATGTTACCGGCGTTTGCACGGATATCTGTGATTTTCTAACAGTAGCAGGGGCAGATGCAGAAGGGTTTAAAACAGCCATTCATAAAAGAGGAGCGGCGACGTTCACGGACCTTGGAGAAACGATGATGCAGCATATGAAGCTATGCTTTCACACCGAAATCATTGACTAAGCTCAAGGGTTCAGCAACGTATGGACCTGGTTTTCCATTAGGCAATTATGACCAGTCCTATAAAGATTACTGATAGGAGGAGAGGGAACATGGAAAAAGAAATTGAATTAAAAATACAAGGGAAAATCGAGAGACTTACAAACGAAACATTCAACTTTGATGAACGGGTTGGAGAAGGCTGGTATTCAGCAGTTTATTTCCTGAAAACCAGAGAAATTGCGAAGAAATACAAATCAGATAAAGTCGTCACCATGCAGTTTTTTCAAAAAGAAGAAGCCGTTTTATGCGGAATGGACGAAGTCATCGCTCTTATTCACACCTTTGCAGAGGAACCAGAGAACCTGGAAATTTACGCACTGCAGGATGGAGAAAGCATCAGTCCCTTTGAAACCGTCCTGACTATAAAAGGTCATTACCACCAGTTTGGCTACTTAGAAGGGGTCATAGATGGTATATTGGCAAGAAGAACCAGCGTTGCTACAAATGTGTACCGGGTGGTAAAAGCTGCGGGAGATAAAAAAGTCATTTTCATGGGAGACCGGGATGACCATTTCAGCAACCAGGCAGGGGACGGATACGCAGCCTTTATAGGCGGAATGAGTGCTCAGGCAACGCATGCCATGAACGAATGGTGGGGCGAATAAGGTCTTGGCACGATGCCTCATGCTATGATTCAGTTATTTAATGGTGACATCGTAGAAGCCTCAAAAGCCTACTTAGAGACATTCCATGAGGACGATTTAATTGCCCTGGTGGATTATAACAACGATGTCATTACGGATTCTCTGAAAGTCGGGAAAGCATTCGGACAAAAACTTAAAGGAGTTCGAATAGATACGTCGAAAACCATGATGGATCAGTACTTTATCCGAAACCAGGAAATGCTGGGTTCCTTTGACGCAAGCGGTGTCAATGTTCCTTTAGTGAAAGCATTGCGGGAAGCACTGGATGGCGAAGGACTTCACCATGTTCAGATTGTCGTAAGCGGCGGGTTCACGTCTGATAAAATTAAACGGTTTGAAAAAGAAGAGGCGCCTGTAGATGTATATGGCGTTGGAGGCAGTTTACTAAAGGTGAACATTGGATTTACCGGAGATGATGTATTATTAGACGGGAAACACGAAGCGAAAGCGGGAAGGAAATTCAACAGCAATCCAAGATTGAAAGAAGTTCCGATGCAAATTCAAACCAGTGGAGAGGGGAAATGAACAATGAAAATTGGCGTTTTTGGTTCAGCGTTTGACCCGATTACATTAGGACATATGGTTTCCATGGAAATGATAGCAGACAGAAGAGGATTTGATAAGATGTTATTAATTCCTTCGTCAGATACAAGGATTGATAAGGGGAGACAGCTCACAGCAAACCACCATCGTATGAAGATGGTTGAATTAGCCATTGAGGATAATCCTAAATTTGTGACAGATGCCACGGAAATGGAAGCTGCCGCCTGGCATTCATATACTTACTTTACGATGAAAACATTGAAGGCAAAATACCCTGACGACGAGTTGTATTTTGTAATGGGAGCCGATAATTTGCCTGGATTGCCAACATGGGAGTACGGTAAAGAATTAATTGAAAGTAATAGGTTTGTAGTTATGGGCAGAGAAGGATTTGATATGTCTGACATTATTGCAAGAGATGCTCTTCTCACAAAAAATGAAGATAGATTTGATTTCCTGAGTAAAGGGGTAACAGTGGAGACAAGCTCTGCTTTTATTCGCTCCAGGATTCTAAATGGTCTGAGTGTCCGCTACCTGGTCCCGGATAAATCATTGGAGTATGCGTTGGAGAATAACTTGTATTCAGAGCGAGTAGATGAGTAGGGGACAAAGGAAGAACGCGCCCATGAATCAAACCCAAGGCGAGGTTGGCTGCATGGAAATTGGATGAAATGCAATCTTACATTTCTGCGGACAGCTTCGTCATCTCAGCCTAATAAACAAACGGCAATGATTTCTCAGTGCGCAGATAAATGTGAAAAGAGGTACGGGAGCGGATAAGTATTATATAAACAACTATTTGATATTAGGTCAGGTGGCAGGAGTAGTTACTACTTGAGCTTAAAAATCATTGTTATAATTAGAATGATACTTGGAGCGATAGTCGATAATGAATACCGAGAGAGCTGATAAAACAATATAAAATAGAATGATTAATAATATACTAATCAGGAAGTGTAATGAAGCAGTAAGAAATACAACGGTCCCGGAAGCTAATCCTAATAAAAGGGAAAACGCAATTTTTGAAGATCTCGTTTGTTCGTGTTCTGTACCACAGTTCTGACATCGAAGTAGGTGGCTGTTTTTCTTCTTCCACTGAAGTTTATAAATGTCAATCCACGTAAATGTAGTCTGGCATTTTTCACATTCTTTCATAAAGAATAGAGCCTCCTTTTTAATGTATCTGATTCGTTTCTTACTGATTTCTATAATCAAATATTTCCCCCGGCACATCCAGTGTCTCACCATTGATAACCACTGTATTCTTATCCGTCCACCTAATTTGAGCTGTTTCTTCCCGGTAATTCCAGTAGATATTTTTTGTTTTGTTTTCATTGTTATTAAAAACCAACTCACCACGCACTGCATAGGAAGTAGTGGCACCGCCATTCGTGACATAAGCCTTTAATGTATACAAGCCATCAGGTGACGTTTCCTCTGTGAGAAATTCTCCTTCCGGTAAACGTGCCATATCGAAAAACGCCCAGTAAATTCCATTTCCAGCAAGACTAATAAATATTATGCCAGTGAGCATAATTGCCATTAAAACCTTACTAAATTTCTTTTTCTTACGTACAACATTTGATAGAGTTTTCTTCAACGTAATCGTCTCCATAATCATTCATTATCAAAATACTAAAGTAAATAGCTTAACCATTCATGTCCAGGATGTTGAGACTGGATGGAATGACACAGCCAGCTTTTCTGTTCGTCATCAAGGTTATCTTTTACAAGGATGAAGTCCTGGTGGTCTTTGTCACGAGTGTGTTTTGCTTTGAACAACAAGACAATTTCAGGACTTAAATAAGGAAGACCTGTATGGGTTTGGCTAATAGCGGCTGTTAAGGGGGTTGTGATCGTCCTATCTCTTCTAAACAGCCACTCATTTTCTGAGGATTCATTAAGCAGCACCTCAATAGATTCTCCGGTTGTCCTGTTAAGAGCGTGCAATTCGTGCACAGGAAGAGATAAAAACTCACCATACCAGGGCTCAAGCTTTCCGCGGATTGCTTTTTTAAACTCCCAATCAACCAGAAAATTCTTCAAGCATCTTTGGTCGGTTCGGAAAATAGCAATCTCTATATCCTCATGATCCCTGGTTTCACTTCCCAAATAAAGATCAATCGCCCAGCCCCCTGCAAAAAACCAGGGTTTTTGATAATGGGTCATAACAGCGTTGATCCGCTGACATGGAGCAAACTTCATCCTAATTTCCCTCCTGATAGAAAGGTGGACAAGCTCTAATCATCTAATTAAATTTCCCACATTCTATTTTTGCTTGTCTCAGCATTTCCTGGATAAACTCAGTTTTCCCTTCCGTATAGGAAGCTCTGTCAAATTGAAAGTCTTGGGACAACCGCAGTTTTAATTGATAATACTCTTTTAATACCTCAGGATGTTTACGCAAAAAATTTCTGAATATAAGCTGATTTTTCCACGGCTCTTCATCAAAAAGATAGATATGCAGATGATGTGTACCAGCGCCCCACGGTCCTTTTCTGAAAAAACGTCGTTCAGGAAAAGCAGCGTGATCAACAAATTCATAGCCTATCCGCCTTAAAGGCTCAAAGAATTCATGAACCACTGAAAAAGCATGTACAGCAACTGCAATATCTAAAATTGGTTTGGCACCAAGTCCAGTCACAGAAGTGCTCCCGATATGTTCAATACAAATTGCCTTATCATTCAGAATAGACTCAAGTCTTCCTTTTTCCTCTTCAAATTGGATTATCCATTGCGGGTTGTATTCCTCAATAACGACATTAGCCATTAATGCTTTCACCTCACTTAAACCGGACGATTACTTTTTTTTGATTGTAAAAAGTACAACGAGATTCACCACCACTCCAATTAACAAAGCAACTGAATAATAAATACTCATGATTGCCACGGCAAAGCCCATAGAACCCTTAATAACTTCAAAATAAGCAAGAATTGTAGGAAGCAGAAAGACGAAAATAGATAGAAAAAAGAGAGTGATGGAAGGAAGAAATCGATTAGTATAGGAAATTTTGATTGTCCAAAATACAAAAATGGTGATGATCAGGATTGGCAATACAAAGCCAAAGAAGATGTTTGAGAATGAATATTCCACATTCAACCCCCTTTATTGGTAAATTCTGATATCTTAAGCTTACCATAAGGATTCCTCAATGATGAAATATTGAATAATAAGAGGAAAAAGAATATATTAAAGCGCACAGCTGCTTTAGAAAGTTTTTTATCAAGGATATCATCTTTGCTAAAGAAAGAGGCTTCTACATAAATGAAAAAAAGCTTTAAAATGAGGCGAAATATATTTCTTAGTATGAGGTGAGCGTAGCGGAAGGTGGCGACTCCAGCATGATATGACGGGAAGCTGAGACTTTTTATGGCCTTATGAAGCGAAGTGAGCCGGGCAAAGAGTCTGAGATAGTTTTGTTCCATTTAATTAATCTCTTGTGCCACTTCAAATGATATCTTTTTCATCGATCAACTAACGCCTTAAACGTACCATCGTAAAGACGTTTTATGACATTCCAAGATTCTTCATCAATCTCTGTAACGACCTCAATTATTTCTTCCGAATTTTGTTCAAGGTCTTTTTTATCCATAGTAGTCACCTCTTGTGAATGGTTTAGCAGAAAAGTACTCTCATCAATTTACACTTATAGTGTAACGTAAATAAGTAAAAAAAGGTAAAGTGACTTTGGTTTCAACTAAAATCATCTTTTATCTAGTTTATAGTATTAGTTCTGTTTCAAGAATTATAAACCGCCGGTACGAAAACTTTTTACACATCCAAGCTTTTTCTCATCAAATCCTCATTTTCACCTTGTACAATGGAAATAGTATAAGTAAATCTCAAAGGTCGAAAGAAGGGGAATGAACAATTTCCTGGGAAATGTTCGTCTGAATTTGTTGAACGGGCAGGGAAAATGATGCTTAGGCAATGACAAAAAAATGAACCCAGATAAATGAGGGATGAAGATGAGCAAGCAAACGATTCTGGTTGTGGAAGATGAAGAGAAAATTGCACGGGTGTTAGAGCTGGAGCTTGAATACGAAGGCTATACCGTAGTGAAAGCGAAAGACGGGCTGGAAGGCCTTCAGAGGTTTAGGGAAGAAAAATGGGATTTGATATTACTCGATATCATGCTGCCGGGAATGAATGGAGTCGATCTGCTGAAGAGAATCCGGCACAGCGGCGATCAGACGCCTGTGATCATGCTGACAGCAAAGGGTGAAATTGAGGATAAGGTAACAGGACTTGATCTTGGAGCAAATGACTATGTCACAAAGCCCTTTCAATTTGAAGAATTAATGGCAAGAATCCGTGCAGCATTGAGATCCACAAAAGCACCAATTGAAAAAAGAGAAGAAGAGGGAATGCAGCTGGCAGATTTAAAGGTAAATGAAACGACTCATGAAGTTTTCCGCGGAGAAGATGCGATTGGGCTGACGGCAAAAGAATTCGCGCTGCTTGCTTACTTTATGAAAAATCAGCGGCAGGTGCTGAGCCGCGAGCAGCTTTTAGATCATGTTTGGGGCTATGACTACTACGGCGATACGAATATTGTCGATGTGTATGTACGCTATGTGCGAAACAAAGTCGACAAAGGGTATGAGCCGCAGCTGCTTCATACCGTTCGTGGCGTAGGTTACGTGTTAAAGGATCCGCGATGAAGCTGACCAATAAAATTCATGTGTTTACAACGGTATTATTTATTGTCCTTCTTGCTTTAATTAATACCGCCATTTATTTTTCGTTCAGCCGCATTATGTATGACAGCGAACTGGAGCAAACAAAAGCACAGGCAGACCAGGTGCAGGCAGGGATCAGTGCTGTTCAAAGCGCTGCAGCCCCGCAGGATTTACTTCGTGCATATGTTCCACCGCGCGGCATGATCACGATTGTGCAAGGAGACGATCGTGGAGATGCAAGAGTGACAGGCGGGAGCGGCCAGCGCCTGGCAGAGGAGGAGACAGAATTTTATCCCGGTGAGCGGGCTGAGGTTCGCTCCATAAATGATATTCCCCACGCGTTTATTTCGCTTCCGATTGTCTGGACAGATGGAGATGTCGCGGCGCTTCAGCTGACAGAATCACTCCAGGCTACAGCAGAAAACCTGAATGTACTGAGAATCGTTCTGTTGGTCGTTTCCATTGGGGCCATTATTCCCTTATTTATCTCCGCACGAATTTTAAGCAAGCTCATTACAAACCCGATCCTTTCACTGATTCGGACCATGAACGACATCCGGAGCAGCGGACGCTTCCAGCAAATTGAACGCACATCCAGTTCAAAGGACGAATTGGACCAGATGACCGAAACCTTTAACAAGATGATTGAGCAGCTGGAAACGAATTATGAAAAACAGGAGCAGTTTGTTTCCAATGCATCTCATGAGTTAAAAACACCACTGACGATCATTGAATCCTACTCGAGTTTATTAAAGCGGCGGGGTAAAAACGATGAAGCACTGTTTGATGAATCGGTGGAAGCCATTCATTCAGAAGCCTTGAGAATGAGGGATTTGACCCAGCAGCTGCTGCTTTTAGCCAAGCAGGATGAACAAGGAAGCGTTACTCTTTCAAATCACACGGTGACACCCATTCTTGAAGCTGCTTCGTCCTCCTTTGAGCGGGCTTATCAGCGGCAGGTTACGCTTCACGCAGAGGAAGAGATGGTGGTCAAAACAGACCCTCAAAAGCTTAAGCAGCTGATGTATATTTTATTGGACAATGCACACAAGTACAGTGAAGAAAAGATTGAGGTTCATGCTTTTCGAACTGAAGGCTTCGTGGAAATCCAAATAAAAGATACCGGCATTGGAATTTCAAGTGAGCATGTAAAAAAGGTGTTTGACCGTTTTTACCAGGTCGATGAAGCGAGAACGAGTACATCTGGAGGATATGGCCTGGGCCTTTCCTTGGCAAAAGAATTAGCCCGTGTGCTTGAAGCGGAAATTATGTTAACCAGCGAGCAGGGAAAAGGAACAACCGCCGCCATCCTGCTGCCTATAGCCAAATAAAAGGAAGAAGACCAAGGGGGGATCTGAAATGAGTCCTTTACTGAAAAAAACCAGTATAACCATTGCAGGAGTGGCCGTGCTGACGATTTTAATCTGGCAGGGTGCAATGCTTTTGCAGAATGAACAAACGGTTTCGGCTGAAGAAGTCCAGCAAAAGGTTGAGCAGCAGTACAAGGGTGAAATTACAGCCATAGAACGCTCAGAAGACCGCTATCTTGTATCCATGACACTTGAAACGGGCTCTTATGAACTTTTAGTGGCGGAAGATGACGGCAGTATACTAGGCATGGAGCGCGTGTCAGAAAGCAGACCGGAAAAAGATCCTCCAACCTCTGAAGAAGAACCAGCTTCTAATACAAAAGAACCAAAGGATTCTGATCAACCCATCACTCAAGATCAAGCAGTCAATATTGCGATGGAGCAGATAGAAGGAACGGTCGATGATGTGGAGTATGAAAGCGACGAAGATGGTTCGTATTTTCTCGTGGAAATTGAACGGAGCGATGAGCTTGAAGCAACTGTTCAGATCAATGCCATCACTGGCGAAATCATGTCTGTCAGCTGGGAGGATTAAATTCTCATCAAATTCTCATTTTCCTCTCCGTGGTTTCTCATCTTGCGTGTGTAATCTATAACTAGAAACAACAAACACACAAGAGGAGGAAATGAACATGAAAAACAAATTACTAATTGGCGGAATCGCAGGAGCAGTCATTCTTGGCGGGGGTGCATTTGGTGTAAATGCCTTCGCTGACAGCGACAATAACTGGGATGACAGCAATGCTAAGCTGACACAGGAAGAAGCAGAAACCATTGCGACAGAAGAAGTGGATGGCTTGACGATCACGAAAGTGGAAAAGGATGAAGATGACGGCCGCTATGTATATGAGGTAGATGGAACAAGGGAGGATGGCAGAGAAGCGGGCGTAGATGTGGACGCAAATTCTGGTGAAGTCCTGAAAGTGGACCGTGATGATGACGACAGCACCGGCGATGATCAAGCAAATGCAGACGTGAAGATCACAAAAGAAGAAGCAGAGGAAATTGCTAAAACAGAAGGAAAAGGCGACATCGTGAAATCTGAACTGGATGACGGTCATTATGAGATCGAAATGAAAGACGGAGATGATGAATACGAAATCGACATCAATGGCCAGACAGGAGAAGTAATGGAGTTTGAAATGGAACGAGACGACGACTAATAACTTGCCAGGAGATTGGGGAAAACTCAAAAAAGTTTAAAAAAACGATTTGATATTTGTAATTAATAAGAGGTGAGTGGAGCGGAAGGTGGCGACTCCTGCAGGATATGACGGCAAGCTGAGACTTCGCAGGGCAAAGCCCGAGAAGGCTCAGCGCCGTCCCTGCGGAAAGCGTCCACCTGAAGCGAAGTGAACCGGTCAAAGAGGCTGAGACACTTTTGTTCTAGCTTCTTTTTTCTGGAATAAAAAGGGGGCAATTTATGTTAACATTATTGAAGGTGGTTCATTAAAAAAGGGGGATGAAGGAATGAAGCTTGGATTGAAAAGAAATGAAGTTAAACTGGAAGATTATACACCAGAATGGAAAGAGGAGTTTACCAGAATAAAACAAGAGATCATGCAAAACGCTGCGATTGAAGAAACTCGCATTGAACATATCGGCAGCACGGCGATTAAAGGAATGGCCGCAAAGCCCGTCCTGGATATGGTTGTTGGCGTAAACGATATACA
This sequence comes from Jeotgalibacillus proteolyticus, assembly GCF_050107735.1. Classification (GTDB taxonomy): domain Bacteria; phylum Bacillota; class Bacilli; order Bacillales; family Jeotgalibacillaceae; genus Jeotgalibacillus; species Jeotgalibacillus proteolyticus_A. The sequence continues at coordinate 133,626 of NZ_JBNILO010000001.1, forward strand.
AAATGTGGAGGACGACCTGTTCGCAGGCTTAAAGCTTGCAGGGTTTTTGAGGCTGAAAGTAGAACGGCCAAACGAGATCGTTCTTGCTAAATTTTCAAATGAAACATACGAGAAGAAAACTCATTATATCCATTTAGTCGAATTCCAAGAGGAATTCTGGAACAACTTACTTTTCTTTCGGGATTATTTGAACTCAAACGAGCTGGCACGAAAAAAATATCTTGAGATTAAGCTGGATTACTTGAAAACAGCGTCCACTGGAATTGAAGAATATACTAATCGGAAAGAAGCATTTGTTAAAGAAATCTTCCAAAAAAGAAACCATTAACAAACCAGTTCTCCAGATGAAGTTCGTTTATGCTTCATCCAGAGACTTGCTGTATGGCAGGAAGAGGCTTAATCCTGCTGAGTCACCCATAACTAAAAATCAATGCAAAAAGGCTGCAAGTCTGTGTTGAGGCTGTATTCAATCCGCTGTCTGAAATTTTTAAAGGTCACCATTTCTAAAGCTTCTTCTATTGGAAAAAATCCAACTTCCAGGCTTTCCGGTGAGGTTGTTAAGCTTCCGCCAACCGCTCTCGCTAGAAACAGCGTGTTGCAAACGGAGCGGTCCACATTTTGAAAGATCCCGCAGAATTTTACTACTTCGATGTCCACACCGGACTCTTCTTTCGTTTCCCGGATGGCGGCATCTTTTAATGATTCGCCCTCCTCCACTTGTCCGCCGGGCATTTCCCACCCTCTTCTGGGACCTTTAATTAACAAAATTTCCTGTTGATCATTCAGGACGATGGTGGCTGCAGAAACAAAATGTTTTGGTGGAGAATAGGTATCAGGTTTACTTGGTTCCATATAATTTCCCCCATTCTAAACGTATAAATTTCCAGTAAAAAATAACTGAAAATTACATTAAATTATAGCATGGCTTAAACGCTGTATGGAACACGTATGGTAAAATAAGGACAGAAATAAATGATAAAGCAGAAAGGAAGATGAATATGACAACAATCGGCTTAATCAGACATGGGGTTACGGAATGGAACACTTCAGGCAGGGCACAGGGGCATTCGGATATTCCGTTAAGTGAGGAAGGAAGAGAGCAAGCCAGACGAGTGGCAGAACGAATCGCTTCAGAAGATGAAAAATGGGATCTGGTTATTTCAAGTGACTTATCACGTGCAAGAGAAACAGCTGAAGCAATTGCGAACAAATTAGGGCTGCCTGCACCAATTCAGGATGGGCGCATAAGAGAAATGCATCTTGGCCAAATTGAAGGCCTGACGTTAGACGAACGGGTGACTCAATGGGGAGACAACTGGCGTGAGCAGGAGATTGGCATTGAAACAAAAGAAGCCGTTGCACAACGCGGAGCAGATTTTATAGAAGAGATCCTTGAGGAGCATAATGGCAAAAAGATACTGGTCGTCAGCCATGGCGGGCTCATCGGTTTGACATTGAAGCATCTTCTTCCTGAACAATTCACGGAAACACTTTTGGAAAATACCTCCATCACCATTTTGAAGCATGATGAGACAAAATGGGACTGTTCGCTGTTTAACTGCTCAAAGCATTTGGTTTAAAAAAGGTGGGAGATGGTCGATGAACAAGATGGGGTCGGAAGAAGCGGCAAGAAGATGGAATGATTTCGCAGAGGATTATGCAGAAAAACATAGTGAGCTTGGAGATTTACATAAAGAAGTCCTTTTAAACCCGGTTATTATGGAGCTTGCAGGGGATATACAAAATAAAAAGCTTTTGGATGCCGGCTGCGGAGAAGGCTATTTAAGCAGATTGCTGGCAAAAGCGGGAGCAACCGTCACGGCAGTGGATTATTCTGAGAAAATGCTTGAAATTGCACAGAACCGAACAATCAGCGGGGCGGCGGTTAACTATTTTCACGGCAGTCTCGAGAATCTGTCATTTCTAGAAGAGAGGCAGTTTGACCTTGTGATTTCAAATATGGTTCTTCATGATCTGCAAGACTATGAAAAAGCGCTGCAGCAGATGTACCAAGTGCTCTCACCAGGGGGAACGCTCATTTTTTCCATCCTGCATCCTGCATTCATAACACCAGTCAGCAGCTGGGAAAGGACGCCATCAGGCGAAAAGCTTTTCTGGAAGGTTGATCGCTACTTTGATGAAGGAGTGTTCGAGCAGCCGCTTGGCGGAAAAGAGAAGATGCTGCTTTTTCACCGCACACTATCAAACTATGTAAATCAGATCGTACAGACAGGATTCACACTTGAGCAAGTGGTGGAACCTAGACCTTCTGACCATATGCTGGAAAAATACCCGTCATTCAAATCAGATCTGCGGAGGCCGGACTTTATCGTTTTTAAAGCTGTAAAGGAACCGTTGAAATCTACCTTGTTAGATAAAGAGGGTATAATAGGAAGCCGTTAACGAAAATTGGCTGAAGGGGGAAAACAGTGAAGAAACCCTACATCATTGCCATCGCAGGTGTATCTGGCGGAGGAAAAACCACCGCAGCAAAGCAGTTAGCTTCAAAACTGCCGCGCTCAACGGTTTTCTTTTTCGATGAATATGATTTTGAAGGTCCCCAAAATATAATAGAATGGGTGGACAGGGGAGCGGATTGTAATGAGTGGAATCTGGATCCACTCATACAAGACCTTAAAGACAGCAAAGAAGCCTTTGATTATCTTATTTTGGACTATCCATTTGCGTATAAACATCACAGGACAAGTGAATGGATTGACTGTGCTGTATTCATTGACACTCCGCTGGATATCGCTATGGCGCGGCGGATGATAAGAGATTTTTCCGACCGGTCATCTAAAGACATCCTGCTTGATATGGAAAATTATCTTATACAAGGCAGGCGCGGGTATGTAGAGATGCTGAAAACGATTAAACCCGATTCGGACATCATAGTGGATGGCACACAAGCGTCATCTGACATAACAGACGAACTATACGAGCGTATTTTAAACGAACGGAGTTCCCAAAGTCAGTTCTAGGTTTACATAATAAAAAGCTCAGAATTTATTCTGAGCTTTTTTCATGGCGTAAGCCAATTACCCGTTTTCAGTTGCTGTTCTTTTTAATCAGTTTAAACTGCCTGCCCTGTCCGGGTGAATCGAAGTTACTGGCGTTTGAGCCCGACGCAAACGGAATCAAACGCTCGTTCTGAATGAATTCAGGCTGCTCCTGATCAAACGATTTATATTTAATATGCACTCTTTCCTGCAACACCGGCTTTGCAGCGGGCTGCTTCATACCGGCAATCCAGGTTTCAAAATTATACGTACCACGGTCAATAATCCCGCAAAGATCCTCAAGCGACTGCGTCAAATCCACCAGGCAGTCCATTCCGTTTTTTAAAATGACGCCTCTCTTTTTCGCTTTTTCAATCGAGTGCTTCAGCTTATAAGATTCATCGTGGTATGTGAATTCAATAAAACAGCTGTTGCGATCCCAGTTAAAATTAAAATAATCAATCTTCAAACGCTTCATAACTCTAGTAAGCTTCTTTTCACACACACTTTGTTCCTTATGCGGCATCCAGTTGAACATTACGCTCGCCTCACTTTATCTGGTTTAGAATAGATGCAGGTTCACTTATACTATCAATTCGACATAGCCTTCAAATTACCTGTAAAAATCGTATGACAAATCTCGAAAATTTTTTCAACATAATCCCCAAGCATTCGACTTCTGTCTGATTCAACATAAGAAAAGGGAGTCGGATGACTAAAAGACCGGCTTTTGTGGTATGGATAGATAGAAAGCAAAATGCTTGAACGGAGGAAACCACATGATTAAAAAGATAAAAAAGCTAATGAGTGACCCTAAGGTTCAAAGAACCGTGAAGGAAAAAGTAGTGCCGATGGTCAAAAAAGAGATGGCGAAAAGAAAAGCGAATAAGAACGTCAGATAGGTTTCAGATGTTGCGGGTTCATCTCCTCTTAAAGGCAAGATTTTGTGCACGGGGAGATGAAGCCACTGCCCTTCCATAAATGAATAAAGTTATTGAATTTGAGTTTTAATATAATATCTGCTCATCTTTAAGTCTATATAGTTAAAATATTTACATCTTAAGGGGGAATTATTAAGCGGTTAGCGGTTATTACAGTAGGGAAAACGCATAGTGGAAAAACTATATTTGCCAATGAGTTAGAAAAAAAGTTAAACAACTCTTTCATAATGGATCAGGATAACCATGCCGAATTTATCAATACATATTATAAAAAGTTGCAGTTTCAAAATGGACCTAATCTATTAAAATACTCCCTCTCAAAATGTATTGTTGATTATGCAAAGGAACATACGGATTTACATATAATCGTGTGCAACTCAAACCGTACTAAAAGTGGCAGAAAATATTTGCTGGAAGAAATATATGGACCAGATAAATTTGTCCGTATAATAGTTCATTTTAATCTGCCGAATGAAATCCTCCACGAGCGTGTTATTCGCAGCGATCGGAGCACAAATATCTTCAGGAATCCTAATTCAAATTTCAAGGATGTGCTCTTGAGACAGCAGGGCGAATCGGATTTGCACGACGTTATTGATCCCGATGAAGAGGAAGCAGATCACTTATTTGTAGTTAAAGACAATCATGATATTGTAGATGTGATCAACCAAATCACTCGTATTTCGGATGAACTATAAACTATTTGATATGAAGAATACTTTTCAGTACTCATATACCATTTTAAAAAATTCAAACGTACTCCCATTTGTGTCCTGTAGGAAAATGTCTGTTTCTTTAAAACCAAAATTCTTATAAAGTTTGATAGCTCTTTGATTAAAAGTCGCTACTGACAGAGTTAATCGTTTAGGATTAAAGCTGCGTTCCCCAAATGATATACCGGAGCGTAAAAAAGCTGAACCCAACCCTTGCCCTGTTAAGTCGGGCCTCAAGCCTAACCCAATGTCATACGTCTCTGCATCTGTTTGAGTGAAAGTAAAATAACCGATCAATTCATGATGGTTCATTACAGAATAGACGGAACTTCCCCGCTTTACAGGATCAATAAATTCCTTTAAATCCTCTTGATCGGCTTCCATATCGTAAAAAGAGTATTCTCTATCATAGTGCCAATTGTATGCAATTTCCATGGCCTGTTTTTGGGTCATGATCTCAAATAGGTACACCGTTCAATTCTCCTTTCTCTTACAGTCTAGTAAAATGAATGGCGTTTAAAATGAGAATATCCAGTTACCTTAAACCCAATAACTATGACCGGGTATTTTACACAAACGCCACTTCTTCACAAGGAAGAACATCTGCAAACCATCTCAGCACTCCATTATGGTGATGAATGATTTGTCTGGCTGTCAGCGTACTCGAGTCCCATGTGCTATGTGCATCTGATAGGAGAGTTACTTTGTACCCCAAACTGAAAGCCGCGCGGCAAGTGGTATCCACGCACACTTCTGTTTGAATACCCGCAATATAAAGATGGGTAATCTTTTTCCTCATCAATTCCTCTTCTAATGAAGTATTTAAAAAAGAGTTTGGAGTTGTTTTTTGGATAATCGTATCCTCTGGGTGAGGGGTGATCTCTTTATGTATCTCCCAGCCTTCCTGTCCAGTTTCCAGGGGTTTTCCTGGAGGAGCATTGTGCTGAACATAAATAACAGGTATGGCTGAATCGCGGGCTTTTCCAAGTAAGCTTTTAACGGTTGAGAGTAGATGATCTGACTCATTTACTTCTTCGCCTAGTCTAAACATCCCTTTTTGCACATCAATCACAAGCAGCGCTTTTGTCATAGGATATCTCCCTTACTTATAAAATAATGGTTGAATACTCACAAAAATATCTGGTAAATTATGATAGAATAAGTGTATCATAGGTTCTTTCTCCTTAGAACATCCCCTTTTGTTTGTCATGCGCCTGTCCCTTTTCGAAATTTACCAAATCTTAATTTATTCTCCCATGAAAAATAAAACTCATAGCTTATAATGACCTGACAGCATGGGATATTCAGTATGGGTAAAGGGAGTTTATAATGATGAATGGGCTTAGGGATGTTTTACACTATATGAAATATTTAAAGGCGAATAGAAGCTATCTTTATAAGGAAAGCCAGAAGGATGGAGAGCTTCGTGAGCTGATGAAAAAAGAGCAGATGACGACTTTTTTTCAGCCGATACTATCGCTTACTCAATGCGAAACGATTGGCTTTGAAATATTGAACCGGCCAAAAAGCACGAGGCTTTTTCCGACAACAGAAACATTTTATGATCATATTGGCAAAAGCAGAAAGGTGTTTGCGTTTGAACGCTTTCTTCGCAATCTTTCTCTTGAGCGGTATGAGGAAGGACTAAAGGGATCAGATTGGTATAACGGCGGGCTTATTTTTCTTAATATCCAGCCGCAGATTTTAGAGGATCCTTTTTATCGCAGCGGTCACACACTTGAATTGCTAAATAAATATCATTTGTCTCCAGACCAGGTCGTGCTTGAACTGACAGAAAAAGAGACCGTTACGGACTACTGCCAGTTTGTGCGAACGATTGAAAATTACCGCCATCAGGGCTTTCGCATTGCTGTTGATGATGCGGGAACAGGCTACAACAGCTTAAAGACGATTTTGTCGCTGCAGCCGGAATTTCTGAAGCTTGATAAATCATTAATTCGCAACATTCATATAAATCCGGCTCAGCAGCATTTGGTCGAGCTGTTAGTGAACTTTGCCGGGCAATCTAATACAGAGATTATTGCCGAAGGAATTGAAATTCTGCCGGAGCTTCTTTATTTGCAAAAATCAGGGGTTCACTTCGGGCAGGGCTATGCACTCGGCAAGCCAAAAATCAATCTTGAGCCGGGCATTCTGCCGACAGCGCCGACAATACAGCAGGAAAGACCGGTTAAAGCACTTGGATGAAAATTGATTTCCTGTGAAAGAGGGATGAACGAATGAGGGCATATATAGGGGACATCGCCAAAGGGATCAGCTGTATGAAGGGCAGCACGATGTGCAGTGAAGTAGATGAGCTTTTTCAGCAGGAGCCGGGTTTGCAGGGCATTGTGATAATGGATCTTGATAAACAGCCTGCCTTAATGACCCGAACAAAGTTTTATCAGAAAATGGGCACCCGCTATGGCTACAATCTTTATGTAAAGCGACCCATTGAATTACTGGCCAATCCCTCTCCTTTGACGGTTGATTTTTTCGCATCCGTGATCGAGGTCAGCAAATGGGCGATGGAACGACCGGATCATGAAGTGTATGACGATGTCGTAGTGAAGAAAGAAGGAACGGTGTACGGTGTGGTCAGCATTAAAAAACTTCTGACAACAGTGGCAGATATTCAAACAGAGCTTGCCAGCTATTTGAATCCCCTCACACGCCTGCCAGGTAATACATTGATTGACGAGCACCTCGCCGCATCCGTTGAGCAGCAGCAGCCCTTCACTTTTTTGTATATTGATTTGGACCGTTTTAAAGCTTACAACGACTCCTATGGCTTTAAAAAGGGAGATGAACTCCTTCAGGCAACGGCCTCTATTCTTCGCAGCTGCTTTGAACGGACAGACAGTTTTCTCGGTCATATTGGAGGAGATGATTTCGTGGTCATGATTCCAGGCGCGGAATATGAACCTGCGTGCAGCTCGATCATCAGACAATTTAATGACCTCATTCGCACCTTTTACTCAGACGAGCACGTTCAGCAGCGTTTCATTTACGCAGAAAACCGCAAAGGCCAGTTTGAGGAAATCGCGCTGGTCTCTATCTCTATTGCAGTTGTCACCTATACCTCTGAAGCATTTAGCAGTGCAGAAGAACTTGTAAAAGAGGCAACGCGCCGGAAAAACATCTGTAAAAAGAAAATGGAAAGCTGCTTTTATACGGAATCATTACTTGTTATTTAAGGAAGCGCTTTACTCCTCTCCTCAGACAAACTCCCGGGATACAAAAAAAACACCGCCCATGTAAAGGCAGTGTCAGTTGAGTGAAGCTGTTTTAACAGGAATCGTTACTGTCATGCAGGTTCCTTTTCCTTCTGCACTTGTAACATCTATTTTACAATTATGGAGTTCGATTATTTTTTTGACGATGGACAATCCAAGTCCATTTCCTTCACCGGACCGGCCTCTTGCTTGATCGGCCATATACAGCCGGTCAAATATATAAGGCAAATCTTCTTTTAGAATGCCTTTGCCGTTATCTTTGATATGAACTAGAACTTCCTGCTCCGAACGTTCCATTTGCACGATAATTTGATTGTTTTCATTTGAGAATTTAATCGCGTTCGTCAATAAGTTTTGCCAGACCTGTTCAAATAAATCACGATCAGCCGTAACGGAGCAAGGAAAGAGGTCAAGCTCCACATCGAGATTTTTTTCCATCCATAATGGCTCAGAGACGAGAACGATTCTCCGCAGCTGTTCATCGAGCGGATAGTCTACTGGATGGAAGGGATGATGATCGGAATCCAGGGAAGCAAGACGAAGCAGATGATCACTGAGCTTTGAGAGTCTCAGGGTTTCCTGATAAATAATATCAAGATATTCCTTCTGACTTTCAACGGGAATGACGCCATCCCGAATGGCACGTGTAAACCCCCGTATGGAAGTGATAGGACTTTGAATTTCATGGGAAACACTCGTGACAAAGTCGTCCCTCATTTTATCAATTTTCTGCAGTTCAACCGCCATTTGATTAAAGCTGTCCATCAAGTCTCCAAACTCATTCTTCTTCTTATGATGAAGCCGAAACGATAAATTTCCCTTTGCCACTTCTTTTGCTGCGTTTGTCAGTTTTTTCACAGGCCCGACGATATAGCGGGATGCCAGCAAAATAAGCAAGCTGCCAATAATGATGACACTCGAAAGGCCCCCAATCAAAATCCGCTGCATAATGTGCAGAAAGCCTGTAAAATCAACCTTTACGAGCAAGGAGTCTTGTTCATTTCCTAAACTTGGGACACCGATGATAGCTACAGGACCTTCACCCCTGCTTAATAACAACGGCTCCTGATCCTCAGAAGCAAAGAGGGGAGCCGCTTCTTCTTCAGTTAGAGAAAAAGGCAGCTGATCTCCTTCCTGTATCGATTCAATATGAACATTATAGCGGGATAAAATCGCTGCTACCTGCTCGCGGCGATCCGGTTCTGTCAGGTCAAGAAGAGAAGAAACGTCCCGTGCAATGTTCAACACCGGCTGATCAATGGCCACTTCTCTTTGCGAAAGCAATGTGCCAATGAAAAATGAAATAAAGACACTGATCAGGACGATAACGATAAAAATACTGACAATTTGAGCCCGAAGACTTTTTTTAAGCACGTTAGTTGTCCTCCAAACGGTACCCAAGGCCCCTGACAGTCGTGATGGATAAGGACGGGAAAGAATGGATGCGCTGACGCAAACGTTTTATATGAACATCCACAGTCCGTTCGTCACCATCGTAATCCATCCCCCATAAGCTTTCAATTAGCTGGGTTCGGGTAAAAATCCGGCCGGGAGACCCTGCTAGCATAAAAAGCAATTCAAATTCTCTCTTTTTTAATTGGACGGCTTCTTCAGGTGAAGAAACCGTTAATGTATCAAGATCCATTTTTACGTCGCCCAGCAGAATTGCTTTTGATGAAGAAACGTTATACCGCTTTAAGAGTGATTTTACACGCAGGACAAGTTCAACAGGATCAAAGGGCTTCACTAAATAATCATCCGATCCCGCCTGAAATCCTTTTACTTTGTCGATTGATTCGCCTTTTGCTGTTACCAGAAGGATCGGGATATCCAGATACCTTCTGATGTCTTCTGTTAATTCAATTCCATCAATACGGGGCATCATCACATCAGCAATCATCAAATCGACCTTAGAATGGGCAACAAGATCAAGTGCTTCCTGCCCATCCTTTGCTTCAACCACTGTGAAGTGACTATTTTCCAGATAAAGCTTAATTAATTTTAGAATATGCGGGTCATCATCGACAACTAAAATCGTGGTCATTCAGCATCCTCCCCTCATCTGCTCATCTAATTATGCCCTTCTTTTACTCTACCGCAAGAGTTATTCGTATCGCAGCGATTCCATTGGATCCAGTTTAGCAGCTTTTGAAGAAGGAAGTACTCCTGCAATCACGCTGATCAAGGTGCTGATTCCAATTCCAAACAGCATGTATTGCGGAGTGAGCTGAATTAGTTCAACTTCAAAGGCATCTGCTAAAAAGATATTCAACCCAATGCTGATAAGATAGGCACCGGTCACGGCGATCACACCGCTCACAAGGCCCAAAAGTGCCGACTCGGTAAAGAAAATACGGCGAATATCTTTTTTTCGTGCACCAATCGCCCGTAAAATACCGATTTCTCTCGTCCGTTCCACCACACTGATATAAAGAACTACTAAAATCATTATACCCGACACAAGAAGTGAGATCCCTGCAATTCCGGCAAGCACCCATGTGGCCATATCAAGATACAGTGTGACCTGATCGAGCATAGCGGAAACAGGTGAGCTGACAAATCCGGCTTCTTCTACATCATCTTTTATGCCTTCCACATCATCCTGATCGAAAGCGTACGCATTGATCTGTGTGGGCTGCAGGGTTAAATTTTGGGTGTTGTAAGCTGCTTCAAGCGTTGAATAAGAAACAAATGCCCCTGCTCCCGCTATCGGTCCTGCACTTTCCTGCGTATAAATGCCTGACACAACAAGATCACGTTCAACGGTGACTGGCTGATTCGTATCATCCATCTCGTTGACAAACAGCTGAATGGTTTCCCCTACAAGCGACTCGTACGTATCCTCACTGGAAATACTTTGTGCAAATGAGGCTGTCAGCAGTACTTCATCTTGTGATGGTAATGATCCTGTTTCAATCGCATCTTCAGAAATTGAATCGGTCACAGTGCCAAGTGAGGAGAGCTCATGGCTTTCATCATTGGATACAATCGTGGCTTTTCCATTGACGGTTGTGACGGGTTCTACACGATCAATTTTTTCTATTTCATTGATTTGATCGATTTCCTCATTTGTAAACGGATCGCCGCCCATTTGCGGCTGTGGAGGTCCATTTTCCTCGGCGCTTTCAGTCTCTTTCACAACATCGACAAGCAGTGGATTGATGCTCTCATTAATTTCATCATTCATATAGCCAGTTACACCATTTCCTAATGCAAGCATAAGGAGAACACTAATAATTCCGATCGATCCTCCTATGGCCACCAGCGCATTTCGTTTTCCTTTTAACTGCATATTTCGCAGAGCCATTTTAAATGAGGCCGCCATGCTTAAACTTTTTCCTTTTTTCTGCTTGGTTTCCCTTGGAGCAGTGTAGCGCTCTCTTGAAGTTTGGTCATCTTTGATTCGCCCGTCGTCTACAGATACAATGCGGCTTCCAAATTGGGCAACTTTTTCTGAATGGGTGACTGTGATGATGAGAACGCCTTTTTTTGCAATGGAATTGAGAATTTCAAGAATTTGTTCACTCGTTTCCTGATCCAGTGCTCCGGTTGGTTCATCTGCCAGAATAATATCAGGGTCATTAGCCAAAGCGCGTGCAATGGCGACACGCTGTTTTTGTCCGCCTGAAAGCTGATTTGGGCGCTTTTTAACATGATCCTGCAAGCCGACTTCCCCTAAAATATCCAGCGCGCGCTTCGTCCGTTCTTTTTCGCTTTTCGCCATCATTTGCATCGCAATCGTTACGTTTTCAAGCACTGTTAAATGGGGGATTAAGTTAAAACTTTGAAAAATGAAGCCGATTTTATCTTTTCGATAGGCATCCACTTCTCTTTCATTCATCGATCTCAGCGTTTGCCCCTGTATGATAAGGTCCCCTTCATAGTCAGAGTCCATCCCGCCGATGATATTCATTAACGTCGATTTTCCTGAGCCCGATTCCCCGAGAATGGAAACAAACTCACCGCTTTCAAAGCTTACATTCACATCCCGAAGGACAGGTATTTTTTCTTTCCCGGAAAGGGTATATGATTTATTTAGATGCTTAATTTCTACTAGCTTCATCGTATTCCTCCTAATTAGACTGTTCATTATATCAGGTATTATTTTGCTCTTCCTGATAACTGAATACTACCAGTCTAATATGAACTGAAAATGAACTGGAGAAAATTTATCACACTTTAATACACCTGCATAATCGTGCATGAAAAGTCGGTTGGAAGCATTCTGCTCCTGCTATTCTTTAGATCAAGGAGGTCATACTAATGGGATCATTAAAAGAAATGAATCAAGGGCTAGCGTATATTGAAGAAAATCTTGCAAATGAAATAGATATAAAAGAAGCAGCAAAACTTGCTCTTTGCTCTGAGTATCACTTCAGAAGAATGTTTTCCTTTCTTGCAGGCATTTCTTTATCGGAATATATCCGCAGGAGGAGGCTTACGCTCGCTGCGTTTGAGCTAAAAAACAGCAATGCAAAGATTATTGACCTTGCAGTGAAATACGGCTACAATTCAGCCGATTCGTTTACCCGTGCTTTTCAACAGATGCATGGCACGACACCGTCAGAAGCAAGAAAAAATGTCCATTCATTAAAAGCCTACCCGAGGATGACCTTCCAATTATCCGTTAAAGGAGGAATTGAAATGAACTATCGAATTGAACAAAAAGAAGCATTTCGCATTGTGGGGATCCAAAAAAGAGTTCCGATTATTTTCAGCGGGGTGAATCCGCATATTGCTTCCATGTGGGAAAGCATCGATGGTGAAGCAATTAATCAGCTTAAAAGTCTTTCCAACACCGCACCTTTTGGCCTGCTGAGTGCCTCAACTAATTTTTCCGAAGGACGAATGGATGAAAAAGGAGAGCTTGACCATTATATCGGAGCGGCTACAACAAAAGCGTGCCCTGAAAACCTGACACAGCTTGAAGTTCCTGAGGGCTCCTGGGCGGTATTCGAGGCAATCGGACCGTTTCCGGATACGCTGCAGGATGTATGGGGACGCATTTATTCCGAGTGGTTTCCATCCTCCACGTATCAACAAATTGCAGGACCGGAAATATTATGGAATGAAGACAAAGATCTGACCTCACAAACGTTTAAAAGCGAAATCTGGATCCCTGTTCAAAAAAAGCGATAATCAGCGATGCACGACATCAGCCACGTGCAGCACGCACTTTGACAACCGGGGTATTTCGTTATACGATATTGGAAATAATTGATTGTATCGATGACGAGAAAAGTAAGCTGACACACCTGACCCAAAGAGAGCCGTGAAATGCTGGGACGCGGCGGCGGGAATCAGCCGAAAATCATCTCTGAGACGTTTTCCTGAAACGCTTGAAGTAGGGAAAACCGGCTGACGGCCGTTATCCGATTTTAACCGAGTGCTATGTGATTTTCACATGGAATATGGGTGGTACCGCGGATCCAATCCGTCCCTGTTTATTAATGAAGCAGGGACGGATTTTTTTAATGCAAAAAAGTCTCTGCTGCTGACTGCTTGAAAAAATTGAATGGTTGAGGTGAAAGCAATGCGCAGTGTAAATACAAAAGAAGCCGCGGTCGATCGTGAAAACCGCGTCAAAGACTATTGGAATCAACATCAGATTTTTAACCGCTCGATGCATGAACGGGAAGGTGAGGAGACCTTTGTGTTTTACGAAGGACCGCCAACCGCAAACGGTCTTCCTCATGCCGGCCACGTACTCGGCCGCGTCATTAAAGATTTTGTGGCCCGCTATAAAACGATGCAGGGCTATCAGGTACTGAGAAAAGGCGGCTGGGACACGCATGGTCTGCCAGTTGAGCTTGAAGTGGAAAAGCAGCTCGGTATTTCAGGCAAGCAGGAAATTGAAAACTTTGGTGTGGAAAAATTCATCGAGGAATGCAAAAAAAGTGTGTTTAATTATGAAAAGCAATGGCGCGAATTTACAGAAGCGATCGGCTACTGGCTCGATATGGACGATCCCTATGTCACCCTGCAAAACCGCTACATCGAGAGTGTGTGGTACATTTTAAGCAATCTGCACGGCCGCGATCTTTTGACAAAAGGTCACCGCGTGTCGCCTTATTGCCCGAGCTGCCAGACAACATTGAGCTCACATGAAGTAGCGCAAGGCTATGAAACCGTGAAGGATCTGTCCGCCACAGCAAAATTTAAAGTAAAAGGCACCGACAATGAATTCTTCCTTGGCTGGACGACCACCCCATGGACCCTGCCCGCAAATGTTACGCTGGCCGTTCATCCGGATCTGACGTATGTGAAAGCGAAAAAAGACGGAGAAATCTTTATTGTGGCTGAAGCACTGGCTGAAAAAAATCTGGGAGTAGAAGTTGAAATCCTGTCCAAACATAAAGGAAGCGAGCTAAAGGACCTGGAGTATCACGCACCCTTTCCGTTTGTAAAACCAGAGCGGGGTCATTTTGTCGTCACAGCAGACTTTGTCAACGCAGAGAGCGGAACCGGAATTGTTCATATTGCCCCGGCCTACGGGGAAGATGACTACAACTTAGTGAAGAAAGAAAATCTTTCCTTCTTTAATGTAGTAGATTCACAGGGCCGATACACTGAGGACATCCCGCCGTTTGCAGGGCGTTTTGTTAAAGACTGCGATGTAGATATCGTGAAGTACCTCGCAAATGAAGGACTTCTGTTTCATAAAGAAAAGTATGAGCACAGCTATCCGCATTGCTGGCGCTGTGACTCTCCGCTATTGTATTATGCAATCGAAAGCTGGTTTATCAAAACCACCCAGCTGAAGGATCAGTTTTTGCAAAACAATCAGCAGGTGATATGGCATCCTGCTCATATTAAAGACGGCCGCTTTGGCAACTTTCTCGAAAACATGGTGGACTGGAATATCGGTCGAAACCGCTACTGGGGCACGCCGCTTCCGATCTGGATCTGTGATACTTGCGACCATCAATATGCGCCAAACAGCCAGGCCGATCTGCAGGAAAAAGCAATCGGAGATGTCGGAGACGTTGAGCTTCATAAGCCGTATGTTGACCGAGTTCAGCTTACATGTGAAAAATGTGCAGGCACGATGAACCGTGTTCCGGAAGTGATTGATGTCTGGTTCGACAGCGGCTCCATGCCGTTTGCCCAGCAGCATTACCCATTTGAAAACAAAGAGCAATTTGAAAAGCAGTTCCCGGCAGATGTAATTTGTGAAGGAATCGATCAGACACGCGGCTGGTTTTACAGTCTGCTTGCTGTTTCCACGCTTTTCACTGGCAAGGTTCCCTACAAACGCGTTTTATCTACCGGCCACATCCTTGATGAAGAAGGCCGCAAGATGTCCAAAAGTAAGGGCAACGCACTAAATCCGATGGATCTTGTCAATCAATTCGGCGCAGATGCGTTTCGCTGGGCACTTTTAGCTGACAGTGCGCCGTGGAACAACAAACGCTTCTCAGAGCGCGTCGTGATGGAAGCAAAATCAAAAGTTATTGATACACTCGTCAACACGCACAGCTTCTACACGCTTTATGCCAACATCGACAGCTATCAGTTTAACGAAGCAGATACAGGCGAAAAAACGCTGCTTGACCGATGGGTGATTTCGCGGCTGAACGCTGTGGCCGCAGTCGTAAAAGAATCACTGGATCAGTACGATTTTACAAAAGCTGCAAAAGAACTAGAAGCGTATATCGAAGAAGTCAGCAACTGGTACATCCGCCGTTCACGTGACCGTTTCTGGAAAGAAGGCATGAATGAATCGAAAAAAGCAGCGTATCACACACTTCACACAGTGCTTGTGAAAGTAAGTCAGCTGCTCGCGCCATTTATCCCGTTTGTGGCAGACGACATTCATGTGAATCTGACAGGGGAAAGCGTCCACCTGGCACTTTTCCCGAAAAGCAGTCCTGATCAAAGAGATGAAGAACTGGAACAGGATATGGCAGCCGTGCTTCAAGTCGTTGAACTTGCCCGCGGTGTGCGAAATGCAGAAGCAATTAAAACCAAGCAGCCGTTGTCCCAGCTGACCGTCATTCCAGTCAATCCGGATCAGGGCAAAGCACTTGAAAAATACAGTGACATTATTAAAGATGAACTGAATGTTAAACAGCTCACAGTTAAGCAATCCTCTGATGATCTTGTACGCTGGGAAATCAAGCTAAACTTCCGCGCAGCAGGACCTGTACTCGGAAAAAATGTCAGCAAAGTGAAAGCCTATCTTGAAAGCCTGACCGATTCCGAGGCTGCCAATGTGATAGAAGAAGGAAAAGCTGTCGTATTAATAGAAGGTGAAGCGATTGATGTCCCAATGGACCTGCTTCAGCCAGAACGCATCGCGGACCCTGGACTTTCCATGGGCGCAAGCAAAGACTTCCACGTCATGTTAGATACCGTGATCACAGAAGAGCTTCGATTAGAAGGCCTTGCGCGTGAACTGATCCGCGTCATACAGGACGAACGGAAAACACAGGACCTCCCAATCGATCTTCGCGTCCACATCACACTAAGCGGAGACGAAGAACTGACGAACGCCATTCGTCAAAATGAAGAACTCATCCGCCAAAACGTTCTTGTGAAAACACTGACGATCGGTAAGGCAGAAGAGATGAAGGACTTTGATATTGGGGAGCATCGAGGGAAATTGGTGATTGAAAAATAGAAGAAAGAAACCTGAGCGGCTTGTGGGCTGCTCAGGTTCTTTACCAGTTACATTAAATCAAAAAAAGTTGATCATACATCTTGACTTAAAATTCAGAAAACTGTACGATGAGTTTAGATCAAAATAATTTGATGATAAGTCATTAATATATCAAAAATAATTGATAAAAGGAGAGGTTCAGTTGGAACGCGAAGTATTAAGAATGCAAAGAGAAGAGATAAAAAGAGGCATTACTTATCACCGGAAATGCGTAACAGCAAAGAAGAAAAGTCGCCTGCCGATTCTAAATATGAACGGTTTCTCGCTTTCTATCTTCAAAAAGAACAAAGGTCCTGTGTGCTGCGGTTGCTATTGAACAATTTTTTGATTAATACATCAAAGATAATTGATTGAAGCTGTGAGTCTTCACCCTATTATAGCTTTTTTCAATTCCTTCCTTGGTCGCTGATGTTTTTTTAAAGAATGGAAAAGGAAGTGGGAGAAAAAAGTGAATGACTACATAGCAACAATGAGAAAAATGATCGGACACAAAACATTACTAACGGTCGGGTGTGGTGCCATCATTGAAGATGCAGCTGGGCGTGCGCTGTTTCAGAAGCGATCCGATTACGGACAGTGGGGGATTCCCGGCGGCGATTGGAGAAAGGATAGAGGACGCGTTGATCCGTGAAGTGCTGGAAGAGACAGGGCTGACGATCAGAGACGTCTCGCTATTTGGCATCTATTCGGGTGAAAAGGGATTGGCACAATATGAGAATGGGGATAAGGTATTCAGTGTTCAGCTCATCTTTCACACCACCCATTTTACCGGTGTGCTTCAGCCGAGTGATGAAGGCAGGGAACTCAGCTTCAGACATAAAAACGATATTCCACAGGAGGTTAATCCTCATCAATCCCCGTTTATTGAGGACTGGGCAGCGGGAATTAAGACCCCAGTAATTAAATAAAGCACAAATGCTTGAACGGGAGTGTGAGGGTTGAAAGGCAATAAAATTTTATGAGGAAGTAATTATAAATAGTATGAGGAGAGTGGAGCGGAAGGTGGGGACTCCAGCAGGAGATGACGGCAAGCTGAGACTTTGCAGGGCCTACCTGGAAAGGCTCAGCGCCGTCCCTGCGGAAAGCGTCCACCTAAAGCGCAGCGAGCCGATCATAGAGTATCAGATACTTTTGTCCCATTGTTTCAAAAAATACCTCCCACATTATTCCTCTGCCTTTCCTTCTCTTTTGTTCTTCTCTGTTAAATACGTGATGATATGCTGAAACGAATTTGTGAGTGAACCCACTTCTTCATCACTGAGAACACTGAACAATTCCTCTGTGAGTCGTTCTTCAATTTCATTGACTCGTGCAGAAAAAGCATGGCCCTGCACGTCTAGCTGGATAAAGCTTTCCCGGAGATTCTTCGGGTTTTTTTCTTTTTTTACAAAGCCGCGATTTTCCAGGATCTTGAGCACCTGGCTGATTCCGCTTTTCGAGATGTTCATACGCAACGCAAGCTCCGTCGTCGTCCACGTATCCTGCCGCTTAAAAAGCATCAGCACCTGCTCCTGCTGATAGGTCAGTTCAAATTCATTTAAGTCCGTAAAGTATTGTGTCAATAGCAGATCGAGCTCATTTATTTGATGATATATTTGATGAATTCGCTGTTTTTTATCCTGGTTCAACTCTCTCATTCCTTTCCTTTTTCATCTATGCCGCTTTTCGGAACGTGCCGCTTCGTACAAAGAGGAGAATACTTGCGGCCAGGGCAATTCCCCCAAAGACGACAAGCAGTGTTTGAATGGGAACAGCTAGAGCGACGAGTACGGATAAGACCGCAAAAGCGATTGGCTCAAGTCCTGAGGCGGCGAGCGCCATGATACTCATCACACGGCCAATCTTGTTTTTATCGCTGTTTTCCTGCATCAGTGTCACTGCCGGCAAATAAACCAGCATCAGCATAAAACCGCTCATGGCTGAAGCGATGGCAAGAAGCGGAATGGACTCGACCTGCGTATAAAACAAGAAAGCCAGAACCGTCAAAAAGAGTGCACGAAAAACGAACCGCCCGCGCTGAACAGATCGGAGCGCAAGAACAAGGAAGCTTGCGACAAATGTACCTAAAGCAAGTCCGCCTTCAATAAGACTCAAGTCAAATGGCGTTCCTCCGCGTTCACCGACGAGGATGGGAATGCTCATAATCAGCGGTCCCATAATAAAGAGATTAACGATGGCAATTGCCAATGTCCCCGCTCGCAAAATAGGCGTCCGGGAGACGTAGGAGATTCCTTCTTTTAAATCAAAGATAACCGTTGAAAACGTCAAGGTTGCAGATTCAGGAATCACATCCTGGATCAAGCGCGGCAAAATCAGGACAGCCGCAAGCAGGATCAATCCTGCAGATGTTCCAAAGCTGAGTGCGAAACCGCCGAACGTCAGCAGGACACCAGCGAGGAAAGGCCCAAGAACAAACATAAGTTCAAGGGAACCCTGGAAGAGTGAATTGGCACGCTGAAGATCCTGCTTTTTCACGATTGAAGGGATGAGAGATGAAAGTGCCGGATATGACATGCCGTCTAAAATTCCAAAAACCACAGCAATCACAAGGAGAGCGGTTACCGAGTAGGCGTCTGCCAAATGAAGTCCCACGATCGCGAGCATCAAAGCAGCTTGCGCAAGATTAGTCAGGAAAAGCAAGCGGCTCTTTTGAAACCGGTCCGCAAAGACACCTCCAAACACCATCATCACCACACGCGGAAGTGACACGGCGGCCATAATAATTCCAAGAAGACCCGGCTGCTTCAATACATCAATTGTCAGCCAGGAGATGCTTAAAAAGAAAATGGAAAATCCGAGTGTCAGAGACATGCCGGACAGCCAGGTGAAAATAAATCTTTTATTAGTAAGTAGCTTCATAGAAACCTCACAAGAATAATAGTTTAGTTAAGTTAACTAAACTAAATATAGCTGGAACATATTCGATTGTCAAGCGCACGCAGGCTTATGTCAAAAAGTACCTTTTATCTGTCATTTACTTGTCTAATACGGTATCTTCATCTTAAGGTACCATTAAAGCAAATCCATGCAAGTAAAAGTTCGCTAAAAGGGGAATTTGGATGAAAAAAATCATTTGGAAAAATCTCGAAACAAACGGACGGGAAGAAGCGTTTCTCAAAAAAACGAACGATGGCGTTACGGTAACAAGCAGTGTAATTGTTTCCGAATACTCTTATTCTGTCACGTATCATCTTCAACTGGACCCAAAATGGGCGGTCCAAAAGGTTGAGATTAACCATGGAGAAAAAACACTCACTCTTTCCTCAAATGGAGAAGGATGCTGGAGTAAAGACGGAGCCACGCTCGTAGATGCAGAGGGAGTGGTGGACGTTGATATTTCAGCCACACCGTTTTCAAATACACTGCCCATCAACCGGTTTTTATGGGAAACGGGGCAAAGTAGAAAGCTTGATGTTTTATACATAGACGTACCCGCACTGACCTGCCAAAAAGTAGAGCAGGTGTATACCTATACAGGGGAACAGGGAGAGTATCGAACCTTCCTGTATCAGTGCCGTGACTATGAAACAACAATTACAGTAGACAAAGACGGACTGGTCGTTGACTATCCGGAAGCGTTTCAGCGCCTATAAAAACATTCCAGAGCAGCAGCTACTCTGGAATGCAGAAGTACGCAGATTAATCTATAACATCTTGATCTTTTAAGGTAAGCAGAAAAACCTTTCCAATTGTTCCTAGCGCCTCTTCATCCACATCGAATTTTGGATGGTGGTGCGGGAAATTGGCATGAAGATCTTCATTTCGTCCGCCTACAAAGAAAAAGGTGCCCGGTCTTTCCTTGAGGTAGTATGAAAAGTCTTCTGCCCCCATAAATGGCTTCATTTCCTTCACATGAAAAGAGGGAAGATGCTTCTCTGTCATTTGCTTTAACGAATCGGATTCCTTCGGGTGATTGTACACAGCGGGGTGACCAAAATGGTACGTTACTTCAACGCTTGCCCCGGTTTGCATCTCAAGAGCCTGAGCAGTTGACGTAATCATTTTCTCCGCATCTTTTCGCACAGTTTCATCAAATGTCCGAACCGTTCCTTCAATGATCGCGGAATCCGGAATCACATTGGCGGCTTTTCCGCTGTGGAATGAACCCACTGTGAGGACAATGGCTTTTAGCGGATCGACACGCCTGCTTGGAATCTGCTGCAAATTCACCACCAGCTGACTTGCCGCCACCACCGGATCAATCGTTAAATGCGGCAGTGCACCATGACCGCCTTTTCCCTGAACGTTGATATGAAATGTGTCAGCAGCAGCCATCGTGTAGCCCGATTGAAACAGAATTTCGCCCACATCATTTTCAGACCACACATGAGCACCGTAAATCGCATCGACTCCCTCTAAGCAGCCGTCTGCAATCATGGCTTCAGCTCCTCCGGGACTTACTTCTTCTGCAAATTGATGAATAAATACCACCGTCCCTGCAAGCTCCTCACGCTTTTCACTGAGGACTTTAGCTGCGCCAAGAAGAGCAGCAGTATGCACATCATGTCCGCATGCATGCGTTACGCCTTCCACTTTTGACTTATAGGAAACATCCTTTTCATCCTGCATAGGCAGGGCATCAAAATCTGCCCGAAGTGCAATGGTTTTTCCAGGACGCCCTCCAGTTAAATAACCAACAACGCCTCTTCCTCCGACACCCGTCTTTACATCAATTCCAAGTTCGCTCAAATAAGCAGCCACTTTTTCCGGCGTCCGTTTTTCTTCATGGGAAACTTCAGGATGCATATGAAAATCCCTGCGAAGTTCCACCATTTCCGTTTGCAAGTCTTCTAATCTTTTCTTTAATTCAACTAACATGACAAACCTCCAGCTTATTTGACACTTTATTTTAAATTTTGCAAAAATAGAGTATGAGTTATATACTATACAACATCAATTTTTTTATCAATCAAAGAGATTACTAGAATAGGGGTGAAAAGGAGAAGTAGAAAAGAAAAATTGATTACTTATACAGAAGGAGGCATAAAAAGTAGATGAGTACGAAGATTGAGGAAAATGAACCACAAAAGAAAAAATGGGAAATGCCCGATACATACGTCATTCTATTTCTTGTCCTTTTAGCAGCGGTGATCGCGACCTACTTTGTTCCAGCCGGTTCATTCGAACGTGAAATGGCAGATGGAGTAGAAAGGGTCGTGCCGGGAACTTACAGCGAGGTGGATGGAAGTCCAACAGGCTTTATGGACATTTTCCTCGCCCTTCAAATGGGAATGGTAGAGTCAGGCGGACTGATTTTTCTTGTGCTATTTGCAGGTGGCGCATTTGAAGTCATTGAGCGGTCCGGTGCCATTAAAGGCGGCATCTTGCGTGCTGTGAACAAAACAAAAGGAAAAGAGTTTTACCTGATCGCATTTGTCTCATTGCTGTTTGCACTTGGTGGAGCGGTGGGTGCAGTCGCGAATTCTGTTATTCCTTTCGTCGCGATTGGGGTCATCATCGCAAGAGCGCTTAAGCTCGATGCGATTGTAGCAGTTGCCATTACATTCGGTGCGACATTTGCCGGCTTTAATGTGGGATTTTTAAATCCTTATACAGTCGGAATCGCTCAATCGATCGCGGAAGTGCCGCTCTTTTCAGGCATGCTGCTTCGTGTCATTGCTTTTGTCGTGATTGTGGGCGCGACAATCTGGTACACCTGGTCCTACGCGAAAAAAATACTACAAGATCCGTCCAAAAGCCTAATCGGTGTGCTGGATGAGGGCTCTGATGAAGGCGATGACCTGAAAGCACCGTTTACCGCCCGGCATAAAATCATTCTCTCATTTGTTGGACTTATGCTGTTATTCTTTATTTACGCGACCATTGAGTTCGCCTGGACGATTGATCATATGGCGGCATTTTTCATTGTCATTGGACTCGTATCAGGCGTCATTGCAGGAATGAATTACAACAAAATAGCCATTACATTCCTAGATGGCTGTAAAAATCTGGTCTACGGTGCACTGATCATCGGGGTGGCTCGCGCCATTCTGATCGTCATGGAAAATGCGGCGATTCTGGATACATTCGTGCAAGCATTGTCCGTTCCGCTTGAAGGGATGTCACCGGTTTTTGCTACGCTCGGCATGTTTGTCGCCAACGGTGTTATGAACTTTTTGATTCCTTCAGGGAGCGGCCAGGCCATGATTGCGATGCCAATTCTGTCACCTCTTTCTGACATGATCGGCGTTAATCGGCAAATCGCCGTTCAGGCCTATCAGTTTGGAGATGGTTTCACAAACAGCATCTTCCCAACCTCAGGCCCGCTGATGGCAAGTCTGGCAGTTGCCGGAGTGTCCTGGATCAAATGGGCAAAATGGATGCTGCCCTTACTTCTGATCTGGACGTTCATTGCAGTCACCATGCTCGTTTTCGCTGTCTTTATTAACTGGGGACCGGTTTAGAGTAGATAGTAAAGAGCCTCATTCAAAGTGGATGAGGCTCTTTACTCATAATCGTATAGAAGCATTTAAAAAACGGCTTCACGTTAAAAACTTTTTATCAAGCAGGTATTTTGTGAAATTCATCCATATACTCAATGACTAAGACTGCAATAAGAACTGCCAGTGGAGAAATATTGACAAATAAAGAGAAGGCTCTTTCTAAAACTGGCTCTCTGCTAAATAACGATACAATACTAAACGGGATACTGATTATGGATATTGAAACAGCAGTCAACGCCAGTATACTCAGAATAGTTTTTAATCCGTTATGTGAGGTGAAAGATCAAGCAAAAATAGAAAGAGGAAGGACAGATAATGTGATAAGGGCTGCTATGAACGAAATATTGGTGAAGACAGCAAGGCTTTTTCTTTTCATAATTTAGCTCACCTCGTTAACTCTGGTTTATTTATGGAAAAAAAGGTTATATAAGGACTATTATATAACAAACTGCATAGGACTTATAGGAGGGATGAGCATGAGACAGGCTTCTGAGAAAAAACGAGGGATGTTTGGAAACGCCTCGAAAAAAAGTAAGATTGTATTAGGAATTCTATTTATCATTTCTTTAATCTCGGTAACTGCGTTTGGTAATTATAATGAAACGCTTAGTGAATTTAGAGAAGCTCATGTACTTAACTCTGTTCTCTTTACGATCTTTACCTGGTTAGTTCCTTTGCTGATCTGGAGAATGTTTTTTTATAGGATATAAAATAGGCAGTGCTCCTCACCGTAGATACCTCATCACGATCAAAACAATCCACGTCATAATGCTTGGCAGCGAAGAAATTAGAGAATTTCAGATCCACCATAACCGTATCAATAGAACACAAGCATAAACATCGAGACTGCAACCTTCATCTGTTTTTCCTTCATCTTTGAAATTTAAATCACTTCACTCCTAGCTTTATATAAACCAGTCAAACTCTTTTTCAGCTCAATCTCATCTTTAATAAGTATCTCATCATGATCAATAGAACGACTACTAGCTATACTCATTTCTGATTATAATGCGCTTGAACTTTACGCGAATGTTTTATTGCCTCTTTTTATCATACAAATCTTTGTACATAATAACGACAAGAATAAAAACGTACAGGGGAATAAAGAAAACTCGATTATTCCATACATTTTTTTCCAAACTAATGTCTGCTATGATACTTACCGCTACAGAAAGTATGCTAAAAATACCAATAAACACAAAGGTCATTTTGTTTTCTGTGAAATAATCTTTTTTTATTTCAATTACTAGATACAGTGTTGTAAATACAATTAAACTAATTCGAGTTACAAACAAATACTCATACTGAAATAAAAATGTTCCAACTAAAAACAAAAGAGCCAGTACACTAAAAAGCATTGAAAAGATTTTTTGCATGATAAACTCCCATCATAGAAAAATAAGCTTTATTCTTGCGTGTTTTATCAATATCACTAGAAAGACTAAGCCTACCTGATTTACCTGCAATTAGAATAACATACTTACAGATTTAGAAAATGATGTTCCAGTTTTTCATTACAATAGTGTAAGGAGGGATCGTAATGGTTGCATCTTCTAATAAGAAACAAGGGATTTTTGGACACGCTTCGAAAAAAAGCAAGATCGTATTAGGTATTCTTATGCTTTTTACGATCACGACGATGAATGCAATTCGTATTTTTGTTCCAGCAGTTAGTGAGTTTCGGGAAGAAAATCTTTTCCTGTATGGACTCGTTCATTTCGCCTCCTATGGCGTAACCTATGCCATTTGGCGATTATTTTTTTACAGATTGTAAAAAATTCCTTCTTGCAAAGAGCCTGGACACCCAAGCTCTTTTTTTGTGCTGTTACGATTAACTAGCTAATCTCTCAACCCCATCAATTTTCCCATGACACCACTACTCGAAAGCTCTCCAAGCAGCGCTGTTAACTCTTCAAGTGAAGGAGGATTATCCTCGTTAAACCAATAACTTAAAATGCCGATCATCGCAGACAGAGCATATTCAAGTGTGTAGTCAAGCTCATAGCCGTCTTTGGCACCTTGTGCAAGAAGGGCTTCTTTCATCATCGGCTTCATGCTGGCTTTGATTCTCCGCTGAAAGGCAGGATCTCCGTGATCTCCAAGCAAGACGGAGAGATAGCCGCTGTGGTCAGAATACAAGCGGACCAGGGCGTCGAGCTGAAATGGATCGCTTGAAGAAGACAGCTGCTGCATCGGCATCTCCTGCAGCTTGAAAATTAAATGGTTTTCCAATTGCTCCAGCACGTCATACACATCCGTAAAATACTCATAAAAGGTGGACCGGTTATAGCCTGCTCTTGTTGTAATTTCTTTGATCGTGATTTTTTCAATCCGCTTCGTGCAATACAGTTCCCAGAAGGCATCATTTAAATTTTGTCTTGTTTGTGCTGTAATTGCTGGATTCTTTTTCATTGTTGTTCCTCCCAGATGGTGCTGCTAAATCCGACATTGAAGCCAAACTGTCGGTTGATAGAGCCGTTGGTACACCCTACAATTGAATCATACGACATGTTGTCGGATAAATAAAGAAGAAATGGCGGGTGATTGTAGATGACAGCGATCAACATCGAGCATCTTACGAAGGATTATGGAAACAACAAGGGTATTTTTGATGTTTCCTTTCAAATAGAAGAAGGAGAAGTCGTTGGATTTCTTGGGCCAAACGGTGCAGGAAAGACCACCACCATTCGTCACCTTCTTGGATTCACTAAACCACAAAGCGGAAGCTCTGCTATTTTACAAATGGATTGCTGGAACGAGGCGAAGGAAATTCAGCAGTATCTTGGATATCTGCCGGCAGAAATGGCATTTCCGGAAAATATGACAGGCACCCAGCTTATTGAGCATACAGCAAAAATGCGAGGGCTTAATGACAGGAAGAGAGCGGAGGAATTAATCCGCATGTTCAACCTGGATCCTTCCGCACCCATTAAGCGGATGTCGAAAGGGATGAAGCAGAAGGTGGGGATCGTTTGTGCCTTTATGCATAATCCTAAAATTCTCATTCTGGACGAACCTACGACAGGACTGGATCCTCTGATGCAATCGGTCTTTGTGCAGCTGATTCATGAGGAAAAACAAAAGGGAAAAAGCATCCTGATGTCGTCCCATTTATTTGAGGAAATTGAAGGGACCTGCGACCGCATAGCCATGATTAAGCAAGGCAGAATCATTTCGATCATGGATGCCGAAGAATTTAAAAACGCTGAGAAGACCTCATTCAGCATAACATTTCAAAACCAGGAAGATTTTCAATCCTTTCAACAGGAACATTTTCAAATCTCACAGATTCAAAAAGACAGCTTGCAGCTCGTGATCGAAATTGAAGATGGTCAACTAAACAGCCTGATCCGAGCACTGGCTGCCAGAAATGTGACGTCCATTCGGGAAATGAAATACTCACTGGAAGATAATTTCATGAACTTCTATAAAGGGGAGCAATGACCATGTTTAGTAAGCCATTATTCATTCACTTCATAAAATCAAACGCAAAAGTTTTCTCGATTATAGCGGGTGCGCTCATGCTGCTGATTGGGATTATCATGAGTGTTTTCACACCGGACACGATGAAAGAAATTGCGCAAACCAGCATGGATGCGCCGATCAATCCATTAGGCGATATTTCAACCTTAATTGCCTTTACGGCAAATCAATATTTCGGGAATTTTGCTCTCATCTTTGCCATGATTTATTCCATTATCATAGGAAATAAACTGATCGCGGCGCAGGTGGACAAAGGCAGCATGGCGTACCATCTGTCAATGCCCATCACACGAACCCAATACACCGTGACAAGCCTCATTTACTTTGTTTCTTCACTCCTCGCCCTATTTATACTGATTTTTGTGGCAGGGGTTGGGGTGGCAGAGCTGGTTCAGCCGGGGGAGCTGCCGATTGACACCTTCTTCATGCTGACTGCAGGATCCTTCCTATTGCATCTGGCCATCTCGGGCATTACATTTTTGTCATCATGTTTATTTAACCGTTCAAGCTATTCCCTTGCGCTCGGTGCCGGGCTGACCGTCTTTTTCTTCGCGGCGAATATGCTTTCCGGCATGAGCGACAGTCTGGACATTCTTAAAAATGCCACGATCATTACGCTGTTTGATTCGGAGGCCATTATTCAGGGCGGAGAGTATGGTGCGCAGTTATTCATTCTGGGGGGACTGGCCATTGTCCTTTACCTCGTGGGACTAGTGGTTTTTAAGCGCAAAGATCTCCCGTTATAAAACAGATGTGTTTCTAAACGAAGTAAAAGATGATACGGACATCCGTATATAATAATAGGTATCTTGTACCAAATCTAGTTCTATATGGTAGGATAAGTTTAAGAGGGGATCGTATAAAATGCGTAGATTGTATACGTACTAGAGAAAACGTGAACGAGACGCAGTAAATTTTCTAATAATAGGATCTGAAAGGGTGATGTTCTTCATTCGACTTTCGGTTGGGAATTTTAATGAGTAACTGCCAATGATTGATTATCAGGAAATTTAAAGATCAACTTGTGAAAGGGTGATTATAATGGAAGAATCACAAAGGGAGCTACGAGAAATTAAGAAGTTAAAAAAGAAACGACTAGTCCAGTACAATCTTGCTATGCTGCTGATTATTGTGCTGGTCGTTTATTTTGACATAAACGTATTTTCTCCGTTTATTACTGGAATAATTTTAGGTTTGATGGTGATATACGTAGCTATTTCGATATACACCCTGGTGACAGGAAGGGTTTTCGGGACAAAAACAAGTAAACGTTTAGAGGAATTTGACAAAAGACACTGGGGAAAGAAGCGTTGGAAGCAAAATAGATTAGCGCAGATTCTCATCATCAGTGTACTAGGTGTAATTATTTCCGTTTTTTTCTTCAGTACAGATTTTAACCATGAAAGATATGACGCTCCTATTAGTCCGGGTCCGTTTATTGGAGTTTGGATAGGTGTTAATATAGGGATGATTTTACAGATAAATAAAATTGGAGTGCCTGAAAAATGAATACATAAGTTTCTTGACTAAGGAATAATTTCTAACTTTAATTTTCTTAACGAAAAAATAGTTTGAATATTATGAAATGCGAATCTTGTCTGTACGATATTAGTTGGATGGCCGTCCAGATGCATCATTAAACTTTAAAGAAGAACTAGGGTTTTAATAGGAACATAAGAGGGTGAGATGAATAGGGGACTTACCGGCTGAGGTCATTCTCTTAAGTTTATTTGCGCTTCTCCTGACAGGCGTAGTCATAACCATCATGTTGGTAAAGGAACAAAAAAGACGATTAAATCGGTAATCCTCCTTACAGCTATATTATTTCATGCCTTTAATTTCTATATTATCTATGATTTACTGACACCTTCACCACAATCTATTTCTGGCAACGGCAACCCGAATATCCCGTATATCTTTGTTTCATTCCTCCTGTTTCTCTCATTTTGTGTTGTCCTTACAAGGAAAATGGCGGATACCCTAAGACAAAAAAGTAGATTGCTGATTCTATTCATCATGGTCATTGCTTTTACGATCAGTTAATTTTCTTTTGTCTACCAGTTAGACTTTATATCTACAATAAAAGAAGAGCTATACTATCCGTTGGGCAGCTGGTGGAGCTGGTGGAAAAGCATCCATTTAAATTCTCTCTATTTTAATCCGTATACTTTTCTCTTGGGAATGAGTGCTTCCGTTCTAGTCGCGGGTGCTCTTGAGGTAACCAAAAAAAGGCGGGTGTAAGTTTCTTTCGTTGAAAAGGAAGTTAGGGATAAAATGACAGGCATAATGGAGAAAGAGATTATAGAGTTATTAAACGAACCTAAAATAGAGTTTAATAGATTGTCGAATTGAAAGGGAGGGTAAGATGGATGAAGCTAATTGGGATATAAAAGAAGTAAAGAGCTTAAAAAGGAAACAGCTCATTCAATTCAATATCGGAATGTTGTTGTTTATCATGCTTATTGCTTTATTAGCTGATAATGGATACGACACTTTCATCATTGGAATATTATTTGCCCTGATATGGATATTGGTAGCCATTAATGCATACACACTTGCAACGGGAAGAACAATTGGTACGAAGACGAGCAGACGTGTACAGGAATTTGATAAGAATCATTTGGGAGAGAAACGATGGAAGCGGAATAAAATAATAGAAACGGTCATCTTCAGGGTTTTGGGTGAGGGGTCTGCAGCAGGATATCTAATTCTCTTGGGATTTAACCCTATACCACTTCAGTTCCCCAGCTTTTATTTCCCACTTTTCGGGGCTTGGGTAGGACACAATGCTGGTGAGATTGCTAGAATAAGCAAGTTGTAAAACGATTTATTAGATGATAGAAATGTTTTGAGCTAGCGAATGTTACGTAATTTAAGGTCAACTAGTTTTTACTGACTGACTGTTATAGATAAGATCTATTAAATCATGAGCTATGGTTGAACGAACGGGTGCGTGAGAAGCTGATCCCGTTAACTAGCTGCACTTTAATAGAAGCAGACCTTTATAAAAAACCTGCTGCTTTTTCGCAACAGGTTTTTCCAGTTGTTCGAGGCCCCTGCGTCTACTACCTCATTAACACAGCAAGATTACGGGCTGTATTTTTTAAATTTTCATACCCACTTTCAAGCGCTTCCTCCAACGTCATCACTCCTGGCACTATACTAAAGATTGCATCAATGCCGTGGTCATATACATTTGAATAATTATTAGTTAAACTTCCTGCAAAAGCAATGACTGGCACATTATATTTCTTTGCTGTTTTTGCTACACAAATGGGCGTTTTCCCATGAATCGTTTGATGATTAATGCCGCCTTCACCCGTAATGACCAGATCTGCATCTTGAACCGCTTCAGCTAGTTTCGTTTCGTTGATCACAAGATCCCCGCCGCGTTTTAAGTCTGCAGATAAAAAGGCAAGCATTCCTGCTCCTAATCCACCCGCAGCTCCAGCTCCTGGTATATCTTTAATATCTTTCCCCACGTCGCGACTGATTACGTTCGCGTAATGTGCTAAATAAGCGTCTAATAATTCAATTTGCTTTTTGGTTGCTCCTTTTTGTGGACCGTATATCATTGATGCCCCCAAAGGACCCGTTAATGGATTGTCAACATCACAGGCCACATCGATGGCTACACGACTAAGGCGCTTGTCGAGAGTAGTCAGGTCAATTCGGCTGAGTTTGACCAGACCTGCTCCTCCAAATGGAATATCCTCATCATCTTGATCTAGTAATCTTCCTCCTAATGCTTGAACCATTCCAGCGCCACCATCATTGGTCGCACTTCCACCAATTCCGATTATAAACCGCTCCACACCTTTATCAAGAGCAATGGATATCAATTCACCTGTTCCGAAAGTGGTTGCAAACATTGGATCACGCTTTTGGACAGGTACCAGCTCCAGCCCCGAGGCAGCGGCCATTTCTATGACAGCTGTTTTTCCGTCTCCAAGCAGCCCATAAAACGCTTGAACCTTTTCTCCCAAAGGGCCGGTTACCGTTGCATACTCGATCTTGCCACCTGTCGCATCGACTAATGATTGAACCGTACCTTCACCCCCATCGGCCATAGGGATTTTAATTAATTCGACGTCAGTCAGTACTTCTTTCAATCCATCTTCAATGGCATTGGCAGCTTCTAACGCTGTTAAACTCTCTTTAAATGAATCTGGTGCAATCACGATTTTTTTCATGACCAATTCCTCCCTTATTTATAAAAACAGCTTAAATACGCCAAAGATGAGTGTTGAAATGATGGCAATCGTTAATCCAACAAGTGACTCATATGGAATCAGCTTTAATCGTTCCTGGAAATTCATCAGCACGCTTCCTGCAGTTGCGTGAAAGAAGCTTCCGTGCGGGAGGTGATCCAGGACGGTTGCACCTGCATGAATCATCGCTGCCCCGGCAAGACTTGCTACACCTAATTCAATTAACGTGGTACTAAATACACTGCTTGCAACTGCCGCCCCTGCCGTCGTTGATGCCGTTGCTGCAGACATGAAGATACCTGATACTGGCGCTAACATATAGGTGGGCAATCCAAGTACGTCAATCCCATCGATTAAAACATTTCGAAGTCCAGAATTCGAAATGATCCCGGCTATCGTCCCTGTTCCTAAAAGTAAAACAGCCACACCGGACATCTTGTTTAATCCAGAAACAATAAATGTATTAATCGACTTTATTTTCCCCATAACCAACGCACCCACAAGTCCACCCAGTGGAAGGGCAATCATCGGATCAATTACGATCTCAAATAACGGACGTAATGCGAGTAAAACAATGGTTACGAGCGGGGCAATAATGGCAAGCGCGAAAGATGGCAGTTTTTGACCATCTGTTTGGGTGATTTCATCAAGTGATACCTTCGAACCTTTATTCACTAACCTTTTTGCAAGGATATATGTGACGATTAATCCACCTATCGCCGGTATGATTCCAGCCGCCATGACCGAGGTTAATGATACGCCAAAAGCCTCTGATACTGCGATCGTATTTGGATTTGGCGACATAATATTTCCTGCTTTACCTCCACCAATCATAGCGAGTAAAATCGCCGTTTTTGATAGATTTGCACGGCTGGCAATCGCTAGAGCAATGGGAGCAACGGTAATGACAGCAACATCGACAAACACCCCGACAGCTGTTAAGATCATCGTCGCAATCGCTAGAGAGAATAACGCCTTTTTCTCCCCGATTTTCATTACGATAGTTTCTGCAATGGAAGCAGCTGCACCCAACTCAATGAGAACTCCTGCAAGTACACCAGCTGCTAAAATCCTCAGAACAGCGGGGATGATGTCCTGAGCTCCCCCCATCATTAAATCGACAGTTTCAGGAACAGAAGCTCCCCCGACTAAGCCGCCAACCATGGCTCCTCCTACTAAAGCGTAGACTGGCGGTACTTTCCTAAATATAAGAACAATTGCTAATACTAAGCCTACAATGGCACCTAAAGCGCTTACTTGAACATCCATTGGTGTCCCTCCTTGATGAATCTTAATCTTCATCCCATTGTAAGCGTTTTATATTTTTAATACATTGTGCAGTTGAAAAGAATAAAGCGTATTCATATCCGCTTTTTTTGTTCATATGAACAACTCAATGATCTTCACTCACTAAAGTATTAATGACAAGAGAGAAATACAATTCAAACAAATCCTGATAGTTTCTAGAATCCTTGCCGGTAATTTCCTTTATTTTTTCTAAGCGATACTGTAGGGAATTTCTATGGATAAATAATTTATTTGCAGTATTTATCGCTTTTCCATTTTCCTGAATATACATTTTCAGGGTCATCTGAAGGTGTCCTGACTCATCGTCTTCCTTTAACCTATGAATCAATTCAACAAATGGGTTGTTTTCCATTTGTTTTGCTAATTTACTCATGAACACATAAATAGAAAGGTCATCATATACAAACATATACTTTTCTGGGGTTAACTTTTCTCCAACGGTTAGGGTGTCCTTCGCCTCGCTAAAAGATTGATCGAGACGTTTAAATGTTGAATAATAATTTCCAATCGCTATTTTAACGGTAGGATCAATTTTACTCAGGTGCGCGAGCCACTTTTCTACCGTACTGATGGTACGTTCCTTTTCCCACCGGTCATACTTGATGGATACTGCTTTAACAATCACAATTTCTCCGGTATAAGTGGTAACAGCGAGGTCGTCTGATTCGAGGAGATGGTTGATCATTCGCTCTAAATTCTGTTTTCGATCCACCTCAAAAGAAGAGCTTTTTACGACGATGATTACCCTAGGAAGCAATAAATCAACGTGTAACGCCTTAGCCTTTTCAAAAAATATATTTTCATCAAGCTTATAGCCGTTAAGCAACTGATGCACAAACTCTTCTTTTATTCGTTCATCAAGCTGTAACTGCTTTTGCATATAGGCTTGTTCAATAATCATTTCTGTTGTCATCTTTACTAATTCTCCGTACCCTCTCGTTACATCAGGAGACCCGGTAATCCCAACAACACCTAGGATCTCACCTTGAAAAAGAATGGGTAAATTGATTCCCTCTTTAACCCCGTTCCAGTTCTCCGTGTCAGAAAATCCAATTTCAACTGCTTTTTTTCTCCTTAAAACTTCGCTCGCTGCTTCATGCTTTGTTGAAAGGCGCTGCTGATCTCCTGAACCAATAATTTTTCCATCTTGGTCCATCACATTTATATTATAGGGAAGAATCGCCATGGTTCGATCCACGATTTCCTGAGCAAGTTGTTCCGTTAAATACATTTTTAGGGTCATCCTTTTCATCTGGTTTCTTTGAAGTCTACCTTAAAACGAGACTAAGGGACAGGTTCCAGAACTCTATTGCAAAAGGATGGGTTTGTCTTCAGCGCTAAAGAGTGCTTGAAATTAGGTGAATAGTAAAAGTAAAAAAACAAGAAAAACGAAATGACCCAATTTATTTTGAAGGGATCCTATCAGAATGAAGGGGTGATCAACGAGGAGATTTCCTCCTACAATGATGAACAAATCGATTACAACCTTACCACTTAAAGGTAATTTTTCTGTCATTAAAGGAAATTAATGTTAAAATGTATGAGAGTAAGTTGTGGGATTAATGATTGGAGAATTGTATCAGGAGATTCTTGAATGTGCGAAAAGACAAGGGTGAATTTTAGGAGGATATCGATGGTCGTTCCAAATAGTGTACACACATCTGATGCGTAAAGATTAACAGGTTAAATTGTTAAGATATGTGTTCCGTAAATTATTCCTGTTCGAAAAATTGTTCGAAGGTGATTTAGAGTGAAAAATAGTAACAGAAAAGAATCGATAAAGATGGCTAGTATAACGTTAGCGACAAGTGTTTTATTACTTTTCACCTTACTAGCATTACAAATAAATGGTGTATCGGTATATATAGGGGCACCACCAGTCGGGATTAGTCATAATGTAATATCTAACTTGCTTATCATTGTGGCGATCGCATCTTTTACTCATCTGTTTAAAGATAGAGTTATTAAAGCAGTTATAATCGTGCTGGCGATATTTTTTATAGGAATACCATCACTGCCAAATCTACTATTTGAGAAAGAGTACACAACGTTTTCTTCTCCAGATAATCAAGAGGAATTTGTAGTCGTTGAAAGAGGTTACGGCCGCCTGTATCAACTATCAAACTTAGGGTTATATATGACGTATTTAACTGACATTGAGACAGACAATGGATATAAACCATTTTCAAATGGTTCATATAAATTAGAATGGGAAGAACCAAATCGACTAACAATTCAATATCGATTTGATAATATATCAGATTCTTTGAGTAAAGATATTTCGATTAATTATAAAGCGAAGTAAGTCGAAGGAAGTCGTTAAACTGTTTCACTAGCTACTTTTCTTAACTCTCAAAAAGGAAATTAATGTTAAACTAAAGAAGCAGCTTAGGTAACTTTCGAAACTGGAGAGAGCGGGTGGTTTAATTGTTTAAGGCAGCAGTATTCTTGGTACACGGATTGATATTCATATTGGTAGCCCTTGTCGGTATAGCTCCACTATTTAGCATTGCTGCACCAGACCCTGGAAGTGACCCCATTTATAATTGGGTTTGGGGTTCAATGATTGGGTTATTTATAATTCTTGTTTGGGTATCTGCTTATGTACAGTTAAGGATAAAAAAAGTTAAGGTATTTTTAATATCCGTAATAGGCCTGATTGCTTTTTTCATTCTCACTTATCAATTCATATACCCTTTCGTTTTAAATTTATTTTTAGAATGAGCAAGCTAACTAATGGTTAATTAACGGGTGCGTTGGTCCAGGAAGGATTAACCGCCTTTTTTGTTGAAGTTCTTATTAAACAAACGGGGCAGGTTAGAGATAGAAATATTTTGGCTGGTCATAAATTTTCATATAGGAGGAGTTAAATGAGCGGTTTTTTGATATTCATTATGGTTGTTTTTATTGTATCCGCAAATATTATCGCAGTTCTTTCCTACATGAAAAAGAGAAATTTATACTCTGCCGCATTTATCATCTTATTATTAGCAGCTGCATTTGGGGGGATCGGTGGCGTAGTGGCACTTTTGATTATTCGTGATCCTTTTGCAGTCTTTTACGGCTTACAAGTGGCATACTTTTTATTAATTAATAGTATCATCGCTTTTATCATTGCTATTTTAGTAACCTTAATTAAAATTTACAACAAAAGAACAGCGTGATTGAAGCTATATTCAACTAACAGGTGCTATAGCTCAACAAGAGTGGATGCTTATGCGATACCGGAGCAAAATGGTTAAACAAAATATGTGAATTTTTAATAAGGAGGAATTGAAGTTGGGGCAGAAGAATAAATTTTTGCTGATTTCATTATTGATAGTGCTTTTTTTAATTGGCTGTAACTCAAATGATCGTAATACTGATGTTGATGTATTCCAATATAAAGGATCATATGTAGGTGATAACAGTGCAGTAATTAATTCAGTTATTCAATTACAAGGTGCAGAACATTTTAAAGGATTAGAACTTAAAACAACAGATGAACCCTATGGAATTACTGTAAACTATGATTGGTCCGAATCTGAATTAGATGATAAAGAAACAGCTATTCACAATGCCTCTTATTTATTTACATTGATACAAAATGTGGACTGGATACATTTTGATTTTGAAATGGTTGAAGAAGTATACGAGTATAAAATGACGAGGGAGAATCTTCAAGAGTGGTATGGAATAGAATTTAGTGAAATTGACAACGAAGTTAAACTAAGAAATGTTATACAGGAATCTTTAAAAGATGAAAAGATGATCAATCAACTTTCAAACTTATAAAACTTCATAAAAGTTTGTCAGTACATTAGATAGAGGTGGGGGATTTTTTGAAAAAAATAAAGGTTGGATATGTCCTTAACACGGTGTTCAGTGGTTTAATCGCTATTCTCATATCTACTTTCTTTGCTGGTGGTACGATATCAGAGAACTATACTGATGAGACTTGGGTAGCCCCAGAGTTTTTTGTAATTTTACCTATTTGGGCTTTAGGGTTTCTACTAGGATTGTTTATTTATAAAAGTAAAAATCCAGGAAAATTTTTGTTTATATCTATTCTGATCACTTGGGCTTCAATTCCGCTTGGAGTGCAACTGGGATTCAGTCTAACTTCATAATATCTCTATGTCTTGAAAATCAGTCTAAAAAGGGGCTTTAACGCAATAACCAAGTTCCTCAAAATGAAGGATTTCTGTACTGCATTATTTAATAAATAACTAGTTTCTGGCATAACGACAAAGGGGGAAGATATGAAGCAGCATATTCAAATGGTAATGGGACACATTGGTTATTTTCTACTAGGATATATGGCTTTGAGAGCTTTGCTGGTTCAAAATGACAAGATAGGATTTGCATTACTATTTATCGGTATGAGTTTACTTATAAGTTATGTTCATTCTTTTGAGAAACAACAAGGCACCCCTAAATATAGTGCTCCCATTAAATTTACTTTAAGTCTGGTTTTTATTCTTTCAACACTAACGATGGTTTACTAAACGAAGTACAATGCGATCCTTGCGACATGCTTTATTAGCTTGAATCCTGTACAACTAACGGTAGGTTAGTAAAAAAGATAAACCAAAGGGGGAATAAAATGAAAAGCACATTATCCAAAAATATTACTGAGTCATATAATAAAAAAGCAGTTGAACGAAATTCATCTGATATACCCGAATGGAAGATTAAACAAAGAGAGATTTTCTTGAATAACATACATAATGAAAGTTATAGTCATTTACTGGAGATTGGAGCAGGGACAGGGAAAGATAGTCTTTTTTTTAAAGAGCAAGGATTAACTACATTCAGTATCGATGTATCATCTGAAATGATTAAGCTGTGCAAGGATAAGGGCTTGAATGCTGCGGTTATGAGCTTTTACAATCTTGATTTTCCTAATCACCACTTTGATTCCATTTGGAGTCTTAATTGCCTACTGCACGTTCCTAAAGATGACATTAAAGGTGTATTGAGTGAAATAAAAAGGATTTTAAAACCATCTGGATTATTTTACTTAGGAGTTTATGGTGGTGAGAACTCAGAGGGGATTTGGGATGATGACCCTTATACTCCTAAAAGATTTTTTTCCTTTTATGATGATGCATCTTTAAAAGAATTGTTATCAGAACTGTTTATTATAGAATACTTTGAAGTGGTGCCTAAAGACACAGTTGGCGGAAAACTCCACTTCCAATCAGTTATATTGAGAAATAAATAGAGAACTTTTTGTAAATATGTACTTAAATTAAGGGGAGCAATCGATAAAAGGGGTTTAATAATGATAAAAGGCTTATACGAAGCACATTTACCTGTAAGTAATTTAAATCGTTCAATTGAATTCTATGAAGGACTTGGTTTGCTATTTGATCACAAGGTTGAAGACAAATTGGCTTTCCTATGGATTGAAAAAGATAAAAGTTGGTTGGGGTTATGGGAAACAGATAAAGTAGAACTTGAGTATCATCCATCAATAAGACATATTGCATTTCAAGTAACAGTAGAAGACATAAAAAACTCAGTTGCCTGGCTAAAAAGCAAAGGTTGTCAGCCAAGAGAGGCTTTTGGTTTCGATCCCATTGAGCCTTTTGTAATGTCTCTAGAAGAACATGCACACGCTAAAATTCATTTTAATGACCCAGACGGAAACAGTTTAGAGTTAATTTGTAAACTAGAAAACCCCCGCAAAATTAAGCAGCGTATGTATTTGAGTGAATGGGAACAAATCAATGAAATGTAATTCGTATGTTAAATAAAATACTTCAGCTACCGGTGAGCGTTTCTTTAAAAAGAAACGTTTTTTTAAAAATTAAAGGAAATTAATGTTAAAATAGTCAGGTGCGTTAATGTAACAAGAAGTTAAGGTTAAGGGGGAATTAATATGAGGAGGTTTATACTTCTAAATGCAAATAGGTTATCATTCATAATTATTTCTATTTTGCTGATTAGTGAGGTTAAAGCGCTAGTGAAAGAAAAATCTACTTGGAATACGATATATGTAATATTGATAAGTATTTCGTGGGTAAGCTTTTTGTTACTTTTTTTAGTAAAGCCTAAAAAAGTCAAAGAGGAGTAATTGTGTATTGAACTACAGGGAAGGTTATTTGAAACTAAGTTTCGATATGGCACAAAATATGAGTCGCATGTTGGGGGAGATATATTGAGTACAGTGGTTTATATGGTGAGACATGGTGAATCGCCGAAAGAGGGTAATGAAAGAACAAGAGGATTGACAGAAAAAGGTTCTAAGGATGCTCTACGAGTAACTAAGATACTGAAGAAAGATAAAAGAATTGAAGTAGTTGTTTCAAGTCCATACATACGTTCAATTTTGACTGTCAAAGAGATAGCAGAACAGATCGGGAAGAAAGTTTTAGTCTTCGAGGATTTAAAAGAGAGGGTCTTTTCTTCTAATGAAAGAAGATTACCTGATTCGGAACTACTTCCAATATTGGAAGAGTCGTTTATAGACATGAATTACTTTTTCGAAGGAGGAGAATCAAATGCTGATTGTCAAAAAAGAGCAATAAACGTTTTAAAAAAACTGTTAGACACGTATAGAGATAAGGAAATAGTGATAGGTACTCACGGTGTTGTTATGACCTTAATGATGAGGTATTTCGATAGCACTTATGACTTGAATTTTTTACATAGTACGTCCAAACCCGATATTTATAGAATGGAATTCAACGAACAGCAATTGGTTCATGTTGAAAGAATATGGGGAAAGGGTTAAATCAGTTAAGGAGAGAGTATTTACTGTGAAACAAGAATAGACGTTTTTATGTCAAACAATTATTGGTTTGCCTATTCCTTTAACGTGTTATTCTTCTGCAACTGCAACATTCACAAAATCAATTTATGGGGTAAGTGCAATACTACTTTTTTGCTTGTAGCTAAATTTATTATTTCAACTCCGCATTTTTTTACTCCCTAATACTTCAATTCATGACTCTCCAATCATATTAAAAACCACAGTTATAAAAGAGTTTTCCTTATATAAGATTCTCGAATCAAATCACTTATCAATATTTAATAATTATTTATTGTTTTTCAATAAAATTGGTGATATTATCTAATTATAAAAAAGGAAAGGATAACCATTCATTCGAGTAGCGAATCCCAAAGTGTGTACGAAAAAATTTGAATTATAACTTGTTGTTTTTACAGCTGCGTAGTTGGTATTTAGGTGAATCTAGTTTCTAGATACAATTTTAAAGGAGTACTTTATGAAATATTCTTTATTTAGATTTATCGACGTTTTTGAGGCGTCTGCTATCTACTTAATCTGTTTTGCTTCAAACTTATTATTTATTTATGTACAAACAATGACCTTAAAAGTTCCCTTTATTTTAGAGACTTTTATTAAAAGTATTATTGATTATCAACTTATAATAAATATTCTTCTTACATTTTTAATCATCGTCTTTCACTATCAATTTTTAAACCGAAAGAAAACAGAAATATCTTGCCGAATACTTGTAGGAGATACAATGGCAAATATTATCATCCGATATGTCTTGAATAGTCTAGCTATAGTAGGGTTTAGTTTTTTACTATCACTTTTATTAAATCTCTATTTAGAACTGAATGCAGCCAGCAATCTCTACTTAGTTTTTATTTTTATTTTGTACATAGTAATAAGTGCAGGTCAGGTGAAAAAAGAATGAGTATTTTACGATTTTTTATAACAAGAATCTTTTTAAAAAGATGGATCCTTGTTTTGGGAATGGTCCTATTACTTTTTCTTGCGAATTATCTTACTTTTACTGCTGCTCGTTCCATTATTTCAACTTTTCAAGGTTATGAACAAATAGAAATGCTGAATCGAGAAGGAACGTTTATTGCTAATCTAGACCCGGATAGTAAAACGGAAGATGAGACAATTAATGTAGATAAAACCAGAAAATTATATGAGTATTTAGACAAAAATTATACTTATGCTCTTCAAGTCGATGGTTTTGTTACTTCATTAGAGAATGAACATGATATGGAAGTTACTTTCAGCTATATCAACGAAGAGGCTTATAAACTCAATCAATTGGGATTATCCCAAGGAAACCACTTAACCTTCAATTATCATTTAAATCAAAATCAAATACCTGTTTTAGTAGGTGCAGGTCTGGCCGGAACCTACCCTATAGGGTCAACAATCAAGATTAAAAACCCTGTCACCAAGCAAGTAGTCAATTTACACGTTCAAGGAGTCTTAGAGAAGAATACTTATCGTTCTAATTTTTATGCTCCCAACTCAAAGAATTACTTCAATTTTGCAATGATTCTCCCTGTGAATGAAGAATTTGTTCAAAGTGCGGGTCTTGACCTCCACGTGAATGGTCTGATGGACATTGCGCTTCTTGATTCGACAGAAGAGGAAGCAATGAATGTTAAAAAACAGATCCAGGAAAATCTAGGGATGGAATTCAACTTATTTACTCAACAGGAAAACATTAAATACTTTGAAGATTATTATGTTTATTCACTCAAAATCATCTGTACGATCACCTTACTTTTACTCATAGTCATTATATGTCTAGCCACCTGGAATACCTTGATAAGTATTCGATTAATGATAAAAGATTTTACGATCAATTTAGTAGTTGGATTAAGTTATGCAAAACTAAGAGCCATTTTTTATAGTTATTTTGGACTATTAATTACTATTAATCTGGCGCTATTATTTGCAATAACCGCTTTCAATAGATATGGCTTTTGGTTAAGAAAAGAGAACATGTTTGCTACTTACGGAATATTTGGCTTAATAAGTATGGATTGGCTTGCTTTACTGATTGTACTTTTTATTGATTTGATGATTGGATTTACGATTGTTGAACTTACGATCAAAAAGATTAGACGGATTCCGATCTCCGTGGGGGTTTTAAATTGACGAGTATAATTAAACTGGAAATCCAGAAAAAAACATTCAAGAAAAAAGAGTTTTCTATCTTACAAGATTTTGAGCTGGAAGTTGAACCTGGAGAAAGACTTTCTATTATAGGCGAGTCTGGAGTGGGAAAAACTTCTTTGCTTAATATTATGGGGCTGCTTGATACACACTATCAAGGGAGCTATAAGCTGTTTGATTCCTCTGTTAAGGATTTATCACAAAATAAACTGGCTGAGTGGCGCAATCGAAAAATTGGTTTTGTTCTTCAGGAGTCCGCACTCATACCTTCGTTGACCTTAGAGGAGAATATCAAATTGCCCCTTCTATATGCGAACCTTAAAAAAGACCCAACTGCCCAGGATCACTTTAAACGAATTAGTACTAAGATTGGAATTGAGTCCGTTCTGAAAAAAAAACCGCTTGAGTGTTCTGGCGGCCAGCGATCCAGAGCTGTTTTTGCCAGGGCTGTCATCATGAATCCCCAAATCATTTTAGCAGATGAACCAACGGCGTCTTTAGATTCAAAAAATAAAGAAAATATTATCAATCTACTTTTTGAGATGAATAAAGAATTTAATACTACTATTATAACAGTGACCCATGATTTAGATGTAGCCAATCGTCATGAACGAATCATTACTCTTGAAAGGAATGAGTAAATTGGGACTCTATATAATGATCATGTCATTCATACTTGGCATATTCTTAAATATTATTGGTGTTGCTCGGTGGAAACGGAACTTTTTATACAAGTTTCTTATGGTGCTTGGAATCATTTTCGTTCTTTTTGCTGTTTATCTAGCAAGGCCTCATTAAAGATTATAACTACATATATCGATCATAAATTATACTAATAGTAAAAATGCGATGCATAAATTTCTTTAGAAATTTCCACGAGGAGACTCACGTGGAAAAAAACATAAATCACATTGATAAACTTTTGAAGTTAATCCGCTGAAAAAGAAACGGCTGATTCACAAGAGGTTGAGGGCACCACTGAGGAGGATAACGGTGGAGATACTGTTGATAGCGATGACAGCGGAGACACGGAAGAAGGATCCTCGGATGATGGCAGCGCTGAAAATGATTGATAGAAAACACCTTTCATATTGGAATGAATGTATTGATGAAACGTATAGACCAATTGATTTACAACCTGAAGTAATAATGATTTCTAAGAAAGTTAGAGAATCAATGTAGTAAAAGAGTGTTGGGTAATCGATTCTTCTTTAACTAACGGAGTGCATTCCTTCAATCAGGAGTGCTTTTTTTCTTTGTCCAACAAAAGGAAAGTAATGTTAGATTAAAGGCGCAGGTTAGGTAAAATAGATTATTTATGTTAATTAGTTCCAAAGACAATAATTTAAGTTATAATACATTTAATACCATTTCGCTAAGGAGTCTAAAGATGGAACTAATTACAAACAAAATCATATTAATATCAGTATTCTTATTGGTAGTAACGACGATAGAAACATTAGCGTATTCCACTAGAATTTCCGGGGCAAAGGTGAAGTTAATTGCTACTGCCTTATCTTTATTCAGTACGCTAGTGATCATTTCGAGGGCCTCAACGATGTTACAGCAACCCTTGACTGCTAAGCTGATTGCAGAGGCTCCTGATACAAATAAACTTCAAATCATTGAGGAACAATACAGAATTTTAATCGGGGTTACTTCGATCGGTGTTTTACTAGAGAGCAATTATTCAGCTATCAAACGAGCGTGGTTCTATAGTTTCGTTATTTGTTAAACAATTCAATGTATCAGGGGTTAAGAAAATTATTAAATGTTCCAGGATACCAAGGTGGTCATACCTTAACGGAGTGACTTTACAGACCATTCCTAAACGTCTTTTTTTGATTAATGTTATTATTTCAGCAGTTTTTACAACAGGTGTTCTTTCTTCGATTTATGCTTCTATGTTAGTTCCAACTGATTATGCTCAGGCTGCTTTAATGTCCTCTGGAATAATTAATGGAATAGCGACAATTCTTCTGACTTTATTTGTAGACCCTAAAGCTTCTGTAATGGCTGATAGAGTAGTGAATAACCAGAGTCACTATATATACTTGAAAAGTTATTCTCTGACAATGGTTAGCTCCAAATTAGTCGGAACTATTGCTGCCTAGTTAATATTTATTCCAGCTGCGTACTATGTCGCCTGGTCTGCTAAATGGATTTAGCCATATTAAACAAACAGGCAGGTTATTTAGTAGGAAGGTGAACATAATTTTATATTTTTCTTTAACTGCAGTCTTCAATTTCCTTTATGGGTACATATTTCACTATATATTCGTTTTATTTGTGTTACTTTATCTGTATATTGCAGAAGCTCTCGGCTGGACATTAGACCCTACACTAGAAAAAGGTTTATTAATCCCCATTCTAATTTTAGCAATAATTGCAAGTGTAATTTATTTCTTAACAATTGTTTTTACAAATCTGTTTTTGTGGAAGAAAACCCAATTTAGAAAAAACTATTTCTTAGTAATTCTCTGTACCACTTTTTCATTAGGAGTCGTTTCTAACGGAGAAAGATTTAGTACCTTTTTCAATTAACGTGGCAGAATCGTGTATTAATTGAGATTACTTTAATAATGAAGGATAGGAGGAAATCATGTTTTGCTTACTGTTGATGAAGAAATTACGCTAAAAATATTGACGAAAGAAAACGCTGCTGATCTATTTAAAATTGTTGAAAAGAATCGTGATTTTTTAAGAGAGTGGCTGCCATGGGTGGATAGCAAAAAGACGGTTGAAGACGTTCAGAGTTCGATTGAAAGATGGGGAGATAAATATACATCTAATACTGCGATAAATGCTGGGATTTTCTATAAAGGCGAACTTGTTGGAATGGTGGCTTTTCCTGAAATAGACTGGAAGGCAAAGAAGACAAGCTTCGGATATTGGTTATCACCTGATTTCGAAGGGAAAGGCATCGTAGTGAGATGTATCAAGGAGCTAACAAGCTATGCTTTTAGAAAGCTAGATCTAAATAGACTTGAAATAAGCTGTGCAGAAGATAATTTAAGAAGCAGGGCTTTACCAGAAAAACTTGGCTTTTTTAAAGAAGGCATATTACGTGATCATTATTATTTAAACGGCAATTTACATAATTTATTTGTTTATAGCATAATCAAAAGTGATTGGGAAAAGATCACGGAAAATTAAAAGGGAACAATGTTTAAGCATTCCTTCATTCATATGTATCCTGTACTTAAAGCAAACAGGCATTAATTTTCAATAAAAGACTATAAGGAGGGCTTATATGATAATAAGAATATTAATTGGAATTATTGTTGGTGGATTACTTGGTTTTATAAGTTGTCTTCTTATAGGTAGTGCAATAGATGCAACAGATGAAACAGCACTTTTTGCGATCTATTTCGGAATTGTTTCAGGTTTATTGGTTTGTTTAATTATAGAAGTTAATAAACTTAATCATACGAAGAAATTTAATGACTGAAGTATTTTAATATTTGAGTAAAGGGTGCTTTAAGAAATAACGAGTTCATCAAAATGACGGATTTCTGTACTGCATTATTTAATGAATAATTGGTTTCGGTCATAACGACAAAGGGGTGCAGATATGAAGCAGGACATTCAAATGATAATGGGATACATGGGTTATTTTCTAATAGGTTATATGGCTTTGAGAGCCTTGTTGCTTCAAAATGACAAGATAGGATTTGCATTACTATTTATCGGTATGAGTTTACTTATAAGCTATGTTCATTCTTTTGAGAAAAAACAAGGCGCCCCTAAATATAGTGCTCACATTAAATTTACTTTAAGTCTGGTTTTTCCCTTTTCAACATTAACGATGGTTTACTAAACGAAGTACAATGTGATCCTCTCGACACGCTTTATTAGGGTTAATCTTGTTGAATTAAAGGGTGGGATTGCTCAACTAGAGTCGCTGCTTCTTACGCTAACGAAGCAGTTTAGCTAAAAAAATTTAAATATTACAGTCTTTTTTGTTGATATGTACTTTTACAAAACATCAAAATCCTTACTCTTTGTTATTTCCTTTTTTTTCACT
Organism: Jeotgalibacillus proteolyticus; assembly: GCF_050107735.1. Taxonomy (GTDB): domain Bacteria; phylum Bacillota; class Bacilli; order Bacillales; family Jeotgalibacillaceae; genus Jeotgalibacillus; species Jeotgalibacillus proteolyticus_A. Next base: position 178,539 of record NZ_JBNILO010000001.1, read on the forward strand.
GTTATAATTTTACATACAATACTTTTGTTAAGGGGGGTTAATATGAGTTTCTTATCAGCAATAGCCAAGGCTTTTTTACAATTTGGAGCTATTACAGTAGTTATCATTCTAATTCTTATAATAGGAGGAATCTACCTAATAAAAAACTTGAAAAAGAAAAAAGGTAATGCATAAATAGAAATAAGATTACTTTGTGAATAAATGCACTTAAACTATCGGGTGCGATAGCTCAACAAGAGTAGCTGCTTCTTGCGATAATGGAACAAAATTGTTAAACAATTTCTATGATTTTTTTCATAAGGGGGAATTGAAGTTGAGGCAAAAGAATAGTTTTTTACTGATTTCATCATTGATAATGCTCTTTTTAAGTGGTTGTAATTCAAGTGATAATAATGCTGATGTTGATTTATTCCAATATAAAGGTTCATATGTAGGTGATAACAGCGCAGTAATTAATTCTGTTAATCATTTACAAGGCGCAAAACATTTTAGTGGAGTAGAACTCAAAACAAAAGATGAACCCTATGGAATTACTGTAAACTATAACTGGTTCGACTCAGGATTAGATGATAAAGAAACTGCTATTAACAATGCGTCTTATTTATTTACATTGATACAAAATGTGGACTGGATAAAATTTGATTTTGAAATGGTTGAAGAAGTGTACGAGTATAAAATTACGCGGGAGAACCTTCAAGAGTTGTATGGAATAGAATTCAGTGAAATTGACAACGAAGTTAAGCTAAAAGGCCTTATACAAGAATCTTTAAAAGACGAAAAGAAAGTAAATGAACTTTTAAACTAACTGGGGCGATTGTTCAACAAGAGCAATCGCTTTTTCACTACTAGTGCAGGTTAATGGAACTTAGAAAGTAGGGATTAATTATGGATACAACGAAACAAAACAGTACTGCTTGGGACGAGAAAGTGAAAGAGGGGTCTAGATACACCAAGTCTGTAAGCACTGAAGTTATTGAAAGAGCTAAAAATGATGATTGGGGAATTACTGTAACTACTGAAAAACATGTGCCTAGAAAATGGTTTCCTAGTACGTTGAAGGGTTTGAAAATTCTTTGTTTAGCTTCCGGAGGAGGACAGCAGGCACCAGTACTTTCAGCAGCAGGAGCAGACGTTACGGTGACTGATATTTCTAAGAAGCAGCTAGAACAAGATCAGAAAGTTGCAGAAAGGGATGGGCTATCTTTAAAAACAGTACAAGGTGATATGATAGATCTCAGTGACTTTGAGGATGAGTCATTTGATTTGATTGTAAACCCAGTTTCTAATTTGTTTGTTAAAGATATACACCTTGTTTGGAAAGAGGCATACAGAGTTTTGAAGAGGAATGGTGTACTGATCACTGGATTCACAAACCCTCTTTTATGGATTTTTGACGATGAGAAAGAAAGAACAGGCATTCTTGATGTTAAATACTCTATACCTTCATCCACTCTTGATTACCTGCCAGAAGGTGATGTAGAAGGGTACATTCAATCAAATCAAACAATTGAGTATGCGCATACTTTGGAAGACCAGATCCAGGGTCAAATCGATGTCGGCTTTGCTATCACTGGATATTACGAAGACGATTTTGGAGGATCAAGAATTTTAGATAAGCATATCAAGACTTTCATTGCTACACGAGCTGTAAAGTTTTAACGACAAAGATTGAATCTTGATATCAAGTCTTTAAAGAATGGGGCTAATCTTGAATAATGATTGGTTCGCATTTCAGAATTTATCGACCAAAATAGTAGACCTGGGGGCATTTCTTGAAAAAAAGAAATGCTCTTTTCGTATCTTATTAAAAGGAAGTAAATGTTAGTAGTATACTAAAGATGGCTGACCTTCTACTACAAGTTGTTGTACTTATACGAGATATTCTATCAAAAACATATTATGAAAAGCTCAAGAAAGGAGTTATTTAAAATGAACGAAAAACGCTCTTCAAAAGCAGAAAATATTCTCATTCAAATCAATAGCAAAACGAAGCTGGGAGACTTACGAAAGATCGCGAAAGACATTAAAAAAGATCACGAACTAGCGATGGAACTTTGGTCAACCGAAGGGTATTTGCCCAGGCTATTAGCCATCTTAATTATGGACAAAACACTTCTCTCACAAGATGTGCTAGATAAGCTTGATAAGGATATGCAGACTCATACTGTTGATGAGCGAAATTACTTAATGGATTGGTTAATGGCCAATCAGCTTACCAAACACAAGAATAACATTGCATTGATGGAGTCGTGGGAAAATAGTCCTTCTGCTCTTCAAAGGCGGGCTTTCTGGTATTATCAAGCGCGATTAAGATGGACTGGACAAACACCGCCTGACAATACAGAAGATCTGCTATCTGCGTTAGAAGCGACTATTGGGCAGGAAGAACCTGAAGTTCAATGGGCCATGAATTTTACCGCAGGCTGGATAGGCGTTTATGATGAAAAGAATCGCGCATGTTGTATTGAAATTGGTGAGAAAACGGGTCTATACAAAGATGAAACTGTAGCGAAAGGATGTACTCCCAACTATTTGCCGGAGTTCATTACGATGGAAGCTAACAAAAGACTTAATAAGTAGTTATCTCTGAAAAAATAGTTGAGCTGGATGGGGGAATTAGTTTGTCAGCTGATATTCTTAAACAAAACAAAAATAGCTGGGATAAGGTAGCTCATCATTTTAATGGGAAGGATGCATTGCCAAGCTATGGTCCTTTTGCACAAACTGAAGATGAATTGCGACTATTTGATGGAATTGAAAATAAAAAAGTTCTTGATATCGGCTGCGGAAGCGGTCATTCATTGAAATATATGACGAATCAGGGTGCCAGCGAATTATGGGGGATTGACTTATCTGAGACTCAAATAAAAACAGCAAAAGAAACGCTAGAAGGATTAGATGCCCATTTATTCTGCTCCCCAATGGAAGAGGCCTGTGGATTGCCCAAGCACTATTTTGATATGGTTTACTCAATTTATGCCATTGGCTGGACGACAAATCTTTCAGCTGCGTTCGAACTGATCCACTCTTATTTGAAGCCGGGAGGTTCCTTTATATTTAGTTGGGATCATCCCCTATATGCTCATTTAAAAAGTGGGAACGGCCAAATTTATTTAGAAGGTGCCTATCAGAATGAAGGGGTGATCAAGTATCCGAACTTTAAGGGCGAGGAGGCCCCAGTGGTCATTCCAACAAGAAAGATGGCCACGTATATAAATGAGTTAATAAAAGCAGGATTTACCATTGAATTCGTCATTGAAAGTGATGTTTCAAGTAACTACGACGAGGTAAAGGAAGAGATTTCTGATCAATATTATTCTCTATACAAGGCAAGGAGATTCCCGACTACTATGATTATTAAATCGATTAAAAGATGATCTTTTATACTCTCTTAAAAGGATGACAGGAAATTAATTAAAGAACTGGTTGAAGGGGAGCAAATGGATGGAGAAAGAGTTAAACCAAGCAATTGAATTAAGAAAAAATAGAAATCTAATAAAATCAAATAAACTATTGATCAAACTGGTTCAGGATTTTCCAGATGCAGCGTCTATTAACTACCAATGTGCCTGGAGTTTTGATTTGTTAGGAGAAGAATCAAAAGCAGTGCCCTATTACGAACGCGCAATCAAGTTAGGGTTGCCTTCAAAGGAATTAAAGGGTGCCTTATTAGGATTAGGAAGTACATATCGATCATTAGGTGAATATAAAAAGTCAGAAACTACATTTCTAAAAGGAATTGAATTATTCCCAGACAATAAAGCCATTCAAACATTTTACGCGATGACCTTATATAACTTAAACCAACATAGCTGTGCGATGGAGTTGCTGTTAAATTGCTTAACAGATACAACCAGAGACGATGAACTACTGGGTTACAAAAACGCAATTGATTTTTACTCCAATAAATTAGATGAAATTTGGAAGTAGTTGTAGAAGAAACAGACGATGGGGGTCTAGTTATGTGGATAATTTTCGGAATTATTGCAATCATAGCAACATTGATAAATATTTATTTGTTCTCAAAAGGAAAAGATTATAAGCTTGCAATGGCGTTGGGATTATCATTTACAGCCCTCACACTCTGCGCTGAATACAGTCTTGTATCGAATTGGGTAGTGGTGGAAGATATGGGAGCTTTATTGGATGTAGTGCCTACCATGGAGAAGGTATTATGGTTTTTGACCATTGCTTCAATCCTGCTGAATATTATTCCTATAATTTTAGAACGAAAAGATAAGAGAGCAAAGAAAGCGAGAGGCATATGAATATAAGGAGAGCACATATTAAAGATGCGAGAGGCGTTGCAAAAGTACAAGTTGACTGCTGGAAAACCACTTATAAAAACATTGTGCCAGATGAGTACTTAAACATAATGACATATGAGAGTAGAGAACAAATATGGAAATCTATAATAGCAGACCAAGCAGTATTTGTAGCTGAAACGGATGAGGGTGAAATAATTGGTTTCTCTAATGGTGGAAAAGAAAGAACAAGCAAGTACCCTGCTTACAATGGTGAATTATATGCAATCTATATTTTAGAGGATTATCATAGGAAAGGATTAGGCAAGTTATTAATAAATCCTATCATTGAAGATTTAATACAAAACGAAATATTTTCAATGGTTGTTTTAGTATTAGAAGAAAACAATTCCCGTTTATTTTACGAGTCCCTTGGTGCCAAACAGATTGATATTATTGAGATAGAGGTTTCAGGAAAAAGGTTAAATGAACTTGTATATGGCTGGCAAGATATAAGGAAGTTTAAGTGTGATTCCGTGGAAAATCATAAGATCAGGTCTAGTTTCAAACCGAATAATTAATAAGGAGAAAAACTAATGAAGACCGTTCATATTGCTAATATTGAGGATCTAGACATGATCGCTCGCATAGATAAAGAGCTTATTGGCAATACAAGCAGGTTAAGCTATTTCAAGAAATCTATTGAGCTTGGAAATTGTCTAATCGCAAAATGTGACAAGGAGATAGCAGGCTTTTTAATCTACGAAACAAATTTCTTTCATTGTGCTTTTGTATCACTCGTGGTCATTTCACCATCTTACAGACGTAAGGGATTTGCAAGTCTATTGTTGGATTATATGATGAGGCAATCTCCCACTTCAAAAGTTTTTTCTTCTACTAATCGCTCTAACATTAGTATGCAGAAGGTATTTGATTCGAATGGTTTCATTACAAGCGGGATAGTGGAAAACTTGGATGAGGGTGACCCGGAGATTATCTATTTTAAATCTAAAAAATAATATGAAAAGAAGGGTACTGAATGGAACTCATAAGTGAAAAAGTCATTTTTATAGCTTTGTTTATTTTTATCATCCATTCGGTAGAGACATTAGCTTATGCGGTGAGGTTATCAGGTGCAAGAGTTAAAATGATAGCCTCTGCTTTATCTCTTTTTAACATTATGGTGATCGTCTCAAGGTTAGCAAACATGATGCAGCAGCCATTCACCGGCAATCTAATTGATACGGCTCCTAAGGAAAATACGCTGGAGTTTGTAGAAGCACAATTTCGTATTCTTATTGGTGCATCTACTGTTGGGACGCTATTTGGAATTATTCTGCTGCCAACTTTCATAGCCTTGTTTTCAAGAGCGATCATTCATTTATCAGAGGAAAAAGGGTCAGTTCCTTCTTTGATGAAAAGAATCTTATCCATACAGTACATAAAGCGCGGCATCACTCATTTTAGTCTGCCGAAGTTTTCTTACCTGCAGAATACCAGGGTTAAGGATATTCCCATCAGTCTATTTGTTGCAAATATGGTTATTACAGCAATCTATACGATAGGTGTATTAGCTGCACTATATGCTGCTTTACTAGTACCTGACAGAGCAGGTACCGCAATTATGGCTTCCGGTTTGATTAATGGAATAGCAACAATCCTGTTGGTTTTGTTAATTGATCCCAAAATATCCGTCCTGGCAGATGATGTTGTGAATCAAAGAGGAAGCTACGAAAAGCTGAAAAGTATTTCTTTAATGATGGTAATATCACGCTTGCTAGGGACGTTACTGGCTCAAGTTTTGTTTATTTGGGGAGCAAGGTATATCGCTTGGTTTACTGAATTCTACTAGGACCTAGTCGCGAGATATGGATGGCTATAAATCAGTATAAATAGATTAAATGAGGGATGATCAAATGGAGAAAAGCATTAGAAAAGGGAGTATGTATGGATTCTTAATTACATTAGCCCTCGGGATTTTATTGGTGGATTACAAAGTAACGACTCCTTTTGACGGTGGTTATACGACAGAGTATGTCCCAGTTTTCGAATATAGTATGTCTATCCTTCGCTACAGTGTACTAGGTGCTTTAGCAGGAATGGTGGCAGGGTGGGGAATATTCATTAAAAACAATAAGGTCAACGAACAGAATACATAGTCGTTTTTTTTTCTAAACAGTGCATTCCTTCGATAAGGGATGCTTTTTTACTTGTTAATGAAAAGGAAATGAATGTTAAGCTATAAGGGTAGGTTTCATGGTAGGAAGAAGTTATACATAAAAAATAGCTTTCATCTGGCGGTTCCGTTGAAAAGAGTTTCTATACACCATCACTGCTTTCTGGCGATTGTATTAAAAAGAGGATAAATTTATGAATGTCAGTTTAATTATTTTAGGTATCATCATATTTTTCGCGGGCTTACTAACTCCAATAAGTGATTTTATTACCATGCCAATTTCAATGATCTTTATAGTTTTTGGAATAAGTCGTTTAATAAAAAGAATCTCATTTTAGTCATCCTCATGAGAAATATATTAAGGAGGAGAAGAATATGGAGGATTTACTAAAAGAGTTAGCAAGAACAAATGTATCCGGAGCACCCTTTCTATTTGCTTATGGGATGACATGGATGATCTGCGGAGTAGTATGGACAAAATCACGCGCTTCTGTTGCTGCGATTGCCACATTATTTCAAGGGATGGTGGCTTTACCCCTCGCACTATTCATCATGTTTTTAATGGGTGCTTTTGCGAACCGACCGGATACCGGTGAACTCGACAGTCTGGTAATCATTATTTCGATGAGTCAGTTATTAAGCCTGCCACTCTTAATTGTGATGTTTCGCAGGCATCACTATTCTCTGATTCCATATGTTTTTAGCACTGCAGGAGCGATTCACTTCGTCATGTACACCTGGTTGTACCAAACAATCTCCTACATTATCATGTCGATCATCATTGTAATCGCAGTCTCGGTCATCTATTTTTTACATAGTGATAAGAAAGATTTATCTGCTTCCGGGGCATCGAAAGTTTGTTTAGTGACTGGTGTTATTTTAATCTTAAATGCTGTCTATTTGGGTTTTTCTCATTTAAATTGAGGAAAATGAAAAAACTATTAACACTATGTCATAATTCCATATAGGACAGGACATAAATTAAAAGAGTAACATTGAAGCAATGTATATCTTTAGTATGAGGTGAACGGAGCGGAAGGTGGCGACTCCAGCAGGAGATGACAGCAAGCTGAGACTTTACAGGGCAACGACCTAAAAGGCTCGGCGCCGTCCCTGCGGAAAGCTTCCACCTGAAGCGAAGTGAACCGGTCGATGATCCTTAAGCAACTCCTTTGACAATAGCCTACTATTTGTATTACCTTTAATCCCGACCTAATTAATCTGATTTTAAAGAAGTAAACGTAAATAATACATTTTAGGAGGGATTGTATTGAAGAAAATCTGGAAGGGCTATCTGAAAACCTCACTCATTTTGAAAATTACGATTGCCCTTGCGCTCGGTGTAGCCGTCGGGTTTATTTTCGGTGAACAGGCATCTGTCCTGACACCACTTGGCGATCTGCTGATGAATCTATTGAATTTCTTAATTCTGCCGCTTATTTTGTTTACACTAATTGTGGGTGTGAATCAGACAAAGCTGAATTCCCTTGGTCGTATGGGCGGAAAAGTGTTTCTTTATTATGCTGGTACGTCTGCACTAGCCATAATGGTCGGTCTGACGGTTGCATCACTTTTTTCACCTGGTACAGGAATGACGCTTGATACGAGCGAAACATTTGAAGCGCCTGAGAATCCGGGTGTGGTGAGTGTACTGCTCAGTATTGTTCCTTCAAATATTGTGACAGCCTTCTCTGAATTTAATCTGCTGGGAATCATTTTCACGGCCATACTTTTTGGAATTGCGATTTCGTATCTGCGATCAAAAGAAGAGACACAAGCAATGGGAGAGCAGGTCTATGGTGTTGCAAATGGATTAAATGAAGCAACACTCTTCATTGTAAAAGGGGTCCTTCAATATGTACCGATCGGTGTATTTGCCATTGTTGCCAACACAGTAGGTACGCAGGGCAGCGGTATTCTGCTTGAATTATGGAATGTCGTCATGGTGTTGTATGTGGGCATTGCGGTTCAAATTGTCCTGTATACACTTGTGCTGGTCCTGTTTAAAATCAGCCCAGCTGCCTTTTTCAAGCAGGCCAGAACCCCCATGCTGACTGCTTTTGTGACGCAAAGCAGTTCAGGCACACTGCCAATCACGCTAAATGCAGCAAAAAATCTCGGCCTATCCAAGAGTCTATATGGCTTCAGCCTACCGCTTGGCGCCACGATTAATATGGATGGTGCAGCTGTACGGATTGCGGTATCAGCCGTATTTGCAGCCAATGTAGTTGGAGAGCCGCTTGGTTTTTCTGAAATGCTGATGGTGGTTCTCGTCGGAACGCTTGCATCGATCGGAACAGCAGGTGTACCGGGCGCCGGCATCGTCATGATCGCGACCGTATTTGCCCAGCTCGGTTTGCCAATGGAAGCTGTCGCTCTGCTTGCGGCCATTGATGTACTCGTTGGAATGGGTGCAACCATGCTAAACGTCACAGGAGATCTTGTAGGATCCAGTGTGATTAATAAGACAGAAGAAAAGAAGAATGCTGCTTAATTTGTGAAGCTGTCCTGTAATAGGGCAGCTTTTTCTAAAGGTATAAAAAAATCCTGTTCTCTCAACTTTAGAGAACAGGATTTTAGAGGTTTAGGGCAGAGTGTCTCACATCCAATGTCTTTTAAAACAACGTCATAACTCCCCCAATAATCGATAATGCAATAACATGATAGCCAGCTCCAATTAAAAAAACCATTCGGGATTGCTTCGTGTTGGTCCCAAGGCCAAATAAAAAATCCTTGGCATATGCAAGTGTAACAATGATCCCTGCCGCAACGCCTATTAAAGCCCCACTTGCAAAAGAATCTGCAGCGGCAAATTGCAATAAAGCATAAAGGACGATTGTGGTTAATAAGGCTGTGAGTGACAATAAGCCATAGTTTGGCTTTGGGTCCTGAATGTTTAATAAGTTGACCCATTTAAGGCCGAATAATAATGGAGAATAATAGACCATTCCGATAACGATATAAATAAGTACACCAAGCAAAATTGACCAAACCATCAAATCACTCCTTCCGTTTTTTTACGGGCACACAAATCTTGTGAACGAAAAATTCAAACTCTCCCTCTTGGGTAGTCATATAAACAAATTCAAACGGATACTCCCAGGAGAGTTCAGCATTAAAGGTTGAAGGGAATGTATTGTAAAGGTCAGAATACAACAAATCGATTTCATCTCTCGTCATCATTTGATTTGGTATATTCACTGTTAAGGCATCCGTTGCGGGAACAACATGCAGTTTTTCATTGGACCTATCAGCTGCAATGGCTCCGCACAAATATCTGCATTTCTCTTTTGGGGTAATAAAAGGATTATCTAAAGGTAGACCCACAAACTGAGTTGCTTTCGTTTCCAGCGCCAGCTGCTTCCAACTCTTTTTTAATGCATCAGCTTCATACCCATTTACCTCAAGCATGACCTTTAAATGGAACTCCTGAAATGATTCCAATTGAATATGTTCTTTTAATAGAAGAGAAAAGGGATCTTCAGTAGTAGTATAAAGAGAATTATCATCAATAACTTGCATAATCTTGCTGTTTTGAGCTTTGTCCATTTGAGAGGGATATCCTTTCTCCCGTATTTTGCTTGGACTCATATGAAAATACTTTAAGAATGACCGGGATAAGTGAGAAGGTGATGAAAAACCACATCTATAAGCAATATCGGTTATGGAAACTTCAGGTTGATACCAAAGAAGATGAGCGGCAAATTCTAATCTAATCCTTACTATATAGTCATTGGGTGTTTCGCCTATAAACTTTTTAAATTTCCGGTGGAAGTGAAATGGGGAATAGGAAGAGATTTTAGCCAGCTCTTCTAAGGTTAATTTGTCGTCAATATGATCATGGATAAAACTAAAAAGCTCTTGTATATGAGCTTGAGTAAAATCAGAACGATCCATTAAGCAGAATCCTTTCTATCGCAACGTACGTATTGTTGTTATCAGGGATATGTTAATAGTACCACTAACTTTTATACACCGTGTCAGTTAAAAAAGCTTTACTTTATTATTTATAGAGTTAAAAGTATTTGGAAAAAAGCTAAGAGGCCCAGGACGAGCATTCATTTATTTGAGTGTTTTTTTTATCATCAAAAAGGAAATTAATGTTAAGCTAAAAGAAGAGAAGCAGCTTCTGCCAGCTGAAAATAAAACACTTAGATTAAGTGAGGCCATTGAGAACGTAACAAGGTTATTTAATAAGAAGGAAGAAGCAGAGATACCAGATAAAAGGATTGAATATGAAAAATGATTTTACTTGACGCGGGAAGTGGCGCTTATCAACAAGAACAGGAGAAGAAAATGCGATATTGAATAGGATGATAAAATGGCTAGACTTAGTTCCGAGAGAAGGCTGTGATTGAAACATTTTTTCATATGTGAACGTATGAAAAGAGGAATTGAAAGACATAAACAAGCAAAAAGTGATTTTTATTCCGCTTGATAATTGGAAAGGAGTAGAAGTATGGAAGTTTTTTTGATTAGTTTTTTTTCGGCAGTAATCATATTCATCACTGTTCATTCAATAATAAAGGTTTTAAATATAGCCTTAAATAGAGATGAGATATCTAAACGAAAATATAGACTTATGATGGCTGTATCCATTTTTGTTGGAACGTTTGTAGCCTTAGTTTTGCCTTTTGGTTATCAAAGACTGTTTGAAGCTATTATGTAAAGTCTTAGTTTAACAAGCAAATCTATACGAAGAAGATTTCAATAATAGTAGTAACCTTCTTTAATAAGTAAAATCAAAAATAAATTTTTACAGAGCCAAAAAAATGCTAAAACTGGCTTAAGATACGGGTAAAGACTTAAGCAATAAAAGAGCAGCTAGGAAACGTTATTCCTTAATACGGTAGCATAATTAGATTATTTTTGAATTAGGAGAGGTCATGATGTGGTTTATAAAAGAATACTTTTTAGGATATTTGTTGATTATGATTGCGGCACAAGGATATTCTTGGTATTATCTTTCGGGTGAAAGTTCCCCTTTATGGTATTTCATACTATTTGCTATCGCAGGCTTGTTTTTGATCGTACATAAAAATATAAAAAAAGTGCCTGATAGTAAGAAAAGTAATGTGATTTTCTTCGATGTTATCTATATTACTCTTGTTTCTTTACTCGCAAGTTTTCCTTTTCCATTTTTAACATGGATTATAGCTGCATTTCTCCCTATTTTCATTATCCAATACGCGTTTAAGCCCCTTAACCTAAATTATAGAAGATAGAGTCATACGGTCTTCCCACTAAAGGGACGCTCAATTTTTAGAAGTAGTCAGCATTCTTTCTTCAAATAACCTGACAGGGTTCAGAGTAATTTGAAAAAGGGGATATAAAAATGGACTTATTACTATGGATGACGGTGGGGTTGATTACACTGGGATTTATTCTCGCTTTTGTAACAAGAAATTTGGGAAGTAAGAAAAGTACGACTATCCAGTCCATAGTTTGGGGAATAGCGGGTATCTTTCTTATTGTATGGTGGTTATTTACTAAATGAGTAAAACTCAGTGGTTTTAGCAAGTCTTTTAGAGAGGGTTGTAAAGAAAAACAAAAGGGTGCCTTACTGTAATTAGCAAAAATGAGTAGCAATTCCATAGACGTAACTGAACTTATTGAAGGCATTTTTCGGTTGTAGTAGAGTGACTCTAGGGGTGAAAAGAATGAATTTTTCGATTAAAGTAATGTTAGTAGGCATTGCCATAATGTTAACAGGTATAATTTTTCAAAATGAACCTGGTCTGAAGCATGGTTTTATAATTGGAGTGGCTGGAATGATCGTTGTTTTGATTGGATTCTTAACTCCATCTCCATCTCAAAAAAGAGAATAAAGGTAATTAAAACCATATACATGGTCTATGATCCAATACATTAGTGTTCTAAAAAGGGTTAGCTGCTTCTAGGTATTAGGAGGGGATCAACTAATGTTGAAGCTTTGGCAAGAACCATTCCTAATCATTGGAGGATTTATTGTTTTTGAGATAATTCGAAGGTTTGATTCTAAAAACCGGACTTCTTATAAAAAGTCATTATTAAATATAGTCATACCAACAGTTATTGTTATTGTAATATCATTTCTTGGTGATACGTTATTAAATTAACTAGGGCTTAAAGTGAAAAAACTGTAAGAGGTACCTTTAATTCGATGATCAAAAGCAATGGAAGTTCGGAAACATCATTGAAAGACAAAACTGTTGCTTGTACTTATACACCTGGAAAATAGTACAATTGCAGCTCCTTAATTGCGGCATCTCATGCATTCCTTCACTTAGGAATGCTTTTTTATTTGTCAGTAAGAAGGAATTAAATATTATGTCTCGTCTCTGAAATTAGAATATTCTGCTTCTATATAAAAACTATGATAAACTTACTTAAATGGTTTAATTTACCTATCGAAGGAGTCCCTTATGAAATACGATGCAAATACATCTGCTATTGAATTTTATAGGTCAGTTGGGATGACAACTAAAAGTAGAAAGATGGAGATTATAATCGTGGGAAAAATCCTATGTTAATTGCAAAATGAGAAGTGCCTTAGCTGCCATTGGAGATACTCAGTTTCTACCTGGTTATTGTGTCCTTCTACCATCTAGAGAATTTGTATCTCTTGAAGAACTTGATGAGATTTATGAGTTGATGGAAAAAGCTTATTAAACAAATATTTGTATTAGATAACACAAGAAAGTAGGTACACATATGTTGATGAGATTATTTTTTATATTAGCTGCTATATCAATTCCGGTTTCTGTCTTGGTTAATCAGGAAGCTGCTGGAATACTAACGGCTTTGCTATTTATGTTTATCGGTGCATATTTTAGTAAACCGAGGTTCAAAAGTCAAAAAGATATGAATGGATAGAGAGTCCAGGGTTAATTGTTATTCTCAAGTTTTTCGTATGTGAATTTGTACGAATAGGATACCAAATGAAAGTTGCGAAAAGCTTATTCTCTATATGTATTTTGTTTATTTTTCTAATTGGATGCAATAATAGTTTTGCGGACACTCAAGCTAAAGGCAATCCAACACCTGAGGAATTTTTGGAGAACGAAGGGGCAGATATCTTTGTGAATTCTTTTTCGGCATTTATTATTGCCTCTTGCGGCTTCCATTTTCCATAGATAAAGACATAGAAGTTGGTGTCATTTGGATGGCTGTTAAATTAAATGACAAAGGATCTATTTATGACATTACTATTTGGGAAGAACACCGAAGCAAAGGCTACGGTAAAAAGGCTATGCAGGAAATTGAAGCCTTTGCCAAAGATAAAGGAATAAAAAGTATTGGACTTCATGTTTTTGGCCACAACAAAAAAGCGCGGGACTTATATGAAAAGGTAGGTTATAGAGAAACAAATAGTAAAATGGAAAAAACTCTTTGAGGCATATTTGGGGGTTAGATGAAGTTGAAAGGAAAGCAGTGATTAAAAGTGGGATTTAAAGTATATTGTATTTGCCACCATGCAGTGATTGGCTTTTTTGTCATTGTTCTTTCTACCTTTTTTGCAGCTGGAGGAATAGGTGAAAGTTATACGGATACCCCTTTTCCAAATCCTATCTGGTTCATGCCCATACTTGTATGGTTGATAGGAGCAATTCTTTCATTCATGAAAAAAACGGTAAAGATCGGATTAGTGATTAGCTTTTTGCCTCTTTTATTTTATATCGTCTTGTTTACTATGGCTAACTTTATGTAAATTTAAGATAGGTAAAAGACACATTGATCAAGTAAGAGGAGATGTAGGGGTTGAAATAGAACCTGGGACATAACTAAAAAGTTTAAAAAACGAGGAAGTATTAATAAATAGTAAGAGGTGAACGGAGCGGAAGGTGGCGACTCCTGCAGGATTTGACGGCAAGCTGAGACTTAGCAGGGCAAAGCCCAAGAAGGCTCAGCGCCGTCCCTGCGGAAAGCGTCCACCTGAAGCGCAGGGAACCGGCCAACTTGGCTGAGACACTTTTATCCCAGTCTCTAATAATAACTGAAATTTCAGACGTTAAAGAAGGCGGGTGATTTTATGGAAACTTTTTCAATCATGGGATTTATTTTTGGAATAATAGGATTCAATTTCGGTATCATTGCGTTTACAACAGTATTTACTAGTAATAATAAAGTAAAAGAATTGGAAAAAAGAATAAAAGAGTTAGAGGAAAAGTCGGGAATTTATAAAGAATGAATATATAAAGGAGATGAAGGGATAACCCATTCCTTTGATGTTAGAAAGTGGGGTTAATATGGAACATAAAATACGTGAACAACTTAACAACGTATATCCAGTAAATATCATACAAATTGAATCCGTAACAGAATCAGATGTTTCGATGCGCTGCTGAAGACGGTGTTTATTTTGGCAGATTAACAAATTATAAAAGCTTTGATGAACAAGCTGAAGAAGTTGCGTATACGGAGTTCTTATATAAAGAAGGACTAGGTGTGTCCCCAGTAATACCTTCTTTAAATGGGAAGGCTGTAGAAAAGATAACGCTTGAACAAAATGAAATCTTAACCGTTCTTTATAAAGCCGCGCCTGGTGCTCATCTGCCAAGAGAACAGTGGAATGCAAATGTTTTAAAAGAGTTAGGCAGGCAAATTGGAAAATTGCATCGTTTGTCAAAAAAGTTTGAAGAAGCTCATCAAATACGCTATATCAATAATTGGCATGATAATGAGGAATATAACTTTCTTACCTACATACCTGAAGAGGAATCAGCTATTAGAGGCATCGCGGAGGAACTTGTATCAACGATAAAGAAAATCCCTAAGAATAAATCAAATTATGGATTGATACACGGCGATATTTGGTTAGAAAATGTACTCGTTGATCAAGATTTGAAT
Organism: Jeotgalibacillus proteolyticus; assembly: GCF_050107735.1. Lineage (GTDB taxonomy): Bacteria > Bacillota > Bacilli > Bacillales > Jeotgalibacillaceae > Jeotgalibacillus > Jeotgalibacillus proteolyticus_A. The sequence goes on from NZ_JBNILO010000001.1 coordinate 193,788, forward strand.
TTAACCATGGTGGATTTCCAGGATTGCGAGAAGCATTATCATATTTTTGATTTGGCCGTTCCGATCTATAGTGCGATGGAGTATTCGTTTGTGGGCGGAGGAAATATCATTGAATTTGGACAACAGATTAAGAAAGCCCTCCTCGAAGGATACCAGGAGGAACATGACCTGTCCCTGGAAATGGCAGATACACTTCCTCTATTTATTAAATTAAAAGAGCTGTTCGAATACAGCTTAATGCATATGTATGGGGATAAAGAAAAACGTACGGAAGAACAAATAAGAATCATGAACCATTTTAGAATGAGGATTGAAAACAATCACTCCATCCTTCCTGTTTAACTTTTTTTGGAAGATTTATATTTGTCTATTTTATTACTAAGAGTCGATTCTCCAAACATATGGGCAATCGACTTTTTTAAATTGACCAAAAATTTTTCTGAAAATAAGTTGACTATTCAGTTGAACTGTAATAACTTATTATTAAGTTGTACTATATAGTTGGACTGAATAGAGGTTGAGAGTATGAAGCATAAATTATTACCGTTGTCTGAAACCATGCATTATATTTTATTGGCTTTGCGTGAGCCGCACCATGGCTATGCCGTCATGCAGAAGATAGAAGAAATCAGTAAGGGCACCGTTATTTTGGCAGCTGGCACATTATACGGTGCGATTGAAAATCTGAATAAACATGGCTGGATTGAATCGGTTGGTAACTCAGGCAGGAGAAAAATCTATAAGATCACGACAGATGGAGAAGCCGTTCTGAAAATGGAGCAGGAAAGGCTGCTACATATCCTATCCTTGTATGAAGGAAGTGAATAAAATGAAAAAAGTTAAAGTGTTTTTTAACATTGAAAAAGAAGAAAAATGGCTGAATGAGCAATTGCAAAAAGGCTATCGCTGCACAAACATCAGCAGCTTGGGCGTATACACCTTCGAAAAAACAGAGAAAAAATATGTTTTGCGGCTTGATTGTCAGGATTCTTTACCGAAAAACAAGCTTGAGGAATACAAAGCAATGTATGAAGATTTCGGGTGGATGTATCTAAAAGGGTCCGGGCTCAGCGGTATAAGGTATTGGCAAAAAGAAGACAATGAGCAAAACGAAATTTTTTCGGATCGCCAATCCAAGGGGAACTATTATAGGCGATTAATGGCTTATTCCTTTATGCTGGGTGCGCTATGTTTGGCTTATTCTTTTATGCTTTACAGCGACTCAAGCTTATACCATGAAGGACTTTGGAGTATGGACGGTTCATTATTCTGGAAAGCCTTACTCTTTGAAACTCCATTCGTCATTCTGAAGCTGCTTCCCGCATTCATGGCTGTTTTATTTGCGAGCAGTTACTATAAAGCGTATCAAAAGTATTCAATGCTCAAAGAACAATAATGCAAAGAGTTATAACACGTTGAAGCGCTTTTTTAAAAAAGGCGCTTTTTTTGCATGGAGAAATAAAAGTGCAAGATGGAGAACACCGTAAGAACACATGTTCGTTTTATTTTTCACAATCAAGGGTAAAGATAGAACAAAAGAGCGGAGGTGAAGGCTTATGCTAGAGGTTGTATGGTTAAAACGAGATCTGCGATTACATGATCATAAGCCGTTGACAGAAGCGTTAAAGTCAGGGCAGCCCATACTGGTGATGTATATAGCGGAGCCTTCTATTTGGCTGGAGTCAGAGCTTTCTGCCCGGCATTTTCAGTTTGTAAAAGAAAGTCTGAACGATCTCCAAAATCAGTTTAAGGAAAAAGGAGGATCTTTAGCATTTGCTGTTGGGGAAATGGAGGAGATTTTAGAGGCCATTTATGCTAAATACGGCGATTTTGTCCTTCATGCCCACGAAGAAAATGGGACTCCTCTGACATTTAAACGAGATTTGCGTGTACATAAATGGATGAAAGAACGTCAACTCACGTTTAATGAATATCAGCATTATGGTGTGGTCAGACGGTTAAAGTCGAGAGATGATTTTCATGATAAATGGAAAGCCTTTATGAAGGAAAAAGTTCTGCCCAGCCCTAATGTTTTATCTACCGTTGATCCAGCTGCATTACCAGAACCACTGACATATAATATAGATATCCTGAACCAGCTTGAAGTCAGCGGGCCGCTGCTTGGGTCAGGACAAGTTGGCGGAGAAAGAGAATCCATGGATATATTTAAGAGTTTTTTGCGCGAACGCTCAAAGAAATATCAGTTTCATATTTCAAAACCGCTGCGCTCATCTATTTCCTGCAGCCGGCTCTCTCCTTATATCGCATGGGGCAATTTATCAGTTCGGTTTATTGTGCAGAAAACACAATCCACAATGGCAAAGCTGGAGGATGATCAGCATAAAAATCACCTGAATATGTTTATGTCGCGCATGCACTGGCACTGTCACTTTATTCAACGAATCGAGGACGATCCGGAAATCACCAATGTAACGATCAATAAAGCATTTGATGAGGTTCGTGAAAAATGGAATGAAGAGGTCTTTGATCGTTGGTATCAAGGACAGACAGGCATCCCCATGATTGATGCTTCTATGCGGGCACTGCATGAAATTGGCTGGATTAATTTTCGTTCCCGTGCGATGGTGGTGTCATTTATCTGTAATACGATGCTTCTGGACTGGCGTAAACCGGCCGACGCTTTAGCAGGACTTTTTTTAGACTACGAGCCCGGCATTCACTATAGTCAGGTTCAAATGCAGGCAGCCACTACAGGGTTTAATACGATTAGAATCTATAATCCGATTAAGCAAGGGATTGATCATGACCCAACTGGTGCTTTTATCAGAAAATATATCCCTGAACTTCGGGGAGTCTCAAATGAGTTCATTCACACTCCCTGGGAAAGTGGACAGGAGCTGAATGGTTATCCTGAACCAATGGTAGATATACAACAAGCAAATCAGCATGCACGAAGCGTACTTTGGTCGGTCAAACAAACCAAAGATGCAAAAGAAATTGCTGAGACCAAATTAAAAAAGCATGGAAGCCGGCAGTTTCCAGGAAAGAAAAAAGCAAAGGATTCATCAGGCGGTGAACAGCTGTCGTTGGATTTGTTTGAGTGAAAATCGCTGTTAGTTAATAGTGGTAAGAAATGAGGAAGAAAAGTAAAACTTTTAACCACAGGTATTGTCCAGTTAGGGAGGCAGTCTGCAGAAAAAGTGACACACGGATTCCTACTCGAAAATATGAACTTTTTATAGTTCTGCATTTGTTTATGGGTAAAAATAAATCTTACTTAGTACATTCATAGAATCTTTCTGTAGGAGACGACAATTGATTGAATGAAAATGGTCGCAAAAATGTGAAAGTAAACATTCGGTTGCTGAGAGAGTTTATTTTTTTTATTTCTTTTACTATTTTTAATTAAATAAATAATAAAGGATTTACTGAAATGAAAAAAGTTTTTATTAACAAACATCCCCTTCTAAACTTGAGAATAGGATAGTTAATTCAAGAAGAAACTATATTATTACTTATCAAGAACTAGTATTACTAAATTGAAAAACTATTCACTCCATAACATTAAAGGAACTCATTTTAAACATTTGTAATTCAAAATGGGTTCTTTTGATTTGAATAAATCGTGTGGCTAGTAAAAATAAATAAAACGGTTTACTAAAAAAACATTGACTTAATTTTGATTGTTTACTAAAGTAAGAGTAAATGTAAGCGGTTTCTTAAATAGTCATCGTTTCGAAAAAAAGATCGCTCGCATCTGGTATTCATTTTAAACAAGGGGGAAAGAAAATGAAAAAATGGTGGAAGGCAGCAGGATTTGCGGCTGCAGGTGCAATGATGCTTGCAGGATGTACAGGTACAGACGGGGGCAGCGGTTCAGGTGGAGAAGATGGAGACACCACATTGACTGCATGGGCCTGGAATGTAAACGTTGGCGCCTTGGAAGATGCGATGGCTTTATATCAGGAAGAAAATCCTAACGTGAAAATTGAAGTCGAGGATATTGGGCGGCTGGATGTGTATGACAAGCTTTCTACTGGACTTGCAGCAGGAGGCGTGGGTCTGCCTGACATCGTTCTAGTGGAAGATGATCGAATCGGCGGATATGCACAGGCATTTCCGGATGGTTTCTTAAATCTCTCAGATAAGGGATTTGAAGATAATGCGGATCAGTTCCCTTCCTTTAAACAGGATCTTGCCACGGTAAATGATTCGTATTACGCAATGCCGTTTGATGCAGGACCGGGTGGAATGTTCTACCGAAGAAGTATTTTTGAAGAAGCAAATGTAAATCCGGAAGACATTGAAACATGGGATGACTTTTTAGAAGCAGGTAAGCAAATTAAAGAAGCTACGGGTGTAGCAGCCATGCCGCTTGATAAGTTTAATGACGACCCAACATTCCGTATGATGTTAAATCAACTCGGTACGTATTACTTTGACGAGAACGGAAACATTGACCTTACCAGCCCTGAAGCCGTGATGGCAATGGAAAAACAATTGGAATTCGAAGAAGCTGGCCTGATTAAAGAAGTAGACGGCTGGAATGGAACGGTTTCTGCAACAGTCGATGGATCCGTTGCAACCATTCCATTTGGTGCATGGTACTACGGAACAATTATTGACCAGGCTAAGGATACTGCAGGGGACTGGGGCGTATTCTTACTTCCTGCTTTTGAGGAAGACGGCAATCGTGCGTCTAACCTTGGGGGTTCTAGCTGGATGATTCCTTCAGGCGGAGACAACGAGGATGCAGCGTATGATTTCCTTGAATTCTTCTCTACAAGCCCTGAATCACAAGTCATTGCAATGGAAGACTACGGTCTTTTCCCATCGCTGAATTCGGCTTATGAAGAAGAGATCTTTACAAGTGAAGATGAGTTCTTCGGCGGTCAGAAAATCTGGGAATTGTTTGCTGATGAAATGGCTGATGTAGAAACACCTTACTACACCGAAGATTACGCACTTGGTCTTGATGAAGCAATAAAAGCACAAGCAGATTCGTTTAATGGCACGGATCCTGCTGAAGCTTTAAAAGCAGCAGCAGAAAGACTTGCGGAAAGAACAGATCGAGAAATCAATAACTAACGGAATTTGACAAAAAAAGAGGTTTAGCAGGACGTCTTGCTAAATCTCTTATTCTATTCATTTTTAGGTTTTGGAATGCTGGGCTAAATCTAATTGTAGTGTAACCGGGTAGGAAACCCCAGCGCTCCAATCGATTCAAAAGCAATTATGCAGGGCTTTAAAATGCAGGGCTGCTGCAGGTACATAGTTAATTAAAACGGTTTGTTGCAACGTTTAAATGAAGGAATGAAAGAAGGTAGAGTATGAAACAAAAAGCATTGATACCTTACATGTTTGTCGGACCGGCAGTCATTTTATTTTCTATTTTTATGGCCTATCCAATCATTTATTCATTAATTTTGAGCTTTCAGTCAGGGCAGGGAAGCAATCTTGAATTTACGGGGCTGGACAACTTCCACCGGCTGATGAGCGATGATATTTTCATCACAGCATTGAAAAATACATTTATTCTATTAATTGTTCAGGTGCCAGTGATGATTTTCCTGGCATTGATTATTGCAAGTTTGCTAAATTCTGCCCTATTAAAATTTAAAGGATTATTCCGCGTATCATTTTTCCTCCCTGCGGTTACGTCGCTTGTCGCGTACTCTATTATCTTTTCTATCATGCTGATGAACGATGGAGTAGTGAACCAGGTGATTTCAGCAGTTGGGCTGGATAGAATTCCCTGGCTCTCGGATCCTTTCTGGGCGAAAGCTTCCCTTGTGATCGCCATGACATGGAGATGGGTCGGCTATAATATGGTCATTTTTCTTGCAGGACTTCAAAATATTCCAGAGGAATTATATGAAGCAGCGAGCATGGATGGTGCCAGCAGGATTAAACAATTTTTCCATATCACCATTCCAAGTCTGAAGCCGGTTATTTTATTCACAACGATCCTTTCTACCATCGGAACATTGCAGCTTTTCGATGAGCCGTTCGTTCTGACGAATGGCGGGCCGAGTGATGCGACGCTGACAATCGGTATGTACCTTTATCAAACAGGCTTCCGCTTCTATGATTTCGGCTACGCTTCAACGATTGCATACGTAATTGTGATATTGATTGCGGTTATGACATTTATTCAATTCAAAGTGACGGGTGATCAGGAATGAAGAAAAACAAGACGATTAAAAAGATCATGCTATATATTGCTTTAGTCATTGGAACGCTCGTTTCCCTGTTTCCGTTTTACTGGGCCGCAATCGGTGCGACGAACACAAGTGGAAGCATGTTTACCCAGCCTCCTACGTTGATTCCAGGCAGCATGCTGATGGAAAATATCCGCAATCTTAATGAATCAATTGGCATCGGGCGAGTGATGTTTAATTCCTTATTTATTTCAACTACCTACACCATTTTAGCGCTATTTATCTGTACGATGGCTGCTTATGCATTCGCCAAATTTAATTTCAAAGGAAGAAATACGATCTTTACCATTTTCCTGCTTTCGATGATGGTCCCTTATCATGCAACAATTATTCCTTTGTTTAAAATGATGGCAGCGCTTAATTGGCTGAACACGTATCAAGCGATTATTCTTCCGAATCTCGCTTATCCATTTGCCATCTTTCTGATGAGACAGAATCTGCTGGCATTTCCAACTTCGCTGATTGAAGCTGCCCGGATTGATGGGGCGGGGGAATGGAAAATTTTCTTCCGGATCGTGCTTCCATCTATGAAGCCGGCCCTTGCAGCAACAGCGATTTTCTTATTCCTTTACCAGTGGAATAGTTTCCTATGGCCGTTAATCGCGCTCTCGACTACAGATATGTACACATTCCCGGTTGCCCTATCCACCCTATTCGGTCTATCACGAATCGATTATGGGCAGGTAATGGCAGGGGTGACAATCGCGACAATTCCTATCATTATTTTCTTCCTGCTCCTTCAGCGCCAGTTTATCTCTGGAATGCTTGGAAGTGCAGTGAAATAAGGAGTGTTCGGCATGCCCATCTTTACGCACGACAGACAATTTCATTTACAGGGACAAGATGTAAGCTACATCATCAGACTCCTTGAAAATGGCCAGCTGGAACAAACGTATTTTGGAAAAAGAGTATCGGACCGCGCCGACTTCTCAGGGTTGGCACCTATGCCGAACGAACCGCTTGGCAATGCAAATTTCCCCCTGAAAAACAGCGGATTCACATTGGAGTGGGCGAGGCAGGAGTATCCTTCTTACGGGACATCGGACTTTAGAGAACCCGCGATTGAACTAGAAGAGAAACAGGGTTCAAGACTTTCTCATTTTATCTACCATGATTATCAAGTCATAAAGGGGAAGCCTGAGCTTAATGGAATGCCTGCTGTTTACGGGGGAGCGGAAGAATGTGAGACGTTGCAAATCACGCTAAAAGATGCGGTTCTCGAGGCTGAGTTAACGTTATTTTACACGGTTTTTCATCAGAGGAATGTGATCATACGACGCTGTGAATTAAATAATACCGGGACAGAACCATTTTCGATCCACCGGCTGATGAGCGCTTCCATCGATTTGCCGGATCACAACTATGAGTCGATTCAGCTCGACGGCGCATGGATAAGAGAGCGTCACCTGCATCGTTCAAAGCTTAAGCCGGGCCTTCATGTGATTGACAGTAAAAAGGGTGTCAGCAGCTCCTCGCACAACCCGTTTTTAGCGCTGGCCAGACCGAACACTTCAGAAAATGAGGGAGAGGTCATTGGACTGAACCTGATCTACAGCGGGAATTTTCGTGGGAGTGTGGAAGTCGACACATATGACACGACGCGAATCATGATGGGGATAAATCCCGCAGGCTTCAAATGGGAACTTGTACCCGAGGACACATTCTATACACCTGAAGCGGTCTTCGTCTACAGTGCGAATGGGCTGAACAACATGAGTCAGAGCTTTCATTCCTTATATCAGAATCATTTAATCAGAGGACAGTGGAAGAACAAAGAACGCCCGGTGTTATTGAATAACTGGGAAGCCACTTATTTTACGTTCAACCATAAAAAAATCTCGGATCTTGCATCCTCTGCAAGTGAACTCGGGGTTGAATTATTTGTCCTTGATGATGGCTGGTTTGAAGGCAGAAATGATGACACGACTTCTCTTGGGGACTGGACTGCAGATAAGAAAAAGCTGCCTGAAGGTTTAAAAGTCCTGGCGGATGATGTGCGAAGCCGCAGTGTTTCATTTGGTATCTGGGTAGAGCCGGAAATGGTTTCCCAAAAAAGCAGGTTATATCAGCAGCATCCTGATTGGGTATTAAAAGCACCCCATCGTCCCCATACGCGGGGAAGAAATCAAATGGTACTGGACCTTGGAAAAACAGAAGTACAGGATTATATCATTGAAGCTATTTCCCGCGTACTTAGAGAATCCCAAGCCTCTTATGTGAAATGGGATATGAATCGCACCGTAACGGAAGTCTACTCGGACGTACTGCCTGCCAGCCGCCAGGGAGAAGTCATGCATCGATACATAGTAGGTCTTTACCGGGTGCTTGAAGAGATTACATCAAGCTTTCCGTCCGTACTGTTTGAATCATGCGCGAGCGGAGGCAACAGATTTGATCCAGGTATGCTTTACTACATGCCGCAAACCTGGACGAGTGATAATACAGATGCTGTAGAGCGATTGAAAATTCAATACGGCACTTCGCTCGTTTATCCAATATCTTCGATTGGCGCACACGTATCAGCATCCCCTAACCATCAGACAGGGAGGGTAACCCCGATTGACTTCCGTTTTCATGCCGCAATGTTTGGAGCGTTCGGTTACGAGCTTGACCCCCAGGAAATGGATGATCACATTCGGAAGGTGGTTGCTGAACAAATCTCGTTAGTTAAAAAAGAAAGAGCCCTGCTTCAGTTTGGTGATTTTTACAGGCTGATCAGCCCTTTTGAAGGAAATGACACCGCCTGGATGACGGTATCTCAGGATCGATCAGAAGCCTTGCTTGCGTTTTACCGAATGCTTTCCCAGCCCAATGCAGGGTTGAAACGAATTAAACTGAGCGGATTAGACGCAGATAAAACGTATGAGGTTGAATGGCAGGAAGGGAGCAATCGCAGACACCGTCAATACGGCGGAGATGAACTAATGAATATCGGCTGGCAAATTCCGCCGTTTTTCACTGGCACAGTAAAAACAGGAAACACACATTTTTATGGTGATTTTCAATCCGCTGTCTGGAAGTTCAAAGAGTGTACGAAAGGATGATTGGTTTGAATTCAATTGTAAGCGCATTTATCAATGAATTTTCCGGGAAAGAGGAGGATGTACGCGTATTTTTTGCACCGGGCCGCGTCAATCTGATCGGTGAACACATCGATTACAATGGTGGCCATGTACTGCCATGCGCACTTGAGATCGGCACGTATCTTGCGATCAGAGAGCGAAGCGATTCAAACATCTTTTTTTATTCGGAAAACTTTCCAGAAGCAGGACAAATAAAAATCGATAGGCACCATTTAGTAAAGGACAAAAAAGATGGCTGGACCAATTATCCTAAAGGAATCGTGCACGAATGCAGAGACCTGCTCCCAGCAACAGGATATGACATGTATTTTTACGGTGATATTCCAAATGGTGCAGGGCTTTCCTCCTCAGCATCCATTGAGCTTGTCACTGTACATGCTCTTAATACACTGCACCACCTTGGTCTGTCAAAATTGGAATTGGTCAAGCTGAGTCAGCGTGTGGAAAATCAGTTTGTCGGTGTAAACTGCGGCATTATGGATCAATTTGCTGTCGGCTTCGGATCCCTTGACCAGGCAGTGCTATTAAACTCCGAAACCCTTGATTTCAAATATGTTCCGCTTGATCTTGGAACGTACTCCATTGTGATTGTGAATACCAACAAAAAACGCGGCTTGGCTGACTCCGCCTATAACGAGCGGAGAGAAACATGTGAAGCTGCACTGGAAAAATTAAAGAAAGCATTCCCGATTACGGAATTGTGTCATTTGTCATCTGAAGACCTTAAACAAGTTGGAAGTCTTTTAACAGATAAAGAAATGAAGCGCGTCAGACATGTGGTGACTGAAAATGAACGGACGCTTGACGCCGTTAAAAGGCTCGAAGAAAATGATCTGATTTCATTTGGGGAAAGGATGAATCAGTCCCACCAATCGTTAAGAGACGATTATGAAGTTTCCTGTCATGAACTTGACGTGTTAGTGGAAGCTGCGAACCGTCAAAAAGGGACAGTCGGCGCAAGAATGACAGGAGCTGGCTTTGGCGGCTGCACCGTTACTATCGTAGAAGATCAGCACATTGAAGCATTTAAGACAAATGTCGCAAAAGAATATAGCCGCCTTACCTCACTGGAAGCTGATTTTTACACAGTTAAAGTAGGAGGAGGCACAAGAGAATTAACAAAACCAGAAGCGTTGGCATTTAAGATTTAATTGAATGGAGGAATTAGTGTGTACGTAGGAGTCGATTATTACCCGGAACATTGGCCGGAAGAAATGCTTGAAAAAGATCTGGATGGCATCAAGGAGCTTGGTGCTAACATGATCAGAATCGGGGAATTTGCCTGGCATTTAATGGAGCCTGAAGAGGGCAGATTTGATTTCTCATTCTTTGATAAAGTGATCGAAGAAGCAAAAAAAAGAGAGTTGTCCGTTATGTTCGGCACACCCACTGCCACTTTCCCCGCCTGGCTTGCGGCGAAGCATCCGTCGATCCTATCCCAAAATGAATATGGACAGGTGCGGGCTTTTGGCGGAAGAAGACAATACTGTTTTAACTCGCCCGACTATAACAAGTATGCTGCAAAGATAACGGAAGAAGTAGTCAAACACTATGCAGATGAGCCTGCAGTCGTTGTCTGGCAGATTGATAACGAGTTTGGCCATGAAGGCAGTGACTGGTGTTTTTGTGAACAGTGCCACAGTGGCTTCCATCAGTTCCTTAAAGAAAAATATCAAACAACGGATGCGCTGAATCAGCGGTGGGGCACGATCTTCTGGGGCCAGACGTACAACAGCTTCTCAGAAATTCCGATGCCTGTTCCAACTGTAACCACACACAATCCTTCTTTAAAACTTGATTACACACGATTCCGTTCTCAGTCTGTCAATCAGTTTACTCATAAAATGACAGACATTACGCGTGACTTTGCCGGAGAACATCAGCCGGTCACCACCAACGTCTCCGGCGGATTTTTTGATAAAGCATTCGACCATGCTGAAAACGTTCGGCCAATGGATTTTGTCTCCTATGATAATTATCCGGTCTGGGGCGGACTGACAGAGCCGATTGCTCCTGCAGGAATTGCCATGACGCATGATTTTAACAGAGGATTAAAAGACCAGAATTACTGGATCGTAGAAGAACTAATGGGTGCGCAGGGGCATAACGTTATTGGATATTTGCCAAGACCCGGCCAGGCAAAGATGTGGTCTTATCAGGCATTCGCACATGGCTGTACCAATATGCTTTATTTCAGGTGGAGAGGGATGACGAAAGGGGCAGAACAATTTTGCTTCGGTGTGGTTGATCAGGATAACCGGTATGGCCGAAAGTTTAAAGAAGTGCAATCACTCTTTAGCGAAATCCAGCCGTATGAAGAAGTGTTAAATAAAAAAATTCATTCTGATATCGCTGTTTTGTATGACTACGACAATATCTGGTCATGGAAGGCCCAGGTGCAGAGTTCAAGCTTTGACTTTAATGCAGAACTGCTAAGGCTGTATGCGCCATTTTACAAACATAATGCCTCTATTGACGTAATTCCGGCAGACCGGTCATTTGAATCATACAAAGTTTTACTCGTTCCAGTTATGCAGATTATAGATGACGAACTCTCCAAAAAGCTGCATAACTTTGCCCAAGCTGGAGGGACCATCCTGTTTTCCTTCCGGGCAGGACTAAAGGATCGGGATAACAATATTCATTTTAAACAAACACTGCCAGGGCCTGTAGCAGAACTGGCGGGCATTGAAATCTATGAAACAGAAGCTCTTGCAGCTCATCAATCTGTACCTGTCAAAGATCAGTCCGGTCATACAAGCAGCGGCACTGTCTGGAGAGACCTGGTGACGCCTAAAGGAGCAGAAGTGCTTTGGCAGTATAGTGATAAATTTTATGATGAAAAAGCTGCACTTACAGTCAACCGGACGGGCGAGGGCCGTGTGTACTACCTGGCAACAGGATTAAATGAGTCTATCCTTGAACCATTAGCGTTAGACATAATTGAACATCATGGCATCTGGCATATCGAAACACCGGAAGGAACAGAGGCTGTTAAGCGTAATGAGCATCTTTTCCTAATGAATCACACCGGTTCAAGTCAAAAGGTATGTGGGGAAAACCTCGCTCCATTTGAGTCAAAAGTAATCAAGCTTAAAGAATAGGGATGATCGCAGGGAGTTGAAGCAGGCAGGTGGTTGTAAATGGCGACGTTAAAAGATATAGCGGTAAAAGCAGGATTGTCCATGGCGACGTTTCCAGGGTCATGAATGATGATGCCACGTTATGCTGCCAACCACTCTCCTGGTAAGAGAAAGAAGCGGAGCATTACAATAGCACAGATTCGGATTCCTCCGGGTCTGTTTTTTTTTTGCTGCGCTTACTCAGTACTTATGTGTAAATCAATTGGATCCAGGACTAAGTTTTGTAAGGTGATAGATAAAATGATGTAAAAAAATGGAGGAATTGACGATGGGTATGAGGAATTATCTGATTGAAGGCATTTCTGTACCGGGAAAATATCGGTCTGCGACGAAGGTGAATTTGTAAATTTATTATAGGGTGAATTACAGTTTCATATTATGCAATAGCGTGAAATGGGGAAAAGAATGATATACAAAGAAAAAGAAAAAACAATCGAAACGAAGAGGCTGCTTCTTCGTCTGTTCAACGAAAAAGATGCTCCGGAAGTTGCGAATCTTTGCCATAACTACAATTTGTATATCAATACACTGTACCTGCCCTATCCATATGATCAAGAGGACGCATTATCCTGGATAAAACATCATCTTGACCATTTCAATGAAAACAAATCATACGAACTTGCGATTACAGATAAAGTGACAGGAACATTGCTTGGCGCGATTGCATTATCCAACAATCCCACATTTAAAAATGGAGAAATGGCTTACTGGGTCGGGGAAGCCTATTGGGGAAATGGCTATGCTACCGAAGCGGCTAAAGGGATGCTCGAATTCGCTTTTATGGAGAAGAACTACAATAAAGTATTTGCACGATACTTTGATTCGGACGCTGCTTCAGGAAAAGTAATTGAAAAAATCGGCATGAAAAAAGAAGGTGTCCTGAAGGAACATGTCGTCAAAGAAGGCAAATACATAGACCTTGTTCATTATGGAATTCTCAAAAAAGATTTTGATCTATTAAACTAAAGCTCCCAAAATGACTTATTAGTGCGAGGAGAAACAGACATGATCCCAATAAGAAAAGCCTATGGCTACGTAACTCGATTAAAAGAAGGCAAAACACAGGTGTTAGTCTTTCAGCACCCCATCCCTCAAGCGGGCATTCAAATACCAAAGGGAACTGTCAAGGCGGAAGAGTCCACTCGTCATGCTGTGATACGAGAAATTGAAGAAGAAACAGGGTTAAGAAACGTTCAAGTTGAAGAGCTGCTTGGTGAAGATCTGTGGGAGAACGGTGATGGTACCATACATAACCGGTTTTTCTATAAACTATCTGTGTCAAATGCAGGGGATGAATGGGACTATAAACCAACAGGTGGTGGGGAAGAAGAAGGACTAACATTTCGTTTCTTCTGGATTTCATCTGGGGATGAGGTTGAACTGATCAGGGGACATGGAGATTATTTGAATTGTATTTTCAATTGAATCTTCTTTAGTTAACTGGCAATCTCAAGAATGGAAATTGAAAATAGTGAATGAATAGGTGTCAGAGGATGAAAAAATACATTGAGTTTGGAATAGGCAATACATGGCTGATAAGAACTGAAACAGAGTTTGAAGATGGGACGGAATATGAAGAGAAAGGAATAAAGGGACCCATAAATTTCAATTCTATGTATATCAGAATGTGGATTGGAAAAACAGTTCTAATCGCAGATTCAAAAGAGGGGTTTAAACGTCATAAGAAAAAGCGGAACGATTTTAAATTCATTTTCGGAATAAGCACGTGTGAAGGACCATGAAATGATTACAGATGAACGGGAGCCGACGTTCTTCGAATGTTTGTCATTACATCCTGAATTAAAGGGAAATCAGCTTACTTACATAAGCAGGAAATATACACTTTATTATTGAACTTTAGAGAATGTAATTCTATACCTGAGGTTATTGGAGTGTGTTTTCGTGGAAAAGGGAATGATTATTGTTCTAAATGGTGTATCAAGTTCAGGAAAATCAACGTTAGCAAAGGAAATAACGAAGTTACTACCTGACTTTTTTGCTTTTAGCGTAGATGATTATGATTTGGTCATAGAAAAAATGGAAGATAGAGATAATGAGCGGCTAATACCGGTTGAAACAGAATATTTTTATTATAGAAACGTCGCAATGTTCTCAGATCGAGGGATTAATTTAATACTCGATCAAATTCTCCATGATCCTCTAACATTAAAAAACTTTTATAGTGCTCTTAATAATTACCCAATATTTTTTGTTGGAGTTCATTGTCCTGTCGACGAACTAAAACGTAGAGAACAATACAGAGAAGACCGCCGGATTGGACAAGCAATTTCTCAGCTCAATTTTGTCCATCAGCAAGAATTTTACGATGTCGAAATTAATACAAGCACCAACTCGATGATAGAATGTGCAAAAGAAATTGTGGACCGATTGGAAAGTATTACTCCATTAGTAGGATTTAAAAAATCACTTGAAAAATTCGAGTCATCATGGGATAGGATGAATTAAATTTTTAATTCTCACAGCTATAAATTTCCGGTAGGATCATAGATTTCATGTTCCGAGAAAGGCAGGTGGTTTCTGGTATGAAGACAGCGGTTGAAAAAGATAATAAAGAAAAGAAGATTGACCCACTCCATGGATTCTATATCATATTTGTCGCCACCTCGATATTCATGCGTCTCTTGTCTTATACGGATGAATTAAATAAGCCTGAATGGTTTAAAATGATCGTTTTTTTACCCGCCGCAGCGCTATTATTTATTGGCGGCGTACTTGCAGAAAAACTTATAGAGCGCTATCGACCCAATGGCAAACTCATAACAGGGCTTTTTTTGGTGTACCTATTTGTCTATTTTTATCTAGTATTTAGATAAGATAGAAGTCATTTTTTGATAGAAAAACGATAGAAGAAAATTCCCATTTCTTATATTTTTGTATAAACAGGGAGGAAATAAAATGAGCAATCAGCCCGAAAAGGAAGAACTACTATCCGGCGGAAACGTATCAAATGTCTACCGTTTAGGCGGTACAGTGCGGCGGGACATAAAGGAAAACAGTGAGGAAGTCCACAAGGTCTTAACGCATTTGGAGAACAAAGGGTTCAGCTATTCACCGAAGTTTTTAGGCATAGATGATAGAAATAGAGAGATTTTGTCCTTTATTGAGGGCGAAGCGGGTAATTATCCTTTGGAAAAATATATGTGGTCTGATGATGTGCTTAAAAGGATTGCAAAAATGCTCAGAGACTATCACGATGCTGTAAGTGATTTTCCCGTTGATGAAACCCAGCAGCCTATAGACAACACGCCTCAACCATTTGAAGTGCTTTGCCACAACGATTTTGCTATTTACAATATTATTTTTAATCACGAACAGCCGGTCGGGATAATTGATTTTGATCTTGCAGCACCCGGGCCCAGGCTTTGGGATATAGCCTACACCTTATATACATGCGTCCCGTTAAGCAGACTTCATCATTCTGAGAAAGGCGAAGCTGTTTATTATGAGCAAGAAAAGGATGCTGCGCGAGTCAAACAAAGGGTGAAGCTGTTTTTTGATTCCTACGGGATGGATGGTATGGAAGAAGGGTTTTTAGAGATGGTATTGCTGCGGGTCGAAGGTGTATGCAAAACCATGCAAAGGAAAGCCAAAGAGGGAGATCCGGCGTTTCAAAAAATGATCGATGAAGGACATTATGAACATTATCAAAAGGATCTTGCATTCATTCGTAAGCATGGGAAAGAGTGGATATAACAAAACGACTAAAGGAGTGGTGAACATGGCAAAATCATTTATTGAACAAGTACATTACATAAGAATTCCGGTCAGAGACTTAGAAAAATCTGCACAATGGTATAGCGATGTTTTAGGGCTGCAGTTAGTCAGCATAACGGAAGATCCATATGCGATTTTAAAACTAAATGAGGGATCTTTCTTACTTATCTTAGTGCCAACAGATGATGAAACATTTGCCCATTTTACCATTCAAAATGAACCAGCCTTTATGATTGGCTTTACAAGTCCGAATTTGACCCAATTTCATCAGCACCTTAAAGAAAATGGAGTAAAGGTGGAGGATATAATAGAAGATAAAGGACATGCCTATTTCCACTTTACTGATCCGGATGGCAATAAACTTCAAGTGCATTGGTAGGGATTTATAGGATATATGAGTAAAAAAACTCTGTGCGATGACAGAGTTTTTTCAATGAGAATGCTTCACTCGAACAAACAATCCAACAAGTCCAATTAGGGCAAATAATAGAAAGCTGAAAGGGTACGAAACAGCCTGGATGATGCCGCCTGCAACGGATGAGCCAAGGGATTGCCCAATTCCTAAGAATAAAAAGGATAAACTAACGCCCATCGATGGGAGATTGGGAAAGATCCGCGATGCCCACACGATGAAAATGCCCGTCATCAGGATATAAGCAGCGCCAAATAAAGCGGCAGAAAAGTAGATGCTTACCGAATTCGGAATAGTAATGCCCGTAACGCCAAGCATCATCATCAAAAGCGTCAAACGATAAGAGGAACCTAAGCCTGCCTTCTGGATCAAGCCGCCCGCAGCTCCGCCAATGATCCCTGCCAGGCCCATCACGACCCAAAAGAGGACACTTTCTCCTTCACTCATTTCATGCACGGAGGTTAAGTAGCTTCTTGAAAACGTCCAAAAAATGGAAGAACTGAGACCGATCACAAAAGAAGCTGCCAGTAAAAATTTTGCCTGTTTAACAAAAGAAAACGACTTCGGCTTTTCTGTGGGGACAGATTCAGGCCTCTTTGATGGGAGAACCCGCATATTCCAAACCGTTACAGCAAGTGCGATAACCGCAAAAAGAATAAAGGCGAGCCGCCATTGGTCAGTAAAAAGGAGAGCGATGGGAGAGGTCACCACAAGACCAAAGCTTGTTCCGCTGTTCATCCAGGTATTGCCTCTGTCCTGATCCTTATTCGTAAATGATTCTGTTGCCACTTGAGCATAGGCAGGAGACGCCCAGCCGCTCCCAAGCCCGGCGATAAACGTGCTGCATGCCAACGCATAAAAGTTAGGTGAAAAGGCGATGCCCAATAAACCGATAATCACGCTTAAGCCGGCAAATTGAACGACTCGGAATTGACCCCATTTCTGAATAAAATAAGAGGAAGTCAACAGCGCTAAACAATAGGCTGCATAAGCAGTCGAGCCGACAAATCCGGCATTGCTTTCCGATAGATTCAATGTTTCAGAGATGGGGGGCAGAAATAATCCAAAGCTAAAACGGGCAAATGCAAATGTGACACCAATCATCGCAATTCCCGGCAATACAAATCTCCACATAAGGGTAACCTCCTTTAATAGATAGAACGATCATTATACTTTCGCTTCAAAAAAAAGAATAAGCAATTTCATCAGCTTACTCTTTAAACAGCATACGAACCAGATCTGTAAATTCATTCGCAACGTCGTCCAGATCATGCACTTCAGCTAAAGCAGTCGCTCCTTCAAACAGCATGGCCAGCTGCAAAGCCTTCTTTTCCGTCATGCCATGTGTGAGGAAAAAGGATCGCAGCGACTCTTTATGCGCAACAACCTGTTTCACAATTTGTTGATTCTCAAATGAATACTCTTCCTTTGCGCGTAAAAACATACAGCCATTGCTGCCTTCAGAGCGCAGCCAGCGAATATGTGAGTCAGCCAATAAACGGGCGATGGAAGTTGCGTCCTCAGCTTTTCCTTTTGAAACAGCCTCATCCATATAGGAAAAATATCTTTCCCCCCGCTGATTCAGCACCTCTAAAATCAGATCTTCCTTCGAATCAAAATGATTATACAGCGTCATCAAAGCAACGCCTGCTTCCCCTACAATCCGCTTAAGACCAATCGCATGAAATCCATTTTCATAAAAAAGCGCTTCAGCACGCTCGACTAAATCCTGTCTCTTTTTGCTCATCAGCTAACCACCTTAGATAGAATGATCACTCTAAAATTAACATATTCAACTAATGGTTTCAAACGAGAGAGGCAATTGTAACTTGGGCATAAAATGGCATTAATAGAATATGTGTATCATTTATCCTAGATGGGAGCCATAGAGCAATTGATAACAAGAGTCTGGAACGATGTAAGTCGGAGAATTAAGATCAGAGTCTGTCCAATCATCTTGAATTGGATTTTTCAGTTAGACATTTGAAGTGTTTAATGGGTTCCACAAAAAAACCGGTATACTAATGACGGCATTTTAAAGTATTTATTTCAATCCAAGTACCTATTCATCTTGTTTTTTCCATTTACGGTAGAAGAATGTCCGATAAATTAGGTATGGAATCAATGCGGCAAAAACAAGTACATAACCAAAAGTTTGAATAGGAGGGGCTGATGAATAGTGAAGAATGATACTCGTGATTACTGATGAAATAACGGCAAAAATCACTGGAATTTTATTTTGTTTATTCTTATACACTCATCGTTCACTCCCTAGAAGGATCTTTATAGTGTTTTTAAAACCACAGGAGAATTGTTTGTAATAGGGGAAAAAGACTAAATTAAAGTTATCTATACCTTTCTGGTTAAAATGTACAACTGGGTCTTGAGTATATTGACCCTAAGTATAATATTTACCATTCTATAATACAGACAGAACTCCTTAACCATACTTGTCGAACAATACATATTTATCCTATACATATATAAATCAAACTATATTTTTCAAAATTTGATATATTTAAACTATTAATATGGAAATGCGTTCAACAGACAGATCACATCGCTAACACTAATGTCTTGCTGACAAGGTACATCCATTGTCCGAAAAATGGATTTTTATAAGGAAGAGGGTCCCGTTGTTGAAGAAACATATTCTTACTGGCTGCCGTGTTATGAATATCTGGTCAAGGGTTGGCTTACTTTTTAAGTGAATACTTCATTCCAATCTATCCTGTTTATTACTTGACTGGAGCAACAATAATAGAGGTTTTATTATCATAGTCTCAGGTTTCTTGCTATTTCGCTTATATGAAAACCCAAAAGGAAATGAATATTTCATTGAACAACAGCTGCTAAAACTGCTTCAAAGTCCAATACTGGAATTTAAACAATTAGCAGCCAACGTTGCGAACCATTTCAATGAAACAGAGGTTTTGTCTCCTGGAGCTGTTGAGAAAATAGTGTCTGTTATACGAAAGGATAAGGAGATCGAGTATTATGCGGATATGTATTTTTCTGAAGAGAATTAGAAAGCTTAATACTTTATCCAGCAATAGTTCACAAGGAGATTAGTATGAAAAAGAATATATTAAAGTATCCTGTCACTGTTATTTCTTTTACTACTTGGCTGTAGTCGTGAAGATGACAATAAGTACAACGCTGACTTCCAGGGGACAATCCTTGAAGTAAACGATAATAGCATCATCGTTGCAGAAGACGGTATTGATCCTGAAGCATCCTATCCAACATACCAGGTTCTAATTGATGATGACACTAAATTTAGTGGAGAAGTTGAAAAATTTGAGGATTTAAACGAATTTCTAAGCAAAGTACAAGACCCTATCGTGTATTTATGGGTGATTGATAAAGGGGGAATAATAAGATTAATAATAGATTTGCCAGTGAAATTATTGTGGAAGAGGAGTAACCTTTAACGGTTACTTTGCCAAGAAACGGTGAGCATTCTTTTATAAGGAATGCTTTTTTTTGACCATAAAAAAGGGAAACATTATTAACATATGTACAAAACTTTGTAAGTCCATCATATAATTCGAAATAAATTGAATTAATAATTCTGTTATTATAGAATTAACTTAACATACTTTGAGGAGGTCCTTAATTTGAAGCAGCTTTTTAACCCTGAAACACCTGAAACGATATCTTTAGAAGTAGATTGGTCGCCGGTTTGGGAAGTGATTCTTGGCATTTCTGGGTACACGCATGAACAACTAAGACACACATTTGATATGGATAAAAATTGGTCATTTAACAAGGATTCCATGCCTAGTTCTTTAATAGAGAATCTTCATGAAATTACGGAAACTAATTTTTGGCATGGTTTAATTATGCTTCAAAATAGGCTTTCTGCTTCTACAATTCAAGAATTTTCGAACGGGCTTACAGAACTTGCGATTGACTGCTTTTATGAGATCCTTCTACCTTATAAAAGCCGAGATATTGAGCCGGTCAGAAAAGAAACAGCTCAACGATATAATGAAAGTCAATCTTTTGAAAAGTACTCTTCGTATTTTGAGGGTCACGAATTTTTAGGAGGATATATACGTAGTCTTGGCCAATATTCATATCAGAAAATTTGTGATCTTTCCGTCAATACAATAGAAGGATGGTACAACTGGATAAGTAAGCGACAAGAATGGGAAAAGTGGACTCAAGCACTTGAATTTGAGCAAAAACAAAATCGCTCACTGGATCTGACAAAACCGATTGAACAAATTGAAAAAGTGACTGGCGGAGTAAAATATCACCCTGAACCGTCTGTTTGGACTGTCAAAATGATTCCACATGTATCATACCGACCGTGGCTTTTAGAAAAACGCACTCCTGACACGAAGATCTTTTTTTATCCTTTGAAAGAAGAGTATTTAACAGAACCAGGAATTCCTCCAACAGGATTGGTGAGTGGTCATAAAGCTTTAGGGGATGAACTTCGTTTAAAATTGCTATATCAATTAGTAAAGGGACCATTATCACTCCAAGAATTGAGCGTACAGTTTAATACCTCTAAAACTACGCTCCATCATCAACTCTCGTTATTAAAAGCTGCAAAGTTTGTTCAAGTTGAAAAAGGCATTTATTCAGTAAATTATGCTCAAATTAATTCTTTCTCAGAGAGGCTTACCCAATATCTTGGAGTGAAAAAATGAAAAGATTTTCAAAATCTTTTAAAGCACTTTGGGCAGGTGAAATCATTTCTGAATTTGGTGGAGCTGCCGGGGCAATCATTAATGGATTATTGCTTTATGAATTAACGGGATCAAGGGAATGGATGGGGGCACTTTGGCTGGTTTATTTTATTCCGTCCTTAGTTTTGCAAGGCATAAGTGCTCCATTTTTGAATCATGTAGTGAAAGAAAAGATGCTTAAAAATATACAATTAATTCGAGCGGGCGCTTACCTGCTGCCGCTGTTTGGTTATTTTATTGGTTCCGAGTTAGGAATCATATTGTGGTTAATTGTTTTACAATGCTTATTAGGGTTAATGCAACCCATTTATGCAAGTCTTTCATTTTCAATTTTACCGGAAATTTGTAAAGAGGAAGAGCTGGTGGATGCTAACGGCTTATTGGATGGAACGATTCGACTTATGAGCTTTATTGCACCAGGTGTCACTTCCTTATTCCTTTTAATAAGTCCTATGCACTTCATTTATGGTTTTTCATCCTTAATGTTTCTCGCAAGTTATCTCGCACTGTCACGAATCCCTCTACTAGGTACAAAGAAAGCGGCAACTTGGACGAAGAAATTTTGGTGGGCAGAAATGCAGGAAGGCTATAGGGCATTCTTTAAATATCCGCATCTTTTACGACTCACTATTCTTTCTTCAACGGTACAGTTTGCAGTTGGTGCCACGTTAGTATTGAGTGTCCCCTTTATACGTGGAGAACTTAATGGGCAATCTTGGGAATACGCCGTTTTTTCAGGAGCTTTTCCAGTTGGATATGCGCTCGGTATGATCCTTCTGACTAGATTACCAAAAACATATGAAACCATGTACCTGGGTTTGATCGGTGGCGGCCTCTCATTTGTATTTTTGTTTTTTGTGCATTCAATTCCTCTTGCCTGGTTGTGTGAATTGTTTGGGGGCATGTTGTTTCCGTTATTTAATGCCCAGAGTGCTGCCATTTTTCAACGGGAATCGCCTAGAGATCGTTTGACACAACTAAGTGCAGTTCGATTACTTTTCCTTCGAGTGACAATGCCGCTGGGAATATTGTTTGCTTCCTCAACGTTTTTAGGACTAAGTACACGTCATATATATATGATTGTCGGGGCAGCAATTGTATTACCTGGATTGTATTATCTCTTTTCTACTTTATTACGATCAGAAAGCCGCTTACTTGCAAATAACAAACAAAAAACTAGTTGATGTACACGGTTAAGTATAAGTAAAAAATGAAGCCAAGTAGTGGGCGTTTTTAACTGAATATTCAATTTTAACAAATGAAAATAACGACTATTTAACATCTGGAATGGAAACTTTAGTAAAATAGTTAGAGAGATTACTTTTACTAAGGGGGGATCTACTTGAAAAAGGCAATCCTGAATTATCAAGACTTGAATGAAATGTTGGATGGATTCCTAAGAGAGTCAGAGGTATTTTGGGATGATTTTTATATGGATAGAACGAAAGATATTCCGTTTTTTAAAAATAAGGGTCCTGATGAGAATCTTGTAGAGTATTTTACTAACGGGCTGGCACCTGAAAGAGTCTTGGAAATAGGATGCGGACCGGGCAGGAATGCTGTTTATATGGCTAAGAAAGGCTGTAAGGTAGATGCCCTGGATCTTTCATATAATGCAATTGAATGGGCTAAAGAAAGAGCTAAAGAAGAGGAAGTCAAGATAGACTTTCATTGTATTTCCTTATTTGACTTCGAGTTTAAGCCACGCTCCTATGACTTTATTTATGATTGTGGGCTGTTTCACCATTTAGCACCACATCGGAGATTAACCTATCTTGAAATGCTGAAAAAAGCATTGGAAAAAGATGGATACTTCGGAATTGTTTGCTTTAATACTGATGGAGCCTTAGATACACCGGATTGGGAAGTATACAAAAAAGGCAGCTTAAATGGAGGAATAGGTTACACAGAAGAACGATTGAAAGAAGTGTTTGTAAATGACTTCAATATAGTTAATTTCAGGACAATGAAAAAGATAACTCAACCAGATGAATTATTTGGTGAAGACTTTTTATGGGTTAGTTTAATGCAGCTTAAAAACAAGGGTTGATACCATCAAGATGAGATCGAAGAAAGTGGGTCGGTAATAAATGAGGAATGAAATTATTTTAAATAAATTCAGTATCATTGAGCGCTGCCTTCACCGGATTCGAGAAGTATACGATAATCAGCCGGCAAATCTGAACAATATTACAAAGCAGGATTCCATCATTTTAAATCTCCAAAGAGCTTGTGAAGCTAGCATTGGCATAGCCATGCATATTATAGCTGAGAAGAGGCTTGGCTTACCTCAAAGTCGTTCTGATGCGTTTACTTTTCTTGAAAAGGAAGAGGTCATCACCTCCTCACTTAGTCAAAAAATGAAAGCAATGGTCGTCTTCCAAAAAACAGCCGTTCATGACTACCAGAAAATGAATCTTGTTATCTTGCAGAATGTAATTGAGGATCGTCTTGTTGACTTTATGGAGTACACGAAAACAATTTTGACTTATTAATAATTGATAATGACATAGTGAGATATCACCTCATTTTATTAATGAAAGGAAAAATGCTTTACCATCTTCCTACTTCTTATTTTTGGGAGGTTTTAAAATGTATATTTTTGCTGCTTTGATGTCTGCTCTATTAGTATTAATTTGTCTTGTTGTTTTAATAGTGGCATTTAAAATGTTTGTAAGAAAGGCAACCCCAACTAACTTTTATACCCCTTTTGATTACATTTCTGGACAGGATCACAACGAATTCCATGAGGAGCGTAAGGAAGATGAACAAGTAGAAGTAGTAAAAGAAGGAGACGATAAAAATAGATAGCCCAACTCTCTAGTATAAAAGAAGTCGAAAATTACCAAAGGAGCGATTATTATGACTGTACTTTTTAGAGTGGAACTATACACAAAGGATATCGAAGAATCCATCAAATTTTATCAAGATATAATCGGATTAGAACTTTATGGAAGGAATGAGCGTTCTGCACGCTTTAATTATGATTGTTTTTCATTACTCATCACTTCTGACACTCTTTTAGATCATAACCATTATTTTAAACGCAGTGCCAAAAATGATAAGAGAGGAAACGGCTTTGAGTTAATTATTGTGGTAGAAAAATTAGAAGAAGTGTACCAGCGATGCCTCGATCATAGTTATCCAATTGAAGTGGAGGTTGAAAAATACCCATGGGATATGAGAGGATTTAAAATTGCTGACCCGGATGGATATTTTTTAAGAATTACTTCTGATTAATCGTTGTGTAGAAACTTCTTAAAAAAAGACAACGGAACAAAGTCAGTTGGAGGAAAGGTCTTTATCCTCCAAAGACCTGAAGTACCGTTTGGTTTTTATGTCTCCTACAAATAACGACCTTTTACGGCTCTTATTTAGAAAATACAAGATTTCAAGAAGGAAAGTATTCCATTGGCTCAGTACAATAAACGTAACCATTTTTCTTGTAAAAATCACCAGCTTCATCACTCGGCCATACAATTACAAATTCAAATTTATTCTCTCTTATCCAATCGTTTATTGTACTTAGCACTCTACTTCCAACGCCTCCCTTTCGATATTCTGGAATGGTGTATACGTTGGTCATATATACAAATGGATGAGTAACCCTGCCAGGTCTTGGAACTTTTTGTATTAATTCTATGTAAATATGAGATATAATTCTTCCCTTATCCTCAGCAACCCATATAAACCACTGACTACTATTCAATGCATTTTCTAAGAACGTTTGACATTCTCTTTCAAATCCCTCATAGGACTCATCTTTTTTGCTCTCATCAAACTCAATGGTATTATCCCATCTCATTTTAATTAATTGATTAATATCTTTTGCTTCAGCAAGTCTAATATTCATTTAATCTCACCCCTTATATGTTTTCTTGAGCTATCCATCCCCGTTGGTTTAAATGCATTTTTTCACAAAATTATTCAATAAATTTAGTTCACCCTACTTAAAAGGCATATAAGAAACCTTCCTCCACACCCACTCAAGCGGACCGGTTCCCATGTATTTAACAAACAGGTGAGCTGCAGCCATCATCCCAATGCTGATGCCGATCCAGGCGGCGTAAATAGCATACACATTATGGATTGGTGCAAGTCCGAGTCCCCAGCTGTAAAACAGGAGGGAGGCGGCAATGTTTTGCAAAACGTAACAGCTTAAAGCTGCTTTTCCAATCGTTTCAAAGCGTGCCAGGAGCCATTTCCACCAGCCGCGTTCAAGAATGAAAGCCAGCAGACCAATATAACCTAAAGATAGAATAGGAGCAAACAAATAACGTACAGGTAAGTCAAATAATCCTCCTGGGACAAGAAGCAGCATATTTAACGGAATCCCCAAACCAAGTCCCCATCGCAACAAACGCTTTCGTATGCGTTTTCCTTTTTCATTGTCATCAAAACCCCCGTGTCTAAAGAGTCGAATGCCGGCAATATAAAGGGTGATATTCATGAAGATGATGGCAATAGCTTCAAGTCGTAAGCTGATAAAATCACCCATACGATAGGAAAGTTGTTCAACATAAGTCCCGGTTGTATAGAGATCTTCCACTTCGCTGAACCCGGCTGCGATTTCAGCAAGGAGCGCATCATCACGAAGAATGAACATCCAAAGGAAGGAAACGATGGAAACGCCGATAATATGAATAACAGCAGAAACTTTCAACCAAAAATTCAACGAACCTTCATATCTTGACAGGAGAAAAGCTACGATGATACCAGTAAAAGCGTAGCTCATTAAAACGTCGTATTCAAACACGAAAAAGTAATGCAGCAGTCCATCTAGAAAAAGAAGGGCCATCGTCCAACTATAGAAGGGAAGCCACGGCAATTTGTCTCTTTGAGCTTTTCGGTATTTTAGCTCTAAGCCTATTCCAAACATAATCGTAAGCAAACCAAGCAGCTTGCCATTGATCAGTACCGTTTGAATAGCAGCAAAGAATGCTTCTAAATTGTTCAGCCAGCCATCTGATGACAGTAAAGAAAGAAAATCTCCTGGCTGAGCAAAAAGCCATATATTCGTTCCGAGTGTTCCGATAATAGCAAATCCGCGAAGTATATCAAGTAATCTTATCCGTTTTGATTGGTTCATTCCTTTCTCCTCATCCTGTCCGCGAGAGGGTCTAGCTTAGGTATTGGGATGACAGATCCCTTGAACCTGACTTCGAATAACGTTCTGGATCATGTCCAGATTCAGGCGGGAAGGGTCAAGTAAAGCGTGAAGGGCAAGCCCGTCTGTCAGAGCATATAGCTTCTCAGCCTCAAGCTCTTTGTCAATTTCATCTTTTAACAGTTTCGATTCATCTAAATGATGAAGAAGGTGCAGAATAATGGCGTAAATCTGGTCATCATGAAGAGCGAAGCCTGGCTTATGACGGGCATAAACCGTAAAAGCTAACCATACCTCCATTTCTACTTTGGATTGATCATTTAATGGGATAAGCTCAAGCAGTAAAGCGACAGTTTTGTCTAAAAGGGGAATTGGCTGGTTTATAATCGCTTGCATTCTTTCCCCGACGCCGGCCTTTACTTCCTCCATTGCAAAGTGCAGGAGCTCATCCTGTGTTTGAAAGTAGTGGCGCAGTGCACCGAGAGAAAGCCCGGCTTGCGCAGCAATTCTACGTGCAGAAGCTCCTTCGATCCCATCATTTAAAATGACTTGAAAGGCAGCTTCAGCGATTTGTTTTTTACGTTGAGTGTGATCTACTTTTTTTGGCATAGACCTAGTATACCAGAGACGCGTCTCGCGGACATTTATTTAGTACAACTGTATTAAATTTAATCTTTAAATAATTCCTTGTCAATACAGTTGTGTTAAATAAAAACATTAAAGGGGGCAGTATTCGCTCTTGAGATGGTAATATTAATAACATAAAAATGTTTAAAATGGTTTTAATCGCTAAAAAAGGGATGGATGGGATGAGTGCTATACAAGAAATCAAGAAATTACCCATTTCCATTAAACAAACAGATGACTACGAATTACTCATGAAATTGGCGGATATATCAGGAAAAACGGGACGTCTGGATGAGAAATTTAAAAGGTCAATTTTAAAAAGTGATTTTATTAATACCCTTGCATTAAAAGAATCTGTTCAATCGACCCGGATTGAAGGTGCACAGGTTATGTTTATAGATATGGTTGAACAAACGCACAAAACAAATCCCAAATCGGAACATATCGAGGTAACAAATTATCAACATGCATTAATGTCTGGACATGAACGCATCCAAATCGGCTATCCCATTACCACCCGCCTCATTTTAGACCTTCATCGTTTCCTCATGGAAGGTGCCCGCGGTACAAACGCTGCACGTGGTGAATTCCGTAAGATTCAAAACTTTATTGGTCCAACGAACAAGATTGAAGATGCTGTTTATATTCCGGTACCGGCAAATGAAGTGGAATCGTATATGGAGAATTGGGGAAATCTATGCGAATAAGCATCCTTAAGGAGATAAGTTACCTACAAAACACCTTATGAAGGATGAGATTGTGATCGACGAAGATAGTCACCCTCTCTTAAAAGTGGCAATTTTACATGCACAATTTGAATCTATTCATCCGTTTTTAGATGGGAATGGTCGTCTTGGCCGTATTTTAATTGCACGCTACATGGTTCAATCTAAACTTATTGCTAGCCCTATATTCTTTGTGAGTGAGGAGCTTGAAAAACGACGTTTACGCTAATATCATTTATTAAATGGAGTGAGATGACAAAATCCGGATTGGAATAGCTGGTTGAAGTTCTTTCTAAATGCCTCGTATCGCATGGCAGACAAATTGACCGTTCTAATTGATCGTGCAGAATTTACTGCAGCACAAGGTCTTGAAAAATGTGAAAGACCTATTCAAAAGGACGTATATTTATATACATTCAGAGAACCCAATACAACAGCAGTACAAGTGGCTGCACACTTTAACATTGCAGCTTCAACAGCTCGCAATGTATTAAATGAGCTGGCTGGATTAGGTTTACTTTTTAAAGACTCAAGTCAAAAGCGCAATATTGAATACTTTAACTATGATGTCTTAGATCTGTTAAGTTAGATTTCCTGGGAGTCTCGGACAAATCTCAAGAAAGTTTCAGGAAATGAGGAAGTATTTATTAATAGTATTAGATGAGCGGAGCTAAAGGTAGTGACTCCAGTAGGATTTGACGGCAAGCTGAGACTTTACAGGGCAAGGCTCTGGAAAGGCTTAACGCCGCCCCTGCGAAAGCGCCCGCCTGCAGCACAGCGAACCTGTCAAAGAGCTTGAGCCGCCTTTGTCCAAAGCTCTTTTCTTCGTTTTTGGTTTTTTGCATTATAATCACCCTCTTAGTGATCATGAAAAACTATTTTTTATTGAGGAAGATAGGGGATATTTACTAACATAGAGTGTAAATTAGAAGCACTTTGACCAGTAGAGGAATAATATCTATCCTCACTAAAGTCATACATATACAATGCATCTCCGTTTTCCCATATCTCCACTTTAATTTCTTGACTATTTTCTAACACGATATTTAAATCGTATGAGTATAAATTTTTATTAGGTGCTGTAGTTATTTGTTCTGCTTCACTAATAAAATTTTCAAGTGAATTCATAAAAGAATCATCATTATTTATCTCTAAAGTGTTTAATTTTGTGGTTGAATTAATTTCGAAAGTTAAATCTGACTGAGATGTTTTAACCATAACTGAAGAAATATGTAGTTCGACTTTTTCTTCACTCACACCCATATTGTCATGGCTGAAATAAGTATTTAAGAAGAAATAAACAATAAAACAAGCAACTAATGATGTTAGGGGAATGATAAATCGCTGTTTACTATACCACGACTTTTTCACCCTTTTAGACTGAAGAATATTAGTTAATGATTGTTCTTTGACAAAGGTTGATCGCTCGATATTTCTTAAATCCTTGAATAAGGCATCAAATTCATCTAAATGACTCATTAATTTTTTCCTCCCCTTTCTTATATTCTTTTCTCAGTTGTATGAGTGCTCGTGAGGTCATCGATTTCACTTTATCTTCAGTCCAATTAAGAACGTTAGCGGTTTCCTTAATAGAACATTCGTTTATTTTTCTAAGTATTAAAACTTCTTTATAATCTTTTTTCAAAGCATTTAATGACTGGTATAAGTTTCTGACATCTTCAGATTGTATGAGCAGTTCATTTAAGGTTTCTTGCTCGTTTTTTAGAGAGTTGACCAACCTATCTATATCAATTAAGTTTTTGATCCTCTTTTTCTTTAAGTAATCGAACGTTACATTTCTTGCTATTTTTAATATCCAAGTAAGAATATTCGAGTCATGCCGGAACTCGTTAATGCTTTTATAAACGTTGATGAAGGTCTCCTGAGTTAAATCTTCAGCTACATGTTGATCTCTCACCATATAGTAAATGTATTTAAATACGTTATCTGACTGGATCTGATAAATTTCAGTAATTTTTATTTGAGTATGATCTGACATTTTTTCACCTCCCCATATTAATAGACGACAATAATAGAAAAAAGTGTCAAAAAAAATTGACTATTAGTAATTATTAAAATAGTATGGCCGATCTAGCAGCTCGTCTTTCTATAAAGAAAAACACAGAAGCAAAACCGCTTCCTCAAACAGATCCTTAGACACACCCCAAACCCAAACGTTATCCTATAAAAAATAGAAACAGTTGAAAGGGTGAAGGAAATGAAGATACTAATAGTTGGAGCAAATGGACAAGTTGGTAAGCATACCGTATCGATGATTCAAGAAAAGGAAGGGCTGGAAGCGAGAGCGATGATCCGAAAGCAGGAGCAGGCTTCTTATTTTGAGGAGCTTGGTGCTGAAACGGTTCTGAAAGATCTTGAGAAGGACGATATAGATTCGATCTCAGAAGCAGCTGAAGGTGTGGACGCAGTCGTGTTTGCTGCTGGTTCAGGTCCTAAAACCGGTCCAGATAAAACGATGCTAATTGACCTTGACGGCGCGGTGAAAACGATTGAAGCCACGAAAAAAGCTGGCGTGAAGCGATTTGTCATGATCAGCTCGTTTGATACGACCCGTGAAGCGATTCAATCGGCTCCATCATCATTTGCACCATATGTGGCAGCGAAGCATTATGCAGATGTCTGGCTGAGAGACACGGACCTTGACTACACCATTATTCATCCAGGTGCACTTACAAATGATCCTGCAGCGGGTACTGTTACGGCAGGAGAAAAAGTGGAGCGGGGCGAGATCCCAAGAGAAGACGTAGCAAGCGTCATTGTTTCTGTTCTCCAAAATGACTCGACCATCGGAAAAGAATTTCAGGTAGTAGGTGGAGTGAAGCCTGTGCAAGAAGCGGTAACGTCGCTTTAATAGAAAATGAATGAGGTAAGAACCCCAGGATTTAGATCCTGGGGTTTTTTTTTCCTCCTGATAAACCATAAACACGTATTTTCTAAATGTCTTCTCGCTCCATAAAATGTTGAAAGCAATCAACAATCCAACTAAGGAAAAGGACAGAATGACGGATTGAGTATCAAAACCCCGGGAAACGAGCAGCGTTACGCTGGCATAAGCGAGATGATCAAAACTGTTCATGGCCATGGTGTTTGTTTCAGTGTATTGGCTAGAATATAACTGTTTTCAATTTAAATAGAGGGATTGATTTGCTTGTGACTGATGATAATCAGTACTATAATTGTTAGTATAATAATAACTATATATACAGATGAAGTTTAAAATAAAAATCATTCGTTAAAACTGAAGGGAGACTAATAAGAAATGAGCGTGAATAGTGTGTCTCAAAAAGAAAAGCGCTATACTCGTCGTCTCAGCCAAGTTGGGAATAGCTTGTCTGCTGGCATTCCTAAAGAAATTGCGACTGCATTGGATATGGCAAAAGGTGATGAAATTGAAGTTTATTATGATGAAGAAAGGGGCGAGATTGTGATGAAGAAAGCAAACCGATCCGTTCCAAAAGGAATTCGCCCAGATGTGCTGAAAGCGATGAACAGGGCTATTGGAAAATACGATAATGCACTTCGAAATTTGAAAGACCGATAGATATTCATCGGAGGAGTGAATGGTTTGACTGTTGAGTATTTGACGGGAGAAGAAATCGAGATTATTCATTATACGATTATGGACTTATATCATGACAGCGATCAAGCCGGTATAAAGAACAGAGACCGGTTTGAGGCTATGCTGAATAGGCCGAAAACAGAACTGTACGGGAAAGAAGCCTTTCCAACCATTCAAGAAAAAGCATGCTGTTATTACCACTCCATAGCAAGAGGGGGGCATATTTTCCAAAACGGAAATAAGAGAACCGCTCTTACTGTTTTTGAAACTTTTTTGAATATTAACGGTCTTGAATTAACCTTAACTGAGGATGAAGCAGAGGATTTTACGGTGTATTTAGCATATGATAATAAATTCAAAGATAATGACTGCATCCAATACCTGCTAGCAGAGTTGGAACATGCTATTCAACCCCTTGCTGAAGAATTATAACTAACGAGAAAACCATCGAAGCAATTTAAAAAGCAGGCGTGAAGCGATTTGTCATGATCACCTCGTTTGACATGACCCGTGAAGCGATTCAGTCTGCACCGTCATCATTCGCACCATATGTGGCAGCGAAGCATTATGCAGATGTCTGGCTGAGAGACACAGACCTTGACTACACCATTATTCATCCGGGTGCACTTACAAATGATCCTGCAGCGGGTACTGTTACGGCAGGAGAAAAAGTGGAGCGGGGCGAGATCCCAAGAGAAGACGTAGCAAGCGTCATTGTTTCCGTCCTCCAAAACGACTCAACCATCGGAAAAGAATTTCAGGTAGTAGGCGGAGTGAAGCCTGTGCAGGAAGCGGTAACGTCGCTTGGCTCTCCCAAAGGGGTGATCCGCAGCTGTCGCGAAGTTAACTTGCTGCAAGAGGATGAAACGACCCTGGGGCTAAAAATGGTCAATGACCGAAATCTGACAGTTCACACCTATAATGAAGAGGTAGCAATGCTTATTCAGTCAAACTTAACTACCTATTATCATCTGCTCGAAAAGTGGATGGAACAAATTCGTGATAGAATAAACGACTAGCATAAGGCGTAGAGGCTTTGGCTTACACGCAGAAAATCTCTCCTTAAACGGTTATAACAATTTTTTCTAAAATCAACTATTGATTATTAAGTAATACCGCCTCAGAACGTTAAGTCGTACTGGGGCTTTATTTTTTTTAAGCTAAATTGAAATTTAAAGCTAAGAGAAGTTTCGATACAATCATCATTAAAATTCAATCATTCCATTCTAGCGATTCTCGTAGCGGTCGTGAACGTCGTATCTGATTCGTATAGATGGATACTTTCACTTTGACCGCCTCCTTTATAACTTCAAATGCAAGATATGTTGAGCTCCTTTAGGCCCTTCATACAGCTTTCCTTCATCTATAAAACCTGTTTGCAAATAAAGATTGATCGCCGCTTGATTTCGTTTGTTTACACCAAGCACCACTTCATTCACTTCTGGCGCCGTTTCTCCCATAAAAGAAGGCAAGAGTTTCAGGCCCGTTTTGGCGAGGCCTTTTCCCTGATGCTTAGCATCGATGGAAAAGGAGGTAAGTAATCTCGCTTGTTTATTGGTTGAATAAGCATGAAGTTTTTCGCCGGTTTCAAGAGCATAATAGCCTGCTGCTTCATCACCATTCAGGATTAAAATGTGTAGCGTATCTTTGGATATAGCGGGGCTGAAAATTTTATCCAAAGGAAGACTGGTGAATTCCAGCTGGTCTTTAGGAAGATAAAAACCTGAAAGCTGCTCTGTATAGGTTTCACTGAAAGGTACTAGCTTTACGATAGGAGCAGTAGTGGCAGCTGCCATAGTCGATTCCTCCATTAAATAGATTGCGGCTTTGAGCCATATGTATTGCTTCCCGGAAGCTTCTTGATTTCATTCCACTCCTGGATCGCCTCGTCCCGGCTTTTCCCTTTATTCACTGGATCAGCAAAAAAGTCTCGAATGAATCGATTATATTCAAATTGAGGTCCAATGGTTTTCGTAAACTGTGGATCTTTCTTTCGCTCTTCTTCCTCATGCCAGGCGTTCACTGCATCACGATACGTTTTACCGGAGTTGTGCTTAAAGTACTGCTGGATGTAGGTAGAAAAATGAAAGTTCGGGATCACAGTTTTTAAAAAAGCTCGTACGTGTTGGCTGCAGCGATGGTTTTCCTGAATGACCGTATCCAGGTGTAAATCCAGTTCCACGTTCTTTGGTGTTTTTGACCTTTTAACTGGCTTGATGATCTCACCAGTCCGCAAAAAAGTCTCAATTCTCTCAGCAATTTCCCGTTTAGACCCGGAAGCACTCAGTCCATGCTTCCGGCAAAATAGCTGCAGTTCTTCCTTTAGCCAATAATAATCGTAAAACTCTTCTGTCTTTGTTTCTTTCGTAAGCTCCGGCCTCATCCACGTCACCTCCATAGAAATCTATCTCTATTATAGAACATTTGTTCTTATTTAAGTAAACTATTTTGATCCCAATCCAGTAAAATCTCCAATCATCTTCTTAAACTCATTCTTTTCCTCTAAATGAGGAAGGTGATTGCTTGCTTCAAATTCATAGAAGGAGGAACCGGGAATCAGCTTGTGAATTTCCTCTGAAAAAGGGAGCGGGCACTGAGCGTCGTAGGTTCCGCAGTAAACAAGAGTTGGTGTCTTGATTTGCGTAATGTCATGTCGAATATCATATCTAGGCAGTTCTTTATAAGAATAATAATCTAACCGTTTCGGTACGACCTTCCCGCTGCTTGGTTTGGTAAAATACGCTTCAAAACGGCTTGGATCATGCAATGACATTTCCGTCCATTCTCTGCTCGCAAGCCTTATTTCCTCTATTGCTGCATGGGGTGAATTCAAAATCGAGAAGATGTCTTTCAGCCTTTTATTTTCTGGATTCTTCTGACTGTAAATACTGTCCTTGTGATTCATATACTTGTTTGAAGCGGCTGCACCACCCACCATCAAACGCTTTAAAGAGTGAGTATGGTCCGCTGCATACACCAACCCAAGCATGCCGCCTGTAGAATGACCTGCAAAACTCCACGTATCAAAGCCCAGCGCCATCCGGATCGCTTCTAAATCCTTTGCCGTTTCCCGCATGCTCAGTTCTTCATTATGTTCAGCGCGGGAAGAGTTTCCCGCTTCCTTCATATTGACAAGGTACACGGTAAAAGAATCCACAAACGGATCAGCAAAATAATAGCCGCGTTCGTTAAACTCGCTGTATAGATGCGTCACACATAGCGGCTCTTCGCTGCCTGCAGTGAAAATCTCAAACTCGCCTCTTACCGTCTCTATTTGCTTTTTCTCCCACATTAATATCCCTCCGCCATAAAGTTTTACAATTAACTAAAAGGCCAAATCAAAACGATGAGGCCTTCTCAATTTTCTAGTATCCTACTCCAGCCAAACTACTACCTAATCCAATTATATCAATAATTTCCTTTTAATATCAGACTATATTTTCCTTTTAATATTGGTAATCTTACTATAAGGGAATAGGAGGGGATCCATTGATTGAGTATCGAATTCGAAACAACGGAGAGTTTTCAGCGAAAATAGGTGAGCTTGCGGCCATGCTTGAGCATACAAGGACGATTACGTTAAAAGAGGTTATGGATTTGGGGGAAGAAGAGCTGGATGCCCTGGTAGCTGAAGAGTCAAATTCCGTTGGTGCTCTCTTGCGCCACATCGCAGCAATTGAATATGTCCACCAGGTCATCACCTTTGAGGACAGAGATTTACATGAATCTGAATTGGATCGATGGAAGATGGCACTGGAGCTTGGGGAAGGTGCGAGAAAAACGATTCACAATCATACGATTCAAGAGTATATAAATGAATTGGCAGAAGTCAGGGAGAAGACGCTATCAACATTCAAGAAGCTGCAGGATGAATGGTTGTTCAAAGAGAAGCAATCGCC
This sequence comes from Jeotgalibacillus proteolyticus, assembly GCF_050107735.1. Classification (GTDB taxonomy): domain Bacteria; phylum Bacillota; class Bacilli; order Bacillales; family Jeotgalibacillaceae; genus Jeotgalibacillus; species Jeotgalibacillus proteolyticus_A. The sequence goes on from NZ_JBNILO010000001.1 coordinate 228,984, forward strand.
CAATGGCATTTGGATCAATCATTATTACCTCTGGTACCACGTCATGGAAGATGAAATCAGTCATCGCGGTCAGATTCGAATGATAAAAAGGATGCTGAAGAACAGAATTTATCCAGATTTTCAGCGCAATGAAAACAGCGACTGCGAATCATGAAAATTTCCAGAAAAACATCTTAAGTGGTTCGTATCATGGCGATCAGGCAGCTTTGATTATTAGAGTAAGGTCATATTATACCGATTAATAGTGTGCTTATATCTTATATTACGATATAATCGTAACATAAGATATAAAGGAGTGCTTTTAGTCATGAGTAAAGTAAGCGAATTAAACCGTCACTGGACAGATATTTACTTTCACTTGCATTACCCGCACAAGGAAAAGATTTCTCATCAGGTAGTCCGGATTCTGCAGTTGGTTGATAAAAAAGAAGGTGTCGGCATGAATGACATTGCTTCTCATATTCAAGTTTCTCAAAATACGGCCTCTGAGCATGTGAAGCGCATCATTGAAAAGAAGTTTTTGACCAAAGAAAGAGATACGATTGATGAAAGAAAAGTGATGCTGCGACTGACGGATTCAGGCCGTGACGTACTGCACAGAAATACGAGCCTTGATGAAGAGAAGCTTGAACGCGTGTGGGATGAACTGGATACTAGTGAAAAAGAAATGGTGGAACAGGCATTTAAACTAGTAAGTAAGCGGGCAAAAAAATGTTTCTCATCATGAAAATTGTCGCTTCAGCGATTGTGATTGGAGTCGTGACGGAGATCTCAAGAAGGTTCCCGTCGTATGGCGGCGTGATCGCAGCACTCCCACTCGTCAGTCTGCTGAGCATTATATGGCTGTACGTGCAAGGGGAGCAAACAGCCGTTCTGAGCAAGTTCGCATTAGGTGTGCTCTGGGGATTCCCGGCAACTGCTGTCTTGCTTGTCATCGTGTATTTTTCCTTGCAAAACTCTGTTCACCTACTCGTGTCGATTGGCTTAGGCATGAGCGGGTGGCTGCTATTCCTATGGATTCAACATGCGGCAGTGGAATATATGAAAAGCTTTACCTAAATCATTTTCAAGGAGGTTCACATGGAATATAGAGGACCAGGTGCATATGACCAGGAAGCATTTTTCGTAAATTGGATGAAACGAAAAGGGAGGAAGGACAGCCCGAATCAGGCGATTGAAACGCCGATTATCTATGAGCTGCTGGGGGATTTTCAGGATCAAACCATCCTGGACATTGGGTGCGGCGACGCTTCCTTCGGAAAAGAATTACTCGAGCGTGGTGTTTCTTCCTACACTGGCATTGAAGGCTCAAAGCAAATGGTGGAAGCAGCAAAACAAAATCTAACGAAATTAAATGGAGAAGTCCACCATCACACAATGGAAGCGTATGACTACCCGGAATCTACATTCGACATCATCACGTCACGCTTTGTCATTCATTACGCTGAGGACCTCGGAGAATTATTTCAAAACATCCATCAATCCTTAAAAGAAGATGGGCGGTTTGTCTTCAGCGTCCAGCATCCTCTCACCACTGCTTCATTCCTCAGTAAAAAAGAGGGAGACAGGCGGGGCAACTGGATCGTGGATGACTATTTTAAAGAAGGGGAAAGAAAAGAACCCTGGTTAAACGAAACCGTCGTCAAATACCACCGCACAGTCGAACACTATTTCAGCGCACTGACCCGTGCCGGATTTACGGTCACAAACCTTCGGGAAGGCAAACCGGTGCGGGAAAACTTTACTGATGAAACGGAATACGAAAGAAGGCTCCGAATTCCCGTCGTACTGGCATTTTCATGTGTGAAGAGTTCTACTTTACATACGTAAACAAATGAAAATCTACTGCATCAAAACTTCCAATCGTCTCGTGTAAATCCCAAAGCATGATACCGGACGTTTCATCGTTCTCCCGAAAAGCCTGCAGTTTTTTGATGTGTGCAGCGTAAACAGGATTAAACTTTACATGCCCGTTCGATCGATTCTTTAATTTAAGTAAGCCCCTAAATTCCATATCTGGTACAGTTTGCCCTGTTTCTTCATAAAGCTCTCTGATCGCACATTGCTTAGGCGTTTCATGTTCTTCCCTTTGCCCAGCCGGCAATTCCCATTGCTCACGCCAGGTGTTGTAGCAGATCAGGTATTTACCTGAACAGATTAACACGGCAAAGGAGCCGGCAAGGGGAGAATACTCGTTCATTTCCTCTTCATGGACTGACAGGAAATCAAGAAACGCATAACAGTTCTTCTTCATATCATTCAAATAGTTTCATCCTCCATTTCCTCATTACGATAGTAAAAAGCCCGGTCAAAGGAACCGGGCTTTACTCATTTCTTCTATTAATTCGGCAAAACCCCAAGCAATACATGCTTCCAGCTTGAGCGTTGACCGAGTGTGCCGAGATTATCGGTGGTCAGGCGGTCGACGTTCATTGGGGTGATGTAGGCAGAATTGAAGCGCTCGACTTGTAGCGGGTCGATCACGAGCCATTCGGCGGGCTCAACATTTGAATACACTTCCTGGCGATCCTCCACACGAAGACCGAGGTCCACAATCCGTGGCTCGATCAGGCCGGTTGGTGACAGGGTGTAGAGACGCTTTTCATCCAGGCTGATTGTTGGAACGGTTGTTGCGCCAAGTGCTTCGTCTGTGACAATTTCATTGACGACATTCTGGCCGATAAACCATTCAGGCCCAGGTTCCTGCAGATCCACATCGACCGAGTAATAGCTTTTTTCATCGGTCTTTGGTTCTTCTTCAGGCAGCTGAGGGTTGGCTACTACAGCGCCATCCACTGTGCTTCCCGCAACAGGAGACGACACTTTCGCAGGCATTCCTGCAAGCACGTAAAGCGCTTCTTCATCAGTTAAAAGAATTTGGGAGGTCAGATTGTCTGAGTAAATCGTGATCAGCGGGTTTTCCACACCTTCAGAAAGATAGGCGATTTTGCCGTTAAAATCACTTTCCACCTGAACCGTCGGGCTTTCTTCAAGTCCTTCGCTTAAGCGGGTGAATTTGTCTTCCTGGGCTTGCAATCGTCCGACTGCTGCTTCCTGCTCCCCGATTTGCTGACTCAGGAGGGAACGGGTCTGGTCAATCGTGGCGTCAGAAATATCGATGCCTACTTCGAGTTCAATATTCAGCAGCAGCTCTTGATCGTCAAGGGAAGATGTTGGATTCGCATCTGCTGAAGAAGAAGAAATCGTGGCGTCGCTTAATTGACGCTCCAGCGTTTCAAGCTCTGAAATGTAGGACTCAACCGCATTGATTTCGCTGCGGATTTGTTCAGCCTCTGAATCAAACAGCAGGCGCTGCTCCTCTAAATCCACCACATCATATTCATACAGCGGCGTACCGGACGTGACGACTTGTCCTTCTTCCACTAAAAAGCGGGTGAATATGCCAAGCTGCTCTGAAAAGTAAACATGCTGCTCGGTTGCGGTGTGAATGACGCCGTCTTTAACGAGAATTTCCTGCAGATCCTCTGTTTGCGCCTGCTTCTGATCGTGCACAAGGGACGTGCGGTCGACCAAAAGAAGGTCTTCTTTAATTAAGTACAGGTTGATGCCGACAAACAACACGCCAAGCATGCCCGCGGAAATCCATTTTGATTTGTGACCCATGTTGTCTGCCTCCTTCAGCGAAACAATAGATGATAGAAATTAAGTGTGGCAAACGTCGCGGTGATTGCCCAGAATGAAAGATTCAGCGTTAAAATGATCAGGATAACCGCCCACCATTTTAACGTCGAAATCACACGCAGCGATAAAAACTGCCAGTACATCACCCAGATTTTAAACAGGGAAATGCAGCCGAGAAAATAAATCGTCCAGCGATGCTCGATAAACAATTGGCCAATGACGCCCCATGAAAAAGGAGAGGAATACCAGTTAATTCCCTGCCACAGCATCAGCCCGATGTAGCTTGCCTGTTCAAGCAGCAAAATCGCAAGCGGAAACAGCGTCAAAAGTGTCACTTTTTTAAAAGGCTGACCCTTTGCAGCAATCTTATAAATCAAGGCCGGTACTAAAATCAACACCGTGACATAAAGAATGCTGAGCGCCAGACGTCCAAGCAAAAAGTAAAATCGCTCAAGGTCATGGGTTAAGCCAAGTGACGTCATAAATTGACCCGACCAACGCTGCGTCCCCATGCCGATCCAGGCAGATAACCCAAATAACAAAATGCTAATTATGTAAAAACCTATAAAGTATCTTTTCGTATGTATAAATGAATCGGTTTCTTTCCACGTTTCCAAAAAGACAGAAGGCGCTTTAAACCCTCTTAACAAGCTAAACCGCATACCTTGAACCTCCCAATCTACTAACTACATCTATTGTAATGAAAAAAGCGAAAGTTGTCACTTCTAGAATTATTTTCAAGAAAGATGTTATAACATGCGGTGAACCCTTGATAAATAAGGAATTTCGCATTCAAAATGGACTGAATTTAATGGAAAAAAATATATTTTGTCATATTAACGCATTTCACTCATAGGATGGGAGAACACGAAAAAAAGATAAAAGGGAATGAAAAGGAGGCAATGCACGGCAGAAGCCCGCCAAACATAAGTCCTACAAGGTCAAAAGAGGAAACTTCCGTTTTTATCCTCTTGAAAAGACAATAGGTAAATATAACGTTTTTACACAATTCAGATAAAAAACGCTATGCCAAAACGGGAGAAGTAATATAAAATAGTCTTATTACTAAACGATCATTTTTGTAAGTTACGGATTTTTATGGAAAAAGGAAGGAATGGAAGTTCATTAATTCAGAGAATCAGCCAACATCAAGGGGGAAAGTGGTATGAAAGAATCGATGACAAAGTTCGAAGAGCTGAAAAGAGAATTCGAAGAAAACCTGAACCGCAGCTTAGAGCAAAAAGAAATTGAATTTTTACGCTGGCTTGCTAAAAAGATATCGGATCAGGATGGATCGATGTACGATGCCTTTGCCTTATTTCAAAGAATGTCGGTTGTTCCGTTAGGGTAATTCTTCTATGAACAATGACAAAAGACATGTGAAAGCCGCTGCAGCGTTTCGTCTCCTGCGTGTCTTTTGCAGTGAGCGCCAGCCGAGTGAAAGGACCGGTCTTAACCGGATCGTCGGTCTGCTTACGTCGGAGATGCCTCCGTTCGATCCTTCAGTCTAATTCTTCAGGTTAATCCCTTACCTGATTTTCCTGCGTTTGTGACCCAGCCACGCAGCTTGTCCCGTCACGCTTTGGTCCTGACGCTGACGAAAGCAATACGCAAACCTCCTGCATAAAGACTTTTGCAGGAGGTTTTTGCATGCATAAAAACAGTTCGTCCGCCTTGTTTAAAGGGTGTTCTAAGCAGGAATAGTACCTCCATGAGATCAAAACGAAACGGAGTGAGTGAAAATGGAAATGGAACAGGTGCTTCCCCGCAAAATCGAAAAAGAACGGTTAACAGATCTGATGGAGAGAGCGTATCGAAAGGGAACAGAAGAAGGCATCACCACAACGAAACTCGTCAGCTGGCTCGCTGAGGAAATGAAAAAATAGATCCTGAACTTTCTGCAGCGAATCAACTGCAGTTTTTTTTTTTGCCAGTATGTTGAGCGAAAAAGGAAAATCCTTCTTTTTTGTAGAATGATTACAAAAGGGGGGATGGCTGTGGTCAAAAAAGTAGAAGAACAGAAAATCGTGGAACCCAAGCAGGAAAAAAAGATCCGGAAATGGCAATGGTGGGTGCTCGGCGTCATGCTGTTGATCGGCCTTGTTCTATTAATCGGGCTGTTTGTCCTCAACAGCTGGATGGGCAAGTCAGAAGCCGTCACAGAAGGCGAGCTTTCTGTTTCCGCGCTTGATGCTGGTGTGACCGTAACAAGAGACGACAACGGGGTGCCGCATATTAATGCGGAAAGCGACGCGGATCTTTACCGTGCGCAAGGCTTTGTCCAGGCGCAGGACCGGATGTTTCAAATGGATCTGGCCAGACGCCAGGCAAGCGGCAGACTGGCTGAAGTAGTGGGGGAAGCGGCGGTTGAGACAGACCGCTTTTTCCGTACGTTCAGCTTGCGCCACGCTGCAGAAATTTCCTATGACGGCTACGGCGAAGAAGCTAAGCAGGTGCTCGCCTGGTACGCTGAAGGGGTGAATGCGTATATGGAAACGGCCAAAGAAGAAGGCACGCTGCCCTTTGAATTCAGCATTTTAGGCTATGAGCCGGAGCCGTGGAGTGAAGTGGATTCGTTAACGATCGGCAAATACATGGCCTATGATTTAAGCGGAAACTGGTCCTCGCTCGCTTTTAGACACTGGGCGGTCGGGGCGTTTCCGGAAGATAAAGCACGAGAACTTTTTATCACTTATCCCGAAAATGCGCCGGCTGTGATTGAAGCCAATAAAAACAATCCGGTCGACATTGCATTCGGTGATCTGCCCCTGCCGCCTGAACATAACGGCAGCAATAACTGGGTCGTATCAGGCGACCGCACAGAAAGCGGAGAACCTTTACTTGCAGACGATCCCCATCTCGGTTTAAGCACCCCGTCGATCTGGTATCAAATGCACTTAACCTCACCTGAACAAAATGTAAGCGGTGTCATCTTTGCCGGCATTCCGGGGATTATCCTCGGTCATAATGACGACGTGGCGTGGGGGGTAACCAATGTAGGCCCGGATGTGCAGGATTTATATATTGAAAAACAAAATCCGGAAAACAAAAGACAGTTCTGGTATGACGGGAAATGGGAAGAAGCGGACGTGCGTGATGAGCCGATTAAAGTAAAAGATGGGGAGACGGTCGACTACCGCGTTGTCACGACCCGCCACGGTCCGATTATTTCGCCTGTTATTGAAAACCCGGAGGATGCCAACACGCTATTCTCCATGCAGTGGACTGCGCTTGAACCCACACTTGAGCTGCAGGCAGTGATCAATATGAACAAAGCGGAAAACTGGGAGGAGTTTGAAAAAGCGCTCGAAGACTTTCACTCGCCTGCGCAAAACTTTGTCTTTGCCGCAAAGGACGGCACGATTGCCTATAAAGCAAACGGAAGGATCCCGATCCGAAAATCAGGAGACGGCCAGCTGCCGGTGCCAGGAGATTCCACTGACTACGAATGGTCAGGCTATGTGCCCTATGACGAGCTGCCGACACTTGTTAACCCGGAAGAAGGCTTTATCGCAACGGCGAACAATGCAGTTGTCGATGAATCGTATCCTAACCACATTACGGATCTCTGGGCACAGCCGTACCGCTACAAGCGCATCGTGGAAGTGCTGGAAGAAAACGATGAAATGACAGTGGACGACATGATGGCACTTCAAATGGACATTAAAAATCTGTACGCTGAGGAATTTTTAGATAATATGATTCAAACCGTCCGCTCCTCGCCCAATGCGAAAGAGTGGGAAGAAGAGCTTACGATTTTAGAGGAATGGGACCGGATGGATGATAAAGAAAGTGCAGGACCGCTGCTGTTTCACCGGTGGATGAAGGAGCTGCCGCTTGTGCTGTTTGAAGAAGAAATCCCGAAAGACGCGATGGAGCTATTCCGCGGCACCAATCACATCACCGACCAAATGATGCGCGACAGCTTCAGCGGCGATGAGCCTCTTTGGGTAAAAGACTATGGCAGCGTGGAAGCATGGCTTGGCGATGCATTCGACCGTGTCGTGCGTGACTTGAGCGAAGAGTTCGGAGAGGATCCGGCTGACTGGCGCTGGGGCGACTATCACCAGGTATACTTTGAACATCCGCTTTCCTCCGCTTCACCCGTGCTTGCCTGGCTTTTAAACCGGGAAGGACCGATTGAAACAAGCGGCAGTCAGATTACCGTGCAGGCACAATCCTACGGAAAGGACGGCATTGCCGATCACGGCGGCGCCTGGCGCTTTGTGGCGGACGTAGCTGACCTGTCCACCTCTTATCATCTAGTGGGGCCAGGACAATCCGGCCACGTAAAATCAGATTGGTACCATGATCAGATAGATGACTGGATTGACGGCACCTACCATGAAACGGTGACGGACCCTGAAAAAGTGGAAGGTCAGGTGCTGGAGCTCACTCCGTAAAAAAAGAAGGTACAAAGGAGAGATCCCTTCGTACCTTCTTTTCTTATTCTTCACTGAATAATTGCTTTTCCATTACGTTTTCCATATACTCTTCGCCGCCCTGCGTCAGCTGATAATGCATCTGGCCGTCGTATTTAATTTTCTCCACGCGCGGGCGGGAGCGGCTGAGGGCGATTTGAACTGCCTTTGGCGAGTGATTAAATCCAAACAGCTCAGTCAGCACGGTATGAACGTCAAGGGCTGAAAGATGGGTGAAATCAAGCTCTTTTTTGTAAATGTATAAAATGCTCAGCGCCTGATCCTCTAAGCGTTCTAGAAGCTGCGGGTTCGGATTTTGATTCAGCTGAAGCTCCTCCAGCGTGAAATTAAGCAGCTTTTCCTGACGGCTCGGCAGGATTTCAGTCGATGAACCGCCTCTTGATACACTCACTTCAGGTGTATCACCATTTGCGATCCCGGTGATATACTGCATGCCGGATTCGGTGATTTCATAGTTTTTCTGCAGGTCCTCAAGACCCGATTCCTTTAAGTATCCTTTTTTTACACATGTATGGATGCTTAAATGAATATTGTTTGGCACCGTATGGCGGGCTTCGCGGAACTGCTTGCGCACGGATTTGGCTGTAAAGCTTGGCTGCTGCTTATGATGAAACAAAAAGTACGCCATCGCAAGTGTGTACTGCCATTCGGAATACAAGGGAAGCCCTTCTAAAAAGGCTTTAATTTCGGCTTTACTGCGGGGCTCTGCACCCGGCTCCTTCGTTTCCTGCGCCGGAACCCCAGCAGGCAGGGACGGACGCAGCGCTGTGGACTTTTCTTCTTCCATCAGCTTCGTTAAATAAGTGGATGCAACCTCCTCATGATGCGCAACAAACGCTTCATCTCCGGTTACAGAGTATTCGAAATCTTTATAACGAACACGAAAGTGAAAATCTTGCTCGGACATCTTTTAACGCCTCCCAAATGAATAAATGCTTTGTTTAAAACAAGTATGTACTCCTATTATAGTTCTTTTATTCCGTTTACACAATCCTAAATGTTCTTTATAAAGAACTATTTTTGTGGAAAATGAAGACAATTATGACTAGTTTGTTTAAATCTGTCCCCTTTTATACGAGTAACGGACATTTCCTGCAAATCCTTCTACTATACTAGTCATCGGAATGCGCGGGGGACTTGTGAATAGAAGAAGGAACTTTATTTCCAGTCAGCCCTGTGAGGACGCGTTTCACGTGGAACGTTTACATGCAATTAATCGACAAAATCAGGTGTGCCCCCACTCCGCAATCAGGGCAGTCAGTCTTCCGAATAGAAACCCTTAAAAGTGAAAATGCCGCTAACCCTGAATACCATTTACTAGCAAATGGGAACACTAAAAGGTTTGATTTTGCTTCTGAAAGGACATACATACAATAGAAACAGGGGCAAAGGAGGATGCTGGATGTTACTTGAACCAGTAGGGCAAGTCGTCTTTATGGAAATCAGCAAGCGCATGCGCGACTTAAAATGGACGGTCGATGACCAGAACTTTCATAAAGAAGAAACGATCACAGAAGCAGATTACCATCTGCCAAAGCAGCTCACAGAAAATGAAAAAGACTCGGAGCTTGCGAAAAAAATAGCGACCCTTAAATATGAAGGAACGAAAGATCAATTTAAACAAAATGACACAAAAGGAATCTCCCTGACCTTCTTCACGAAGCGATTAAAAGCACTCGAGCTTGATGAAGTGATTGGGGAAATCAAGGAATTCCAAACGAAAAAAGATCAAAGCGTTATTCAGTTTTTTATTGATAAGCCTTTTGCCGATGATGACGTGCAGGCATGGCTGAATAAATTGTTCACGTTGCTCAGCAATAAAATGGATGAAGTGTACGGAGACCAGACAAAGGACATTCCGATCGTTCTTCTTCCAACGAGGCTGCAGGAGCTTCCCGTCACAGAATAAAAAAAGCACCGCTCGATGATCCGATTTGTTCGGAGTGTCGGGCGGTGTTTTTTTACCGGTAGCGTTCTTCAGCCTCTGCATCGACCTTCCAATTGCGGAAGGTATGTAAAGCAACGAGCGCAAGGCTTAGTGTAAGCTCAATCAGAAAGCTCTCATTCAGTGCGGGTGGAAAATTAGGTGTGAATAACTTGAGTGATACATACAGCACAAAAATACCTGTTGAAACAATACACAGTCCATTCAACAGCTTCACTGCTGATGCACCTCCTTTTTAAACGTGGATTTATCGGATGGAAAAACCGTGGCTGACCGGGCATCATTTATGATTTTCTTTTTTTGCACCGGGAACTGGACGGGCCAATCGGGAGGAACGGAGAATTCGCTGCATGAACGGTTCGCTTCAGGCGGAAGGCGATCATATAAAATTCTTCATGGACCGCACGCCGGATGCACATTTCTTTCCGCATCGTACCTGCCTCCTTTAACTCTATCGTACGCTCACACAAATCCTCATTCAATAGAATCATCTGATTTTAATCTTTCTGTCATAGAAAAAACATATTAAGCGGAATTTGGAAAATTGACGAATAAACAAATCACACTGAAAACCTAAGTAATTAAAGGGAAAAACCCAATTGCCAGGAATTACTTTTACATTTTTGTTTCAAATTCCGCATTTTTTCGATATTATTTTCACTAAAAGAGTTTAAAGTTGATTTGAACAGGGAACAATGTATTAGTTTACTAGACTCGGAATCAATCTTTCACGCAAGGAAAGGATGTAACGCATGGCTACACAAACAGAAGAAACCCTCCGTTACCTGACTGAACGGGTTCTGGAAGAAAAAGAACAGCTCGCACATGACATCACGGAAAGACAAAATCATACATACTCAAGCCTGGAAAGCCTGAGCAGCACGCTTGTACCATTGCGCATTGAGCTTGTCACGATCTACGCGGAATCACTTTCCCTTGATCCAATCGAACGCCAGAACCGGATCGAAAAATGGGGCCTTGAAGCAGGAAAGAAATGCGCAGAGCTTGGAACCACACTTGACTCCATGCTCAGAGAAGTCCCGCACTACCGGAACGCCATCGGGGAACTCATTAAGCAGGAAGCGATCAAGCACGATTTCTCTATTGAAAGACTGTACGAGGTTATCTCGATTCTTGATCAGGCAGTGAACGATATCGTCTACTACTTCTGCCTGCCATTTGTGGAAGTGCAGCACAACAACCTGAAGGCCTCACAGGATCAGATGCTTGAAATGTCCGTTCCCGTTGTACCGGTAGACAACGGCGTGGCCGTCCTTCCGCTTGTCGGAACGATCGACACACACAGAGCCAAGCTCGTCATTGAAGAATCACTCACCCAATGCCTCGAGCTTAACATCGAAGAATTCGTCATCGACCTCTCAGGCGTCGCCATGGTCGACACGTTCGTCGCCCAAAAGCTTTTCCAGGTCATGGACTCACTTAAACTCATCGGCGTCAAACCAAAAATCAGCGGCATCTCACCGGAAATGGCCCAAACGATCGTTCAGCTTGGGTTAGACTTTAAAGACATTCCTTCTTATGCGACATTGAAATCGGCGCTGAGGGAGATTGGGTTTGAGCGTAAGCTGGTGAAACTAAATTAATGAAGAAATAGAATAAAAGAAACCCATCTACAGAAGGAGTGAACCTTTTGTCAGATGGGTTTCTTTTTTTATTTAGTCAATTTGTCGTAATTTGACGAATGAATATAACAAACAAGTTACCTTTTTGTTTCACTTTCATGTTAAACTCTATAAGTATGTAGATTACGTGAAAATCTATCAAAAATCACATATTTATGGAAAATAAGGTTTGTATCACTATAATTTACATAATTTTAATAAATAAATCTACTAAAGACCTAAATTTCGTGCTATTATACCAAGAGTGGTTGGAAATGGATGAGATAATGGAATAGAGAAATCTATGCAGATTGTTTTATCTTAAGTCGGTACTGTCTCCAGTTCCTTTATCAATGGGGGCACTCGGCCGCACTGTGGGTTTTTCAAAAGATAAAACCTTAGACATGTAGTGTCATTGGTGTGGTGTGAGGGTGGGTTAAATGCCCATTTATTTTAAATAATTCAACCATAAATATCTAATGAAAGGGCATACATTTTGTGTGTTTTCATTAGATATTTATTTTGTGCAAAATATCATTCACTCATAGGGGGACAAATGAATTGAAGAAAATAAAAAAAGCAATTATACCAGCAGCAGGTTTAGGAACAAGGTTTTTACCGGCAACAAAAGCAATGCCAAAAGAGATGCTTCCAATCGTTGACAAACCGACGATTCAATACATAGTAGAAGAAGCTATCGCTTCAGGGATTGAAGATATTATCATCGTAACAGGGAAAGGGAAGCGTGCGATTGAAGATCACTTTGATAACGCACCTGAGCTTGAAAAGAACTTATATGAAAAAGGAAAGCTAGATTTACTTGAAAAAGTCCAGGCTTCAGGAAATCTAGGAAACATCCATTATATTCGTCAGAAGAACCCGGCTGGTCTTGGACATGCCGTTTTATGTGCAAAGCAATTTATTGGTGACGAGCCATTTGCTGTTCTTCTTGGAGACGATATCGTTGAAGCAGACACGCCATGCCTTAAGCAATTGATGGATCAGTATGATGAAACCGGATCATCTGTAATCGGTGTCCAAACAGTACCTGATCAAGATACTCACCGTTACGGCATTATCGCTCCTGGTGAACAAGAGGGACGCTTGCATATGGTAGAACATTTTGTAGAAAAACCAAAACAAGGAACTGCCCCTTCTAACCTAGCGATTATGGGACGATACGTACTAACTCCAGAGATTTTTGAGATTCTTGAAAATCAGAAAGTAGGAGCTGGTGGGGAAATTCAATTAACTGACGCAATTGAGTCGCTAAATCAAAAGCAGGAAGTATATGCCTATGATTTTGAAGGATCAAGATACGATGTAGGAGAAAAACAAGGATTTGTGAAGACTACGATTGAATTCGCTTTAAAACACCCTGAACTTCGTAATGAAACTATTGAATTTATGGAGAAAATCATAAAAGAAAATAAAAGACAAGAACAAAAAGTATAAACTCTAATTAGAATTGAAAATATGAAATTCCGAGGTGGAAGTTATGAAAATAGCAGTTGTAGGGACTGGTTATGTAGGATTAGTGACTGGTGTAAGTCTTTCAGAAATCGGTCATAATGTTACATGTATTGATATTGATCTAGCCAAAGTTAATAAAATGAAAAAAGGTGTATCTCCAATATATGAACCAGGGCTAAGTGAGTTAATGCTAAGTAATATTGAACAAAAAAGATTATTTTTCACAACTGATCATAAAGAGGCATTCAAAGATACAGAAGTAATCTATATAGCGGTAGGTACACCGGAAAATGCAAATGGTTCTGCGAATCTAAAATATGTAGAACAAGTTGCAATAGATATAGCTTCTAATGTTTACAGAGATACTGTGGTAGTTACAAAAAGTACTGTACCTGTAGGAACTAACCATAATATTCAACGAATTATTGAAAAAAATCTAATTAACAAGGTTAAAGTTGACGTTATATCTAATCCTGAGTTTTTAAAAGAAGGTTCTGCTATCTATGATTCATTTAATGGTGACAGAATTGTCATTGGATCAGAAAATGATGAAGCTGCGGACAAATTAGAAGAAATCAACAAACCTTTTGGAGTACCGGTTTACAGAACGGATATTAAGAGTGCTGAAATGATAAAATATGCATCAAATGCATTCCTTGCTACGAAAATTAGTTTCATAAATGAGATTTCAAATATATGTGAGCTCTTGGGAGCTAATGTAGAAGAAGTAGCAATAGGGATGGGGCTCGACCAACGTATAGGTAATCAATTTTTAAAGGCGGGGATTGGATATGGCGGTTCCTGTTTTCCGAAAGACACTAAGGCCTTAATCCAGATAGCCGGAAATGTAGATTATGATTTTCAATTGCTAAAAGGAGTAGTGAATGTTAATAGAAAGCAACAAAAAATCTTATTAAACAAACTAGAAGAAAGAATACCTTCATTAAAAGGGAAAAAAATTGCTATCTTAGGGTTAGCATTTAAACCAAATACTGATGATATGAGAGAGGCTGCTTCCATAGTAATAAGTAAAGAACTAATTAAGAGTGGAGCAAGAGTTATAGCATACGATCCCATTTCGATGGAAAATGCAAAGTCTATTTTAGATGAAAAGGTTGAGTATGCATCCTCAATTGAGGATGCAATTGCAGAGAGCGATGCTACATTAATTCTTACTGAGTGGGATGAGATAAAACATATTGATTTAGATTTATTTAAAAGCATGGAGTATCCATTAATTATCGATGGTAGAAACTGTTTTGATATAAATAAAATGAAAAATAGTGGAATAGAATACCATTCAGTTGGAAGACCTTCAGTAGTTAGTACAAATGAAAAAGCATATGTTTAAAAAACACAGAGAGTGGTGACATATATTGTCTTATCCTAGTTTGAAAGAAAATTCGATAGGCAGTGAAGCATCGAGTGTATCTTTTGAAAAAATATCTACTAATAACAATAACTCTTACCTTTTTATAAAAAGAGTATTAGATATATTGGGTGCAATTATTGGTATTGTTATGTTGCTACCTTTGATCATAGTGGTTTCAGTTATTATAAAATTAGAAGATTCTAATGGTCCTATTATATTTAAGCAAAAACGCATGGGTGAAAACGGAAAAGAATTTTATATGTATAAATTTCGCTCAATGGTGTCCAATGCAGAAGAACTTAAAGCGTCTTTAATGATGCAAAATGAAGCTAGTGGCCCAATATTTAAAATAAAAGCAGATCCTAGAATAACAAAGATTGGAAAGTTTATACGTAAAACTAGCATTGATGAATTACCCCAGCTCTTTAATGTATTAAAGGGAGAAATGAGTCTTGTAGGACCTAGACCTCCTTTGCCTGATGAAGTAAATCAATACTCTAATTATGAGATGCAAAGATTAAAAGTGGTACCTGGTTTGACATGTTATTGGCAAGTTAGTGGTAGAAGTAATATTGGTTTTTCTGAATGGGTGGAATTAGATCTAAAATATATACAGGAGCGAAATCTATTTATTGATTTAAAATTAATTTGCCTAACTGTATTAGTTCTTTTTGGATCGAAGAATGCTTATTAATTATGAGTTAAAGAGAAGAGTGAATTAAAATGAAAATATGTTTCGCTGCATCATCTGGAGGTCACTTTGAACAATTAATGATGTTAAAAAATATAATGCAAGTTAATGAATCTTTTATTTTAACAGAGAAAACCAATTACAGTAGTGATAGTGATCAAATTAAAACATACTATGTTACTCAAATTAATAGAAAAGAAATTCTTTTGTTACCAAAAATATTTATAAATTTCATTAAAGTTTTTTATATCTTTGTAAAGGAAAAACCAGAAGTTTTTATTAGTACGGGTGCACTTTCTGTAATTCCTTTAATGTTAATCATGAAACTTTTTAAGAGAAAGGTTATCTTTATAGAATCTTTTTCCAAAATTGAAACACCAACGCTAACGGGAAAACTAGCATATAAAATTTCCGATATATTTGTAGTACAGTGGGAAGAAATGTTGAAAGTTTACCCAAAAGCGGTATATGGAGGAAGTATATATTGATATTTGTCACAGTCGGGTCGCAAAGGTTTCAATTCAATAGACTTTTAACGGAAATAGAAAGAATTGATAATTTCTCTAAAGAAGAGTTTTTTGTACAAACAGGGTATAGTACTAAAATTCTAAAAGGTATAAATAACACTCAATTCATGGACAGACTGCACTTTTCTCAAATGATTAATAAAGCGGAAATCATAATTACTCATGCAGGCACTGGATCAATAATCAAATCCTTGAATGAAAAGAAGAAAGTAATTGTAGTTCCGAGATACAAAAAATTCGGGGAACACGTAGATGATCATCAATCTGAGATAGCGTCTCTATTCTTTAAAAAAAATCATGTTGAGACTTGTATAGATATATCAGAATTGCATTCAATAATAAATAAAGTTAGAAAAAAAGATTATGCGAATTTTCAATCAAATAATAAGTGCTTCACTAATTTCTTATTAGATAAAATAAAGAGTTTGTAAGGAGGAAATAAAGGTTGAAGGTTTTAATGATAGGTTCTAAATTGTCAGTTAATGGAGGAATCACAAGAGTCGTAAAAAATTACCTGAAATCAGAATTACCTATCCAAGTAGATCTTAAGTACTCTTCTACCTACTTAGGCAAAAGTCATTTCTCGAATATAGTTTACTTTTTAATAAAATTAATATATTTATGGTACCATACAAGGTTGAATAATTATGATGTATACCATATTCACATGTCCTATAAAGGGAGTTTTGTAAGGAAATATATTCTATTAAAAATCTTAAATAAATCGAAGACAAAAATCATTATCCATTTACATGGTTCTCAATTCAAAGAATTTTTTAATAAATCTAGTAAAGTTAAAAAGAAGAAAATTGTTAAGTTTTTTGACGAATGTGATGTGATTCTAGCACTGGGGGATGAATGGAAACGATACTACTCGTCTATAACCAATACAAAAGTTATCTCACTTGATAATGCAGTTTTTCCGAAAAATATTGTGAAACAAACTAAAGAAAAAATTTATATATCTTCTATGGGGCTATTGTCTAAAAGAAAAGGTACATATGATATTATTGAAGTAATTGACAAAATTAAGGACGAGATCCCTGAAGGCATTAAAGTTCTAATTGGTGGTGATGGGGATTTAGAGCAAATTAGAAAAATCATTGACCAAAAAAAGCTATCTGATAAAATACTTACACCTGGATGGATAGGTGATGAAAAGGAAATTGCTGATATTTATGAGAAGTCGCTGATATTCTTACTACCCTCATATAATGAAGGGATGCCAATGTCTATTTTAGAAGCTATGAGTCATGGTGTACCAGTTATCTCTACTAATGTAGGCTCTATACCGTCTGTAGTCCAACACGAAGTAAATGGATATATAATTGAACCCGGTGATAAGAACAAGATGGAGGAGTATATCTTAGAATTAATAAATGACAAAGAAAAAAGGGAAGATATGTCTTATTTGAATTTACAAAAAATAACTAAGAAGTATAATTTGGACAAAAATATTGAAGATTTGATATCGATTTATAAGCAAGGGTGATTAATTATCGAAACTACTAATTTTCAATTTAGTAATAAATGGAATATAAAATTGAAACCAATTATATTTTGCATCGTAGTAGCTTATATTTATGGATATTCTAATGTGATGCGTACAATTCTAGAAATAAATATTAACCTCCCTTTCACATATTCATTTATGCCCTGGATTATTTATTTTTTTTATTTATATATTAATAAAAAAACTTTAAGTGCAACTCCGTTTTTAATAAGTGTATTATTTTTGTATTTAGGTATTATTAGTTCAATTTACTATGAAAACGATATTATGTCCTTATACAGATTTTTATACAATAGCTTATTACCTATATTGATTTTATATATTAGTTTGCATAGTATTGAGCATAAATACTTAATTTTTGTAAAGATAATTAACGTTATAGTTATAGTTAATACACTTTATGGGTTTATTGATTTTGTCAGTGGTAAAACGCTTCAACTAGTACTATCTGATTTATTAACTGGTTCTCACTATGAAAATAGTATAAATAATGATATTAAAAGTAATGTATACAGATTGTTCTCTCCTTTTGGTCATCCCTTAGTTAATATGGGACTAAGTTTAATTTTTATTGTTTCTAACATTATATTGGTTCATTACAAAGATCAAAAGGCATATATTTCTTTTAAAATTGTATTACTTATATCTATATGCAATGGTTTTTTAATTAATAGTAAATTTGGATTAATTTGTCTAGCCCTAATTCTTTTATCATTAATCTTTTTTACTAGAAGAAAAATTCTTAACTTGATAGTTCTGTCAATAGCTTCTTTAATAGCTATTAATTCCTCTTTTTTTAAAGAAAACATAATTAAAAGATTTTCTATCGCTATTGAAAGAGGAGATATTTCTAATGGTAGACTAGCTGCACTAGAGTATGTTTTTAATGATATTTTAGTTAAGCCTTTTTATTTTATAGGTGGTGGGATGGGCTATTCCGATGAATTATTAAGATCAGTAAGTAATTTTAATAATATTGAGATACCGCTAGTAATGTATATGTTTGATTATGGAATAGTAATTTCAATATTAATCATAGGTATATCATACATAGTTCCAGCCGCCACTTTTATTAAGAATGGAACATACTATTTGTTTTTTTTATATAGTATTATTTTTCTTTTCTTTAACTCATTTAATGGATTGGCTGTAAATATAGGGTTGTTGCTAATCTTAAATTTCTTTGCCATGGTACTCATGAATCTAAGTAATGACATAAGGAGAAAAAAAAATGCCTGAAATTGCTTTTATAATACCTACGATTTCTAAAGGTGGAGCCGAGAGAGTTGTCACGACAATTTCAAATTCTTTAAGCCAGGAAATTGATGTTATAGTTTATCACCGTGTGGAAAATGAGTACCTCTGTAATAAGAATATTGTTAATCTTAATATACCCAAAGCTAATTCAATTTTTGGAAAGATTATAAATTTATTTTATAAATACAAAGAAATTAATAAAATAAAGAAAAAGAATGGTTATAAGAAAATAATCTCTTTTTTAGATAATCCGAATCTTATAAATGTACTTACAAAAAAAAAGAACCAAAAAACAATTGTTTCTATAAGAAACAAACAATCCATGGAATTTAAAGGGATAAAGAAAGTATTCCATAAGATTTTGGTAAAACATATATACAGTAAAGCGGATGTTATAGTAGCCATATCTAGCGGAGTAAAAAAAGATTTAATAGAGAATTTCGATATCTGTAAAAAGAAAATAATCGTTATTCACAATCCAATAGATGTAGATTTAATCAATTATCAAAAAAATATACCTATAGATAATACTAGTATTGATGATCGAAAAATTAATGTTATAACTATAGGCAGATTGGTTGAACAGAAAGCACATGTGGAGTTGTTAGAAGCTTTTAAAATTTATATCGATAAGCATTCTAATAGCAATGTCCACCTTACAATAATTGGAGATGGGCCAGAAGAGGAGAGTATTATAAAAAAAGCTAGAGAGTTAGAACTAAGTGAGAAAGTCAGCCTATTACCATTTCAACGTAATCCATTTAATATAATGAAAAGCTCAGATATTTTCATTTTAAGTTCAAAATATGAAGGTTTCGGTAATGTGATTGTTGAAGCGGTTGCTTGTGGTCTTCCTATAATTTCTACCGATTGTGAGGCAGGACCAAGAGAAATTTTAGCCCCTGAAACATCTATTAATGACATTCTGAAATATCCTTATATTAATAAGAATGGAATATTGATTTCTTCACCGATAAATAATCAACAAAAAAAGTTTAATGAAGATTTAATAGAAGCTATGGAAGTTTTACTTAGTAAGAATGACATTCAAAGTAATTATAAAGAAATTAATAGTATCTTACTAACTAGATTTGAGAAGGAAAGTATAGCAAAAAGGTGGATTGAAGTATGATAGTCAATCGGATCTTATCAAAATACCATAAATACTTCGGAAATAAAAACAAATATTATTATAAATATGCTATAAGAGATGCTAGAGAAAAGGGGGTTAAAGTAGGAGAAGGCTGTAGGTTTTTTTCAACAAATTTTTCTTCTGAGCCATATTTAATTGAGATTGGGAATAACGTAACTATAACAGTAGGAGTTAGGTTCATAACACACGATGGCGGCATGTGGACTGTAAGAAAGATGTTAGATGAATATAAATATGCTAACATCATTGGTAAAATAACAATAGGTAATAATGTATTTATAGGCATGGATTCAATTATATTACCTGGAGTTAACATTGGTGAAAACTCTATAGTTGCAGCAGGGAGTGTAGTTACTAAGAGTTTTGCTAAAAACTCTATTATAGGAGGAAATCCTGCGAAGAAAATTTCAGATATTAATTCTTATATAGAAAAAAACAATCATTTATACATTAATACTTTGCAAATGTCAGAGAAAGACAAGAATATATTTATAAAGAATAATATTAATAAAATTAACTTTAGAGATAAGTAATATGAAAAAAAACTCAATACATTATATTATTTCTTCTCTTATATCTGGAGTAGCTGGTTTTCTAATAATATCTATACTTACTAAAGAATTTGACCCTATTAGCTACGGTGATTATTCCCTTGTAATTACAACAGTTGCTTTATTAAATACTGTATTAATTAGTTGGATTACACAATCCTTGATAAGGATGTACAATAATCAAAAAGATAAATCCGAATTAAACATACTTTTAAACACTTCTCTTATAAGCTTATTTTGTATGTGGATGTTTTTCTTGATAATAATTATAACTATGAATCTAATAATAGAAACTCAAAGATTTATTATACCTATTATAATATTATTTGTTGGAGAAAGTCTATTTCTTTATTCTAGTTCTTTGTTTCGAGCACTAAACAAAGCTAAGATTTACAATATTATAGTATGTTCTAGTTGGATCCTAAAATTAGTCTTTATAGTAAGTTTTATTAAATTTAACATTGACGATATATTAATTATTACGATTGCCCTTGCTGTTCCCAATATTCTTATTGGTTTAATAGTGGTGACGATACTATTATTCGAAAGTAAAGAAAGTAAGTGGTTTTCTTCTTCAGCATTTAAAGAAATTTATAGGTATGGTATACCATTAGTTGGATTATCATCCATGCAATGGATTATGTCTTCATCGGATCGATACATATTAAAACTATTCAATAAAGATGTTGAATTAGGCGTCTACTCTTTAGCCTATTCAATTTCCTCCAATATTTATAATGTGTTTATAACGTTTCTTTTATTAATATCTTATCCAATAATCCTAAGAAGTTATGAAGAAGGAAAGAGTAGCTTAAATGCTACAAGATCTATTAAAGAGCAATTCAATTATTTCTTGTTAATTTTATTGCCAATAACTTTTGGTCTATCTATTCTTAGTGATGAAGCAATATTAATCATTAGTTCGCCTAGCTATTCTAGTGGGACAGTAATATTAATCCTTACTAATCTAAGTATGTTAATATTTGGTACATTATTTTATATTAATAAGGTATGGGAATTAACAAAAAATACTAGAGAAATATTTTTGAATAGTATATTTGCTGCTTTAATTAATGTATTGTTGACTTTTATACTCGTACCTTTTTTTGGTGGGACAGGTGCTGCTATAAGTACATTGTTAGGATATTTTTTCTTCCTTATAATATCATATGTAAGGTCTAGGAAGATCATTAGATTAGAGATAGACTACTTTACTTCTATGAAAATCATTATATGTTCTCTGGCTATGGGTATTATAGTTTTTGTAGGAAAATCATTCATTGAAAACAATTTATTTCATGTGATGTTATTAATTGCAGTTGGTTGTTTAGTATATATAATCCTTTTAAAAATATTTGGATTATTTAATTTAATAACTGAATTTATTAAAAAATAATTATTTTTCTATAGTGCTTTTAATGTGTGCGATCTCCTATATTAATATTATCAAAATAAAGAACTGCAGGAATTTTATTCCTTGGTGCTCTATAAAGTCCAAGTCTGAAATTAGTTTCTTCTTTTAAATCTGGATAGCCTAAAGGACCTGTGTAACTTAATATTTGATAATTATTTAACCATATATTTAATTTCCCATTGTTTTGTTTACTTTCATCAATAAATATTTCGATTACAAAATCGTGCCATTTATTTTTTGCAATAGAATCCTCAAAACGAATGATTGGTTGAGCATCTTGATATGGACCGTGCCGTGTTAGTACTCTAAACTTAAAGGTATCGGTGTTCGGTGAAATTTCTAAAGCAACCGGTGGCGAGGCTGGTGCTCCTTGCCACCATTGGGCAAATAAAGTCCAATCAATCGGGATTTTAAATTCTTCATCAAAATACACGCTAAAACTTATATATTTTTTAGAATGATTTGGAATATCAATAATTTTAACTTCTCGTCTACTTTGATTATTCTCTAATCGAACAGCTAGATACTTGTTTGCTACATTAGATAATTCGGATTCAATCCAAATATTACTTGTTAAATTATGTATGTGAAATGTTTGATCATTAGTATATAGCGCGTTATCATCAATCTCTGCGCTTTCAAAATCTAAAGAGAAATTAGAAATGATTAAAGGAACACTCATTTTATTTAAGTAAATAAAACTTAAAAGTAAAAATAGTATAATAAATGTAGATAAATAAAATTTGATTTTCATAATTTTTCTCCTCAATACAATAACGTAAAAAAAACTAATAAAAATAACAATTATATATATAACTTAACTTAATGTAATTGCTAAACTTCATTTTATAACAGGAAAGTGAAATTTTACAAATAATCTTGTGTACTGGAGGTTGGGAAATGAGCGTACTTGTAGTTGGTGGAGCAGGCTATATCGGAAGTCATGCTGTCACTACCTTAGTAAGACAAGGTGAATCGGTTATAGTTGTAGATAATTTAAGCACAGGTCATGCTGAGGCGGTTCATAAGGATGCAGTTTTTTATTACGGTGACCTTCGTGACGAAGTGTTTTTAACTGATGTATTTCAAAATGAATCGGTTGATGCGGTCATGCATTTTGCAGCAGATTCACTTGTAGGTGTCAGCATGCAAGAACCATTAAGCTATTATAACAATAATGTTGGTGGGGCAAATTCATTATTGAAGGTGATGGTGGATTATGATGTCAATAAGATTGTCTTCTCTTCAACAGCAGCTACTTACGGCGAACCTGAGTCAGTCCCGATTGTGGAAAATGACAGAACGATTCCTACTAATCCTTATGGAGAAACAAAGCTTGCGATTGAAAGAATGCTTCACTGGACGAAGAAAGCTCACGATCTTAACTATGTCGTATTGCGATATTTTAATGTTGCAGGGGCTGATCTAGAAGGAACCATCGGAGAAGATCATCATCCGGAAACCCATCTGATTCCGATTGTCCTCCAGGTTGCAGCTGGTAAGCGCGAAGCTATTCACGTATTTGGTGACGACTATCCAACACCAGATGGGACATGTATACGTGATTACATTCATGTTCAAGATTTAGTAGATGCACATATACTTGCTTTGAAATATATGAATGAGACTAATAAAAGTGGGACCTTTAATCTTGGAAATGGTAATGGGTATAGCGTTAAAGAGGTTATTGATATCGTATCCGAGGTTACAGGTAAAGATATACCTGCTGTTGTTTCTGCTAGACGAGCAGGAGATCCTGCGCAATTAGTCGCATCTTCAGAAAAAGCGCAATCCGTGCTAGGCTGGAAACCACAATATGCTTCTTTAGAAAGCATGGTGGAATCAGCCTGGGCGTGGTACGAGAAGCACCCTGAAGGTTACGTGACAAAGATCCATTCATAAGAAACAGCCTCCTTGCTAATGCAGGGAGGTTTATTTTAGTTGAAAGAGGTGTCAATATGTTTCAATCTATTCATCATATCGCCATTATCGCGACAGACTATGCTCGTTCCAAAAAGTTCTACGCAGAAGTTCTTGGATTTGAAGCAGTGCATGAGTTTTACCGGGAAGAACGAGATTCGTATAAATTAGACTTACAAGGTAATGGATTTCAGATTGAGCTATTTTCATTTCCTGATCCACCGCTGCGTCCATCCAGACCAGAAGCTGCAGGTCTAAGACATCTGGCTTTATAGGTGGAAGATATTGATGCCTGTAATGCACATCTTACTTCATTTCAGATTGAGGTTGAGGAGATTCGGGTAAATCCTTTTACGAAAAAACGTTTTACCTTTTCCCCTGACCCGGATGGACTGCCGATTGAATTGGTTGAGAGATCGTAAAGGAGTATATGAATGAAAACAATTGTCTACTATATTTCAGATTACGGATTTGGTCATTGTACAAGAAGTATTGCCGTTATACGAGAAATATTCGCTCAGGCCATAGAGCCAATCAAAATGATAGTGTGTCACTCCTACGGGGTGGAATTACTTAAAGTATCGTTATTGGGATACGAAATTGAATTTAAAACCATTTCTACTGATGTTGGGTATGTTCTGCAAAAAGACGGAATGGATATCGATAAGACATTACTTAAAGAAACTTTCAGATCCTATATGCAAGATTTTCCTTCAAAGGTTGAAAAGGAAAAAGATTTTCTTATAGAAAACAAAGTGGATTTAGTACTATCTGATATTTCGTCATTACCCTTTATTGCAGCCAAACAGTTAGATATATTGTCAGTCGGAATTTCAAACTTACTTGGTATACCGCCTATGAAGATCTGATTAAAGAAGAGGATCTTCATGAACTTAAAACTGCCTATAAAGAAATGGATATACTTCTAACATTGACTGGTAGCAATGAGCCCATGTGGACAGAAACTCAGCAGATTAATTATGACTTGATTTCAAGAAAGTTGGAGGATTTAGAAGTAAGAAGAATTATGAAAGACGTTAATCCTCATGAAGATAAGAAGATTGTATTTTTCGGACTAGGTATGAAACTTGATGTGAACGTGGAAAACCTTCCGTTATGGGAAAGTCCAGGCTGCGTCTTCTTAGTCTCAAGCAATATGAATATCGAGCACCCCAATGTATTTTAAATACCTAAAAACTACACTGGAGCACAAAATTACATAACAGCATCAGGTCTGATCATTTCAAAGCCGGGGAACGGTGAGTGAAGCGGTTATTCAGGGGAAACCTTTAATACTACTGAATCGAACGCAGATGAACGAGGATCAAAATACGATTGGCTACGTACTAAACAATCATTAAGCTGAGCTGTTTTTCATGGGAAGATATTCAGAATCTCAGTTTAAGTTATGATAAGGTACGTAATTTGCAGCAAAAGCTCAACGTAACAAAGAAAGAAAACGATGCTGAAAAAATAGCTGCACAGATTTTACAATTCATAGAGTGAGCAGAAGGTGAAAAGAATGTTTCAGATGCAGGAATATATTCAGAACGGACTGTCTTTTTATAAGTTAATGAATGAAATCTCTACATCGTGGTTAACCGTTTGCTCTGAAAGAGGAGGCATTATTATAGTATGGGGTGTAGGTGGGGATGAGCAGCTTTATTTAAATGAAGACACTCTTTATAACCTTGAGAAAAATATAAGAGGCGGAATCCCGGTTCTATTGCCGATTTCAGGAAAGTTTTAAAAAAAGAATATGAATGGGAGGGAGTAATTTACCCTATACCCAATCATGGACTTGCAAGACTAAATGCAAGGAAGATAATTAATACGGAAGTTCAAGAGAACCAAGCGTCTATCGCATTAAGCTTTCAAAGCAGCGAAGAAACTAAGAAATTCTATCCTTTTAATTTTGAAGGCATTTTTACTTATATCCTAAAAGATAACCAGTTGTCTATACAACAAAGTTATTGCAACCAAAAAAAAAGAGATGCCAATCTATGCGGGCTTTCATCCACATTTTAAAGCACAGTCCGAACTCGTAAAGCTTAAAACAAATGCCACTGAGCTATATGACTACAACGACCATTTTGTAAAAGACTTTGCCGGAGAAATCGATATGGAGTCATTAAAGGAAGCAGTGGTTCTATTGGATGTGAGTTATCCCTCACTTTTCATGCAACTAGACCAAACCAGAAAAATTGTTATGAATACAGATTCTTCTTTTTCCTACACCATGCTTTGGACTGAATCTGGAAAAGACTTTGTCTGTCTTGAACCATGGATGGCTAAAACAGGGGAAATGGATCGGAAGGAAGAACTGAAGATGATTGGTCCTAGAGACGTTTTGGAGGCGAGGGTTGAGTTTGGGGTTATAGTATAGCCCTTTACCACTGAAAATTAATAAAATTTGTAACAAGTAGATGGTTGATCGGAAAGTCTTGTGGTGTGTGAGATCACTGTAAGGCTTTTTAGTTTGACTAAATTCTTACTTAAGTCATTTTTTAAAAAAGGTTAGTATAAGTCGTATTCATAATTCTAACTAACATCGTTGTGTTTTTTTCTTTTCGTCTAGTCTTAGACTTGGAAATCAAACTTCAAAAAAATGATTTTGCTTACGCGGTACATGATCTTGTTGAACAAATTCCTCATGAAGCATTCGAGTCTTTCTTGCGAAAGAACGGCTGCCCTGCCTACCATCCACGTATGATGATGAAAATTATTTTATGCGCCTACTCCCAATCCGTTTTCTCCGGAAGAAAAATTGAAGGACTCCTTTTAGACAGTGTTCGGATGATGTGGCTGGCTAAAGGGCACCAACCCAGCTATCGAACCATAAACCGATTCCGAGTTTACCCTGAAGTTCAAGCTCTTCTTCGTGACTGCTTTGTCCAGTTTCGTTGTCACCTCGTTAAAGAAAAGCAGATCGAGGAAGAAGCGATTTTTATCGATGGAACAAAGATTGAAGCGAATGCCAATAAGTTTACCTTTGTCTGGCGGAAGTCAGTAGAGAAGTACAGCGCCAGCCTGGTAGAGAAATCGAAAAAACTCTACGATGAATTGGTTGATCAGCAAATTATACCGGAAATTAAACGAGAAAGTCCGGAAGAACTTTCAGCGGAAGAGTTAGTTGAAGTCGTTGAAAAACTGGAAGAAACCGTTGAAACCTTTACACAAGAAATCGAAAAAACGGAAGACGTGCAGCAACGAAAGAAGCTTCGCTCTTTACGCAAAAGACCGAAACAGCTTTTCAAGAAGTTCAAAGATTTTGTGGCGCGGAAACAGAAGTATGAGGCGGACATGAGGCTGTTTGGCGAGAGAAACAGTTATTCCAAAACGGATCATGATGCCACGTTTATGCGAATGAAAGATGATTATATGAAGAATGGCTAACTGAAAGCTGGCTATAATTTTCAAATTGCGACCGAAGGTCAATATACGCTTGCCTACGAGATTTTTTCAAATCCAACGGATACACGAACGCTCATTCCTTTTCTTGATTCGATTGAACGGCACTTCTTTAAACTTCCTACTTACCTAGTCGCAGATGCCGGGTATGGAAGTGAAGATAATTATCAGGATGTATTGGACAATCGGGAGAGTACACCATTGATTACCTTTAATACGTACCGGAAAGAACAAAAGAAACACAATCAGAAAAATGCGTATAATACGGCCAACTGGAACTACAATAATGAAACGGATTCCTTCCAATGCCCAAATGACCAGCAGCTTACCTTCCGTTATCATTCTCGGAAGACCGACCGCAAAGGCTTTACCAGAGAGTACAAAGTATACGAAAGTGAGAACTGTATAGGTTGTCCATTCCGTTCGGAATGTACCAAAGCAAAAGAAGGAAACAATCGAAAAATCTTTATGAACCCAAAATGGGAACAACAAAAAGAACGAATCAGAACATTGCTTTCAGAAGAAAAAACAGGGAAAATCTACGGAAGACGGAAGATTGACGTAGAACCAGTTTTTGGATTTCTGAAGGCTAATTTAGGTTTCCCCCGATTATCTGTCCGTGGAAAAGATCGGGTGAAAAACGAGTTGGGGTTTGCGTTTATGGCGGTGAATTTAAGAAAATTCGTCGCCATAAGCGCAAAATGACCTAGCAGCAAAACAAAATAACAGAAGAAAAAGGCATCGCACATCAAAAATGATGTGCGGTGCCTTTTGAGTTATGAATTTTAGCTAGTTATGTCCCAGCCACACTCTGCTTTACTTTGGTTCATTTATTCAAATAAGTATTAATTATTGTACGAAGTATAAGGAGAGAAGTGAGTAAACTACCTCCCCAACCAACCCCCATCAACAGCCGCTAAATGACCATGTACATAACTAGAAGCTTCCGAAGCTAAATAAATGACGGTTCCTTTAAAATCATCGGGGTTTCCCCATCTGTCCGCAGGAATACGATCGAGAATTTGTTTGCCTCTTACGGGATCGTCGATTAAGGCGGTATTCATGTCTGTCGCGATATAGCCTGGGACGATTGCGTTTACGTTGACACCTTCTTTTGCCCATTCATTAGAGAGGGCTTTTGTGAGTTGTGCCACACCGCCTTTTGCTGCTGCATAAGCTGGTAAGGTCAATCCTCCTTGGTAAGAAAGGAGGGAAGCGGTGTTAATGATTTTGCCTTCTCCTCTTGCTACCATATGGCGTCCTGCTTCCTGGCATAGGAGCCAGACGACTTTTAGATTGATCGATAGAACATCATCCCAATCGGATTCAAGGAAATCAACAGATGGCGACCGGCGCTGTATGCCTGCATTATTGACTAAGATATCAACTTTTCCGAATGAGACGACACTGGGAATCGCCGATTTCACTAGATCTATCTTTTCAAGATCGCATGGAATAATAGAGCACTTTCTGCCGAGCTGTTCAATCTCTTCCTTCACATCCGTCTGATCAGGATTCCCATTTCTTCTCTGTATTTCTTCATTTCACCTTACCCAGATTGAATCTGAGGTTTTGCTTTTGACGATCAAAATTTTAGAAAGTAGATTAAGTAGTTTGGAAGACTATATTCTGCAGATTGAGGTAATACCTATCAAAGAAGATTCATATGAATGTATGGTGATTCTGCTGGTTGGTAAAAACTAATGGCACGAAAAAACGAACGTGGCTGCCGCATTGCTACTATCATATAGTTAGCAGAGGTAATCGGCGTGATCCCCTGTTTCTTAACCCCAGGACTTTGAAGCCTTTTTCCACATCTTAACCCACCTTCACCAAAAGTACCCCTTTGAAATAGCCTCCTACTGCCTTATGACAAACCATTTCTACCTTCTCCTTCGATCACTGGATCCAGACTGTTCCGTTTCAAAAATCATGTCGCTCGTAGACAAACGATATGCGAACTACTACAACACCCGCTATCGTTTAACAGGTCATGTCTTTGAAAAACGCTTTTATGATCAGTTAGCTGAAGGCAAAGTAGGTATGCTTAAAGTGAGCCGCTACATACATCTAAACCCCATCGCAGCAAACATGGTCAAAAAATGTGAGCAATACCTATGGAGCAGCTACTCCTTCTATAAATACTGAACCATGCCTAAACCAGATTATATGAATACAGATATCCTCTTAGATCATTACGATGGAACTGGAGGGGAAAGGCGAATGTTGTATTGTTTATCGGTGGAGGAGAAGAGTAAGGAAGCAAAGAAAGATGAGGGAAGTTTCTTTACGGTTGATTAAATGAATGATCGATCTTTTGGATAGATAAAGAATATTTAAGAATTAGTGTCTATGGGAAACCATCTAAATATGCTTTTGTCTATAAACGCTCATAGAGATAGCCAGAATTGCCGCGTCGTTGGCTCATAAAGGGGAAGAGATTAGTTCGCTATCACAAAATAAATTTAAGTGGCTCGGTAATGATAAAGCAATCGTTTCTATCGTGTTTGACGATGGAGAATCTTCCTTGTGGCAAAACGCTAGAGGGATATTAGCAAGTAGAGGATTGCCATGGAATTTAGCCATTTCTACCGAAGTATTTATGCAACAAAATCCTTCAAACGGTTTTATGACAGTTGAACAATTAAAAACATTACATGCTGAGGGTGTAGAAATATTATCTCATTCGGCACTGCACACAGAATTTACAAATTCTTACGATGTGAAGTGGTCAGAATCCCAATTAAGAGAATCAAAGGAAGCAATCAAAAAATTAGGTATTAATGCAAATGGATTTGTCGCTCCTGTAGGCAATGTGGCTTCTAAGCACATACCAAACATCGTAAACAATTTTGATTACTCGTTCATGAATTATGCGTATCAAACTTATACACCAGTTAATAAAGAAGTATCTCACGCAATTCCTAGAATGAGCTTTGCAAGTGATTATGCTTCTATTCAGGGCTGGATTAACCAAGCAATCACAAACAAAGATTTCATTGTGATATGGGCGCACAACGTGAATGATTCTGACGTGTCAGTAAGCAATTTCACAACGTTGATGGACTTTATAAAAAGTAAAGTAGATCAAGGAACACTTGAAGTGAAAACACTTAAAAAAGCTTACACAGATCACTCTACGATGTTTGCTAAGGAATCGTCTGCATTGGATATGAAATCTGATCCAGTCGTATTAAAGGCAAGCGAGAATCGGTTGTTTAATCCGAAGTTCAATAGTGCGGGAAAAGGATGGGTTCAGTCAAAATCTAATAACGCAGCTACAATTTTCCCACAAGCAGTTAATGCTAAATATGTTTTCATACTGGACAATGTAGCATTAGCTGATTGGGCGGAAGTCTCTCAAAAAGTAGAAACAGATTTCAAACAAAATGTTGTTGCTAGCGTAAGAGCGAATATCCTGTCTAATACATCAACCACAGTAGACTCTGCTGATCTGAGGATTATTTTAAGACTATTTAATGGAAGTACACTTGTCAGAGAACTCTCGCAAGATACACAGTTATACCCGACAACAGCAGGATACGAAGTAGAATCCAAGTTTAACTTACCGTATCTTTCTTCGTATAAACATACGCATGTTGAAATGAAATTCCGTTTTATAAAAAGAAAAGCTGAAAATGTAAGGTTCGAACTGCAGTATCCGTATTTAGAGTTTCTATCGCCTAAAAGCCCACCAGAAAACAACCATCCTGCTTTAAATGTAAGTGTGGCAGGCGGAACGATCGTGCTCAATACAACCATTGCAATGGATACTGATTACTTCAAATTCGTTTTCCCTGGTCAAGTTGTTGAGTACGACAACGTTTCATCAGGAAGCTACACTGTATCTAAAACGGGCATCTACGAAATAAGTTCTGTTATGCAGGTTCAAGGTGGTACTTCTTCAAGTGGGGTTATTAGATTTATACCATTAATCAATGGTACCAGACAATCTCATGACACCTTTTCCATAAACCTTGCTAACGGAGCAAAAGAAACAATCGTGTTTAGAAATTTCTTATCACTACAAGCAGGAGATGTTATCGAACTTCAGTACACTAAAAACTTCCCTGATTTATCTATATTGGTAGATAGTGATATTGTTGTAAAAAAATAAATTGATCCCATCTATGTAATTTAATAAACATATAAAGTAATTTAATGGTACAATTATCCCTGTAAAATATAAAAAAGGGGATTAATTACATGAAGATGAAAATTTTACTTGTTCTATCAACCTTTCTTCTGGTTGCTGTAGCACTAAGTGGATACTTAACATACAGCACAGAAAATGCACAAGCAGTCGATAATGCCATTGAAAAATTACAAGAGCAAAAAGAAAAAGAGAGACAAGAATTAATCACTAAGTACAATGAATTTAGAGATTCCACTGATACTGGGGATTTTAAACGCTACGAAACTTTTGGGACAGAGCATACGGTTTTTGAGGATTTACTCTCAGGCGGGAGAGCCACTATAGTATTCTTGGGAGATTCTACGACTGAGCAGAACGATTACACTAACGGATTGCCCGGCCATGTAGAAATCATTTCTTCTAAATTTCATGAGTTATTTGGCTTCGATGTAAAAGTTAGAAATGCAGGGGTATCTGGCAATGATTTATTGGCTATGCAGGAGAGGGTAAGGAATGATGTTCTAAGATTTAGTCCTGAGTTAGTAGTTGTAAACTCTTCATTAAATGATGTGGTTAATGAGGTGTCATTGAACCAGTTTAGACAAAATTATCAGACGTTGATTGACTCTATAAAAGATGGTTCAGATGCGAAGATAATACTAAGAACGTCGAATTACACAATGAGTCCTGAAATTAACGAGCAGCTTGAAAATGGATATAATGATGCAATTAAAGAAATAGCTAAAGACAATGATTTAGGGTTTATCGACCTGTACTCTTATTACAAAGATCAGGCAGAGAATAGCAGTATTGACCAATTAAACTTTAACCACTTCCATCCTAACGAAACTGGACAAGAGCTAATTGCAAATAGTGTCCTGTTTGCACTAATCGAAGGAAGTTCAGACGCAGATTTTTAATCTCTGTTGGAGGAAACGGTGTGGTAAAGAATGAAAAAACTTACGTCTTCTCACAAGATGAATCAGTGAAAAAAGAAATGTCCAATCGCCAGATAGCAATAGAAATATTAGCGCCTGTAGGAAATCCTGAGGCGCTAGTTTAGATTGTATTAAGCACAGCATTTAGTATTTCACCATAACAAAAATCCAATCACCCCCGCCATCACTACGTAAAGCATCATCGGCACAAGTGTCATTCGAATGATGGTGCCTTCTTTCCCAACAAGGTTTACAACAGAAGCGGCTGCAACAACGTTTAGGACACAGATCATGTTGCCGGCGTTGGCTCCGAGGACCTGCAGCGCGAGTATGACTTTTGGATCGGCTTCAATTTGATCCGCGATGCTGAATTGGAAGAGGGAGAACATCATATTACTGAAAGTTGCACTGCCTGAAATAAACGATCCAAGTGCTCCAATGACCGGCGCGACGAGGGGCCATTGTTCACCTACTGCAGCGGACACCGTTACGGCCAGCTCCATTGGCATGCTCAACAGTTCTGCATGGTTGACGCCGGAATTAATAAAGATTCGAACCATAGGCACCGCTGCTCCGAGTGCGATGGTGCTTCCTGCCATCGTTTTTGCTGAAATCATGAATGTTTCCTTCACGCAGCTTCCGCTCATTTTATGAAGAAAAATGGTGATGATGATCACAACGAAGAAGATCGTTCCTGGTAAGTAAAACGGTTCGAAAAAGGTACTGATTTCGGTTCCTAAAATAGATCCCCAGCCAACTTGGACTGATCGCAGCCAGTCTTTAAAAGGAAGAACGTCAATTCTCGTCAGGACGAGAAAGACGGCAACAAGCAAATAGGGAATCCACGCCAGCCAAAGCGGCATTACGTTGGTTGGGATGTTTTCTTTTAAATTTGGTTCAACTGTATTCGTGCCGAAATCCCATGGTTTGGTTGGCAGTAGAAATCCCTTTTTAACAGCGGGAACGACAATCATAAGTCCAACTAGTCCGCCAATAATTGAAGGAAATTCAGGACCTAAAAAGGTCGCAACCACAAAAGCTGGAAGAGTAAAACTTAATCCCGCAAAAACAGCAAACGGAAAAATGTTGAGCCCTTCTTTCCATGAACGGTTTTCACCGAAGAAACGTGTCAGCATGCATACTAATAACACTGGAATAAACGTTCCGATAAATAAGTCCACAAAAACGGCTGTACTGGCAATTTCCTGGAGGTACTGTGTGATCGACAAGTCTCCTAATTCACTTTCAACACCAGGAGCGAGCGCGCTTCCTTCATTTAACCCCTGCTGAACCCCTACAATCACCGGTGTACCAACCGCACCAAATGAAACCGCTGAACTGTCCGCAATCAAAGCCAGTGACACAGCCGCAAGAGGAGGGAAGCCAAGCGCCACTAAAAGCGGAGCCGCAATCGCAGCAGGCGTTCCAAAACCGGCGGCTCCTTCTATAAACGACCCAAACAGCCAGGCAATAATAATCAACTGAACTCTTCGATCCGCTGAGATCACCGTAAATCCCTCACGAATCGCATCAAGCGCCCCGCTTTTAGAAAGTGTATTAAGTAGAAGCACCGCACCGAAGACAATCCAAAGAATCGAAACCGCAATGATTATCCCTTCAATTGAAGCTGCTAAAATCTGTATGGAAGGCATCTCCCACACAAAATAAGCAAGCAAAGCCGTCACCAGTAAACTGATCGGCATGGCTTTGGTCGCGGGTAAACGTAAAATCACAAGAAAAATGAACACAGACAAAACCGGAGTCAATGCAGTGATAATTTGCAAGGCTGTCATCGTCACATCATCCTGACTACTTAGAATGAGAAGCATGATTGCAGATGAAAATGGAATATTTTGTTCGTTTTCTTTTAGTATATCAGGCGGGTGGGGATAAAGGGAGAATGGTTTGTGAAATATTTCACATGAAAATATAAGATAAGTGCTAAAGCTACTAAATAGGCGCATAGTTATACATAATTTATACGAGTAGCTGGTGTTTATCTTGTTATCAAATAATAATTAATTGTTCATTGTTCTCTCTCTATCCTCTTTTGCAAAACTAAGGCACAGGCACAGGCACAGGCATAGTTCAGTGTTCGCTGAAGGCAACTGTTTCAATGAAGGAAAATGAATTCTTAAAAATGACAACTAATGGGATGGGAGTCGTGAGTTCTTGGATCATATGAATCTTTTTACACGTAGATGAAACGTCTCATTATTTATTGGCTAATTTGTTCTGTTTTGCACTAGTAGAATTATATCTCAGTCTATTATTCTTCCTTATTTAATCTGTTTTTATTATCAACAAAAAAGTGAGAATGCGCTTTGGGCGACATTCTCACTTTTATTTATTTACGCACCAGCTTTAACGGTTTGTTTCCAAACACCATTTTCGTCCTGCCATTTAATGATCATGCTACCACCGGATTCAGTCATGTAGAATGTTTGAGAAGGATTTGCCACAAGCTCGCCGTCTTCTGTACCTTTAACATATTCTACGTAAACCTTAAATTCGTTGTCGTTCGTAATTCTCCACACTCTCTCACCTGGTTGGATATCGAGGTCAGGATGAGCTGCTTTGAATTCTTCAGACTGCCCATCTTGGATATACGTAAGGTTTAGGTTCTTTACAACTAACTCTGCATCAAACACGTCTGGTGTGTTCTCCGTTCCAATAGCATCCAATTCTTCTTGAGTTAGAGCATCTAAACTATCAGTGTCTTCTTCAACTTCTTGAGAAATCCCCTCAAGTTCAGCTACTTTTTCGTTTGCTTTTTGAACCTCTGCATTTGCACGTTCAGCCTCAGCTTTATTGTCAGTGTTCTCAGCTACCAAAGCATTGTAATCTTCTTCAAGTTGATCATATTCTGCTTGTAAATTTGCCAATTGAGTTTCAAGTGAAGCCACTTGACCTTGCAACGTTTCAATTTCAGCATTTTTACTATCTATAGTAGAGTTCAATTCGTCGATGGCAGCATTTTTCTCATCAATTGTATCATTTGCAGCATCCAGATCAGCCACTAGTTGATCTCTTTCTGCAGTTAAATTTGCTACATCCGTATTCAATCCATCAATCTGTGTTTCTAGGAAACTTTTGTCTGCTTTTAAATTATTAATCTCAGTTTTTGCATCAATAATTTTACCGTTTGCATCTGTCAACATTTCAGTAGCATCCGCTTTAATTAAGCCGATCTTCTCTAATAAAGCGTTCTCAGAATAATCGTACTGAACCACTTTGTCGCGTAGTTCTGCTAGCTGAAGCTTAACATCATCAACAGTTTCTCCTTCTGTAAAATAAAAACCTGTTGCTCCCATTGTTACTACAGATGCCAATAGTACTGCTCCAACCTTAGTGCTGACAATCGCCATTTTCTAGCCCCCATTAGATTTGATAGTGGTGTGTTTTCCACATTTCCTATCATAATTGATCGTTATAACGAACACAATATATATTTTGTAAATATTTATAAATCCTATTAAAATCCTTTTTAATGGCTTTATAATAGTTCTTTTTAACTTGTTAAAATTTTTATTTATCCTTAAATATGATAAATTATTCTTATTAAAGAACGGAAAGATTCAGCTTAATGAAGTGCTATTTTTAATATATTTCCATGCATTTGATTTTTATTAAGAACAATCTAATGTTTGTAATCTATTCTTTACAAACATATAAAAACCAGCAATCTTTTAGAAAGAAGGCTGGTTCTTTTTTAAAATTATAGTTTCCTAAACTTTCTCAACGCCCGCGTATTGATCACGTACAGAACAATTGCAAAGGTAAGGAGCCCAAGAAGATACGGCCAAATCTGCATAAAACCATCTCCATAAACCATCACCCCTTTAATCGCAGCGGCTCCGTAATAAATCGGCATGATGTAGCTTAGATTTCCCAGCCCGAACGGAATCAGGTCGAGCGGAATCAGTCCGGAAAAAAAGACTTGTGGGATGATTGTAAATGGAATCATTTGAACCACCTGCAGTTCTGAGCTGGCAAAGACGGATATGGTGGCGCCGAACATCACGGCTGTGACGGCTAACAGGACCATAGCCAGCAGAATCCATCCGATATTTCCGGCAGAGCTTAGTTGAAGAACAAAGATTGTATACAGGACAATGAGGATCGCTTGAACGATTGCAAATACCCCGTATCCAATCGTATAGCCAAGAATAACCTCGCCTCGTTTAATCGGCGTCATTAACAGCCGTTCCAGTGTTCCCCCGGTCCGTTCTCTGACCAGTGCCATTCCTGAAATGATGAAGACTAAAAAGAACGAAAAGAGAGCTAAGAAAACATAGCCTAGAGAATCAAAGGTGGATTGCTCCTGGTCTCCGTAGACATAAGCCATTTCCACTTTTGCTGAAGGGTTTAAGGACGTCATCGCTTCCTGGATTTCACTTGCTGCACTCGCTCCTTTAGTGGAGGGTTCATACAGGGTGATGTCCATGCCTTCATTCTGTGAGAAGGTAAAGATCGCGTCTACATTTTCGTGATCCTTTAAATAGCTTTTTGCTTCCTCCACTTCTTCATTCGATAGGTTTTTAATCTTAAGATCCTGCTCTTCCAAAGCGGTTACAAGAGGGTCGGGCAGTGTGGATTTTTCCATTCCGACCGTTGGTACATAATCAGAATCCCCGAGTAAAAGATAAACGAGCGTCAGGATTAAGAGGGGAGCGACTAAGATCATCATCAGGCTCCGTTTGTCATTGATCGTTTGACGGATGACACGCCGAGCTAAATGCATCATGGACGTTCACCCGCCTTCGCTTGAGCAGAAGCCATCAAAAACAATTCCTCCACACGTCCATTGTCCGTCTTATGGATCAAGTTCGGGACGGTATCATAGTCAATCAAGACACCATTATATAAAAGGGCTGCCTGATCGCATTCTGTTACTTCGTCCATCACATGGGTGGACACAATAATCGTCGTGCCGGATTGTTTAATCGTTTGAAACTGCTGCCAGATCGTCCGGCGCAGCACTGGATCTATTCCAACAGTGGGTTCATCTAAAAACAGGATTTTTGGAGAATGCAAGATCGCTGCCGCAAGAGAAAGTCTCTTTTTCATCCCTCCTGAAAACTTCTTCACCAATTTCTTTCGATGTTCCGTTAAATCCACGATGGAGAGCACTTCGTCCATGCGTTTGTTTAGGGTGGCGGAATCAAGGTGATACAGGCCTCCGAAGAAATGCAAATTCGCTTCTGCAGAAAGATCATCATACAAAGCATCATTTTGCGGCATAAATCCTACCTGTTTTAACATATTCATATTCGGGATTTTGACGTCCCCGAAATGAACTGACCCTTCATCTGCTGCGATTGCTCCGATCATCAAGCGAATCAGCGTTGTTTTTCCGGAGCCGGAAGGACCAAGCAGCCCGCATATTTCCCCTGACGGAATCGTAAGCGTGACGTCCTTTATAACATGGTGCTGATCAAAGCGTTTATGAACATGAGACACGTGAATATCCATCTCAATCCCTCCAGTATGATAAAATAATCAACAACGTGTTGTTTAACTCAACTATATGCGCTTATCGAGTGCTCTACAATCATCAAAAACGAAGGGTCTGTCGGTTATCCAACAGCTTCTCACAATATGTTGAAAAAAATTCAGGAGGATTGGATATGAGTGATCTACATTTGGATTTACGCGTCATTCGGACAAGAGAGTCCATTAAGCAAGCAATGATTGAATTAATAGAGGAAAAAGGCTTTGAGGGAATTACGATCAAGGACCTCACGACAAAAGCGAATATTAATCGTGGAACCTTTTACGCCCATTATCAGGATAAGTATGATCTTTTGACCAAATGCCAGGAAGAATTGATGAAGGAAATGAAGAATAAAATCATCAAAAACCTGCCAAACGTCATTGCTGATCTAGATTCAAACAAGGAAAACATCGTTCCCTTTACCATGCTTGTCCCATTTTTCGAATTTATCAACCGCAATAGAGGCTTAATGAAAGCCCTGCTTGGCCCAAATGGAGACCTGTCTTTTCAAACAAAGATCAAAGGCTTCATGGGAGAGGCCCTCTTTAAAAGCAACCCAACCATTTTCAAACAGGAAAACCTCCTCGTCCCCGTCGATTATCTTGTCACCTACATTGCTTCAGCGCATATCGGCGTTCTTCAGGAATGGCTGAAAAATGGGGAGGAGTCACCGGAAGAAATTGCACGGATTATCTTTACCATGACCGTGAATGGGCCGTTTTTTGCGGCGGGGGTGAAGAAGTGATGAAGCAGGAATTTTAAAAAGATTTAATTAAACAACTACAACAAGGAGGGGATGTAGATGAATGAAAGTTCAAATGAAAGAATCTATACAGATCGACTTTATTTGAGGAAAATAACCTTCGAAGACACGGCTGACATTTATAAAATCGTCAAGGAACATGAAGTAGGAAAATGGCTTGCAGCTTCCAAGGGGTTATCTTTTGAAGAAACAGAAGAGTATGTAAGAAAATTAGTTGAACACTGGAATCAGCATCAATTTGGCGTCTGGGTCGTTGTAAATCAATCTTCTGTTGAAATCATCGGACACTGTGGACTCCGTTTTATTGAAGACACACAAGATATTGAAATCATGTACCTTTTAAGTAAAAACCACTGGGGGAGGGGTTACGCGAGTGAAGCAGCTCGAGCAGCCATTGACTTTGCGAATCATACTTTGAATGTTAATCAAGTAGCAGCCAGAGTGAGAGTAATGAACGAAAAATCGATCAAGACCTTAACCTCCCTTGGATTTCATTTCATAGAAGAGCGGAACTATAATGGACGAGTGTTATCGTTTTATGAAAAGGTTCTGAGTTAAACGATTTATGAAGAGCTAATCTAATTCAGGAATAATTTATTGCGTTAAAATCACGAAACGAGAGAGAAGTAAATATGTGAAAGTTTGGACTGTCATTGCATATAAAAAAGCAATGGCAGTTTTTTATAGAAAAACTTTAGTTCCTTTTGCTCATTTTACATGTTTTGAAAAATAATGTTATTTCTAATTAAGCTTCATAAAGAAGATTAATGGTATAATAAAGTTAATATTCTAAAAATTAGAAAAGAACGGGGAAGACGTATGAAAAGAAAGTATAACCATTATTCAACCAAAACGGAAGAACAGTCCTGTAGATATGTTGGAACACTGGTAAAAGAAAACACGGGAAAAATAGCCTCTTCAAATGGAAACAGTACCGAACCTGAAAAAGCATCAGAACAGCATCTGTTTGATTCCGTTGGATCTGCTATTAGTGTCGGGGATACAACCATCCCGTTTACGAAGCTGCATATGTGGCCTTTAGTTGTGCTGTTGGAAAATGTGTTGAGCCATGAAGAATGTGATCAGTTGATTGAATTATCGGGTGATCGAATGAAACGTTCTAAGATTAGCAGTGAGCGTGTGGTCAATCAAATGAGAACGAGCAGCGGCATGTTCTTTGAGGAGTCGGAAAATGATGTGATAGGCACGATTGAAAAACGTCTTAGCAAGATTATGAATATCCCAGTCGAGCACGCAGAGGGATTGCAAATATTAAACTATACGCCTGGACAAGAGTACAAAGCACACCATGATTTCTTTTTGCCGACCAGTAAAGCAGCTTCAAATAATCGTATTAGCACTATGGTTGTTTATTTAAATGACGTGGAAGAGGGGGGAGAAACCTACTTTCCTGATTTAAATATTACGGTTACCCCCAAAAAAGGTTCGGCCGTCTATTTCGAATACTTTTACAACGATGAAGAACTGAACGAAAAAACGCTTCATGGTGGAGCGCCTGTTGTAAAAGGAGAAAAGTGGGTTGCGACACAATGGATGAGAAGAAAACGTGTGCGGTAACTAGATGATGGTGAGTTTATTTCTCAAAAGATAACCTTGAGTGGCTTAACGCCTTTCAAGGTTTTTTTTATTGAAGAACTGCCTGATGACGAACAGTTCATATTCTATACTGGAATAAGAGAAGCTTAGATTTTTCTTATCCTCCCCTATTTCCCATTCGAACGACCAAGCATTCTATAAAAATGGTAAAGACTTTAATGAAGAAGTTTCAAATTTAAATACTGGGGAAACGATCAAATATTGGATTAAACTATACCAAGTATCTGACACCTGAAATTAAGTTAAAAGTTAACTCAGGATGCGATATTTCCAAATGGAGTGAAAAAATGAGTATTTATCATTTTGATATGCCTGTATTAACTAATTCTATGGCGCCTTTATCTGTAAAAGATAGAGGAGGAGTAGAAGTTTATTCGATTAAAAAGTTCTTTACTGCTAAATGGCAAGGAATTTTAACTGGAATCATGCCGGGGTTCGTCACGAATGTCCGGGTTTTCCGCAGAAATGAAGAAGTTGCTGAAACGATTGATGCAGTGAGGCTTTTTGGTCGCCCCAGATGGGAAGTACGCGATTTAGTTAATGGTTTAAGCTATACATTACAAGATAAAAGTATGGTTAAAACTCACCCTAGAGCGGTTATTTCCATTGAATCTAAAGAGTATATTATTGAGAGTAACTTTGGGGATAAAGAAACTATTGTTTCCCTGGACAATAAAAAAGTGGTTAGATTATCATACACAGGTAGAATCCCTCCACGTGAATATACGATTGAGTTTTTTGATGAAAATCTTAATGAAGCTCTTTTTATTTGTTTGCTTTACACGTATGAAATCGGGCAATAATTTTGTTAGGGATAATTGATGTACGCCAACATACATTAAGTTCAATAAGATAGTTTGCTGTATTTGAGTTGGAGAGGCTAGGAAACATCATCCTACTATCCTTTTAAATTTTTACAACATTGGATCCAACTGAAAAAAGCCAGCTCTCTTTTTCTCAACAGAAAAGAGGGCTGGCTTTTATTTAACAGGTAGATTTTTTGAATCTCTGATTTTGGGAAACAGGGCAAACGCATATGTGAATAGCCCAAAACTTTAATAGTTTGAAGCCGCTTTTTCAAAAGAAGGAGTCTGTTGAGTGAATAGTATAGTCGTAACTTAGATCAGGAAGATCCGGGTTATGATTATTCAATCAGACCCATATATTTTTCGATATTAGAAGGGTCCGTGTATTTATATAGACCGTTATCGATCAGCTGCTCTTCTTTTGCTTGGATTAATTGTTCGAGGTGGTCTGTTTGATCCTCAGGGAATACCTCTTCAATTAACTCAACTGAATATAAAAGGTCGTAATAGGTAACGAGATTATAATCAACCCCGCTATACGATCCATCCGTATTTACTTGATAATTTAAGTACCCATCTTCGTTTATCCATTCTTCCGCCGTTTCTTCCAATGCATTCTGATGAGCCTTGATCGTTGGTAAAAGCTCAGAGTTTCCTGTTTCCTGATAACTTGCTATTAAGTAATTCATTAAACTTAATGCATGGTTTAACGAGACATGCGTTAATTGATCCGCATCATCTTCGTAGTAATCAATTAAAAAGTATCCGGTAGAGGTCTGTAAAATGCTCCCTTCATCAGCGCGTTTTACTAAGAAATCTGCGTAAACGTTCCAGTTGTCAGCGTACTCATTATATCCCAAATAGTTTGCCCGTCTTAACTGGCTTCTGAAAATATTATCATTATGCCTTGAGTCAATATAATCTGCTCCAAAATCATACGCTTTGTTTAACCAAGTACTTGTATAGTTGGTATGCCACATTCCATCCTCATGACGTCTTAGTTCAAGAGACTTAAACTGGTGTTCGTTAATATTGATCCAAAACCTGTGATCCGGTTTGTTCATCAGCTTTATTGAAGAAGCTCTTCCGCTTTGTCTGACGAGAGAATTTACAAATGCGTCTTCACTTGACGGAAATATTGAACTTAATCCGTGTGAGTATAGCATATCTTTGGTGATCCAGCGGAATTCGTCTATCCCGATCTCATATGCCTCTTCAAAATCATCCATGTTCATGAATAATTTTTCATCACTTTCCATCCACCATGTATGGGCTTTTTCACTGGTCTTTAACTGGATAGATACCTCGTCATCAGTCGTAATGGAGTGATCTGATGCCAGTAATTCTAAAACATGACTCATAGAACCATCCGAAGGCTCTTCTTCACTAATATCCTGAAAACTGATTTGACTGCCAAATAAAAAGGAGTGTTCCCGGCTTTCAAGATAGGTAAGTTTATTCGTTAATGGGTCAGCTAACGTTCTATCTTTTCTAAAGGGGTATACTTCCTCCACCGTTTTATCTAACGTCTCATGCGTCAATTCATCTGGATTTTCTTCAAGAGTGATGTTGAGCGAGACCTCATCGCTGGCATCGATCTCAGCAAAATACATTTTATCACCAGTAGAAAAAGTTCTTTGAACCAGTGTCAGTTCACCGATTGCCTTATTTTCTTTTGTTAAATCGTAAAGGTACGTAACGTCCTTAATTCCGTGGTTGGTATCTGTCTTTGTATCTAGTTGTTTAATCTCACCGTTATCTAAAGCCAACTCGGGGAAAGAAGAATGGGATTGCTGAGATGATTCTGACTTAGTAAAAATAACGTATGCAGAACTGATTACTATAATAATAACTAGTAGTATAGTATAAAATTTTTTCATTTAATTACAAATGCCCCCAAATTTCGTCATGTTTTTTATCATATCATTTATATAGTGATTTTAAAATATGGATGACGTGGGTTTTTAAGTGATTTAAAGAAATCAAGTAGACTGTATTTCCATTATCATTCAAAGAGTATTACGTGTATTTTTTCTATAGGAGTTAGGTCTTTATACTCATTTTACAATATTTACATGTTTTAGGTTGGCAGACTTTCCCTTCCATCTTTACACTAGAGGAAAATACTAGAAATGGAAAAAGGGAGTGAAGCGATGTCTCAGACCGTTCGTTATAATGCGGCCGCTCTTAGAGAGACGATGGAGGAGCGGGTGGGTCAGTATGAGACCTTTAGAGAGCAATTATTCGTATTGAAAGAGAAAATGATTGCTGTTACAGATCTTGGTGAGGCGTTTGAAGGAAATGCAGCGGATGCGATCAAGTCTTTTTTCAACGCACAAAGCCTGATTGTGGAAATGTGGATTGGGTTTGTCGATCAGCAGATGGTTTTTATGAGCGATGTTGGGGCAATGGCTGAGGATTGGCAGCTTGGCGGATCATCGTTTGTGGATGTGCCTTTTTTAGAGGAAGAGCTTGAAACCGCTCACGTCAGGACGGCAGAGATGATTCAAAAACAGCACAAGGATTTGGCGGGAATTCTGGATGGAGTCCGTGATCTGGTTGCGCTTGAGGCATACTCGACTGCTGATATGGAAGTATCCATAGAGGACGCGAAAACGAAACGAAATGATACAATAGAAAAGGTAGAGGAATATGATCATACGTTGGTTACTGAGTACGACCTGTCTCTTGATTCCCAGCGGCTGGTCCGTCATTTACTCGATTCCCTGGTCAAATCAACGACTCAAAACGGTGCCATCACACCCATTGCCTTTAATGTCCATGCTTTTGAAAAGAGTGAAGCATACACCAGCATAGAAGGAACACGAGAAAAAAGTCTTGAATACATAGATAGAAAACAGGAAGAACAAAAGGTACGGGAAGCACATCGGTCGTCTGCTGAACAAGACGTGGGTGCAGCGGGCATGACAGCGGACCCTGCTGCTGCTAGCACCGTCCCGCAATCCTTCCTATCCTGGCAAAACGGTCCTCTTTTCAACATGATGAGCACCAGCGATCTCGACCAACTGTTCAACAGTGCCTACCAACCTGTCGCCTCGAGCACCCCTAAAAATGAGGTGGAAAAACAGCTGGAACAACTGCAGGCTGAAAAAGGAATTCAACCAGAACCCATAACGGAAGAAGAGACGGAAGCGCTAAGAGAGTATCTGCAAGACCCGTCAGCACATTCATCTGCTTCGTCGACTCCAGGCAATACGGCAGACTGGGAGTATCCCGACCCTACCTTAGCCGACATGAGAAAAGTGCTCGGAAACCCGAATTCGGATGTAGGATTGGAAGAAGGCGGACACTATTTTGTCGCCGGCATGAGATTTATGTTCGAAGATGTCGCCGTGCTGCTGGACCCGGAATCTACCCCGGATGAAATCGCCCTGGCTTACATGTTTACCTTCCTCAAACCGTTGAAAGCCGCTGATGAAGGGCTTGATTTGGCTGGTGGGGGGAAGAAGGTTGAGGAGGTTGGGGGTAAGAGTGCGGGTAATCCTAATAGTTTAATTAATTCAAAGACCGTTATTAGTAAAGATATGGAGGTCAAGATACTAGAAGGTCAACGTAAAGTTCCAAAGAATGATTTAATTGGTGGACATTCGCCAAGTATCAATAATGCTAATAATAATTTTGCAGTTGAAGTATTATCAACAAATGCTGATGGTACAAAGAAGGTTGTACTTACTAGACAATTTACTGATGGCAATATATCAAAGCTAAAAAAGAGCACACTCTTTCCAGATACATGGAGTGATAAGCAAATAATTAATAGTGTTATTGAGGTTGGGGATACACCAGCAATTTCAACAAGATTAAGAGATGGAGCAACTTGGCATAGGAAGACAGTAAATGGTGTAGAAATTGATGTCATTAAAGTTGGTGATAACGTAACAAGTTCTTATCCAACAGGTTCAGTAAATGCACCTCGTCCAACAGGATTTTAAGGTCAAGAAAATGAAGGGGAATAATCATGAATAAGTATAAAGATTTAGATAATCTAATATCAGCTGAAACAACAATAGATTCTTGGTACGACGATGGTTGTATAATTGCGAGTGAAATACTATCAGAGTTTAGCTCAAGTGACTGGGAAGAGTTAGCAAGCAAAGTACTTATCAAACCTTTAGAATGGCAAAAAAAACTAGCATATTGTATGGATAGTAGCTGCAATATATATGAACTTCAGATTCTGTTATCATTACTCAGCATTGAAGATGAGGAATTATTTGAGATATGTATTGATACTTTAAGAAGTTTTACAACTCCAGAGAGTAAAA
Source organism: Jeotgalibacillus proteolyticus (assembly GCF_050107735.1). GTDB lineage: Bacteria > Bacillota > Bacilli > Bacillales > Jeotgalibacillaceae > Jeotgalibacillus > Jeotgalibacillus proteolyticus_A. The sequence goes on from NZ_JBNILO010000001.1 coordinate 273,959, forward strand.
AAATGATATTAGACAATCACTCCATAATAAATCGTGTAAATGAGCTAATCCCTAAATCAGGAGTAGCAGTAAAGAAAATACTTGAAGATTTTCTTGTGAAAGTTCAACAATAAGAAGTTTGGAATAGAAGAAAATGACAAATATTATTTGGAGTTACTAGGTGATTAAAATATAATTAAACGGATACTTTGATTGGCTAAATACCTTTCAAGGTTTTTTTGCTGAACAAGACGTGGGTTCAGCGGGCATGTCAGCGGCTGCCAGCACCGTCCCACAATCCTTCCTATCCTGGCAAAACGGTCCTCTCGTCAACATGATGAGTACCAGCCATCTCTACCAACTGTTCAACAGTGCCTACCAACCTGTCGGCTCCAACACCCCGAAAAATGAATATGACAAATGCTGGAATTGTCTTAAAAAAAGATGGAGAAGGGAAGTATATTCTAACCGGCTATCCAAATTAATACTGAAGGGTCAAGACTAAGTTTGTCTTGCTTTGAGTATTACTCAGCCAAGTTACCGAGCACATTTTAAGATTAAAATAGGAGGGAACCAAAGTGGAGAAAAAAGGATTTGTTTCTATTTGGTTTGGAAACTTCAATCAAGAAAACTCTTTAGAAGAGTATGTAGACTTAACGTATGATGAGGATGGCGAATCCATTCCTTCAAAATTTTTTATCGATTTTAATATTGATATGGACGAAACAGATGAGGATACAATTGAAAAAGCGGTCCATGAGCACAGTAGTAGTGATATAGCCAAACTATTAGATGGTTGTTCATATGATGAGATTGTCATACCAAATGTTAAAAGTAACATAGAATTGAAGAAATCTTATAATGCAGTCATTCTAATTTATAACTTTAGGTATAATAACGAAATTGTTTCCACAGATACCTTTGACTTTATTATGACTACTAAATATGAGTAAGAAATATTTAATTAGAAACAGCATAGGTATATGAGAACAAAAACTATACGCAATTCAAACTTACCTTTTTAGAGAAGCTTACTATTTTTGAAATAATCCTTTAGTTTAATCCAAAAAAGGAAGAAGATATAAAGGGGTGTCCAAAATTAAGTCTACTATTCTATTATGGTTATCCATTACAAGCAGCTTACTCGTACTTCTTCTGCAGCTTGTACAATGGAAATTAGTTGAGATCTTTACTCCATTTGTCATGCCAGTCGTGTATCTGGCAGTTTACGGGTTTTTCTTAGTCGTATTGATTATGGCGCTGATTGATTTGATCAGAAGAAGGAACTGGAAGGCAACTGGGGTTCAGGCGGCAGCTATTGTTTTGTTGTTTATTGTTCCATTTAATCAGATTGTCCTGGAAATGGATTTTAACATGAATAATTCAGAGCGTCTTGAGGTGGTCGCACAAGTTCAAGACGGTTCTTTTCAGCCGAATGTCGTACATAATTCTTCACTAATTCGTCTGCCTGAAGAGTACAGCTCATTGTCCAATGGCGGGGGAGAGATTAAAGTCGAAAAAGATAGGGATGACTACTCTGTTTTGTTTTTCACCTTTCGAGGGATATTGGACGGTTTTTCAGGATTTGTTTACAGCAACGAGAAACCGGAAACCGACGCTTTTGGCGGGGATATAAAAGAAATCGAAAAGATGGATGAAGATTGGTATTTTGTTACTTCGTATTAAATCGTTTACCCCAAAAACAGAACTTCCTATTAGTAGGAGGTTCTGTTTTTACTTAATTTGAAGGTGAATTCCTCTCCTGATACCACGCCGGCACAGGATGACTCGGATCGTCAAACCAGCCCAGTACCTCTTTTGCCTGGCTTTTCATAAACGCGACCTGCTTTTCTCCAAAAGGAATCGCCCAGGGGATGGAGGAAATCATATTGCTGTATATGTACAAAGTCAGCAGGGAGAAAAATTCTTTAGGCGGTTTACCGTCAAAATAGCCGTTCACCTGTCCTGTCGCAAAATGGGGACTGACTGCAGCGCTAAATACAATACGATTAAACTCTTCCCACGGATCGCCGTAATCACACCGGTTAAAATCAATAATGCTCAAGCTTTCTTCAGGAGAAATAATCATATTCCCTGTGTGATAATCACCATGCTGAAACGATTGCGGCCTTCCTTCAAGGAGATGACGGTGGTCCTCAATAAAACTCATCACCTTGTCGTCCTCTTCAAATGGGATCCCGCATTCAAGATAGCTTTTCATTTTTTTATCAATCTTCCGGTTAAAATGGGTGCTCCAATTTTCCTGGTCATGGGGTGCAGGAATTGAGTGAATCTTTTTCAGGATCCTCCCAGCCATTACGCCAAGTTCATATTGTTTTGCTTGAGGCAGCTTAGGCAACTCAGTCTCTGCATCCTCTCCCTCACACCACGTGAAAAGCGAGTACACACTCCTGCCCTCGTCACAAAGACCAAAATCAACTGGCTGCGAAATAGGCAGACCCTCATTGATTAATTCCTTCATCGTGTTGAATTCAATTTGCTTCTGGTCGTATTCTTTCCGATCGGCTATACGAAGCAGCAATTTCTCATTCGTTCGGGTTTCCACATAGTATTTCTTGTCGCTCGACCATCCTTTATGAATCGGTTTCATTGTTTGAAAAGCAGGGTGATTGTTCAGATCCAGCATAAATGTTCCACCTTTACATTCAAGTCTTAAACTGATTTTTCTATTTCTCATCATACCAGTGTTATACTTTTAATATAAGAATTTTCTAAACTATTATACATTTTACATTTCTGGAATGATTAAAAAGAAGGACTAATTAAAAGGGATTTTTGTTTTTAAGTCGAAGATCTTATCGTATGCCATTAGATAGTTTGGAGGTCACTTCTTTGTTACTTTATTATTGAGATCAACTGCCTAATTATAAAAAAATAAATTAGGAGTTGATCGAGTATGATCTATAAAAATGGTCTTAATGAGATTTCATCTGAAATGTTGGCAGGTTTTTTTGTGGATTGGCCAAATCCTCCAAGCCCACAAACCCACTTAAAACTGTTGAAAAATAGCAGTAAGGTAGTCATTGCAGTAGATGAAAATACGAATCAAGTAGTTGGATTTATAACAGCAATCAGCGATGGAGTTCTATCCGCCTATATTCCGTTCCTTGAAGTGTTGCCCGAGTATAAAAATAAAGGGATAGGCAAAGAGCTAGTAAAGCTCATGTTAGAAGAGCTTGATGATCTGTATATGGTGGATTTAAGCTGCGATGATGACTTAATTTCTTATTATGAGAAATTTGGGTTGCTGAAATCAAACAGTATGCTAGTAAGGAATTATGAAAGGCAGTCGGGTATTTAGGACGAATATATCTCGAAAAAGGCTCCCGAGGTTACCGCGAAAGATTAGAAAATGGAAACAGTAGGTGAGCGGTGTGTGTTTGACTTAAGCGCAGTGAGTCGATCAAAGAGCCTGAGACAGATTTTTTGTCTCAGGCTCTACTTGTACAGGTTTAGTCAACCTCATCGGTTGAAATCAATTCATACACCTTGATTTCCCCATCGTCTGCATGCACTTCAGTAATGGTGCTGTAAGACTTCGTGTGCGTGCCAAGGTCGTTATAGATCACAAATGTTTCGGTTGTGTGGGCTAGCGCCTCAGTTGAAGATATGACTTCCATCTCTTCAAGCGTCGTACTGACATGTTCTTCTGTAACGCCAATGGAACCAAGGTGGTCAATAAAATCACTTTGTTCCTGAACGCGGGGGCTGCCATCGACAAGCATAGACGAAACGATGGAGAAATCCACATTGTTTATCGCTGCAATACTGGCGTCATTGTATTCGATCATAAATGCTTCAAGCGCTTCATGTGATTCAGTATCATCTTCTATAAATTCAAAGTCGGCTTCACTAGTATCTTTCTTGCCATTACTTTTGCCTTGATGATATTCCTGTGAGCCTTCTATGATGACTTCACTTGAAAAAGAAGGGTAGTAATTAGTTGTATGGCATTCCTTTACCTTAAACTCGTCCTCTTTTTCTAAGTAAGCAAGGATGAGGTCACACCCTGCATTTTGTGTCGCAAGATCTTCTTTATCTGCAGTATAGCGGTAGGAATCTGTTGTAGTGAAGCTTACAGGTACTGCAAGATGGTTGGAGGAATCGTCAACACTGGTGATAAACGCTTGGGATGGCTGAATTTGAACTTCATCCAGCTGTCCGGAATAAACAAATTCCATCACCTGCATGTCCTCCATCAGATACTGAGAATCGTTTCTCCATTCCTCCGTTGCAGAGGTTAAAATGGAGAGGTCCTGATTCGCTCTTGCTTTTACCCACTCTTCCCCGTAGGCTGCTATTACCTTTGTGAATTTCTCTTCAGTTTCCTTCGTAAACAGCGGGATTGTCACTTCCTGATGTGAGCTTTCCACGGCAATGTCTTCAACCGTCACCGTTTCCCACGGGTATTCGGCTTCAATGGAAACCGTAATTGATCCGTCTGTAGGAAGAGGACCGATGTTTTCTGTCTCTCCCCAGGAATCAAACGGAATTTTTGTATCATTAAGTTTAACGAATGTATTGTATTCAGGATTATGGTTCAGATAAAAGCTTACATAATCAAAGTCAAACTCAACGGAATTTGAATGCAGGCTTCCGCTCGTCCCTGCAAACATCAAATCCTGTTCAGAGGTCATGGTGCCGTACTCATTTTCAAAAGCTGAAGCCAGAGTGTAGATCCCTGGTGCATACGGCCCTGTTTCTACTTCATCACTTGAAACGGATGTACCATTTAACAGAAGTTCAATCTCTCCCTCATCCTCCGGAATAAACAGCTCTGAGTATTGATCGGCCGCTTTTACCGAGTAGCGGTTGAAAAGGCCGAGCCATTTGCCGTTTTGCTCAATATAAAAGAGCGTATCGGCAAAATGGGGGTTTGCGCTTGAATTTTTGACGGATTCCTTGATCGCTTGAAGTTCATCTTCAGAAAAATTCAGCATGGCCTCCGCTTCAAATTTCTCGATTGCCGAACCGTCTTCATGCACGACAAGTGAAGTGAGGGCTTTAGCATCCTTTTGATTGATGGCTTCGGCAAATTTTTTCATGGTAGTTTCAGCAGAAACCTGCTGGCTTGCAAGAAAGCTTCCTCCTATAAGCAGAATCGCAGCGGTCATTCCAGCTGCCACAAATGCTTTTTGTTTTTTTGATTTCGGAGGCTTCGGTTTCGGTTCGATGATCTCCATCTTTTCAACCTTTGGAAGTGGATGGCCGCATTCGGTGCATATACTGTGATTTTCAGAGACTGGAGATCCGCATTCCTTACAAAATCGTGTCATCTTAAAAGCTCCTCTCCATTAAAGATAAGACCCAAAATCATCGATAAAGCTGCCAACCGCTGAATCAGCCAATAGGAAACTGAAGAGGCTAAAAGCGATGCTGAACAGAATAACATAGCTGATGAATCCGTATAGAGGATCTGCTGATTTGGACTGTTTCGTTAAAAGAGAACTAATCAAATATAAAGGAAGAATAAAGACGGTAAAGGAAATCGCAATCGTAAGAATGATCGTGCCAAATGCATAGGCCTGAATTAAAATAAAAATAAATGCTGCTGCCATTAAGAAAAGACCCGGCAGCATATGACTGCCATAATACGAAATAATCGACTTAAACGAATGACCTTCCCCAAATAACTTCGTTACAACAAATAAAGAAACAGCTGCTAATAGTAAGCTCAGCACAGCGTAAATCATCGAGCCGCCAAACACAGAAATAAAGGTTGGTCCTGCATACTCATTCATAAAGGCATCTCCATACCCGCCAAACATCGAACGGGAGATGCTTTGAATAAAGACATACGCCACCAGTGCAAGCATAAAGCTGAATAATAGTAAGGAAATAAGTCCGTTTACAAATTCATTTTCTCCTTTTGAAAAAATGGCAGAAGGAGATTTTATGTAGGTTTTCAGATAAGCCCAATATCCTTTTCCAGTCTTTTTCGCTTTTTCTATGTACTCATTTTGCTGAACCTGCGTGCTGCTTACAGGTCCTTCAGCTGCAGGATGCATTACCGTTTCCTGTGCAGGATTGGCTATACTTTGATCAGCCATCAGACTGGTTCCGCACTTCCCGCAAAACTTCCCGCCATCTTGCTCATTGCCACATTTCTCACACTTCATACAAACACTCTCCTCATATCGAATTAGATGGATTAGTAAAAATAAGCATTAAGACCTACTAATCTATTTAACTTTATAAATAATTCCCAATTAAGTCAATGAAAAATCTTCTAGTAGTTTAAATCACAATGATATAAATTATAAAATTTTTTCTAAAATAAGGATTGCTGAATTTTAATTATCTCCTTACTTCTAATCGAATTTATATCCCTTTTTTGTAAATATAGTGGATACAAATCGTGTTTATAATAGTATAATGGTTATATATTACTATATAAATGAGTGAATAAAGTCATGGTATTTGTTTGAAAAGTTAACTGTTTAGAAAGAGGGGACTGCAATATGGCAGTGGTAGAGCCTGGTACTCAACAATATCTTGCCGGTCTTGGCAAAGCGAGTGCTGAAATTCTAGTGGAAACAGAATCAATTCAGCAAACGATAGATTCTCTCTTTAAGGAGATTCTGGATTTAAGCGCCTCAGAAAGCGAGTTTAATCAACATATAAAGGATTACTCGGTGAACCTCTCTGACAAGTTGAACATATTGCTGAAAGAGCTGGAACAGTTGGATCAGAATCGCCGTGAAGATGCTGCTCAACTCAATCGTTCGATTGTCCATCTGTTCAACGAGTTCACTACATCGAATACAGAAATGGAGAAGTTGAATAAGGGAAATTCTGAAGATTTGAAAAAGTTGATGAAAAAAATAATAGACCTGAATGGGAAAATTGATCGCTCCACTTTAGCGATCAAAGAGTCTCAAGATCAAGATCACAAGATGATCCAAACAAAGCTGTCCGCTATCCTAGCAGCACAAGATCAACTAGTAAATAAGGTCTCCTCATTTGAAAACAAAGTAGATAAGGAATCCTCGTGGGCAAGGGTTGAACTGGTTAAACAAAACAAAAAAATAAAATGGAGTGTGGGGCTTAGCGGTGCAGCACTCTTCGTCATACTATTTTTCTAAAGAGCAGGTGTAAAAATGGGGCTATTATCGATAGAGGGTCATTTGATTTCCAAGAAACAGGCGATTCCGGTGCAGTTCACAGAAAATATTGATGGTGAGCTCATGCTTGGGAAAAAAGGAAAACAGCTGAAAAGAATTTTTCCGTTTTTGCAAACAAAGTCCCTGAATGACTGGCTGCGCAAGCTTGGGGAAGAAAAGGATACGGAGCGTCTTCATAAAGTTCTTCAATCGATGGATGAGTATACTGTACTTCATTTTAACAAAAAAAAAGAAATCTATTTTCCGGATGATATAGTTGCGCTGTTTCAAGAGTTGGATTTTCCTCAAAAACTCAGAGGAATCGGAGAAGTACTTACGCAACATATAACCAGCAAACCAAGTCATTTCTCAAACGCTGACCTGGTTGAGCTCAAGATAAATAATGACGGTTTTTATTACATATCGCTAAACGATCAAGAGAATAAAACCTTTTATATGACGTCACAATTTGTGAAGCAGGATCCAGCACTGTCAGCTCTCAAAGGCAGTGTACAAACAAAGCAGGGGGAAAGGCTTACTGTTAAGCGCCTTAATGTCTCTGCTATTCTTCCTGCGATGGATAGGGATCCCTTAGAGGTGTCCGTCTCTCCTGTGACCGTGTTTACTTATTCAGCTGAGGATGAATTCCAAACATTCAAAGGAATGGCCAAAAAGCCATGGCAAAAAGCGATGATGAAACGGCTCTCTTCTATTAAACGAACGCTTAATCAGGAAAGGCTGCTTCAACTAAATGGACTGCTGGGTTCTATTTTTAAGGGGGAAAACCTGGAGGTACATGTTCAGCAGGTGATGGATGATTTTCTTGAAGCAAGCAGCCAAATAGTAAAAGTTGGTGTCATCAGCCCTTTCACATACGGGAAATCTACTTTTATTAATAGTATGATTCAACAGCCGCTGCTGGCAGAAGATATTCTGGTGAAAACAGCCTCTATCACAAAAATCCATTATGGCAAAAACTATTACATAAAAAAAAGCGATCCTGCCTCACCTGTTTTTGAGCAATTTAAAGAATTTGCTAAATTTCGGTACCAGCTGCACCGCTTAACCACTGAGCTTACACCTGGCGCTGATTATCCAACGAGTGTAGAAGTGCCTTTTCAAACGAAGAAAAAAAATATCGTCTATATTGACACCCCGGGTCTTTTTGGGCCTCACCCGGAACATGACCAAATGACCGAACGTTATCTGGTAAATCTGGATTTTATTATCTATCTGATTGATGCAACGAAAGCCGGGTACGAACCTTATACCAAAAAAATCAGGGAGTTCCAGCAGAAATACAAAAAAAAATGCTTATTTGTTATTAATAAGATTGACTTGATCCCTAAAAAAACGGATCAGGATCTAGTGAAAAATGAAATCATAAAAAATCTTGCTGAAGAAGGCATTGAAGCCCCTGTCTTTATGATGTCTTCTTATTTCGCCAGCAAAGTCCGTTTTTATAAACAGGGACTGATTGAACTGGATGAGCTGAAAAAAAGTCCGTACATTTTTGCCAAAGAGCAGGATGAAATCATTAGCGGAAGAGCCCTGAAAGAAAAGCATTTGCCATCCATTGAAAAATTAAGCGGCATACGGGAAATAGAAGATTATTTACATCTGACATTGTAGGGAAAGGATGGGACCGCAGAGATGAATGTTTTTACGATGAATGAATCAGAAAATGAGATTTTTAGAGAGCTTATCAGCCATTTTGATTCAGGTTTAAGCTTGAACTTCAGACCGCTGAATCGTTCGATTGAGAGTGAGTGGGAACCTGACTATCATTTATTTTTACTGGATGCCGGTTTTGCCAATTCAGAGTATCTGCATGAACGAATGAATGAATTAAGAAAAAGAGGGGCGCATGACCGCCATTTTCTTTTTGTTATCAAAAATAAAGAAAGCATTAGTTCACAAAATCTAGAACTTGTGGTTGATGACCTGAAAACATCCCTGCAGACGTATCTGGTGGACCCTGTGATCCTGACTGCTTCGATCAACGGACAAAAAGCCTATGTGAATGATGAACCCTTCGAAATATGGAACCACAAAACAGCAGAATACCAATCATTTAAAAAACTGAAACATCTTCATCAGACGGATGTGATCGAGCGCTACACCGGCTTTAAAGAACTTATAGATTTTTACCAGCGTTTTTGGCGGGATGCTCAGCCTGCTTTCCTATGGAGTTCTTCTGATCTTACCCCTTTTATTTATAACGAATTGCCTGCTGAGTTAATCGAGGCGCTTAATTCCTTGAAAGGCATTGAACTATTAAAAATAGAAGACCCTGAAATCTTTGCTGCCGCTGTAAAAGACCGTCATGTACTTTCGGTGGCCTATATACCAGAAGAAGGTGGAATGGGTGGCACGGCGCTCCATGCAAAATGGGTGATAAGGGAAGGGGAGGAAGAACCCATGATTAAAAAACCACATCATTTTGTTCTTTCCACCTCCTTGTACCGAAAAAGAAACCACCCTCATCATCTTCTGCTGACTGATCCTGATGTTGTAGTCACAGATCGCGAAGGTTTCCCGGTGCCGAAGACCAGTGTTGTAAATTTTAAAGAAGAAGTGATAAAAATGAGCGGTTATAGGGCATTTCTGACTGCTGTGGAGGAGGAGATTTCATGATTGAACAAATGCAGAAAAAAATTAGTGAGTTAAATGAAGTTATTCAGAGAGTAACTGAGGATGACTTGATTAGTACTCATACGAAAAAATCAATGAAACTTCATACATTGTCTGAAAAACTGGATCATGGAACATTTAAAATCGGAGTGGTAGCACCCTTTTCAGTTGGGAAATCCACCTTTATGAATAGTTTATTGGAATATGATCTGCTTTCAACCAGCATCCTGGTTGAAACAGCGACGATTACGACTGTTAAATACGGAGAAAGACCAAAAATTATTATTCATTACCGTGAAGGCGGGGTACAGGAGCTGCCTGAAAGAGAAGACGAAGTATACAGTCTGGAAGACCTGAAGCGGGAGATGAAAAGGTATACGGCTGTAAACCGGACCTCTGAAGACCATTCAGTGGAAAAAACGATTAAAGAGGTTGAACTTTTCTGGCCGATTGATTTATGCAAGGATGGAGTAGAAATTGTGGATACACCTGGTCTGTTTGCCCAATATGCAGAACATCAGAATATTACGCAGAGACTTCTTTTGGATTTGAATGCCATCATTTTTTTGATTGACCCTACTACTGTGGGTGAGCAGAATTTCATGAGAATTATTCGTGAGTATGCGGAAAGAGCGAAAAACAGCACGATGGATGGCGAGGGCAAACATATTTTTTTTGCCGTGAATAAAATTGACCAGCATCCTGAAGCAGAAGTAGACCGAGCTGTAGCAGAGCTTGAAAAAGTACTAAGCGAAGTCATTACTAATCCGCAAATTTTCAAGGTGTCGTCTTATTTTGGGGTCATTTCCGCGCTCTTTAACAGAGGAGAAATCACGATTGACGACATTAGAAAAGATGAAACCATCAAATTTAAGGATGACGAAGGGTACACTGTTTCAGGCCGTGGGATTATGCCTGAAGATCTGACACTTATTCGGAAGAAAAGCAATATTGATGCAGTGAAAAACAGTATGGGAGAATATTTTGAACAAAAACATGCCTATCTATTAGAGGATGTCATCTCCACGCTGGTCAGAACGTATCGAATTGAAAAAGAAGAAGCGGAAAAAACATCCTTAATTCTGCAGCAGTCGCACACCAGTAAAAAAGAAGATATTTTGGAAAAAATCGATCTGTTAAAAGGAGATTTTGATAAAAAAATCAGAAAAACTTCTAAGCAAATCGAAAAGGAATTGAATGATCAGGTTTTTGGCGGCAGCAGTACGACAAGTGATTCATTGCTGCATAACGTAACAAAATATACGATGCAAAAAGCACCGCTCATGACAAGCGACTGGGAGAGAAAGGCCCGTAAATCGTGGAGGGTAGAGAAATTTTCCATTACTAAATATGATGCCCAGGACAAAATAAACGGCTTCAGCGATTTTCTTGATCTCTCTTCTGAAAATGTAAAGCAAACCATCTCCCAGCAGGTATATGAGATAGCTGGTAAAAAACTTAAGTATCTTATCAAGGATGGAGAAGAAAGATTTGGGGTATTGGAAGCCGATTTTCATTCAAGCTTTAATGATGTGTTTGATCTTCAGGAATCAGAAACCGTTTCCTTTATAAACTTTGATGAGTTATTAAGAGACGTGATTGAAGAACTAAACAAATCATTTGTCGGCAACTCCGTTCATATGCTGCGAAGCAACTTAAGCGACAAAGTGAAACAAGCCGAAGGTCAGGCTACGACAAGAACGAGAAAAAGAGGATTTTTCAACACTATTAAATCGTTTTTTGGAAAAGCAGAATACGAAAATGAATTTAATGAATCAGAATTCGAGTACAAAGTCGACCAGCTGGTGGAAGCTTTTATTGAAACGGTTGGGCTGGACCTTGAAGATGACGTGAGGGAAATGAGTAAACAATTGAATCAGGCTGTGCCTGATGCTGCTTCATCTATTATTAAAGAAAAGTTCTTAACTCAAAAGCTTTCAGATTACAAGACATGGCGGGAAGAACAGATCTCCTTATTGGAAAGTCAATATCATTCAAATGAAACAGAGATCAATACAAACATTCAGCAGATGATCGGAAAAATAGAAAGACTGGAAAAAAGCGAACAGGAAATCCAGGCGCTTTATCTTCATCTGACTCAAAAACCACAGGAAGCGGGTGTATCTGCATGAACTTCTTAACGTATAAACAAAATGTTGTGGATTTTCTCGATCATTATTATTCTGACACGAAAAAAACCCTCAAGAATTTGCCGGTCCGCCATGCGCAATCGTTGTTTGAAAATGAGAACCTCAGATTAAATAACTATGTTCACGGCACCTTTAAAGAAATAGAGTTTGATGTGTTAGAAGAGTTTGAGGTGAGATACGGGGAAGAAGCGGCAGACAAACTGATAGAAGAGTATAACCGATCATTGTCAACCGTTCGTTTTAACGCTGTATCTTTGGACGGGAAGCAGGAAAGGCAAACAAGGCAGAAGATTGACACAAGCGAGAAGTTTAATCGGGAAGCAGAAGAGATTTTACGCCGCCATACAGGCATAAAAGTTAGAACGGGAGCTGCAGCGGGTTTTGCAGCAGGCGGATTAATTGGTTTGCTAACAGAAGGACTGGCTCTTGGCCGTGTGCTGATGTGGGCTGGTTCCGGCGCTATTGTGGTAGCAGGAGCAACTGTTCTATATTACGTTTTTTTAGATCAGCATGACCAGGTGAGCGTTGTGCAAACGGATAAGCCGAAAAAGTCCGAATTAAAGAGTCCTGCTTCTGACGATCAGAAAAAAGAATCCGGCCAAATCAGCGTTGAGATATTGTCGAATCTGCTGGATGCTAGACGCAAAAAAGTAGAGAAGGAATTGATGGCAGGAATCGAGCGGGCAGAGAGTACTTATCAAGCCATTATCTTGCGGGAAAAAGCGATTTAGCTGCAGAGGGAGGGACCGATTTGCTGACGTATCAGGAAAAGACAGAACTAATAAATGAGAAAAAAAGTTTTTTTGAAAAAGTGCTTACAAGGGTGCCCAAGCTTAGCGAAGCACCCCGCAGTTTTTCACTCGTTCATTTGTCCTCCATTTACATACAGGACCATCCGGAAGAAGATCTCTCAAAAGTTATTTTTGAGGCAATTCGAAAATGGGTTACCGGCCTCTCTGTTTTGGAAACCAACGTCCTCTTTTTGCTGCATGGCAATAAAGGAGAAATCAAGATCTCGTTCGCTGAGTCAATAGGAGGGATGGATGCAGCTGCTGCAGATGGCATTTTTCCTAGTGTGACAACGGATAAAGAGGAGTCATTTATACAAACGTATGCGCATACTGCTGCGTTATCAGGTATTCCTGCACTGGATGAGGAGCAGCCCTTTTCATGGATGACTCCTTTTCTGAGAGAGCATGCTCACGAGGCGTTTACTGTTTTGATCACAGCTGAAAAGACAGAGCCGGATTCCTTGCTGAGTGAGCTGGAAGAACGCTTTCGTTACTGGTCAAAAAAGAAAAGTGTCACGGAATCCTTTTCTCAAGGGGAGTCCTCTCAAAAGCAAAAAGGCAATAATAAAGCACAAACGCTGGGTTTAAACCCCTTTGCTTACAATGACAGTCAAAACGACTCGACCACAACAGGCACGACCCACAGCAGTGATGCGTCCAATGAAACGTCAAGTGCGCTGGCAGAACAGCATTGTGATTTAATCAGGCATCATATGGACCGCTTTGAAAAAGGATATTCTGAAGGCTTATGGCATACGGCCATATATGTTTCGGCTGAAAAAAAACAAGTGCTTTATTCCGTACAGCGTTCATTAACAGGCTTAGTGGCGGGGAAAGAAACCGGACAGTCTTTTAAACTGGATGTGAATGAAAACTGGCGGAATTACATGGAGACAGGCATGCTCCCTCCTAAGAATTCAGCACATTCGCTATTAAATGGCAATTGTCATCCAGCAGCCTCCATTCTTAATTCTGAAGAGCTGTCAATGTTGCTGTCACTGCCTTCAGAAGCATATCCGGGATTTGATATTGAAGCAGTCAATGATTTTGGCACAGCCGGGCCCCGTGCTGCTCCTGAGGAAGAGAGCTGGAAGCTGGGAACTTTTTTTCGCAGAAATAAATTAACGTCAACAAGCTTTACTTTTCCTGTCTCCCTTATTAATCAGCATATTCTGGTAGCGGGTCTGACTGGAAGCGGCAAAACGAACACCATCTTTCATTTATTAAGGAATACGCCGACGCCTTTTTTAATTATTGAACCGACTAAACAGGAATACCGTCATTTAGTTTCAAAGGATCCGGCAATTGAACTGTACACATTAGGAGATGAAACGCTTTCTCCTGTCCGGCTCAATCCATTTTATTTTTCTGAAGGAATATCTGTTATGACCCATATTGATTCACTAAAAGCCGTGTTTATGTCTGCTTTTTCCATGTATGCGTCGATGCCAAATATTCTGGAGCAATGCCTGTATTCCATTTATGAAAAAACAGGCTGGAATCTCTATGATTCCAATAATGTATTCATGACCGAAGGAACAAATCGCGAAAATCTGTTTCCAACCCTTCAGGATCTCCACCAGGAAATCGATCAATACCTGCACCAGTCAGGCTATGCAGAAGAGCAGAAATCAAATATTCGTGCAGCGCTGCTGACCAGATTAAAAAGCTTGATGACCGGCAGCAAAGGGATGCTGTTAAATACAAAGCGTTCCCTTGATTTCAAGCATCTTATATCAACGAATACCATTATTGAATTAGAGCATATTGCCGATGAAGACGATAAGGCGTTAATTATGGGATTGTTTTTTATCCGATTATCCGAAGAGCTGAAATTAACGGGCAAAGACAAGATCGAACAGCCACTTAAGCATTTCACCGTGATTGAAGAAGCACATCGCCTATTCAAAAATCACGAGGAGAGCGGAAATCCTGAGGTTGCCAATATTAAAGGAAAGGCTGTGGCCTTTTTCTGCGATCTTCTGAGTGAAATCCGTTCAAAAGGAGAAGGCATTATCATTGTGGATCAGGTTCCAACAAAGCTTGCGCCCGATACCTTGAAAAATACTAATACGAAGATTATTCACCGGATCGTCTCATTGGACGACGCAGAATATGTCTCTCAATCCTTAGTCCTGAATAAAGAAAAAGATATTCAATTTTTATCTCAGCTGAACCGGGGAGAGGGCCTGATTTATTCAAGTGGAATGAAACGTGCAGCCCATGTTCTGATTGAGTCTTCAAAGCATCAAGTGGATTTTATAAGCGAAGAGGAGTTTGTTAAAAAAGCTCTCCGTTATAATTCCTTTATTGAAGAACGTGATCTTGTTCATCCTTTGGCAGAGCATATCTTTAATCAGGATCAGCAAACGGTTGACCGGCTTAGCCGAAGCATGAAGCGCTTTTACTTTTCTGCGCTGTACGGTGACGCTGCAAAATTAAACGAGCTTGTCCTTGCGTTGAAAACTCATGCGATCGGCATCACATTAAAGGCTGGCTATGAGCTGCCTTCCGATCAAAAAGAGAGCTTCATGAAAGCTTTACTCAAAAAAGCGGCAGTGCATTACTGTCACACAGTTTCTTTTTATAAAAACAGCCTCCGCACCCGTGATATGTTATTGCACTATCTTTCATTGCTTGTAACAAACAGTGAGTATCTCTGGTCAGAAAAAGAATTGGCTGTGATGGACAAACAGAGAAAAAGAAGCATTTTCCCATTGATGAAAGAAAGCGGGGCCAGGCTTTTATTCGACGAAAAACATATAGAGTGGATGACCCTTCAACCGCATTTTGCCAACTGTGATGCAGTGGACCTGGCCTCCACCTTGATTGCGCAAAGTATATTTGACCAACTGAATGCGCAGAAAAATGCTGAAGAAAATGCAAGGGTCTTATATGAATCCAGTAAATTGTTTACAGAGGACCAATTTTATCTAAGCAGTGATTCCGAATATGCAAAAGAACTTTTACACCGCACACTCAAGCAATTAACGATTGCTAGTAATAATGAAGGATTGTGGCTGCTTTTTAAAAAATGGACGCAGGAGGACAACGTATATGCCGTTAATTGAATCAAGTGTAATGGGAGCCAGCGCCCTTGGAGCAGCTGAGATCAGTGAAACTGCAATTGTTGCTGCTGAAACGGCTTCTCTTGAGGGCTCAATTGAAGCGATCAATGAGTCTTTTGTAAAACCCGAAACGATGGTCGCATTTGAACATCTACAAATTGAAGCAGCCCTTGAAATCCCCACGAATAACAGCGGTCTTGAAGGTCAGTATCATCCCGAAACAGGTGTGTTTTTTGAACGAACGATTGTGATATTGGAAGATGGTACAATTGCAGAGGGCGTTTTCCCTGTTTTTGAGGCCGCTGCCGAAGTGCAGCTACCGCCTGACCTGCAAGTAGCTTCTGATGCCAGGCAATTTGCTTATTGCAATCAGGAGCTTGCAGAACAGATTGCAGCAGATCCGGAATTAGCTAAGCAATTTACACCAGAACAGCTGGAACAAATTGCAAATGGCGACACGCCTGATGGTTATTCATGGCATCATCACCAGGATACAGGAAGAATGCAGCTTGTAGATCAGCAAGTACATGCTGCAACCGGACATACAGGCGGAAAAGCAATATGGAGCGGCGGAGCAGCACAGCGCTAAGAATGGAGGTTATATTATGCAATGGAAATATTGTAAAAAAGAAATAGACGATTCAGCAATCGAAGCAGTAGAAAAAGAATTTTCCATACAATATCCCGCTTCCTATAAGAAATTAGTCTTAGAATGTCACGGAGGACGTCCTTCAAAAAACATATTTGATACAGAAACTGAAAAAGAGAAGATGCTGAAAAGCTTTCTCCCCCTTACTGAAATTGAATCGATGCAGAGTGTTTCGTCAGCTTCAAAAATAGTTAATCAACTGAATGAACACGTGAAACTAATACCCTTTGCTGATGAACCGGGAGGAGACTTTGTTTGTTTTAAATATGGAGGCGGAAATGAGCAGCCTTCGATCGTAGTTTACAGCCAAGAACGACAAAAAGAAGAGAAAATAAGCAATGATTTTACTGAATTTATCGATCATTTATATGAATTAACTGATTAGTCTTCTGAGTTAAAGGAATGTCGAAAAGTTTAAAAAGAGCGTGGGAGGAGTTTTCTCACGCTTTTTTTATTTTTAAAATCCTAAAGCTTAGGCTAACACCGGCAAACCATCATCACATTCCCATCCGGATCCTTAAAGTTAAACCAATGTCCATGCTGAATTTCGGTCACCAGTTCAACATTCTGTTCTTGTAAGAATTCATAGGCTTTATGGATGTCATCCGTATTGAAATGAAAAGCAGGGTTTTTATAAACAGCGTCTTCCTGATAGATCTTGCTGTCGAGAACTAGGCTTAATCCATTGTTATCGAAGGGTATACAGCACAAGTGTCCTGCTATGATCTCATAATCCGGCTCCAAATGGAGGATGGAACAGTACCAATCCCTAGCGTCGTTAATATTTTTGACTGGGACAAAAATAGCGTTTGCTTTTGCTGAAATGATGCTCATGGCTACACTCCCCTTTTTTTGCTAGTTTGTACTCCACTTATTGTAAAACAATTCTGGGACTTGTGAGGTAAAATTTAACTGTATAATCTAATAAAATAGTACAAGTTGATGTTTATCATACTAATTTGGCGAAACCTACTATTATAGGATGTCGTATACATATCAGGTATGGATAACGGCGGGAGGTTATAACGATGGATAAGCAATACAAGTTTGAAGCTGCAGTGGATGGCAGCAGGCCGCATCCACTTACTTTCTTCTGTTTGACGCTGTTTTTTGGTGTCGTTAGTATTTTTATTCCTTTTCAGTCACTGCCTTATACGGCGTTCACAGGTATTCTTCTAACTGCTTTAGCTGTGTTTGGTTTGATTGCCTGGCTGAAAATGAACGAGAATCGCTTATTATATAATTTGTACTTATCATCGAGTCTGTTTGTGGCATCGATTATTTTCCTTGTACCGGGAGTAAAAATGCACGAGGGTCATCCAGCTCCCCTTATCACACTGGGCCTCATGTGGGGTGTCGTATTTTTTGTGGTGTTTTTTGGAGAGCGGTTTCTTCCTTCAGGAAAATTTCCGGTCTGGCTGGTGATTTCTGCATTGCTATTTTTTCTCATCGTGACGGTCTTTGCTTCAGGTGGAACTGGTTATGAGGGAGTGGTCTATCCTTCTGGTCCTGATGAGGAGCACTATCTAGTAGAACTTTTTGGTTATACCAGGGGAATGCAGATCGCATCGTTTCTTTACAGCTTGGGTTTCCCTCCTGTTGCTCTAATAGCCTCTAAAACCATTTGGACTACACGAAACAAACTGGGGATTTGATAAATTGGAAAAAGAAGGAGATGTTTGGACTGCAAAATAAAGATTATGAGACAATAAAAAAGGAGCTTAAAAAAGCTCTTAAAGACCATTTTAATGATAGAATTGGAAGTTTTTCTATTTTTGGACAGACCGATACTCCATACACAATGTTTAGTATGCAATTTATAATGTATAACTACTTTAATGTAATATTAAATTATGATCGGGGTTCCTTTGGTTGTCCAATAGTAAACGGAGATGTCGGGATTGGTCTTCCGAATAGTCAAGAGTGGTATGATAAAGCAGATTTAGATATCTTTTGCGAAGAACTTAAAGAGCAAATTGAATTGAGAATACCCGATAAGTTTTTAGAACATAATGGCTGGAAATAAGAGATTATCATTTTTAAATCAGATAAAATTATTTATTATTTTTGAGAAAACTGTGCAGAAGATGTACTGTGTCCATCTAGAATAATGAAAATGAATCCGAAGTCTTATTTAAGAATGAGGTAAAGATTATGAAAAAAGGTATCTTCGCAAAACATAAGAACAAAACATTCAATGTCAGTAACATTGATGGGGAAACTATTAGGTTAGTTAGTGAAGATTCAAACACGAGCGAGGAATTTACGAAAGTAATTTATTCCAGTAAATACATAGATAGAGAGAACTTACCGACGCTATATTTCAAGGAAATCAAGAAAGCAGAGATTGACGAAATGTATGAAGTGGACTACAAAGCAACGTATAGAGGAGAGAAATTTAATTTAAGTTTTAATAATACTGGCTCAGAATTCAGACGAACAATAGATGCTGAACTTGCCTATCAATATGGATTTAAACGAACGGATAAGTACTACTATGAAAAAGTAGTAAGTGAAAGTGAGATTGAAATTATAGAAGTTAAAAAGAAGCTATAGTGTCAAAACATCACACTGATCTGCAATCCTTATTTGAAGGGAGGTGAATGAACTGGGAAAACGCATAGGAAAAGGCATTTGCTGGGCACTGACAGCTTTTGTTCTTGCTTACATACTATCCGCAGCTCTAAACAGCACTGCTCCGCAGGCAAGTAATTGGGTTGTCTATCCTCTTGTTATTCTTGCAACAGTCGGCATTGTTGAAGTAATCACCATGTTCTTTACTTCACAAAAGAGAGAAGCTGTAAACTGATCGTTCTCTATTTAAAACTCTCACTATGAACCTTGAATGGCTGTCTGCCTATCAAGGTTTTTTCTAATTGAAAATCCCTCCACTATCCCTCACTCCAGGCATGCTATAATGACGCTAAGAAGGTGCGTCAGTATGCATCTATAAACACGTAAAAAGGAGCGCTAAGCTTGAATATCCAATGTACAAAAAAACTTTTAACCGAATTAAAGGTTCAGCCGGCGGAGGCAGCTGAAGAAGATCCGTTATTCAGCTGGCACGCCAATCTGATGATGGTGAACCGCAGAAAGACGCTTGTCCTTATGAATGATCGCAATCGGTATGGGATTGTTCTTCATGGATTGAAGGCGAAAGACTTTAAAAGGCTGAATGAGTTGATTCCTGAAGCGATTGAACGAGCTTACAGGGAAGAAGGCGTTGAGGAAGAAGTAATTCAGACGTATCTTTCTCAAGTCGGCGAAGTCTTGTTCACAAAAACAAAAGATCGAACCTTTGTTGCCAGGCTGAATAAGACGTGCGAGCTGGTTTCCATTTTTGATGAAAAAATCAAGGGGGATTCACAGCATCAGAGCAGCTTAACGAAAAAGGTCAACCGTATGGTGGTGGGCGAAGGAAAACAGAGCCTTGTCGTTCCGAATGAAGAATTATATAGAAATTTAGAAGAATTAGCGGGGCAGCCGATTTTTCCTTCTGAAGCGATGATTCTTCACGTCAAATTAGAAATTAATAAACCGGTCTGGCGCAGGATCGCTGTACCGAAAAGGATCACATTTCCACAGCTGCATAAGACGCTGCAAATCGCTTTTAACTGGCAGGATGCTCATCTTCATGAATTCCTGTTGTTCCAAAGTAAACCTTTTGATCCGGATCGCGTGAAGGAAACGGAGAACCGTAAGCCGGTCTTGAATTTGGTTAGTCATCAGGATGCCTTGAATGATGACAAAGGAATTCCGATGAAGCTGGATAAAGGGGAGAAAGTCGCAGACTATCTGCCAGCTGAGATGATGTATATTTATGACTTTGGAGATGATTGGAGGCATCGTATTACCGTTGAAAAAATGGTAGATGATTATGCATTCAACCATCCCCTCTGTCTCGAAGGAGAAGGGGACACACCACCGGAAGATATCGGAGGAGAAGGCGGCTATGAAATGTTCCTTGAGGTCATGGCAGACCCGGCACATGAAGATCACGATTACCTGAAGTCTTGGAGCGAAAGCCAGGGATATAGAAGTTTTACTATTAATTGGGTGAATGTTGATTTAAAATCGATATAGAAGAAGCGCCATTTGCGAAAGTCAAATGGCGCTTTTTTCAATTACTCTCCGTTAAACGTCCGAATCCTTCCAGCTTCTCCTGCCAATAGGGGTTTGACAAAGGGGAGATCTGAACGCCATCTCCGTCGTTGGCATGGATAAATTGATCGTTTCCAAGGTATATGCCTACATGGGAAATACCCGCTTTATAGGTATTTTCAAAGAAGACCAAATCACCCTGCTGCGGGGAGTCCACTGGAAGAGCCCGTGCATGCTGATCCTCTGCTGTCGTCCGTGCGATCTCGAACCCCGCTTCTTTGAATACATAATAAACAAATCCGCTGCAATCAAACCCATCCGGTGTGGCACCACCCCACACATAAGGCACGCCAATCTGTCTGCCCGCAATATCCAAAACCTCCGTCAGCCAGGAGTCGCTGCCCGTGGAAGCTGGTACGACAGGTGAACTGCTTTCTCCAGTAACCTTTAGCTCCTGCCCTGGCAGCAGTAAATTTCCGGAAAGGTGATTGAGTTCCCTCAGCTGATCCACCGTCATGCTGTAAAGATTGGCAATTGAAAACAATGTATCCCCAGCTTTTACCGTATAGGTCTGCGAAGCTTCAGTCTGCTTCTCAGGAACAGTGTCTGTTTGGGGAACCTTGAGCATCTGATGAGTCACAATCAAATCAGACGTCAGTTCGTTTAGGGACTGGATGGCTCTGACTGTCGTACTGTATTGAGCGGCAATGCTCCACAGCGTGTCCCCGGCCTTTACTTTATACGTCCCCTCACTTACTTCCGCCTGGGATACCAAACTTACAAAAAAGAATACGAGAATAATGGTGAATGCTGCTATCATCTTCTTCATTTAATACTCCTCCTAAATGCTTTGTAGCGAATAAGAGCAGTATAGCCAAGATAGGTAGATTTTAACGGGTGTGTGGACTATCTATTCTTTCATGGCAACGGTAAAGATAATTAGCGGATAGAGTATGTAAGCAATTTCATAGAATTAGTGAATAGAGAAAAACAGCTTACAGTTTATTGAAATATTTGATATTATAGATGAAGTTTTATTATTTTGGAGGTAAGTTTGTGGAAAGAAATTATACAATCGATTTTATAAAATTTTTTGCGATTTATTTTGTCGTCGTCATTCATACCGGTCCTTTCAAGAATGAACCTCTGATATATGAGACAATCAATATCTTTGCAAGGTTTGCTGTACCATTCTTTTTTATGACTTCGGGTTATTTCTTAGGTAAAAATCTACAAACTAAAAAGGATCCTGGCCAGTATATAAAAAAGAGTTTTATTAAAAATCTATCTTTATATATAACATGGATCTTCATCTTTTTCGTTTATGATTTTTTTCTGACGATTCTCTTTGCGAATCTAAAAGGGGTTTCTATAGGGAATGCATTAACAGATCATTTTAGTGAGTTTTTTACGATCTGACTCTTGTTTTATGGAACAGAGACGAATTCGTTCCATCTTTGGTTTTTAATTGCTCTAGTTTGGTCGACGCTTATTGTTTCGTTCTTTGTAAAGATAAATAAGCTCATACCTTTATTAATTGTCAGCTTTGCTCTAAACGTGATGGGTCTTTTTGGACAATCCTACCACGTATTTTTCGATTTTCCCTTGCACACAAGAGACGCATTGTTCTTTGGTTTATTTTACACAGCCCTAGGCTGCTGTTTTGCCAGCGGGAAGCTGAGATTAAAGCGGAACCCTTTGCTTTGGTCAGGCTTAGCGATTTTATTCTCGATCTTGCAGATTGCGGAAGGCTTATCTCTTATTCATCTATTAGATTCACATATCGATAATTATTATCTTTCAACGATTCCCTTAAGTATTTCTTTAATTGCTTTGGCTCTGACTTCAAGCGGGGTGGCTGAGAATAATCCTTTAGCAAAAATAGGGAACAAATCAGTTGGAATCTTCGTTCTGCATCCTCTCTTTATTAGTGCAAGCTTGCTTTTTGTCAGCTGGCTGAATGTAGAAGCTGTTAGACAAACCTTTATATGGAATATCTCGTTTACACCTGTGATTTTGGTTGTTTCTTATCTGAGCTATGAGGTACTACAGAAGGCTAAGAGAAGGTTATTTACGAGGATTAATGCAAGGTCTACTGCTATATAGAAGACGATGGTGCCAATTGCGATATGCAATTGGCATTTTTCGTGTCCACATTTGAAAGAACTCTTTAATGAATCTATCTAAATCAATTTTCAGAATGTATTTCAATATATTTATGTAATAATATCCAACTATGCCTCATAAACTGATAGGGGGAGGTGCAGTTTAAGGAATAAAGAGAGAATTGAATTATGGTATGGGTTAGGATAAGCAAAACAAGAATGAAATAAGATATCACGTTCGCCAGGCTTTTCTCACTGTAATGTCCGTGTAACGACTAAAAGGGGGAAAGACAATGGATGATTTGTTTTTATTGTTATTTTTCTTTTCCATTCTCGCGTTTATTACAGGTTTAATTAAACCCTCTCTTTTATTAAGGTGGGGGCCAGAGGAAAAAAGAAATAGAAGAAGAGCAGCTGTGTATTTTGGTTCCGCAATTGTAGTGTTCTTTATTTTATTTGCCATTACAATAGATCCGCTAGAAGAAGATATTGCTGGTATTGAGAGCCAAACAGACGCCGATAGGCAGGCAAAAGAAGAGGAAAAGCTAGCAGCAGAAGAGGCTGAAAAAGAAGCAGCAGAAGAGGCAGAACGAGTAGCAGCAGAGGAAGCAGAGAAAGAAGCGGAAGAAGAAGCTGAGCGAGTAGCGGCTGAGGAAGCAGAGAAAGAAGCGGAAGAAGAGGCAGAGCGAGTAGCAGCAGAGGAAGCAGAGAAGGAAGCGGAAGAAGAAGCTGAGCGGGTAGCCGCTGAAGAAGCAGAGAAGGAAGCAGAAGAAGAGGCAGAGCGAGTAGCAGCTGAGGAAGCGGAGAAGGAAGCGGAAGAAGAGGCAGCTCGGGTAGCAGCGAAGGAAGCAGAGGAGGAAGCAGAAGAAGAGGCAGCGCGTTTAGCAGCAGAAGAAGCGGAGAAGGAAGCGGCAGAAAATACGGTGACCATGTCACAGCAGCAGGCGATAAGCATGGCTCAGTCCTATTTAGATTATACTGCCTTCTCAAAAAGCGGATTAATCGCTCAATTGGAATTTGAGGGGTTTGACAATGCCGATGCTGCCTTCGCGGTGGACAACATCAGTGTGGACTGGAGTGAGCAGGCAGTTCTAATGGCGCAGAATTATCTTGATTACTCTGCATTTTCAAGAGCAGGTCTCATCGAACAATTAGTCTTTGAAGGCTTTGATCAGGCTGACGCTGAAAATGCGGTGAATATGGTTGGTCTTTAAATGTTAGGTAGAAGTGCAAAATTTAAAGCAGGTGATCGCTATTTAGCGGTCTTTTTTTTGTTATTGTTCAAGGTGTAATATAATTTAATTTGATTTGGATCGTTATATCTGTTGGATTTAATTACGGTTGAGGAGTGAGTATATGAGAAAAGTCGTGTTGTTTATCGCTCAAAGTCTGGATGGCTATATTGCGACTCATGATGACTCATTAGACTGGTTATTTAGCGTTGAAGGGGAAGGGGACAACGGATACGCTGAATTTTTTAGCACGGTTGATACCGTCTTGATGGGAAAGAGGACGTATGATTGGGTCATGCAGCAAGAAAATGGGGTGTTTCCCTATCCTGATAAAAAGTGCTACATCTTTTCAAAGGCAGACAATGAAGATACTGAATATGTGACTTTTATTAGTGGGGATATTAGCCAATTTATAACAAATTTAAAGAAGGAGGAAGGAAGGGATATTTGGGTTGTAGGCGGTGGAAACCTGCTTCATTCATTCTTTAAAGAAGGTCTTGTGGATGAATTGAGGATTACCGTTGCACCAAGGGTTTTAGGAGATGGAATTCCATTATTTAAGAAGGGCGACTATCATCTGGATCTTTCGTTGAGCGGTACTAGAACATTTAATCAATTTGTTGAATTGCATTATGAGGTACTTAAATAGAGAAATGATAAAAGCCTGGGATGGAGCCCCTGGCTTTTTTAAGCTGTGAAACAGAATTGGGGTGAGTCTTAACTTGTAAAAAAGTCTTTTGGTCCATTATTGCGCGGCGGCTTAATGGAGTATTGAACGAATAGCAGCGTGGTTCTGATAAATTGTTCTTTGGCAGTGCTGTAGGAACAGTCCGCGATCATATACTGACCGTTGAAGAAAATGATTTTCGATTGCTTGGGATTGTCCGGGAAAGGTTTTATTTGATCTATATGGTCTAGGAAAAACCAGGAATTCTGCCGGTTTTTACTGGAATGAGTAGGAAATGCATAAATATGATTGAACGGATCGATGATGAGTGGGATTTTGTTCCGTATGCTCAACATGCATCTTGCTGCATCCAACCGCCCGCCCATTCGGCTT
Organism: Jeotgalibacillus proteolyticus; assembly: GCF_050107735.1. Classification (GTDB taxonomy): domain Bacteria; phylum Bacillota; class Bacilli; order Bacillales; family Jeotgalibacillaceae; genus Jeotgalibacillus; species Jeotgalibacillus proteolyticus_A. The sequence goes on from NZ_JBNILO010000001.1 coordinate 298,852, forward strand.
CCGCAGCGCAGACAGGCTTCTTCGAGCAGCGTTTTCATTGATTTCTCAGAATAAAAAATTCCTCGTTTATCGTGAATTACAGTTTGATAGCGTATGTCCAATGCAGGCAGCAATGCCAGTGTGGTGGAGCTTATGTAATAATCGTGTTCCAAAAAATAAGCCATTTACAATCCTCCTTCTTTTTACCCATTATATAGGATATTATTTTGGAATAATATATACAAATTGTAAATATTGAGTTACTGAATTGTTAAAAATCCATTGAATCTCCTTTCTTAAACTGTCAAAAACAGAGGAGGTTTTCAATGGATTTTTGGGTTTTACTCCAATTGATCAGAAAGAGAGATTTTCAGCTTGGTAACTGCTCCCTTTTTCCACTTTTTAACGGCAGATACACTGACTCCTTCCTGCTCGGCAATTTGAGCTACACTTAAATCTTTTTCAAAGGTAAGCCAGAACCATTTTTGCTGGGCAGGCGTGAGGAGCTTCGCACAGCTGTTGAAGATGTCTCTTTGAAAAGCAGTGTCTGGGGCTGAATCCTCCCGCATTTCCCAAAACTCTTCAGAATGAACGCTTTCTCTTTCCTTTCGTCTGTTGTCACTCCGCATATATGTCAGCATGCCGCCTCTAATGCATTGATAGGCATAAGGCGCAAATTCCCCCTGTGCGGGATCAAATTTCTCCCAGGCACGCCAAAGAGAAAGCATGCCTTCCTGAATATAAGCCTCATGATCCTGATGGATATTCAGCTTTCTGATCATATGAAAAATCATCGGTTCAAACTGTGCAAAAACTTCATCAAACGAATTCATCTTTCTGCTCCATTAAGGAGGCGCGCCTGCCGGTTATTCTCGAGTAACCCCAGTGTAAAGGGGTTCTTTAATCTGTACGAATGACCGTTTTAGGTGAATGGAGGGGGATTTGGTGTGGTTTAGTGTAAACGAGAGGGGGATGTGGGGGAAACGAGATGGCGGGGAGGGGAAATGGGTGGAAATACAATCATTTTGAAAGATAAACATTCTGCTATTAATATTACTTCAAAATAATAATACTGATATTAATAGTGTATCAAACTAGATAATGAGATTCTTTCTTAAAGAGATATGTAGCTCAATAAATCACCCTAAGGAAATGTAAAACTTATTTGACACCCCATCCAGTCCCCCGTTATAATCAAAGTGTAAAAAACCTTTTACACCAAAGGTGGATGCCGGATGGAAAATAAGATAAAAGAATATCGTGAAAAGAAGAGTTTTTCTCAAGGTAAATTGGCTGAAGTTTGTCAGGTTAGCAGGCAGACGATCAATGCCATTGAAAATAATAAATATGATCCGAGTCTTCAACTGGCATTTGATATTGCAAGAAGCCTAGGGGTAGCAATGGAAGAACTTTTTCAGTCAGATAGGGGAGGGAATCGGAATGGATAAAAAGAAAAATTGGATGGCTGCAGCGGCTTTTCTTCTATTCGACATCCTTGCGGGTTTTTCATTTTACAAATGGCTCAGTGCCGGAACGATTGATGGGGCGGGAATCTTTTTCAGTTTTGTTGCTCTCACCTATTTTTTTAACTGCCTGACATGGGGGCAGCATGAGGGAGGCGGCGAGAAAGATGAACTGGACCGCCATGTTGAAACGCAAAGCACTAAAATCGGCTATTATGTATTAATGGTCTTAGCCGGCATAATCCTCTTTGTTTCAGAGGGAACCGGCAACTTGAATGAGATTGACAACTATCCGTTGCTGCTCGTTGTGGGTCTTACTTTTATAACGGTGCCCATCACAGAATATGTCTACTCCAGAAAGTTCCGGGTAAAATAGCATTCTACATATACGTTAGAAAATATAGTCCAATTAAAACCAGCATCACGATCAACAACACCTGAATCAAACGCTTCATTGGTTACCTCCATTCTTTAAGTAAATGTGCAGTCAATAGCTATTTATTCTTCATGTGAGATTCTTATTCCTTTCGTTAACATAGAAAAGACCTGTGATAACTCACCAGGTCTTTTTCTATTATTGCCAATATTGCTGCTGAGGAGAATACACCGGCTGAGTGTAGGAGTAGTCATAATATGTCTGGGCTGGCTGATGTCTAGTGCAGTTGCTTGGCGGTCCGATATAGGTGGACGGTTCAACAGGAGCCGTGACCTGCTTCCACTGCGTTTCATCCATGCAGTAGGTGTGTGCCATAACGTTTGCCGGGGTGAGAGCAAGAATATCAGATCCTAATACCACCTCTGGATTCGGCGCATCAAATATGGCGAGCAGATGAGTATTGTCTGTGGTCGCAATTTCATAATGCCACCAGCCCTGCGGCACATTGGCCACCTGTCCCGGCGTAATAAAATAATGCAGAAACTGCTTAGTAAATGGATTCAGGATAGAAACAGTGGCAGAACCCGAAATGCAATACACCAGTTCAGCCGCATTTTGATGGTAATGGGGTTCTACCGCATTGCTCCGGCTTAAAAATATATCTAAAAGCGAACTGCCATTCAGCGTATTGAGCTGTTTTCTTCCGAGAACATTAATATAGTTTTGTTCATCTTTAATAAAAAGCGGAGACGTATTCACATCGAAGAAAAACTGAGCGGACGGTGAAGTATAATCAAAGGAGTCACTCAATCGGATCACCCTGTCTGTTTAAATTAAGCCATTTATAGGCTTGATTCTATAGGCTATGTCCCAGGGAGGGAATGGGTGCAGAGGAGGGATTTATTATATAAGATAATCTTAAAAGTTTCTTCGTTTTTCTCTTTATAGATTTAAACATATAGAAGGGAAGATCCTAATGAGTTTTATTGACTATCTAAAGAATAGACATTTACACATTGAAAAAGCAAATAGGATTGGAGATACCTCGGCTCGGCAATATAAAAGTCGCTTAGAAAATTTAATAGATAAAGGTATATACATCGATGAAGGGTCTGTAACGTCTGAAATATCCGAAATGATTAAAGGATATTATGTAAATAAAACGGGCGAATATGAAAGAACTTTAAGATACTATATAGAGTATAGAAAACATATTGAGAAGCAATAATTGATGAACTTATTGTAGTAGTTCTTGTGGTAGTCCGAACGATAAAAAAGGCCAGACCTCATAAAAATATATAAAAGCGTTTCTGCAAATTAAATAGCAGAAACGCTTTCTTTGCTTTAAGAAACCCTACACCAGTTCCCCATTAATATATGTCTGCTCCACCTTATTGCGAAGATCAAACGGGTCGCCGCTCCATAAAACAAAGTCGGCGTCTTTTCCAACTTCAACGGAGCCTGTTCTGTCGTCAATGCCGAGATGCTTGGCGGCATCAAGGGTAATCGCGCGCAATGCCTGTTCTTCTGTCAGCCCGTTTTTGACAGCGAGGATGGTGCTGGTCATTAAATGTTCGATAGCGATGACGGGATGGTCGGTGGTGATGGAAAATGGAATGTTTTCCTCAGCAAGAGCCGTTAAGGTGTTCCAGCCTTTGTCCGCCAGTTCGATTTTGGAGCGGGGGGACATGGTTGGCCCTACCGACACCCGGACATCATGCTTTGCGATGAAGGGGGTAATTTTATGTCCCTCGGTGCAATGCTCAATCGTCAAATTAAATTGAAATTCATTTTTCAGACGCAGGATGGTGACAATATCATCTGCACGATGGGCATGAACACGCAGCGGGATTTCTTTATCAAGTACTTTTACGATGTTTTCAAGCTCCAGGTTCCGATCCGCTTTTCCCTCTTTTCTTTTAGCCGAATAGTTTTGAGCTTCAATAAACTTTTCTCTGAGAATGGCCGCTACTCCCATTCGTGTGGTTGGCATGATTCCTTTGTCCCCATGGAAACGCTTCGGATTTTCTCCCATTGCCGCCTTTAGTCCTGAAGGATTTTTAATCACCATTTCATCGATAATGGTGCCGGCGGTTTTTAATACGACCATTTCACCGCCCATCACATTTGCACTTCCCGGCATCACCTGTACCGTTGTCACGCCTGCTTTGCGTGCATCGGAAAAGCCTTTTTCAAGTGGATTAATGCCGTCAATCGCTCGAACTTGCGGGGTGGCGGCTCTGCTTGTCTCATTAAAATCCTGTCCTTCTTTGCCAACGCCTTCTTCATGAACGCCTAAGTGAGTGTGGACATCAATGAGACCAGGGGTAAAATATTTCCCGCCTGCATCAATGACTTCACAGCCTTCAGGAATTTCAATGTCCTGTCCTATTTTTGAAAATCTTCCATCCTCAATTAAAATTTTTATATTTTTTACCTGCTTTCCTGTGCCGTCTACTCCTGTCACATTTGTAACTGCTTTCATCGTTTTCCCCTCCTGTTAATAAATTCATTAAATTCTAAATACTTATTGATTTCTGAATTCTTTCTCCTTATAATGACACCTATACCTATTTCCACCTATGATATTAAATTATAATTTGAGTATTGTAAATAATCTTAATTTTTATAAACGATAACATATTCAGGTCATGTTCACCTAATTTAGTCCGAAAGCAGGAGATGGAATGGAATACCAGATTGACGATTTAGACCGCGGGATTATCAGGATCTTATCTAAAGATGGCAGGATCGCCTTTTCCGAAATAGCCAATCAGTTAAATGTAACGGAAAAAACAATCCGGCTTCGATATAAAAATTTAGTGCAAAACGAAATCATTGAAGTGGTCGGTGTAGTGAACCCGATTGCAATCGGTCTTAAAGCAGGAGCGATTATTCAAATTCGAACCACTCAGGGAAGCATTGAATCGGTCATGGAAAAATTAAAAACGATGAAAGAAATCCGATTTATCACCATGACTTCAGGCCCCTACACCTTGCTTATTCAAATCAATGTCCAAAGCCAGGAAGACATCAGACAGAGCATCTTGAAGCTCGATCAGATCGAAGGCATTGTAGACATTAACACGATTATCCAACTGGAAAACTATAAGAATACTTTTGAATATATCTAAAAAGGAGGCAGCCAACATGATAGAAAAATTAAAGACCTTGACTGGTTTGCTTGGTCCAAGCGGCTTTGAGCATGAGGTCAGTTATTATTTGGAAGAGTATTTAAAAAGCAGAGTGGACGAAGTTGAAATTGATCCGATCGGAAACGTCATCGCCAGAAAAAAAGGGACAGCTCCAGGTCCTGTCATATTATTAACCGCTCATATGGATGAAGTCGGGTTTATCGTCAAAAAAATAGAATCAAACGGACTGATCCGATTTGAAAAGCTGGGAGGCAATGACGACCGGAATTTACTCGCGCAGCCGGTCAAACTGCTTGGGGAGCACTCTCCTGTCGATGGTGTAATCGGCACACTATCGGCTCATTTTTCAAAATTTGACGATCCGTCGATGGTTCGAAAACACAGCCAGCTTTATATCGATGTTGGGGCCCGTTCAAAAGAAGAGGTCGAGGCAATGGGGATTGATATTGGCACGGCCGTTGCATGGGGAACTGAATTTCTGATGTTTGGTCCTGAACATAAGCCCCAGATTCGGGCAAAGTCATTGGATGACAGGGCAGGCTGTGCCGTGCTGTTGCAGGTTTTAGAGGAACTTGAACATGAATCCTTTGCAGGTGAACTCGTGTTTCTCTTTGCTGTACAGGAAGAAGTCGGGCTGAGAGGAGCCAAAACGGCTTCTGAACATATAAAAGCAGATGCTGGCATTGCCATTGATACGACTCCAACAAGCGACACGGCAGAAGCCACGATGGATCAAAGCCTAAAGCTTGGAAATGGCACAGGAATCAAAGTAATGGATGGCAGCTTGATTGTCCATAAAACCATGAAGCAGAAGCTGTTGACGCTCGCCAAACAGAAGGAGATTCCGTATCAGCTTGAAGTATTCACAGGAATCGGGACAGATGGCGGAGCGGTAAATTACGCGAATAAAGGAATTCCAACGGGCGTTCTTTCCATTCCTTCCCGCTACACGCATTCATCCATAGAAGTCGTGGACCTTGGGGACGTAGTGGCAACAAAGGATTTAGTTAAAGCGTTTATTTTAAGTTTAGATGAATCTGCGAGCTTTAAATTTTAGAAGATTAAATGACTTGAAATACGATCAATAAGGGAGGCTTTAATATGAAGATTTTTATTTCAGCAGATATGGAAGGCATATCCGGTGTAGCAACCAATCAGCAGTTAAAAACAAATTCAGAGTATCAGCGCTTCCGTAAATTAATGACAGCGGATGTAAATGCAGCGATTGAAGGCGCATTTGCAGGAGGCGCAACAGAGGTAGTTGTCGCAGATGGGCACGGAAATATGTCGAATATCTTAATTGAGGAAATGGACCCGCGTGCAAGACTTGTATCTGGAAATAACAGAATTATGTGTCAGCTTGAAGGGCTTAACGAAAGCTTTGACGGCATCATGTTTGTTGGGCATCACGGCCGTGAAGGCGGGTCGGAGCTTGCGGTTATCAGTCACACACTGGCTGGGATTTGCGTAAACGAAATGAAGATCAACGGCCAGGTGGTCGGTGAAACGGAAATGAACACACTTGTGGCGGGAAGCTTTGGTGTACCTGCAGTATTTATCAGCGGAGATGATGCATACGTAAAAGAAGTGCAAGAAACCTTGCCTAATGTTTACGGAGCAGTGACAAAACGGGCAGTTGACCGCTTTGCAGCGGAGCTTCTTCACCCGGAGGCCGTACGCAAAGAAATTCGGGAAAAAGCAGCGCTCGCTGTAAAAAATGCGCGGTCGTTTGAAGCGGTTACGGTCGATGGTCCGGTCACATTTGAGATTGAATTTAAAGGGTCGCAGCAGGCACAAATGACGACCACTCTCCCGACGGTTGAATTAATCGGTCCGAAGAAAATCCGGTTTACGTGTGATGATATTGTCACCGCGTACAAGCATATGTGGGGCTGCGTGATTATTGCTATGACCGCGACAAACGGCGTGCTTGGCAGTGTGAATGCGTAGATAAAAACGTCAAACGAACCATCAATGGAGGTGAAAGGATGTACATAGTAAAACGGCTATTAACGATGCTCGTTACCATTTGGGTCATTGCAAGTTTAACCTTCCTGATCATGAAAATCATCCCGGGGGATCCTTTCGCTTCTGATGCGGATGTTTTACCAGAGGAAGTGCTGGAAAATGTCCGGGCAAAGTACAATCTGGATGAACCGATTCCTGTTCAGTATCTGATGTATATGAGAGATTTAGCCACTTTTGATTTAGGCATCTCCATTCAATCCGAAACGAGAGATGTTAACGGGATTATTGCTGACGGTGCGCCTGCTTCTGCACTGCTTGGCACACAGGCTCTTGTGATTGCCCTGGTTTTTGGATTGCTGCTTGGCATTATCGCGGCCTTAAATCACAATAAATTTCTGGATTATTTCTCGATGTTTATCGCGATTATCGGCATCTCTATTCCGAGTTTTATTCTGGCTCCTCTATTAATCAAGTATTTTGCAGTGGATTGGGGCTTGCTGCCGGTCGCTTCATGGGGAACATGGGAGCATTCTATCCTTCCGTCTTTAGCTCTCGCTGCAACACCTCTTGCGGTGATCGCCCGTTTTATGCGGTCAAGCATGCTTGAGGTAATGAACCAGAACTATATTAAAACCGCTGATGCAAAGGGACTTCCTGTTACAAAGCTTGTCATCAGTCATGGGATTCGAAATGCCATTTTGCCGGTTGTCTCGTTTATCGGACCTTTGTTTGTCTTTTTAATTACCGGTACCTTTGTCATTGAAAAAATATTTGCTATTCCAGGAATCGGCCGTTATTTCGTAGATAGCATTTTTAATCGCGATTATCCGGTCATTATGGGAACGACGATCTTTTTCAGTTCAATTCTTGTCGTCACATTGTTCTTGATTGATCTCTCCTATCGCTTCATTGATCCAAGAATTAAATTAACAAGTGGAGGGGAGTAATATGGTTTCCAAAAAAGTAGAAGATGCCCTTTTTCGCCCCTTATCACCTGAAAAAAGAGGGCAGGATCCGATCCAGCGCCCAAGTATGAGCGCATGGAAAGAAACGGTTATCAATGTACTGAAAAACAAAATGGCCATCCTGGGACTGACCCTCCTGCTGCTCACGATCTTTTTTGCAATAGCGGGTCCGAGCATGGTGCCTTTTACACCGTCTGAACAAAATCTGGTGGCCACCAATTTAGCGCCTTCAGCTGAACATTGGTTCGGCACAGATGATCTTGGTCGAGATGTATGGTCAAGAACGTGGTATGGCGCAAGGGTTTCCTTGACCATCGGGTTAGTGGCAGCCGCCATTGATGTCATCCTTGGCGTTACGATCGGCGGTATTTCGGGCTACATGGCCGGACGCGGGAAGCTTGGCGACCGGATTGATTCATTCTTGATGCGGATCGTTGAAATTTTATACGGCATTCCGTATCTTCTAGTGGTCATTTTGTTAATGGTGATTATGGAACCGGGTGTTGTATCGATTATTATCGCCTTGTCTGTCACCGGCTGGGTCGGGATGGCGAGGATTATACGGGGGCAGGTTCTTCAGTTGAAGTCCCAGGAATATGTATTGGCGGCTCAAAAGCTTGGAACCTCTCATCCGAAAATCATCTGGCGTCATTTGATCCCGAATACAGCCGGCATTATTATCGTGAATCTTACGTTTACCATTCCGCAGGCCATCTTTGCCGAGTCTTTCTTAAGCTTTTTAGGTCTAGGTGTTCAAGCGCCTTTTGCCAGCTGGGGAACGATGGCGAATGATTCGCTTGGAGTTATTTTAAGCGGGCAGTGGTGGCGCCTGTTTTTCCCGGGCTTCATGATTTCACTGACCATGTTTGCGTTTAATGCATTTGGTGACGGCTTGCAGGATGCGCTGGATCCAAGAGCCAACAAATAGGAGGTGGGGAGATTGAAGCATTTACTAGAGGTCAAAAATCTCGAAGTCCATTTTAAGACGTATGGAGGAGAAGTAAAAGCAGTCCGAGATGTATCGTTTCATGTTGATCAAGGGGAAACGGTCGCGATTGTCGGGGAAAGCGGAAGCGGAAAAAGTGTAACTGTTCAAACCGTAATGGGGCTGATCCCTACTCCGCCGGGCAAGATTAAAAATGGTGAAATACTGTTTGATGGACAGGATTTGTTGAAGCTATCCAAAAAACAGATGCAGAAAATAAAAGGTTCAAAGATTGGCATGGTGTTCCAGGACCCGATGACTTCCCTGAATCCCACGATGAAAGTGGGCAGGCAGATCGAGGAAAGCATCCGGGCCCATCAAAGCCTAAAGGGCAACGAAATAAAAAATCGTGCCATTGAAATGATCCGTTTAGTCGGAATCTCCAATCCGGCAGAACGGTATGACCAATACCCGCATGAATTCAGCGGCGGGATGAGGCAGCGGATTATGATTGCCATCGCCCTTGCCTGCCAGCCGAAGGTGTTGATTGCCGATGAACCGACAACGGCATTGGATGTGACGATACAGGCCCAGGTGCTGGATTTAATGAAGGATTTGAAAGATGAAATGGATACCTCCATTATTCTGATTACCCATGATTTAGGGGTGGTAGCAGAGACTGCACAGCGCGTGGCGGTGATGTATGGCGGCATCATTGTGGAAGCGGGCACAGTAGAGGATATTTTCAGGGAACCCAAGCATCCTTATACTTGGGGACTGCTGGAGTCCGTTCCGGATATTACAAAAGACGAGAAAAAACGTCTCGTGCCAATCGAAGGGTCACCGCCAGATTTATTTTCTCCGCCAAAGGGATGTCCATTTGCCCCGCGGTGTAAATATGCCATGGAGGTTTGTGTGGAAGAGATGCCTCCGGCGTTTGATGTCAGCGAAGGCCACCATGCCAAATGCTGGTTAAACGATCCAAGGACTCCCAAGCTTGAAGATCTTGTTGCAGCAGGGAGGGAAGCGTAATGGCAGATACGATTATAAAAGTAGAGGAAATGAAGAAATACTTTCAGCTGAATAAAGACCAAACGGTAAAATCGGTCGATGATATTACGATTGAAATTAAAAAAGGAGAGACGTTTGGGCTTGTTGGAGAAAGCGGAAGCGGCAAGTCGACGCTCGGGAAAACCATTACAGGACTTGAGCAGCCGACATCCGGAAGAATCCTTTACAACGGACAAGATGTTAACGCTTTGCCGCCTAAGGAAAAAAGAATCACCAACCAGGAAATTCAGATCATTTTTCAGGATCCCCATGCTTCCTTGAACCCGAGAATGCGGGTGGGAGACATTATTGGCGAAGGAATCGACGCTCATAACCTGGCGAAAGGAAAAAAGCGGCAGGAAAGAATTTATGAACTGTTAGAACGGGTTGGCCTGCAGCCGGATCAGGCGATGCGCTATCCTCATGAATTCAGCGGTGGACAGCGTCAGCGGATCGGGATCGCAAGGGCGCTTGCTGTTGAACCGAAATTTATTGTAGCAGATGAACCGATTTCTGCCCTTGATGTGTCCATTCAGGCACAGGTCATTAACTTGCTGGAGGACTTAAAGGAACAAGAAGATTTAACGTATTTATTTATCGCCCATGATTTAGGCATGGTGAAGCATATCAGTGACCGGATTGGCGTGATGTATTTAGGGAAAATGATGGAGCTGTCTGACAGCAGCGAGCTGTTCAACGATCCGCTTCATCCGTACACTCAAGCGCTCTTATCCGCGATTCCCGTCACAAATCCAGAGGCTAACGCAAGAGAAAGAATCGTGTTGGAAGGCGATCCGCCAAGTCCGGTGAATCCACCGAGCGGCTGCCGGTTCCGCACCAGATGTCCGCATGCCATGGAGATTTGTGCTAAACAGGTGCCGGAGTGGAAGGAAGTAAAAGATCATCATTGGACGGCGTGTCATTTATACAATTAAAAACTACTACAGGGGGAATTCTACATGAAGAAATGGGTAAAAGGCGTAGTGCCGGCAGTTGTCATCGGGTCAGTTTTGGCTGGGTGCAGCGGAGGAGATGACTCCGGCGACGGTTCCACAGAAAATATCGATCAGGAAATTGTCGTCAACGCCATGAGTGAGCCGCCGGATTTAAATCCTGCATTAGCAACGGATACAACCTCTGGCTGGATCCTTGATCATGTGTTTGAAGGTCTTTACACGAAAGATGAGGAAGGAAATCCAGTCCTCGGAGCAGCAAGTGAAGTGGAGCAGTCAGAGGATGGCACCACGTATACCTTCACCATTCGTGAAGATGCCACATGGTCCGATGGAACGCCAGTCACTGCACAGGATTTTGAATATGCCTGGAAAAATGTACTGAACCCGGACACCGGAAGCTCCTTTGCCTTTTACATGTATTACATTAAAGGCGCAGAAGACTATAACAAAGGAAATGGCTCTGTTGAGGATGTAGGTGTGACAGCTGAAGACGACCGCACATTTGTTGTGGAACTCGATGCACCTCTTGGCTATTTTGACGAACTGCTAACCATGTGGACGTTTTACCCGGTGAAGCAGGAAACGGCAGAAGAAAATGAAAATTGGGCCGGAGAAGCTGATACGTATGTAAGCAACGGACCTTTCACGCTGGAAACCTGGACGCATGATAGTGAAGTGATCATTGAGAAAAATGAAGAGTACTGGGATCAGGAAGTGGTGACGCTCGATAAAATCACCTACGAGATGGTCAATGATGCCACTACGTATTATCAAATGTTTAAAACCGATGAACTGGATTTAATTCAAACGGTGCCTACCGATGTAATTGACCAGGAAAGAGACAGTGAAGAATACATGGAAACCCCTTATTTTGGAACGTACATGTATATGTACAACGTTGAAGAAGAGCCTTTCACAAATGAAAAAGTCAGACGTGCCTTCACCATGGCGGTTGATCGTGAATTGCTGACTGAAAATGTAACAAAAGCTGGAGAAACCCCTGCGTATGCATTTGTTCCGGAAGGGGCTGAAACCCCATCAGGAGACTTCCGTGAAACAGGTGGAGAATACTTTGAAGAAAACAATGAAGAAGCAAAAGCACTTCTGGAAGAAGGAATGGAAGAAGAAGGATGGGACGAACTGCCGGAGGTTGAACTGCTTTACAATACCTCAGAAAACCATAAAAAAGTAGCAGAAACCGTCCAGGAAATGTACAGTCAAAATCTTGGTGTAGATATCAAACTTTCTAATCAGGAGTGGAATACCTACCTGGATACCACTAAACAGGGGAATTTCCAAATGGCGCGTATGGGCTGGATCGGCGTCCTTGTAGATCCGGTTGTCATTCTCGACTACTACCTTGGAGACAGCCCGAATAACCGTACAAACTGGGTGAACGAAGAATATGACCAATTAATTGCAGACGCTAAAGTTGAGCAGGATTCAGAAGCACGATATGAGCTGCTTCATCAAGCAGAATCCGTGTTGATGGAAGATCTGCCGTTTAATCCAATCTATCATTATACAAATACCTATATGACATCACAGGACTTTGAAAATATTGTGTATCCTGTAAACCGCTATCCATATCTGAAATGGGCGGAAAAAACAAGCGAATAATGGTTGATCTGACGGGGTCTCTTGTAAAGAGATCCCGTTCTTATCGAACGTTTCCCAGTAGGAGGGGATCTGTATGAAATGGAAGATCGCTTTATTTATCGCAATGATCGTCATCTGGCAAAGTCTGATGATTGTCGTCCCGCTTTCACCGATCGAATGGGTGAATCTATCCTTTTTAGTCGGACTGGTATTTTTACTTGTCTCGGCATCGGTCATGATTCATCGATCCCGTTTTTTAGATCCCGTCTTTAAAGGCTTTAAGCTGGTGGGTGAAAAAATGGTGCATAAATCACGATCCATGCAGCGGGCAGATCAGCTGGTAAGTGAGGACCGGAAATTTCAAGAGTTCAAGGATGTAACGACCCGCAGCATTGGGGATTCAACGCTGATAATTGGGGGAAGTTCAGTCCTGGTGTCTATTTTTGTTCTATTTATATAAGAATCATTTGGAAAAGAGTAAGAAAAGGAGTGGATGGAAGTGGCCTTGGATATGAAAGGCAAAGGAAAAGAACTAAATGAAAGGATTGTAGCATTTCGCAGGCAGTTTCATCAGCATCCTGAGCTGAGCCGTGAAGAAGTTGAAACCGCGAAAACCATCCGGAAATTTTTAAAAGAGGAAGGCATCCCGTTTGAGGACGGCTTTGCCACCCACGGAATTCTCGGAATCATAGATGGAGGAAAGCCGGGCAAAACGGTCGCACTTCGAGCGGATATGGACGCGCTGCCCATAGAAGAAAAAAATGACCAGCCATATGTATCCCGGGTAAAAGGGAAAATGCATGCATGTGGACACGACGCGCATACGGCCATGCTGATGGGGACTGCTTCTTTACTGAACCGGCATAAGGACGAGATTGCAGGAAAAGTATTGCTGGTTTTTCAGCCGGCTGAAGAGCTCGGGCCAGTTGGCGGTGCATCGGTCATGATGGAGGACGGTCTTTTTACGAAGCACGAACCAGATGTGATATTTGCCCAGCATATGTGGCCGGATCTTCAAGTGGGAGAAGTCGGCGTAATGGCAGGACCCATAATGGGAAATTCCGATCAGTTCACCTTGACCATCAAAGGGGCAGGAGGCCACGCAAGCATGCCGCATCAGGGAAAAGATGCCATCGTTATTGCCGCTCAACTCATCAGCCATTTACAAACGATCGTAAGCAGAAATGTAGATCCGTTGGAATCAGCAGTTGTCACATTCGGCACGATACAAGGCGGCGACCGCTACAATGTGATCCCAAGCAGCGTGACCATTGAAGGCACTGTCCGCACCAACCGTGATGATGTGAAGAAGCGTGTGAAAAACCGATTGCAAAATTCAATCGATGGATTTGCGATGGCTAATGAAGTCGAAATCGAGCTGAATTACTCAGATGGCTACCCCGCAACGATGAATTCGCCTGAATGGGAGGAAACGGTTCGTTCTTCTGTGCATTCCCTTTTAGGAGAACATGCCGCTCCGAGTGTGAACCCAAGTCTGGGAGGAGAAGATTTTGGACGATTTTTACAGCACTATCCCGGCTTTTATATGTGGCTTGGAACAGCCATCCCTGAACGAAATATTCAAAAACCGCTTCATGACGCTGAATTTGATGTGAATGAAGAGTCATTAGTCATTGGGACAGAGCTGCTGGCCCAGCTTGCATGTGATGCACTTGAGCGATTGGCCAGTATTAATTAAAAAAACTTCCAATGCCCCTAGGGTGGATATGATACACTCTTTGTAGAGGAATAGGGAAAATATGGAGGGTGAAGAGCATGAACAAAAGAGCTGCTGGGATGTCGTTTCTTTTCATTTCAGCCATTTTATTTTCAACAAAATATATAAGCGCAGCGATTTTTGGTTCGGGAGTGGCCAGTTGGGATCAAAACTTATTTAATGCGATGCTAAGTTACATTGGCGCTCCTTTGACTATTTTAAGCGTTGTCTCTTTCATTGCCGGGTTTAGTTATTTAGCGTGGGGAGAATATGAGGCAGCAGCTGAAAAAAAGAACATCTCTGATGAATAAGGAATTCTTTCAGGGGGGCATGCCTTATGCGTAAAACAGTCTTATATATAGCAGGTGTGTTAAGTATTTCAATCTTTTTTGCTTTGCAGCAGTTCATAAAACATGAACCGGTAGACTGGGTGGAAAATTTTTTCGGCGGATTTATTATGATCAGTGTTACACTCACGCTAAGCTGGCTTTGGAATGGAAGCAGAAAAAATGAAACAAAAAGTAAAGAAAAGTCCTCTTGATCATGCTTTGTTTTAAACAATATTTATAAAAATAATTGCCACTAACAGCACAATACTAATAACAGATACGAACAACAATGAAAGCTTGCGTGAAGTATTGGCGTTTTGCTGATCTTCCCATCTCGCAGGTTTTATGCCGCTCAGCCAGAATACGACGACGGCTGAGAGCAGAATGGAATTAATGTTTACCAGCAGGAGAATAAAAGGCACAATGGCGTCACGAAAGCTTCCAGAGCCAATGGACATCCCAAATACAACAGCAGGCGGTAGTAAGGCGACTGAAACCATAACTCCGACCAATGCGCCTTCATTCCGTTTAACAAAGGACAGAGCACCGGCTGCTCCTGAGGCAAGAGCCACAATCACATCCACGACTTGAATATCGGTTCTTGCTAAAAATTCATCGCTGTAAATGGGCGGAGAAAAGAAAAAACTGAATAACGCCGCAATGGCGATGGGAATGCCGAGCCCGTATATAGAAGTCAGCGAGGCTTTCCAGATAAGCTTGAAATCTCCGAGAACAGAAGCGAATGAAACAGCTGTAACCGGACCGATTAGCGGAGCAATGACCATCGCTCCGATGACAATGGCCGGGCTGTTTTTGATAATCCCGACGGCTGCTACAAGTGAAGAAAACACAATAAACAGCATATAACTGATCGAGGTTCGGCTGGACTCCTCAACTGAAGTGAACAATTCATGCCGGCTTGCCCGCTGCAGTTCCTTTTCTTTTTCTTCCTGCTTTTCTTCCTTGCGTGGAAGATATGTTTGAACCGGCAGCAAAATGGCTTGATACGTATCCATTCCGCCTGGAAGGTTTTCTAAATAGTCAAGAATTCGCTCCACATCATTGGTTTCCACCAGAATCCTCGTCAGCTTCTTCTCAAGCTCTTTATCCGCAGTCCAAAAAGAGACCACAGGAAATTTCCCTTCGATCTCCTCCATATTTAAAAAATCCCTGGGTGCATATACCTCAAGCAATTGTAGTGTCATCTTGATCCGTCTCCTGTTTTTTAGCAGAACTCTTTCTTTGTATTATGACCTAAACTCCAGATTTCAATCGTGAAAACAGAGCAGGGCTGCGGTTATTGGATCCATTAAACACAAAATTAAGATTGGGTGCATGAATAGAATATTCACGCACCCAATCTTAATTGTTTATTGTTTATTTCAACTGCAGAAAGCTTCTTGGAAAGGCACGGCTATGCCTGCCACTTGCCGATTTCTTCTCCCATTTTTACAGGTCCCGTCTTTCCGGTAAAGGTGAGGGCACCTTTAGGCACACAAATGACAACGGTCGATCCAAATGAAAAGTATCCGTATGGATCTCCCCGCTTAACATGAAAATTCGGGTTGGTTCTTTCAATGGAATTCACATTCAGAGCCCCGACCATCACGTGAGAAAATGAAGTACCCGATGCATTAAAATTCGTTATGAGACGGTAATTGCGCGTCAATGGACGAAGCCCGTATTGCAATCCCAATGTGTTAACGGGCGCCGCTTTTTTGCCTAATGTGTAAACATGCTCAACTTCTGCATCCAAAGGAACATGCACGCGGTGGTAATCGACTGGGCTCAAATAAAAGATTAACACGGTGCCTCCAGCATATTTTTCGGATGCTTTTTCTGTGCCAAGCAGTTCTGAAATCGTATAATTTTGTCCCTTGACCACAAAGGTGCTGTCTTTTGTCAGCTCTTCCACAACCGATAATACCCCGTCACATGGACTGATGAAAGCATCGGCAGGCTCTGCAAGGGGGCGTGCATCCTCTTTCAGCTGCCGGGTGAAAAGGTCGTGAAGAGATTGATACTCGTGAATACTCCTATGTGCTTCCTCCATGTTGAGCTTATAAAGGCCGGCAAAGGAGCGAATAAGCGGCTTGCTGGCTTTTGATTTTGCGAATTTTCTTAGTGACTTAGCCAGAACGGGATGTCCATTTAATTCAAAAATGCTTCTATAAAATCGTTCTTTCATCAATTAGGGTCACGTCCTTTTGTCTCATTAGGATCTGGCACGAGCATTTGTATGAGCGTCACTTTCTGGTTTTCAACAGAAGGCTTGCTTGAAGTGAATTTGCTTAAAAGATCGTTCATGCCTTTTTGCAGCTCTTCCACTTCAGAATCCGTAAGGTGCAGCTCCAGCTGGTTGTATCCAAACGGGTCTTTTTCAAGATCGGGATTACTGAGCAGATAGTTTTTTGTTTGGCCGGTGACATTGGAAAGGAACTTCATAAACATTTTTAAGTGCTCTTCTCCGGACATTTGCTTCAACTCTTCAGCCGATAGGATGGGCTTTTCCTTTTCAAGCGCAAAGGTTCGTTCAATCGCACCGCGAATCCTCTTTTCCTCGACCACATAGATGAGATTGTCTTTTTTAAGTATCGTTAAATGCCGATAAAGCGTGGCCTGAGGAATGTCCGACATCCATTCTTTTAATTGATGTACCGTCGCAGGTTCCCTTGATAAATGCTGAATAATCCGCAAGCGTACAGGGTGTAAAATTAAATCTATATGTTTATTTTTCATCTATTCAGTCCTTATCACTATTATTATCGATAATGATAATAATAGTTTGAAACAACCTTAGTGTCAATTAAAATTATTTTATTGTAAATTCCCTGTTTTTTTACAATCAGCTAAATGAGTATGGTATTCTTGCATAGGGTTAGCATTATTATCCAATCGTCTAAGAATTACATAATTGAAAGGAATGGAAAGATGAAGAAACGATCCAAGTCTACCAATTACTTATTTGCTGTTTCCGCTCTTACGCTGGTACTTGCAGGCTGCTCAGAGGAAAGCTCAACAACAGGAACAGAAACAGAAACAGAAACAGAAGTAGAAACAGCTTCTGCTGAGGAGGAAGTGGAGGTGGTCTCGAGTGCAGAGACAGAGACTGAACCTGCTGCAGAGGAAGAAGTAATCGAGACCTCCGATAGTGAAGATGAAGATTCTTCTGAAGAAATTGAGGAGACAGAAGAAGAAGTGATAGCTGAAGAGGATGAAGCAGCTATAGAAAGCGATGAAGAAGTAGTAGAGGCAGAGGAAGACGAACAGGAAACTGCCAGTGCATCGGTTGAGAATTTGGCAACTGAAGAAGAACAAGCAAAAGCAGTGTCCTTAACGGAGGAGTTTTTGCGCGGACTAAATGAGCCAATTGAAGATGAAAACAATTTTGTGCAATATGACGGCACCATCAACGAGTTTGTGATTGTCCGGTATTCCTCCATTGTTTCTGGTCATTCTTCCACAAACGGTCGATACGCAGTCAATCTGAGTGAAGGAGAAGTTTTCGACGTAACGAGTGCGGCTGATTTTGATACTGTGCTAAACTAATGTCAAATCTTCATCTATAAAGAAGACGGAGTAAAAACAAAAATGACTTGCCTGATAATCTTAATAGGGCAAGTCATCTAGCTTTATAGGCGTTCGCGTTTGGTTCTCCCAATCATTTCTTATTATTGCATAGCAGACAGAATCAAAAACGCTGCCGTCCTCATGTTCCCACGCCTGTCTTAAATAGCCCTCTTTCACAAATCCGCACTTATGCAGCGTTTTTCTCATCGCTGTGTTATCGCTTCGAGTATAGGCTTCTATTCGTATTTTCTTAACAGGATGGCTAAAAATATACTGAGTCAGCCATTTCAAAGCCAGCTCTCCGATCCCTTTTCCACGGGCCTTCTCTTCCAAACGAATATCAAACAAAGGAATTGTGTCGCTGCTATCATGGATCACGATCAATCCGATTTTTTTCTGTTCGAGTTCAATCCAGAAGATCTCTTTATCCTTGTCATACAAGCCATCATTATAGTCTTTGATAATTTCTGCCCGTGATGGTTTAGGACCAGAGTGAAATCCCAGCTGCTTTGTGTCATGAACGAAACAAGGTCCTCTATCTCATTTTCAAATCTTGTAAATGTGAGCCTGTTCATCTTACTGCCTCCAGACTAATTTTATACCCCAAACCATTCATTCGTTCAACGATCTTCCGCATCAAAATTTTAACAAATTACTTGCTTCAGACAACAAGCATCATTCATAAAACATAACAACAGACCGTGTCTTTCTCCGCTTCATTGCATGAAGGACGCGGCCTGCTGTTATTTTTTCAGGTAGCTTGCAAATAATAGGTCTATCAGCAGCATGAGGGTGGAGCGGGCGGTGATATCGTAGCCGGCGAAGTTTACTTTTTCGACGGTCATGCTTAAATTCGTTTTGACTAGTCTGCCTAATGCGGAGTCTGATGAGTTGGTAATGGCGGCAGTATCGACGACCTGATAAGAGAGCTTTTCTGCTGCCTGAATGAGTGTCTTCGTTTCGCCGCTTGTGGAAATAAAAAATACCAGATCATCCGGTTTGACCATGTTGGGCAGCAGGTCGATCATATGGGATTCATAGGTGTAGTAGGTTTGTTTTCCAGTCTGCATGAGGAGCTTGCTGAAATATTCAGCGATCATTTTCGACAGACCGACTCCTACGATAATGACCTGATGCGCTCTTTTAATGCGTTCGCTGAGTTTCTCAAGGTCCTCGGGCCGGATTGTATCAAACGCCTGGATAAATTCCTGTTTATACAGCTCAACTGGATTGCTGGCGGCAGGGGATGCGGGCTGGTCTTTGCTTTTTAAAATGTATTTTAATTCAGAAAACCCCTCAAGTCCCAGTTTATGTGACAGGCGCACGATCGTGGTTGTGCTCACATTATTGACTTTCGCAATTTCAGAAAGAGACAGCCGCATGCCTTCATGTAAATGCTGGTCCATATAGTACAGCACCTGTTTTTCTGTTGGTGTTAATTTGGCTAAATGATTGCCAAATCGATCAAGTAATATCCCCATTGCCATTCCTCTTTTCGGTGCATTCCTTTTTCCAAGTATAGCATTCCCACATTTCATTCTGTACAAAAATACAGAGACTGTACAAAAGAGAGGCTGCTTTCTGTGATAAAACTATAGATAGTGAATTGAAAGTGCTTTCATGTAATGATCGCTGATGGGTGTGCTGCAGCAGAAATGAGCGATGATCAAGACATGAAATGATTTTATCAGACAGGAGTGAGATTCATGCAGCTAAGAAATATGACACATCCAGACATCATTCAGTTTGATGTGGAAGCGTCAACAAAAGAACAGGTTATAAAACAGCTGATTTCAGCTTTAAATAAAGAAGGATATCTTGAATCTGAACCAGCTTTTTTGAAAGCGGTTTTAGAGCGTGAGGAAGTTTCTCCGACAGGACTTGAACGGGGGCTAGCGATTCCGCACGGCAAATCGTCCACGGTAAAAAAAGCAGCATTTGCGGTTGCCCGTTTAAAAACGCCTCTTTCCGACTGGGAAAGCATTGATCCAACCAATCAGGTGCAGCTTGTCTTTTTAATTGCCATTCCGGAGGGTGAAGCAGATACGACACATTTAAAAGTCCTTTCTACATTAAGCACAAATCTAATGAAAGAAGGGTACCTCGAAGGATTGATGGCAGCTCAAACGCCGGATGAATTTATGGCGCGGCTTGATGAGGAACAAGCATCTGAATCCGATGCTGTTCAGTCCTACAATAAAACGGTTGTCGCAATTACGGCGTGTGCAACAGGGATTGCACACACCTATATGGCAGCTGAAGCGCTTGAAAAAGCCGGAAGAGAGCTTGGCGTGCGCGTCGTTGTTGAAAAGCAGGGAGCAAGCGGGATTGAGGATGAACTGAGTGCAGCCTTAATCAAAGAAGCAGATGCTGTCATTTTCGCAACAGATATTTCACCGAAAAAGAAAGAAAGGTTTGCAGGAAAACCTTATGTGCAGACACGCGTAGCTGAACCGCTCAGAAAAGGAAAAGACATGGTGCAAAATGCACTATCGAATCCGGACGGTACAGTAGAAAAAGGAGAAGAAGATGAGATGTCTTCCCCGGCTTCTTCAGGCAGCGGCTTCTTTAAAGATGCGGTTCAGGCGGTTATGACAGGGATTTCGTATATGATTCCCGTAATCGTTGCCGCAGGATTAATGATGGGGATCGCAAAGCTTGGCGCAATGCCTTTTGGACTTGTTAATGAACTTGGCAATCCGGAGTATGCGACTCATTCAAATGAACTGTTTGTGATTTTGCACCACCTGGATAAGTTTGGCGCGTTAATCTTTAAATTTATGTACCCGATTTTTGCCGCATTTGTTGCGTATTCGTTAGCTGATCGTGTCGGCTTAGTGGCCGGCTTTATTGGAGGGGCTTTTGCAGGCGGCCTTCATCATACCTTCTGGGGAATAGAGGATGGCATTCCATCCGGCTTTTTAGGCGCGTTATTCCTTGGCTTGGCAGCAGGCTACATT
Organism: Jeotgalibacillus proteolyticus; assembly: GCF_050107735.1. Lineage (GTDB taxonomy): Bacteria > Bacillota > Bacilli > Bacillales > Jeotgalibacillaceae > Jeotgalibacillus > Jeotgalibacillus proteolyticus_A. The sequence goes on from NZ_JBNILO010000001.1 coordinate 319,864, forward strand.
GCCCGTTTCTTAAATCAAAAAATTCAGCTGAGTAAGAACTTCCAGGCGATGAAGCCGATGTTTCTGATTCCGGCCATTAGTGTGCTATCGATTTTCTTTTTAAATTTCTATCTTGTGGATCCATTGTTTGGCGGTTTGAATGTAGTCCTGCGCAACTGGATTGAATCAGCTCAAGGAACAGGCGATGTGGTTCTTGCCACCATTATTGCGTCAGCAACTGCATTTGACTTAGGCGGACCGATAAATAAAGCAGCAGGAGCGATTGCAATTGGACTTGCTGCAGATGAAGTGTATCCGTTAACGGCCCGTGTGCTTGCGATTGTCATACCTCCGATTGGTCTTGGTCTGGCAACCGTGATTGATAAATATGTTGTCGGCCGCCGGGTGTTTCCAACAGACCTTCGTGTAGCAGGTAATACCTCCTTATTGCTTGGCTTTATCGCCATCAGTGAGGGTGCGATTCCATTTATGCTGCGCAATCCGTTAATTACGATTCCTATCAACATTATTGGGGCTATTTTAGGTGCGACAACAGCTGTTTTACTCGGAGCTGTTCAATGGCTGCCGCTTCCTGCAATCTGGGGCTGGCCGCTTGTTGAAAACCTGTGGGCGTATCTGATTGGACTTGTCGTTGGGGCTGCTTTTATTGCATTTGCCAATATTTTTATCCGCTTTTCCATTGAAAAACGAAAAGAACGCCGTGCAGCTTAAAAGAAAGAGGCTGGGACAGAACTGTGAAAGATGTTTAATTTGAGTTCTTTTAATAGTAAATTTTAGGTGATCGGAGCGGAAGGTGTCAGCCTGAAGCGAAGAAAACCGGTTTGAAGAGGTTGAGGCATATTTGCCCCCGCCTCTCTTTCTATAACTGTGATCACGATTTGGGAGGAAACAAAGATGAAACAAAAAAAAGTATACGTCGTACCGCATTCCCACTGGGATCGTGAATGGTACTTTACAATAGAAGATTCCAATCTGCTGCTGGTTGAAAATATGGACCGGCTGCTCGATGTCATGGAAAATGATCCAGCTTACACAGGCTATGTATTCGATGCACAGTCTTCGATTTTAGATGAATATCTAAAAATCCGTCCCGAAGAAAAGGAACGATTAAGCAAGCTGATTTCTGCAAAACGGATCTTTGTAGGCCCCTGGTACACACAGGCCGATTCGCTGCTTGTAAACAAAGAATCACTTATTCGAAATTTATTATATGGAACAAGAATTGCAGAAAAAATGGGCCACAGCATGAATATCGGCTATTTACCGGATATTTTTGGTCAGAATACGTACCTGCCTTCCATATTCCGCGAATTTGATATTGACTACAGTGTTCTGCAGCGCGGGATTTATACGGACCAGTTGAATGGCGATTTGAATTTCATCTGGCAATCTCCTGATGGAAAAAGCGTGAAAGCCAATAATCTTTATTATGGATATGGCCCCGGTAAATTTTTATCAGAGGATGACACATACAGAAATGAGCGTCTGCTTCCGATTTTAGAAAAACTTGAGGAAATGAATCAAAGCACGGATCACTTGCTGCTGCCGGCAGGAGGAGACCAGGTGCTTGTTCGTGAGCATTTTCCTTTAACGGTTGATGCGCTAAATGAAAAAGATGCTCGTTATGAATACGTATTATCTGATTTTGAAACGTTTATGGAAGAAACGTTTGACGCCGAAGAACGTTTTACGAATGTGATTGAAGGCGAGCTGATTGCGACCGAAAAATCACGCATTCACAATACCATTCGTTCTCAGCGATATGATATTAAACAGTTAAATGCAATTGCAGAAGAAAAAATCATTTCCCAGCTTGAGCCGCTGGCAAGTATCGCAAGTACTCTCGGCGTCCGCTATCCCGGCAAATGGCTGGATGAGATGTGGAAGATGCTGTTTGATGTTCATGCCCATGACAGCATCGGCGGCTGCAACTCGGACGACACAAACCGGGAGATTGTCAATCGCTTAACCAAAGTGATTCGCTTGGCGGATGGCTGTTTGAACGTAATCAAAAAGCAGATGACTCAAGCCGTGAGCACGCAAACAGGCAAAGACTCGATCTTTATGCAGTTTCATTTGCTTCCCAAGCGCTTCCAAGGGTCTCAAAAGGCCGTTATTTTCACAAAAGAACAAGCCTTTTCTGTTAAGGATCTGAACGGAGACCTGATCGAAATGGACGTGCTCAAGCAGGAGTTTATGAGTGGAGGAAAGCTCATTGTTGTCACAGCAGACGGGGAAAAAGAAGTGGATGCGCCGGGCTATTACCGAAACGAAATCCTTCTTCAAAACCTTTCGCTGCCTGCGATGGGCTGGCAGGCGTTTGAAGTAATTGACGGTGAAGGAATGGGCGCGACTGCTGCAGTAACCCAGCCTTCTGAGAGCATTGAAAATGACTTTTTAAGGATGACAACTGACAAAGGAAAACTCCATTTGCACGTTTTAACAACGGATCACATAATTGAAGACCTTATTCAATTTGAAAATGTCGCAGACGCAGGAGATTCCTATGACTTTTCTCCCCTTAAAAATGATGCACCTATTCTCTCGAAGGAAGCCCATAGTGTTCACACTGAGACAAAGGCTGGAGTCGAGTGCATGGAAGTCACACATAAGCTGACTGTTCCTACTGATTTGGAGAGCCGGGTAAAAGGCGGGGAGGCGAAAGAGCTGACAATCGTTTCCCGGTTTGAGCTGCGAAAAGGCGAGCCATTCATTCGTGTTTCTCATCTGATCGTCAATGACGTGAAGGATCACCGTGTGCGAGTATTACTTAAAACTTCTATTGAAGATGCAGCACACTCTTTCGGAGACCAGGGATTTAGTTTAATCGAGCGGGCGGTTGAAAATCCGTATATGAAAAACTGGAAAGAACGCAAATTTGCTGAAGCGCCTGTTCCGATTTATCCGCTTGAAACCTTTGCCGGAGTGTCCAATGAAACAACTAAGGCGGCAGTGATCACCAAAGGAATCAAGGAGTATCAGGTTTTAGAAACAGGTGAAATCGCGCTTACTTTGTTTAGGAGTGTTGGGCTGCTTGGAAAAGATAATCTTGCGTGGAGACCGGGCAGAGCTTCCGGAATTAATAATAAAGTCGTCACGACGCCGGATGCACAGATGCAGGGGGAATGGACGTTTGACTATGCGATTCATGTTTCAGCTGGCGGCAAAGAAGAAGAGCTGTTCTCCATTGCAAGTCTTTACCACGATCATCAGGTGAGCTACCAGAAACAGTCCCTGAATTCATTTGAAGAGCGGTTGGACCGGTTTGAAATTCCATATCCTGTGACGGAACTGCCGGCTGCGTTCAGTTTGTTTGAAATAACGAATAAACACGTCATTTTCAGCTCGATGAAAAAAGCCTATGACGATGATGCTGTTATTGTTCGTTTATTTAACCCGACAGAGGATGTCCAATCGTTTCACTTAACAAGTGAGCACTATCAATCTCTTGCCCTCACCACTCTAAATGAAAAATCAGAACAAGAAGCAAAAAGCGATGTGTTGATTCAGCCTAAAGGATATGTGACAGTTAAACTTCGTGTGAAGGGGGATCAGCAATGAGTTTTACAGAAAAAGCTGAAAAACAGCTGAAAACCATTTATGGCAGTGAGTATGAGGATCGCTTCAAAAATGAAATGCAAACGTTAGTAGAAAAATGGAAAAAAGAAAGCTGGCCGGAAACCTCGTCTGTGACCGAGCGAAATGTGTATTTGATTACGTATGGAGACATCGTGCAGAAAAAGGGAGAGCCTGCTTTAAAGACGTTAAATACTTTTTTAACCGAACATGCAAAAGAAGAAATAACGGATGTCCACTTGCTGCCGATGTTTCCTTATACATCAGATGATGGCTTTTCAGTCACCGATTATCGGACGATTGATCCGAAACTGGGGGACTGGCAGGATATTGAGCGGCTATCTCAAAGCTACAGGCTAATGTTTGATTTCGTCGCCAATCATATGTCCAAATCGAGCAGCTGGTTTCAGGGGTATTTGAAGGACGATCCTGCGTACAAACATTACTTTGTCTCTCACAATGACGCGTTTGATACATCACATGTGGTCCGGCCCAGAACCTCACCGCTGATTCACACGTATGAAGGCGGCAAAACTGCCTGGACGACATTCAGCGAGGATCAGGTGGATGTGAATTTCAGGCATTTGCCTGTCCTTCTGGAAATGACGACGATCTTACTGGAGTATGCACAGCGTGGCGGTACAAGTATCCGTCTCGATGCGATCGGGTTTATGTGGAAGGAATCGGGGACAAGCTGTATCCACCTTCCACAGACGCATGCCATCATCCAGTTATGGCGGGAGATTCTAGATGAGCTTAAGCTAAACACACTCTTGATCACAGAAACCAATGTCCCGCATCAAGAAAACATCTCTTATTTTGGCAGCGGGGAAAATGAGGCGCATATGGTGTACCAGTTTTCTCTGCCGCCTCTGGTCCTTCATTCGTTTACAACGCACAGCGCAAAAACCCTGTCCAACTGGGCGAAATCAATTGATAAAGTATCAGACAAGGCAACGTACTTTAATTTTCTTGCAAGTCATGACGGCATTGGAATGAGGCCAACTGAAGGGATATTAACCGAGGAAGAACGAAATGCCTTGGCAGACAAAGTGCTTCAAAACGGAGGCCGTGTCAATTATAAAAGCAATCCGGATGGCTCGGAATCACCCTATGAGTTAAATTGTAACTATATGGACGCACTGATCAATCCGGAGGAAGATCAAGAAGAGGATATTCAAGTGCAAAAAATGCTGGCCGCTCATTCTATCCTTTTTTCTGTCATGGGAGTGCCGGCCGTGTATTATCATTCGCTATTGGGTTCAGAAAATGATTACGAAGGACTCGAAGAATCGGGAATTAACCGCCGCATTAACAGAGAAAAGTTTGAATATGATGAACTTGTTGAAGAATTATCTTCCTCATCTCGCAGAAAAAAAGTCTTTGCCGGAATGAAACAATTAATTCGAACAAGACAAAGTGCAAGAGCTCTTTCACCGTTTGCCGGACAGGAGATCCTTGACCTCAATCCTCAGGTTTTTGCAGTGAAGAGAACGAATGATGAAACAGGCGATGAGCTGCTGGCTGTCGTCAATACATCAAACGAAAAGGTTGAAGTTCGTTTGCCTTACGGCGGCCGTGACCTTTGGAGCGGGGTGGATTATGGAGAGTCGGTCGAGCTGGCGGGTTATCAGTTTGTGTGGATAAAAAATAAGTGAAACCAAGAAATAAACCTTGAAGGGCTTTGAGCTCTTCAAGGTTTTTGTATTTTCAGCTTCTCAAAGCCCTTTTCCAATGAGAAATTATCGTTTGAATTGTGGATGACGATATCGAAGTTTTCACGGTAAGGATGCATAAATAATTCATATTGCATTCTTCGCTGCTCGTGTGATTGCTGCAGGTACGAAAAATCTGCTCCTCTTTCTGTCACATCACGAATTCCTCTACGTTCCAATTCTGTTTCTCCATCTGTATAGAAAAAAAGCATTAGATCAAATAAATCCGGATTAACAAATGCTGATGTCATGCCTTCAATAATCGTTATTCTTTTTGAAGAGAGGTGGACGCTTTCCGCGTAATCGGTCCCGATCGTATATAGATCCAATTCCCCGCGGAGCATGTTAATATCCCGTTCTAAAGCCGGGACATTGTGAGCAGCGGGATGACAGGCCGTCAGCTTGGATTGATGCTCCACATTTTGATAGAGATACTTGAGGGTGGTGTACTGACGGAGACTGGATGGAATGATGTACGGATCGGTATTCACGTAATTGACTTCATTTTCTAAGAAAAGGTTCATGAGCTTAGAGGTAAAAGTCGATTTTCCGGCAGCTCCGTGTCCTGAGATGCCAACGATTGTTTTTCTGTTGGTACTCTTCAATAAATCTGCTGTTTTTTGAACAAGATTTATCATTGCTAATTAACCTCCATATGTAAATAATTTCTGCTTATTTACTATACAGGAAAATATAATTGGAAAAAACTAGTTTAGAAGATAAAATAGAATAATAAAAGTGAGTTTCGGATATTTATAAATGAGTGCTTTGCAGGTCATGATGCCCTCAGAAATGGCTTCTTTTAAAGGAGTGAGAAGTTAATAGAGGAGAGGTTGGATGAAGAAGCTATTTTCCCCGTTTGGCGTAAGCTTATTATTTTTCGGTCTTGTTGCGGTTCTATCGTTCACCCCGTATTCAGAAACAGCACAATTTTTAGGACTTTATAGTTTAGTAGCATTTATGGTGATTTTTCTGCATGAGTTGGGACATGTGATTGGAGGCAGGCTTGCAGGTTACACCTTTATTTCTCTGACAGTGGGTCCTATTACAATCATAAAGGATCCTCAGTTGAAGGTTATCCCGAATCATGGCTGGATGACCTTTGGCGGTGTGGCCAGCTGTGTTCCCGCAGAAGCCAATCTGAAGAATTTACTGAAAGGGCACAAGCTTTATACTGCTGGAGGTCCTGTTCTAACAATGATCGCTTTTATCATTAGCTTCATGATCTGGTATGTGACGCAGACGGAGTTTGCCATGCTGCTTGCTGCGCTAAACATCGCTATTTTTTTAGCTACTGCGATCCCGTTTCAAGGGACGTTCAAATCAGATGGACGGGTTTTTCTTACCCTGCATAAAGGCGGAAAAGAAGCCGAAACATTTTTAGCAGAGCTATTCCTATTAAAAGAAATGCTGACACCTAAAAGTCCAAAGGAATGGGATGAAAAATGGATTATCCAGGCTCAAAAAGCTGAAGCCACCATCGATACGACCATGACAGCCTGCTTATTGCTTTATACGAAGCTCGTCAAAGAAAATTACAGTAAGGCATCCGAAGCAATTACTCCGTACAAGCAGCTTCCCCTCACTAAAAAAACTAAATTACGGTTACAGCTGATTACTCATATTCGGCAGATCGATTTCTTTCTTTCTCCAGAGCCTGACTATTCACTGATTCAAAGCCTGCACCGGCAATTATCTAAAATCGAACCGGTCAGCTACGGGCGAAGTGAAGCGATGCTTGCCTTCATAGAGGGAGATTCAGCGCGCGCAGATCTCTTGCTTTCCGGCGTATTTAAAAAATGCGATGACGGGTTGGAGAAATACGGATTTTTTGAAGCAGAGCGGGAGCTGACCCTTGTGGTGAGGGACCGGATTAATAAGATGAAAAGTCTAGTTCAAGCAAAATAGGAGCAGGTGAGTCCGAGTTGGATTCACTTGCTCTTTTAATTTGAATTAAATGCTTAAGCTGATAGCGGTTTCTCTTTTAAATTTATGAACGATTTTAGAACAACTCCTTATAAATCGTGCTATTATTCTGAAAACTATTGTTTTTATTTGGTAAATATTGATAGGATTGTTATGAGAAGAAAGCTTAAAGGTTGAAATAATGATGGCTGCAGATTGAGCAGAGGGGCGATTTACAATGAGAAAAAGAAGTTGGAGAGGCTGGAGATTCCCTACCATGCTTTTAACAGCAATGGGGTTATCGACGGTGGGGGACTTTGTTTATTTGGTTGCCATTAATTTACTCGTGCTTGAAATGACCAATTCTGCTGCAGCAGTAGCCGGATTGTGGATTGCAGGTCCAGCAGCAGCTATTTTTACAAGATTTTGGGCAGGCAGTTTAATTGATCGAGCCAATAAGAGGAGGCTGATGATTTGGACGGATGTGATTCGCGGGGTGCTGGTTGCGGTGATTCCTTTTATGCCTTCTGTATGGGGGATTTACGCGCTTCTTTGGCTGATCAGCATGGCGAAATCCTTTTTTTCTCCGGCTTCTTTAACCTATATTACAATGCTGGTGCCGGAAGAAAAAAGAAAACGATTTAATTCGTTTTATTCGCTGGCATCATCCGGAGCTTTTGTTGTTGGACCTGCTATTGCGGGAGTGCTTTTTCTGGTGGGTTCCATCGATATGGCCATCTGGGTTAATGCGGTTACATTCGGACTTTCCGCTCTTATTTTGATCTGGCTTCCCAATGTAGACGAAGAAAAAACTGCGGGACTGAATCCATTATCCTGGAAAGCCATTCGTGGTGATTTTGTTGTTGTGATGAAATTTGGCAGGAAACAGAGTTTATTTCTTTATGTACTCTTGTTCAATTTAATTATTTTGATTTCTACTTTTGCAATGGATGCGCAGGAAGTGGTCTTTGCCAGGCAGGAGGTCGGTTTACGTGAAGTGAATTATAGTTTGTTGATCAGTATTACAGGGATCGGCGCGGTTTTAGGAGCTGCTGCAGTCGCCTCTTTATCGGAGAAGCTATCTGTAAAGCAGTTAATTGGAGGCGGCTTTGGGATGGTTGCTCTCGGCTATCTCATCTATGCCTTCAGCCATTCTTTTACGATGATTGCTGCCGGCTTTATCCTGCTCGGCTTCTTTCATGCTTCTGCCAGCACAGGCTATACGACCTGGTATCAGCATATGGTGCCCATTTCTATCATGGGAAGAGTCACCAGTTTGTATGGAGTTGCCGTAAGCTTTTTTCAAATCCTTTTTGTTTTAGGCGCTGGGTTTGCTGCTGATCTATTTTCCCTGCGGCTGACGATCATTGTACTTTCCTTTCTCTGCTTGTTTGCAGTCTTTGGACTCATTGCTATGATGGTTCATCCTGAGCAGAGGAAAGTGTTTGAGTTGGAGATGAAAAAGGCAGGGTGAATCTGGTGTGATCTCATAGGAGTACTAACGGGTCTCCGGGCAAAGTGTCTCACTCTAAATTAACCGGTTCCCTGCGCTTCAGGCGGACGCTTTCCGCAGGGACGGCGCTGAGCCTTTTCAGGGCGCTGCCCTGTAAAGTCTCAGCTTGCCGTCATATCCTGCAGGAGTCGCCACCTTCCGCTCCGGTCACCTCTTACTTAAAATTAGAATGACTCAATTTAAACAATTTGTGTAATGAGGCTCTAGCTTAATTCACTTTTTGGTTTTGAGAATTTAATTGGTTTTGCCATTTAACAATATTATTAGTTAGCCAGTTATTATCACATGTCTCTATTCCGAAACGATCTGCTTGGAGCAAGGCATCCCTGGTGAATGAGGAGCTCGTTATAAATGTGGCAAGCATACAATTATGATTTCTTTTAGCTGCGTGTAATTCCCTTATTTCTCTGACAGTAATTTGCTTCTGATATTTCTTAATCTGAACTGCCACACGAGTATGCTCAGAAGGATCATAAAGAATGATGTCTACACCACCGTCAGCCCCTTTTGAAGTCTCTTCCGGCTTGTACCCTTTCGCTTTATAATAAAGAAAACAAAGTCTTTCAAATTCCCTCCATCCCAATTCATTTATAGGCAGTTGGATAATAGTTGAATCAGGTCGGACAATATTTATGGTTTTTTTTAATGCTGCCTTGCTTTTGCTTATATTGTTCGTCTTTTTCTTAGAAGGTTTATTGCTCTTTCTTTTAGAGGAGTTCTTCGTCCTATTGGCAGGCAACAGTGAGTAAACAACTCCGTTCAGCATAGCAGCAATCATTAAAATACCGAAAAATGTATAGATGTTAAAAGTATTTGTTTCAAAGGCGACATAAAAGCTGATAGATGTGAAAACGATAGCGGTTAATTGAGCTATATTATTTCGTTTAGAATTATTCATTTCTCTCCTTAAGGTATAAATGAATTTATTATTGTATAAATAAATTATAGGTCTTTAGTATTTATTTAGTCAATATACTGAGTAATAATACTTATTATGATGAATATTGAAGGAATATTCAGAAGAAAGCTTTACCATATAATTGCTGTGCCAATAGCAAAGTGGCAGGTGGGGACTTAACAGGATATGATGGCGAGCTGAGACTTCTCAGGGATGGCGGTCCATGTGGAAAGCGTCCCTCTTGAAGCCCAGCGAATCGGCAAAGAGCCTGAGACCTGGTGCCCCAGACTCAATTACAACTCAAGCTCGCTTTGCAGAATTTTTTGTGCAGCGGCAATATCGGCTTCAGGGATCACGTAGTAATACACGCCTCCTATGTATTGATTGGTTCCTTCGTTCAGATGGAGATGCTCTATACTGTCCGCTGCCTGGCGGTAATCATTTTGGATGTCCATCAGCTGATCAAAGGTCAGATTTGTTTTAATATTTTCACCCAGTGAATCCAATAGATCACCCAGGTTTAGGAATGCTGAAAGGGTCGTGCCTTCGCTAATGACTGCTTCTAAAATATTCCGCTGCCGTTCCTGTCTGCCAAAGTCGCCTTCAGGGTCCTGTGCGCGCATCCGGCTGAAGGACAGCGCCTGCTCTCCGTTTAGTATCAGCTCTCCCTCAGGAAAACGATAGCCTCCTGCTTCAAACTCAAACTCATTGGACACGGTGACGCCTCCAAGAACATCAATCACATCTTCAAAGCCCTCCATGTTCACCTTAATATAGTAATCAAGTGGAATATCGAGAAGCTTCTCCACACTTTCCATCGCCATTTCCACACCGCCAAATGAATAGGCATGATTGATTTTATCCTTCGTCCCATATCCTGCTATCTCAGCATAGGTGTCTCTCGGGATGCTTAACAGCTTGGTGGTCTTTTTATTCGGATTAACCGTTAGGACAATCATGGCATCTGATCGGCCGGCATCTTTATCACGTTCATCAATCCCAAGAATCAAAACCGAAAAAGGATCCTTTTCCTCAATCCGTACAACTTCCCCGCGCTTCGTTGAAACCTCACGATCGAGAGGGTCATGCATGTCTTTAGAGGCTGAGTAAAGAGAAAAATAGATAACTGTAAGCCCGCCTGCCCCCGCCAAAAGCGCTGCCGCCAACACGCCAAGCGCCCACTTCATCCATTTGCCTTCCTTTATCCGTTTCATCTATTGTCCCTCACTTTTAAGAACAGTCTGGTCGTTCTGTTTATCATATAGAGGTGGGAGGGTATTCAGAATAAAAAAAGAAGCACAGCCCTGAGCTGTACTTCCTTTAAAGCATTAAACAATCCCTATAAACGACATTCCAATCCCCACCGCTAAAGCGATCGTTGGAATCAAGAAAGCGACAAAGAAAATATCTTTGTAAGAGTCCTTGTGTGTCATGCCGGTGATGGCAAGGACGGTTAGAAGGGCTCCGTTATGCGGCAGAATGGATGCACCGGATGCCAGTGCTGTAATTCTGTGAAGAATTTCCGGGTTCATGCCCATTTCCATCGCCTGCTGGTAGTATTCCGAACCGAGTGCATTCAGTGTAATGTTCATACCGCCGGATGCTGAACCGGTGATCATCGCAAGTACCTGAGTGGCTAGGGCATCAGATACCACAAGGCCTCCTTTAATATTCAATAAACTGTTTTGAATAGCAGGGAAGGCAGGGGCTGCTTGTACAACAGCGCCAAACCCAACAGCAGCTCCTGTATTCACTACCGCTGTAACGGCTCCTTTTGCTCCTTCGTTCATCGCTCCTGTGAAACGTTTAAACGTCTGAAAGCTGAGCACCATGCTCAATACGATTCCGACTAAAAGGGCTGTAAGCATTTCCATGTCTACAACATTGATCAGGACCACAACTGTGAGCAGTGGAAGGAAGGACAAAATAATGTTCGGATCTTTTTCTTTCGTCTCATCGTCCTTTTTGGCATCTTTGGGTTCTGTAAAAACTTCCCCGTTTTTCGTGAGGGTATTGGCTCTGCGTGATAAGTAGAAATAGCCGCCAACTGCCATGATCAGGCCTGTGACCGTACCCATAATTGGCGCAGCCATCATCGTGGTGTCAAAGTATTCAGTCGGGATATAGTTCTGCACTTGAGCTGTTCCTGGAAGTGCCGTCATAGTAAAGGTGAAGGCACCAAGGACAATCGTACCCGGGATGACTTTCCGGCTGATATTGGCCTGACGGAATAAATTGAGTGACAGAGGATACATCACAAACACAACAACGAATAAGCTTACGCCGCCATACGTTAAGATCGCTGCTCCAAGCAGGACGCCTAAGATGGCACGTTCTTTACCCACGATTTTAGATAGGAACTGGGCAACCGTGCGCGCACTTCCCGTCACCTCCATCAGTTTTCCGAAGATCGCTCCAAAAAGAAAGACAGGAAAGAAATCTCTTGCAAAGGAAGCGAATCCGGACATGAAATCAGATGTGAACGCATCAAATACGTTCATTCCGGACAAAAGCGCGACAACAGCGGCGGCAACCGGGGCGATCCATAAAATCGACCAGCCGATATACGCCATCGCCATCAAGGCAACCAGCCCGACAATAATGGCAAACATTGAAAAACCTCCTAATTAATGAGAATATATTATTTCGAAAAAATAAATTTATTTTATTCTCCGCTTCTTTCATTTAACAGAAAATAAGCTAATTGTGTCATTCCATTTATAGTAGAGGTTTAAACGTTATTTCTGAAAGTCCTTTAATTCAGTCTTGTGGGAAAATTGTGTGTATTTAATGTATCCTAAAATAATGTTTCTTCTTTGTTTTTTTGTGGAATGCATAAAGCATCAGACGCAATTCAATTTGCAATCCAGCGTAAATGAAGAGAGGATGAACAGAAATGGTTGAAAATAAAGTAGTATTTATTACAGGAGCCGCACAGGGAATTGGCTACGAAATAGGTGAAACCTTTGCAGAAAACGGAGCTAAGGTGGTTCTTTCTGATATTAATCAGGAGGGTGTGGAGGAGTCTGCAAAAGCTTTGGAGCAAAAAGGCTATACAGCAACAGGCATTAAAGCAGACGTAACAAGTGAAGAAGAAATCGAAGCGGCGATTGATCGAACAGTAGAGATCTACGGACGAATTGATGTATTAATCAATAATGCAGGTCTTCAGCACGTTTCTGCGATCGAAGAGTTTCCAACTGATAAATTTAGATTAATGCAGGAGATTATGCTGACCGCTCCTTTTATCGCGACAAAAAAAGTATTTCCGATTATGAAGAAGCAGGGATTTGGACGAATCTTGAATATGTCTTCCATTAATGGAGTGATTGGCTTTGCAGGTAAAGCCGCTTATAATAGTGCCAAGCATGGTCTAATCGGATTGACAAAAGTATCAGCATTAGAGGGAGCAGAGCACGGCATTACCGTAAATGCGATTGCACCCGGCTATGTAGATACACCACTTGTTCGCGGGCAGATGGAAGATTTAGCGAAATCACGCGGCGTAGAGCTTGAAAAAGTACTTGAAGAAGTCATTTACCCGCTCGTACCTCAAAAACGATTGCTGGAAGTCGAAGAAATTGCAGATTATGCGATGTTCCTATCCAGTGAAAAAGCAAAAAGTGTTACTGGCCAGGCGATCGTGATCGACGGCGGCTACACGGCTCAATAAATGAGAATACACTGCACGAAATCAGTTTGATGGTTTCGTGCAGTTTTTTGTTTACTAGATAAAATCCTCTTTATGTTTTTATCCCCGAATGCTCTATGTTTTAGAAAAGATCTATCATACCAACTTCTTTCTTCCGATAAAAATTATTTTCAGTAGACAAAGTTTGGCAGGAAATATTTTTTGTAAAAACGCTTGCAATCTATTTAACTTGTCTATACAATAATAAAGTGCAAACGGTTGCACCATTAAATTATATTTATTAACATACTAAAAAACGATAGATGTGATGGAGGATGAACATGAAAATTTTCGGATCTTTTGATTTTTGGCAGAAGTTTGGGAAAGCGCTTCTTGTCGTGGTAGCTGTTATGCCGGCTGCCGGGATTATGATTTCATTAGGTAAACTGCTTGCGATGATGACGGGTGATGTCATGTTAATGCAAACGGTTGCGCGAGTGATGGAAGACATCGGGTGGGCGATTATTACCAACCTGCATGTGCTCTTTGCTGTAGCGATCGGGGGTTCATGGGCGAAGGATCGGGCTGGCGGAGCGTTTGCTGCCTTGATTGCATTTGTATTGATCAACCGTATTACAGGTTCTATTTTTGGTGTAAACGCTGACATGCTGGCGGACTCAGAAGCAACGGTTACTTCTTTATTGGGTGCTCAGCTGACCGTCAGTGACTACTTTATCTCTGTACTAGGAGCCCCGGCATTAAATATGGGCGTTTTCGTCGGGATTATCTCCGGATTCCTCGGTGCTAATCTTTACAACCGATTTTATAACTACAGTAAACTGCCTCAGGCACTGGAGTTTTTTAATGGTAAACGCTTTGTGCCGTTTGTCGTAATTGCGGGGTCCGTTGTAGTTGGTTTGCTGCTGTCGGTGATTTGGCCATTTATTCAAGGACTGCTAAATGAGTTTGGACAATGGATTGCGACTTCGCGGAATTCAGCGCCGATCGTTGCGCCGTTTGTCTTTGGAATGGTCGAACGGTTGCTGCTGCCCTTTGGACTTCATCATATGCTGACTGTACCGATTAACTACACGGAGCTTGGCGGTACGTATACGATATTAACCGGCTCAAATGCAGGAAGTGTTGTTTCAGGACAGGACCCGCTTTGGCTTGCATGGGTGACGGATTTGTATAATATGCTTCAGCAGGGCAACACAGCCGGCTACCAGCAGCTGACAGAAGATGTCGTGCCTGCACGTTTTAAAGTAGGGCAGTTTCTTGCGTCTTCCGCTGCATTAATGGGTCTTGCATTAGCTATGTACCTTAATGTAGATAAAGAAAAGCGTACGAAATATAAATCCATGTTTCTCTCAGCTGGTCTTGCTGTATTTTTAACAGGTGTAACGGAGCCGATTGAATTCATGTTTATGTTCGCAGCTCCACTTCTTTATGTGGTGTATGCGGTGCTGACTGGGGTTTCCTTTGCGCTGGTAGACTTGATTGATTTACGTATTCATGCATTTGGTTTTATTGAATTTTTAACAAGAACGCCGTTAATCATTAATGCGGGACTCGCTAGCGACTTATTGAATCTGGCACTTGTGGCTATTTTAATGTTTGGTTTAAACTTCGGTGTGTCTTACTTTTTAATTAAACGATTTAACTTTCCAACGCCTGGCCGTGCTGGCAATTATATTGAAGAAACTGCTGACGCAGGCGCTTCTTCTTCAGCAGCTGCGGTTTCAGATGATGATTCGCTTGCTGTTTCAATTATCGGGCTGCTTGGCGGCCGGGAGAATATTGAAGAAGTAGATGCATGCATGACCCGCCTTCGTGTGACGGTAAAGGATCCAGGTGCAGTTGGTACAGAAAAAGAGTGGAAAGAAAAAGGAGCACTTGGGTTAATTTTACGCGGCAAAGGGGTACAGGCAATCTATGGACCAAAAGCGGATGTATTAAAATCCGACATTCAGGATCGATTAGGAGCTTGATATGATGCGTTTGCTAACACTCAACTGTCATTCATGGCAGGAAGAAAACCAGGAAGAAAAGCTGGATATTCTCGCAAAAACGATTGTTGACAACGATTACGATGTGATTGCTTTGCAGGAAGTGAGCCAAAAGGATGCAAGTGATGCAAAATTGGACGAACATTACGGCTATGTGCTGTTAGACAGACTAAAAGCGCTTGGCCGGAAAGAGGACGAGATGGTGTGGACGTTCAGTCATTACAGCTACGGAACTCAGGCTGAAGGTCTGGCTATTCTCACAAGACTGCCTATTGTACGCACCTCGGAGTTTTTTATCACCGGTTCCCACGACCCGGATGTATGGAAAACAAGATCGATTGTCAGAGCAACAGTGCTTTATGAAAAGCAGGAAATCGATCTTTATTCCTGCCATCTAGGCTGGTGGAGCGATACGGATGAACCGTATCAGGATCAGGTGGACCGGTTGATGGAACAAGTGGACCCGGAGCGCCTCTCCGTTTTACTCGGAGATTTCAACAATGATGCCGGGATTAAAGGAGAGGGCTATACGTATTTGCTTAAAAAAGGATTATTCGATACGTACACGCTTGCTAAAGAAAAAGACAGCGGCGTCACGGTTCCGGGGAAAATTGATGGCTGGTCTAAAAATGAGCAGCAGCTGCGGATCGACTTTATCCTCACTAATCAGCCGTTGCCTGTTGCTTATTCCCGCGTTATTTTCAACGGAGAAAATCAGCCGATCGTCTCTGATCACTTTGGTGTGGAAGTGGAGCTTGAAATTGAATAAATGAGGGAGCGGAAGGCCAATGGTCTTCCGCTTTTGTGTCTTTCTATAGAGGGTTTTTGGTCTGCCTGTCATTATTTTTCCTATAATAAAGAGGAAGAGGTGATGTGGTGAAGGGGCTGTATAATATATCAGTTGAAACCGTCACAAAAGGATTTATTCAACAGGGAGCCATTGTTTTTGATTCGATCATCCGATATGTTGGGCCGATTCAGCAGGTGCCTGCATTCGATGAGGAAATGGAGTGGATCGATGGAAAGGGAGGCGTGGTGTTTCCCGGATTTATCGATGTTCACACTCACTTGGGCATCAACGAAGAAGGGATTGGTGCAGAAGGGGACGACTACAATGAAACGTCTCACCCCGTTACCCCGCATATTCGCGTGATTGACGGCATTAACTCCTTTGATCCTGCATACTACCGGGCATTGAGCGGTGGGATTACAACTGTTCATATTTTGCCGGGAAGCTCAAATGTAATTGGGGGACTGACAGCAGTGCTGAAGGTTAAGCCGGATCGTTCGGTGGAGCAGCAGGTGATTACATTTCCAGCGGGGTTGAAAATTTCTTTTGGAGAAAATCCGAAAATGGCCTATCCGGCGTCAATTGGAAGCAGAATGGGACTTGCAGCAAGGATTCGTGAAGCTTTTTGGCAGACAGTCAAAACCCGGCAAGAGCCTCCAGATACGATGGCAGAGGAAGCAATGCAATATGTCTTAGTACACAGACTTCCTGTTAGAGCGCATGTTCATCGGGCGGATGATATTTTAACGGCCATCCGGATCGGAAAAGAGTTTGATTTAGATCTAACTCTTGTTCATGCGACGGAAAGCGGAAAAATTCTGAATGAAATTAAGGAGTCTGGTTACGATGTAGTGCTTGGACCCACGATGATAGGCAAAACGAGAGTAGAGTTAGCCAATCAGTCCTGGGAAATTTACAGGCAGCTTGAACAGGCGGGAATTCCATTTTCGATCACCACCGACCATCCTGTATTTCCGATTGAAGAATTAATCACCTCCGTCCGCCACGCCATTAAACACGGTCTTAGTGAACAAAAAGCCCTCGAAGCCATTACGATTCAGGCAGCCAAGAGCATCAACTTAAGTGATCGCCTCGGCTCCATTGAAGTTGGAAAAGATGCGGACCTTGTCCTCTGGTCAAGCAACCCCTTAAGAGACTTTAAGGCTAAGGTTGTGCGAGTGTTTGTGGATGGGCAGGAAGTGCTTTAAATAACAAATGCAGCGAACAGTGGTTTGTAGCTTTACCACATTAAAGGGGCCAGGCCCCTTTAATGTGGTAAAGCATTTTTAATAGCAAATTTCTTGTTAAACTATAGGGTTTAATTTGGAGTTTTAGGGACATCGTTTGATGGGGCGGAGGAATTGAGTGTGAGTACTTTTTTGTATACGTTCAGGCTGCCGTAAGTTGGAGCGGGCAGGTCGGTGAAGCCGATGAAGGTACAGTCGATGAGGGTTGCTTCGTAATTTGCATTGTTCCCATGGCTTCCTTCGAGAATTTTAAATTTAGTAAGGTCTCTGACATGAATAAGGGACTGTTCAATCACGACTTTCCTCGGTTGTTTAATGTCTGTCCCAGAGCCATATTTCATTAGAACGACATTGGAGGTAACAGCGATATCGAGCTCGCAGTTACGCATGTACAATTCGTATCTTCTTGGCAGTACACCAGGATTTAATGTATCCTCCGGTTTATTGTCAGCTAAGGTGAAAAATGCAGGTCTGGAATAGGAAGAAGTCAAGATGACCCGGCAGTCATAGAAGGATGCTTTACTAGTCAGACCACCGTTTGTGACGTTATTGATATAGCGTCCTCCTGCTTCTACATACGTATCCTGAAGTGTGCAATCTGTAAAACGCAGGCTGCTTGATGCAGCTAAATTGCTTACTTGAAAGGTTATGGCACAGTTAAAAAAGGTGCAGCAGTCAAATTCAAGATCATTATAGAGATTCACACTGTTAAACGAAACGGATCTGAAAACATTGTTGTCAATATAATGCGAAGAGTAAGCAGGTTTTGTCAGTGCAAATCGATAGTGGGAGCCATAGTTGAAGTCTTCGAATGTATTATTCGTACATTTTTTGACGTTCAGCAGCAGGGTTGTGTAGTCTGTGTGAGAGGAACCGAACAAGCTTTTTACGTAGTTTCCATCAAACTCAACATCCCCGGTTACATTCATGCTATTAACATTCAAGCGATTATTTTTGATCACAATGGTCGTTTTATTGATTGGCTGAAGGGAAAAAGTAGGGGAATTGACAACGTTATTTAGAAAAAGGATATGTCGTTCCTGTGTTGGAACCGTGGTCGAGATCGAAAAGCCAGCCTGATCTAATACATTGCCTTCAATCAATGCACTAGCGTTATTGTAAATGCGGATGCCGTTGTTTTCACTTAAACTATTTCCTCTTATCTTAATATGATAAGCCCCAAGCAGAATTCCATTAAAGGAAGAAAAGATATGATTGTCCTCAACCGTCACATCATTGCAGTAGCTGTCTTCAAAATTGATTGCATAGCGTGTAGAGTCTGGAAATAGAGGAATATTCAAGCCGGAATCCATGCCGTTATGATAGATTTTATTTTTTTTAATCGACGTAAAATCTGCTCCGCCGCTTATGCCTCCCCGGTGATTATTATGAATTTCACAGTCACTGATCGTAATATGGTGGGACTGAGGTTTTGTAATGGCATATTCAATTGTGATGGAGGGCAGGCCGACGGCTTCATTCCGGAACTGAATTCTTACGTAGGCAGCATCCAGCGGCACTGTAACAGTTTGTAGATATACAGCTGTTTTTCTTGCAAGTAGAACATCTGAACTATTGTAGAATAAATATTCAAAGGTTTTGTTTTGGATGAGTGGAATTCTTGTGTAGCCGCCAGCAGTTCTCATCTGGAGTTGTTTATGCTCTCCTTGAATAAGAGAAAATTTGTCGGAGATATATGCACCAGGTACCGTTTGAACGATAGTGCCAGAGGCGTTCGCCATCCCTGGATAGGCAATTCTGCTTTGCGCTGTAGGATTTAAGATCCATGATCCTGACGCTGTGGGATACGCAGCGATTGTAATGCCGTCGCCCATAAACATCGAAACATTAATATTTTTTACTGAACAAAAAGCATTCCCTCTATTAAAATAAATCCCGTACGTCTGTTCCATCCCTCTTTCGGAATTAAATCCTGTTCCTCCATCTGAAAAGCTTCTGTTTGGTATGTCGCCGATAATGGTGCCATTTATAACATGAGTGTTTGTACACTCATTGATGAGTATAAGGCTCCCGGCAAGTTTCCAGACCGGGTTGGTGGAAGCTTGATCAAATGGATTTCGATTAATAGAGTCGTAAATAACTTCGAAGGTGGAACCATTTAAATCAAGGGTCTGATAGCTGAATAGAGTAATAGGAAGGCCTGCTTGCTGGTAGGGCTCATTTCCATTTGGATTCGAATTGGAATAGCAAAAACTGTACGTGCCCCTCGGTACCACAACATGTGTAAACCCCTCTGCATTTGCATAGGCGAGAGCCTGATTAAACCCTACTATATTATTGTATGCAGTGGTCCATTCGTCTAACGAATAAGGAGGTTTACCAAATGACCCCTGGACAATACCAAAGCGGCTGAGTTCTATAAGATATACCGGACCCTCCCCTTCAGCCAAAAGATTCATTTGACGGTTCATATTTTTATCAACGCTCAAAACCTCAAAGGACGGAAGATACTTTTCTGTTTGTTGGTCGATGAATGAAACGGTTGTTTTGATTGTACCCGGTTCCTCCAACTCAATCCCATGATAGTTGTAGCGGAGAATATAACTACCATCTTCCTTATTTACAATACTTCCAAATCCCTTTACGATCCTGCCATTCTGGCAAATGTGCTCCACCTGAATGGACTGATAGCTGCTGACATTAATAGGTTCCTGCTGATCATAAAGCTCGATGTCCAACTGTGCTTTGTCCTCTGACATAAAATAGGGATTATCACCTAATAAACCCTTATTTAAATCTAGTTTAATTGTGCAGATTTTTTCTGCCATTTTCTTCACTCCTGTTCATTTTTTATTATATGAATCTTGTAATGGGTCGGTGCCATTTTTATAGAACGGTTGAAAATTTAATTTCAGAAATCTTGATTTCAAAATTAGTTATTTCTTTTAGGGAAAGCTCCTACTTTCAAGAATCTTTTACTGCATACACTAGTAGTAGTCTAGAAGATTACGTCAATCTAGCGAATAAAAAAAGTAGAGGAAGAAAAAAATGCCAAAAATTGTATGGGATGCAGGGCATGGGGGGAATAATTCAACCCCAGGGAAACGAACACCTGATGGTGAGTTTGAATGGACGTTTAATGACCGGGTGGTGAGAGCTGGGATGGCTTATCTGTCGAAGTATCGAGGAGTTGAGCAATTAAGGGTGGATGACATGACAGGCAGGACAGATGTGCCGCTGGTTACAAGAACGAATCGGGCCAATGATTGGAAAGCAGACATCTATATAGCTGTACATCATAATGCGTTAAATGGTGTCTACGGTTCCCATACTGGAACGGAAACCTACGTTATGACGCCGAGAGCAAGTTATCCCAAGGCGGTTCGATTAGCGACAGTGATTCACCCTAAAGTGGTGCAGGCTATGGCGATACAGGACAGAGGGATAAAAGAGGCTAACTTTCATGTGCTAAGAGAAACGGACATGCCGGCTATTTTAGTAGAATGCGGGTTCATGGACTCAAGGATTGACATCGTCAGAATGAGAAACAATCAGGTGCTTCGAGCAGCTGGAGAAGCCATTGCAAGAGGAATTGTGGAATTTTTTAATTTAGTTATCATACCTGAAACGGAGGGAGAAGACATGCTTGAAAAAGCAATTGTGATCAATTCATTTATCGATTATCCTGCAGCAGAAGCAGTTGCCAATCGACTGAACGTACCGATCTATCCAAGGTCAGCATTGACAGCGGGTGCAGCGAGAGAACTAATCGTCATCGGGGGATCTGCTGATGGCATCCAGGCCTCTATGATTACCTTACTTTCTGGAGAGGATCGTTTTGAAACGTCGATTAAGGTTCGGGACTATCTGAACAGGATTTAACGCCTGCGAGACAGATATATAAGAAAAATATCATCTATACACAGAGGTATGTGATTTTCATAGTAACATCTACTAGTGATGTTAAGAAGGAGAAAAAAGCGGCACCCCAAAATAAACAGGGTGCCGCTTTTTTACTTATTCAATTAGCAGTAACCGTGTCCGCCGTAACCGCCCTGTCCATAAGAACAGCCGATGATGATCAATAAAATAAACAATACAACAAGCAATGCAAATCCAGAACCAAATCCTTTACTCAATGTGTCCAACCTCCTTAAGTAGGTGATTGTTTATCGTATGTTTAGTCATTCGGCTCGGTTACAGATTTTCGTATTCTGGGTGTGATGCTTAAAAAATCTTGTTTATTTCCTTTTTCTTTTTGCATTTTTGCTCCGAATATCCTTTCACTGGAATCATTTACCCTTCCTCCATCCTCTTTATCTCTCTTATGTCATGTTTGCCTGGCTGGATGATGTTGGTATAATACAATTGATTCAGTCGTTTCCATTTAGATGAATAAAACTGAATATTCTAATTAAAAGAGTTTAAGTTTTGCAGCCGTTAAGCATGAAAGGAGATAGGGTTTGATGGATAAAATCAAGGCTGGAGTTATAGGTACCGGATTTATTGGTCCTGCA
Source organism: Jeotgalibacillus proteolyticus (assembly GCF_050107735.1). Classification (GTDB taxonomy): domain Bacteria; phylum Bacillota; class Bacilli; order Bacillales; family Jeotgalibacillaceae; genus Jeotgalibacillus; species Jeotgalibacillus proteolyticus_A. Next base: position 341,626 of record NZ_JBNILO010000001.1, read on the forward strand.
CATGTGGAAGCGGTCAGAAGGCTGGGGTTTGTGGAAGTGGAGGCATTGGCTGCCAGCAGTTACGAAAAAGCAAGGGCTAAGGCAGATGACCTCGATATCACTCATGCATATGGAAATTATCGTGAGATGCTTGAGGATCCCACTATTCAAGTTGTTCATAATTGTACACCGAACTATCTTCATCACGAAATCAATATGGAGATTATGAAGGCAGGAAAACATGTTTTATCTGAAAAACCGCTCGCTGTATCCTGCAAAGAATCGATTGAACTGCTCGAATTAGCCAGGAAAAATAAGATTGTCCACGGTGTTAACTTTAATTATCGTCAGTTTCCAAGTGTGCAAAACCTGCAGCATTTGGTTGAAAACGGGTCACTTGGCAGCATTCATTTAATACATGGCAGCTATCTTCAGGACTGGCTGTTATATGAAACAGATTATGACTGGCGTCTAGACCCGAAGTTAGGGGGAAAGACACGCGCCATTGCAGACATTGGCTCTCATTGGTGTGATACGGTTCAGTTTGTGACTGGCAAGCGGATTACAGCCGTTTTTGCCGATATGGCGACGGTTCTTCCGATCAGAAAAAAACTGAAATCCTCTGATCCGGATTTGTACGAGGAGTTTTCAGTGGAAACAGAGGATCACGCATCGGTTCTACTTCGATTTCACGACGGAACTAAAGGGGTTTTTTCTGTTTCACAGGTCAGCGCAGGAAGAAAAAACAGATTGAGCTTTGAAATGAATGGCACCCTCGGCTCTGCTTTTTGGAATCAGGAGGAGCCTGAAAAATTATGGGTGGGGCACCGGGAAAAGCCGAATGATCTTCTGCTGGCGGATTCGACTTTGTTTACCCCGGAGGCACGATCCTCCATTCATCATCCCGGCGGACATAATGAAGGGTGGCCGGACGCCCTGAAAAATATGATGTTAAACTTTTATACCTATGTAAAAGAAGGGAAAGATCCTGCGAAAGACAAACCCAATTTTGCCACCTTTGAGGATGGACATGCTTCCATGTGTTTAATTGATGCCATTCTGGAAAGTCATCAACAGGAAAAGTGGGTGCAGGTAAAGGGGTAAAACAAATGCATAAATGAATGCGCATACATTGATAAAAAGGAGCGGATTAAAAATGAAGAATTTGCTTGGAACGAACGTGATTGCCCAGGTAGCGATCATAGTTGAAGATATTGAAAAAACCTCTAAGGCCTATGCCGATTTTTTTGGGGTGGAGAAGCCGGAAGCGGTCTGGACCGACGGCTATGACAAAGCACAGACAGTATATAAAGGAGAGCCGTCCCAGGCGAGGGCACAGCTGGCTTTTTTTGATATGGGCTCCTTGCAGCTTGAATTGATTCAGCCGGATGAATTCCCTAGCACGTGGAGAGATTTCTTAGAGGAGCACGGAGAAGGAGTCCAGCATCTTGCTTTTGTGGTCGATGGTTTAAACGAGAAAGTGAGTGAGATGGAAAGTGAGGGCATGCCTCTTATTCAAAAAGGGGAATATGATGGAGGCCGCTATGCGTATATGGATACGGTGAAGGACTTGAAAGTAGTGTTGGAGCTTCTTGAAAATGATAAATCATAAGGGGGATAAAATGAATATTTTTATTACGGGTGCCAACAGAGGAATCGGCTATGCCCTGGTCCAAAAAGGGCTCACAGACGGCCACCGGATTTTCGCTGGTGTAAGAAGCTTGGATTCTGAAACAGGAAAAGAATTGATCAATCAAATGGAAACAACAGACAAGCTGACGGTGCTGCAGGTGGATGTAACAAATGAAGAGTCAGTTATTCAAGCAAAAGAAGACATACAGAAAAAAACAGGTTATCTTGATGCCATTATTAACAACGCCGGCATCCTGCTGGAAAGTAAAAGTGATATTGAAGAGCTGGATATAGAAGCGTGCAAACAATCCTTTGATGTGAATACGCTCGGTCCGCTCCGTGTTATTAAGCATTTACTGCCGATGATTAAGAAAGGGAACCAGCCGTCCATTTTAAACATTTCTTCAGATGCTGCAAGCCTTACCAATGCTTATGCAGGGAATTACCCGTATGGCATGTCAAAAGCTGCACTTAATATGCTGGGTGAAAAGCTGGATCGCTCGTTAAAGGGTGAAGATATTCAGGTTCTCTCCATTCATCCGGGATGGGTAAAAACCGACATGGGCGGGCAAAATGCCTCACTAGATCCTATGGAGCCAACAGAGGGAATCTACCGTTTGCTTGAGCGCCAAACCAACGTAGATAAAGGCAGTCGTTTTATTGATTTTAACGGAAATAAAATGAAGTTTTAGAGGTGAAAATATGACGAAGAAAATGCTTGCTATTTTAGGCGATTATTATCATCCGGCAGACCGGGCCAAAGTATCTTTGGAACTGGCCGTCGAACAAATGAAAGAGCCGGTAGACGTAGCTTATCGAGAAGTACAGGACCTTGAAAAAACGCTTCGTGCGGAGTGGGACTGCGTGATTCTATTTGCAGAAAACAGGCTGAACCCTGAGGATGAGCAGGTGGAAACGTGGATGAGTGCAGCTGCAGCAGATGCAATTGCTTCCTACGTGAAACAAGGTGGAAGCTGGCTCGCCTGGCACTCCGGTCTGGCTTCCTATAAAGAATTGAGTACATATACGAACATGGTGAAAGGCTCCTTTGATTACCATCCTGAAAAACACCAAATGGTACGCTACGCCATTGAACGGGACTCAGCTTTTTCTAAATTGGACTCGTTTTCCCTGCTAGATGAACATTATTTTGTCAGCTGCGAGACTGAAGATCAGGACATTTTCATGCGTTCCTCATCTGTCGACGGCGAATCCATCGCAGGGTGGTCTCACCAATATGGCAGCGGAAAAGTAGTCTGCCTGACACCTGCTCACAACAAAGAAGGATTAACTGATCCTTCTTTTACGCGGCTATTGGCAATGGCACTTGAGCGCTGTACCGGGGTCATTTCTTAATCCTTCAGCCCCTGTTTTAAAATCTCCTTTGCTTCAGAAGATAAAAGAAAACTGTTATAGAGCTTCATCATACTTTTCACCATATCGATTGCATTAAAGACAGGGGCGTTATTCACGGTCCTGCCTTTTTTTGTGTACCTCATAAACAGCTTCTATCAACTTTACATTGGTAAAGTACTAAAGGGGCCTGGCCCCTTTAGTACTTTATCGCAACAAACAGTAAAACAGAAAAATTCCATTTAGACAAATAACTTTCTTTTTTACGGAAACAATAGACGTATATTGAGAGAAGGTTGGGTGGAATTATGAATGAAAAAGAAGTGTGCGTTGGCGAAGAAAGTGTATTTGTGATTTTACGGAATCCTCATTCTCAGGGCGTAGCGAATGTACAGGAAGCATTTATTGTTTCACACCCTGAGAACCCTAACGAAAAATCATTGTATCTGTATGATACCTACTATCCTTACACGGACGAAGTAGCGGTGTATCCCTCTGCGTTTGAAGCAGACCGTGCCTTCAGGGAAGCCTTTGGCATTCCAGAAGAGGAGATCTATCGTGGTTAAGCCGTTTGTTCCGCAGCTGGTGTATGTAGAGCCCCGTGCAATGGATTACCCGCTTGGCAAGCAGCTTGTTGAGAAGTTTAAGGGTATGGGAATTGAGATAAAAGAAACGACGTCTCACAATCAAATTCGAAATCTGCCAGGAGACAATCATTTTCAAAAATATCGAAAAGCAAAATCCACGCTTGTGATTGGTGTGCGCAAGACGCTTAAGTTTGATACATCAAAGCCATCTGCAGAATACGCCATCCCCTTTGTGACAGGGTGCATGGGACACTGCCATTATTGCTATCTGCAAACCACGATGGGCGATAAGCCGTATATCCGAACGTATGTAAATGTGGAAGAAATCTTTGATCAGGCAGGCGAATACATGAAAGAACGGATGCCGGAAGAAACCCGTTTTGAGGCATCCTGTACGTCTGATATTGTCGGGGTGGACCACTTAACCCATACGTTAAAAAAGGCAATTGAATACTTTGGAGCGACAGAGCATGGAAGGCTTCGCTTTGTAACAAAATTTGCCCATGTGGATCATTTGCTTGATGCCAAGCACAACGGACGAACCCGTTTTCGTTTCAGCATCAATGATCACTATATTATCAAGAATTTTGAACCGGGAACCTCCAGGCTTGATGAACGGATTGAAGCGGCTGTTAAAGTAGCAGAAGCGGGATATCCGCTCGGTTTTATCATAGCCCCTATCTATTTGCATGACGGCTGGCAGGAAGGCTATGGTGAAATGATGGAGAAGCTGGAATCCAAGCTTCCTTCATTTGCGAAAAAAGACCTGACGTTTGAAATGATTCAGCATCGGTTTACCAAACCGGCTAAACGGGTTATCGAAAAAAACTATCCCATGACCAAGCTTGAACTTGATGAATCTGCTCGTAAGTGGAAATGGGGAAGATACGGCATTGGAAAATATGTGTATCAGGATGACGAGCAGGAACAAATTAAAGATACGATTGCCGGGTACATTGACCATATGTTTCCGGACGCGAAAATCGAATATTTCACTTAAAATCTCAAGCAGTCCGTTTTCATGGGGGCTGCTTTCATTTATTATGATCGTTTTCCCCCAGCGAATGGAACAGGGTAGAAAAAATAAAAAAACGACAAAACCATTTGATTTATATACATATAAGTAGTATTCTTAATGAAGAACAACTCATCTTATTGACACTTTCAGACTAGAGGGAAGGTAAAGAATGATCTAGAAAGTGGGGGTCCAGGCCTATGAAGCTAAAGTACAAGATTGACTGCAGACTAAAGAAGAAGCACAGATACAGCATAGTTACAGGGCGCTGTATCGTATGCAACAAGAAAAAGTCCGAAACAACGCACTCAAAAGCCAAAACTGTATCGGGTCAAATAAACTAAATGATTTTTTAAAAGTTGTTTGTTCTATATAAAGAATAAAAAGCGATTCTGATAAGATCAGAATCGCTTTTTTACGTATAGATTAAGCTAATTTTAAGTCTCTCTCATTTCGGTGGAGACTGTGATATTTAACAATTTGAGTAATATACCAGACCAGTACGATAGCAGACAGGGCAAGTCCGATGCCGACTGATAAATGGTAATCCAGCCCAAGGCCTTCCGGGGCGTAAAAAATATACGTGCAGACCACACCGGTCATAAACATCGCCGGAACGCCGCAGATCCAGTGGAAGCGGTTATGCTTCAATAAATACATTGCGCCGGTCCAAAGCATGACAGAGGCTACAACCTGATTAGTCCAGCCAACATATCTCCATAAAAATGTGTAGTCGATCGTAGCAAGAAAGAAGGTCGGGATTGCGACTGGAATGGTAACCAGAATGATCTTCATTTTGTTTTCCATATTAAAAAATTTAGACATAAGCTCTGTTAAAATCATTCGCGACGAGCGCAGAGCTGTATCCCCCGTTGTGATTGGCAGGATGATGACTCCGAGAATGGCAAGAATGCCTCCAAGCGACCCTAATAATGTGGTGGAAATTTCATTTACCACACCTGATGGTCCGCCAGCTGCAAGTGCTTCCTGCAATCCGGCAGTGCCATTAAAAAATGTCATGCCTGCTGCTGCCCAGATCAGCGCAATCACGCCTTCTGTTACCATGGCCCCGTAAAAAATTCTGCGGCCGTCTGATTCCTTTTTCATTGTGCGGGCAATGATCGGGCTTTGTGTACTATGAAAACCCGAAATGGCTCCGCATGAAATGGTGACCATCAAAAGCGGCCAAATGGGCAGTTCCCCAGGATGAAGATTTTGAAGCGTTAAATTAGGGATTGGACTATCCCCAAATAGTAAAGCCACTCCCATTGCGACTGCCATAAAAAGAAGAATGCCGCCAAGTACCGGATATATTTTTCCGATCACACGGTTTACCGGGAGTATGGTAGCGAGTATAAAATAGCTGAAAATAAGAATAAGAGCGACCGTAAAGCTGAGTGGTGTAATTTGAGCGATTAATTGTGCAGGACCTGCTGTAAATGCAGCAGCCACTAGCATCATTAACACAAGAGACAGCCCGTTTATCATCGATTTCAGCGTTTTGCCGAGGTACTTCCCAACTAAAGTGGGATATTGCGCGCCTCCGTGCCGCATGGAAAGCATGCCGGAAAAGTAATCATGCACGCCTCCTGCAAAAATCGTGCCAATGACAATCCATATAAATGCAGATGGTCCATATAATGCACCGGCAACTGCCCCGTAGATCGGACCGAGTCCGGCGATATTTAAAAGCTGAATCAGGTTACCCTTCCACCAGCTCATTGGAACATAGTCCAGATCGTCCCGTTTTGTATAGGCGGGGGTGGAGGTCTCATCATTAATAACAAAAACTCTTTCTACAAATTTCGAATAAAAAGCATAGCCTGCGATCAGTAAAACAATTGCTGCGAAAAACGTTACCATGATTATCCCTCCTGCTGCGTCAGTGAATGAATAGAATATAGGGAATAGTAACACGGAGATGTAAGGAGGGGAACCCATTTTCAGAAAAAAAACAGTATTTCGTTAATTTAAGCGTTTCCAATGGAATGTAAGACTGAAAAGTCGTACTGATTAAGATATAATGGTTCATCTAAGAGGATATTTTAGAGGTGGAATTTTACATTCATGTCTTATAAACTGACTGCACCAAGAGGAAGGGGAACAAGTATGTTTTCAATTTTTAAATCATCCTGTTCTATCTGCAAACGGAAAGTAAAGCCTTTGTTCCGGTACAAAAATGATTCTGGGAAAGTAATAAAGATTTGCAGTGCCTGCCGGGAGTATGCCGAAAGAAGAGCTTATCAAAAGGTCAAGTGAGAATGACTGGAGGGGGAATAGCCGTAATAAAGAGGATATTCAGGAAAATTGTCGTTTCATGAATGGGCCTTTTCTCTTATTATTCCATTTATTTAAAAATATTTTGTAGAAAAATGTTTATGTATAGTAAATGTAAGGTATTACATAATAAGTCTTTTACCGTCATAAAGGTATACGTGACCTGAGAAGCGCTGAAGAGGAGAAGAAATAATATTTTGCCATAATGGATTGGTTCCTTATACATAACAAATCTAAATGTACTATCTTCTGCTCTCCGGCTGTTTATCGGAACAGTCCAACTCTATACTATTCTTATAATGCCGGTAAAAAAATCTTGGAACACACTCTCTGCAGAGGCACGATCTAGCAGAATACGGGAATAAGGGGGATTTTACGTATGATGAAAAAATGGGTATGCATCAGTACGATGGCTTTAGGCACAATGCTAACTGGCTGTGTGGGCGGCTCAGGCGGCGGTAATGAATCTGAAGAAGGCGGCGGCGGAGAAGGCACAATCAGCTTCATTCACTGGCGAGGGGAAGATAAGGCAGTTTTTGATGAATTAATTGCCAAGTTTGAAGAAGAGAATCCTGACATTCAGGTCGATATGACAATTTATCCTTCCGAACAATATCAATCTACTGCTCAAACCCTCCTAAGGGATGGTTCAACAGGAGATGTATTCACGAGCTTTCCAGGGTCTCAAATGGAAATCATCAATCAAGCAGGTTTGTTTGAAGATCTAAGTGGTGAAGAGTTTTTGGAAAATTACAATAATGAACTGATAACGGCTGGACAAATTGACGATAAGCAGATGGCTGTACCACTGCAGCTCGTATTCAATCAGCCGGTTTATAATGCAGGCTTATTCGAAGAGCTTGGCTTAGAGCCTGCGGATGACTGGGAAGGATTTTTAGCTCTTTGTCAGGAACTGAAGGATGCGGGCTATACTCCGATTGCATTCCCGGGATCTGATATTGGACCTGGACAATTTATGAATCCAATGATGATGAATAATGCTCCAGAAGAAGATATTTTTGAAAGGCTGATGGCAGGAGAAGCAAAATTGACAGAGGACTGGTGGGTTCAAACATTGACTCAATTCCAGGAGCTTGAAGAAAGAGGCTTTTTGAATACTGATTCACTTGGAACCAACCATACTTCTGCAATTTCACAGCTTGCCAACGAAGAAGCAGCGATGCTTGCGAGCGGTTCTTATGCAATGGCCGGTGTAAAAGAAATTAATCCTGATATAGAACTTGGCCTGCTCGCCCCGATTACGACAGAGGCAGCAGAAGCAGAATGGGAGGGCATTAACACCACTACATTTATGCTTGCAGTGAATGCCAACTCAGAGAAAAAAGAAGCAGCGAAAACATTTGTTGAATTCTTATCTGACGTGGATAATGCTTCTACCTATGCAAATGAGACGGGGCAGCACGTTACAGTAGAAGACGTTGAATACGAATCGGAAGAGCTTAAATCCACTTCTGAATGGATGGACCGAAATACAAGATTTCAGCCGCGATTCCTGATCACCAATGCAGATATTGAAAAAGCAGTGATCGCTTCGATTCAATCCGTTATTGGAGGCGAAACGCCTGAAGCTGCTGCAGAAGAAGCCCAGCAGATCGTCGATGAAAATCTGGACTGATCCGCTGCAGATCGCAAAACGAAGAAAATAGAAAATCAATTCAGATCAGACTGCTGGTTTGGCGCTTACACACTTTACTGAGAATTCCTGATTTAGCGAATTGTCACAGGCAATGCGCGAAACAGTTGAAAACTAGTGAAGGTGCAGGCATCAGCCAACGGTCTGATTCTTATTTTCTAAACTGTTTTTCCAATCAATATATTAAGTAAGGGGGGACCCCATTGAATTTTCGTAAAAATAAATCATTGTTTTTATTTCTTTTACCGGGCCTCATTTTATATTCCATCTTCTTTATCGTGCCGACCATCAACGCGGTCATTTATTCGTTTACGGATTGGGACGGGCTGTCTCCGGATTTTAATGTCGTTGGTTTTGATAACTATGTAAATATTATCAGCAATGATTCCATTTTTTTGAAAGCCTTTGTAAATAACATTAAATTTATGCTGTTTGTCCTGATTTTCCAAACGCTTTTTTCACTCATTTTCGCTATGTTTTTAATTAAAAATACGAAAACAAATATTTTTTTGCGGGCATTGTATTTTTTCCCTACCATCCTAAGCTCGGTTTCCGTAGCCTTTATTTGGACATTTATTTACGATCCCGGCATCGGAGTTCTCAATACAGTGCTCGACTCAATCAATCTGGGGTTCTTAAAGCAGAGCTGGCTTGGCAACCAGGACCTTGCGATCTTTTCTGTTGCGGTTACGCAGGTATGGTTCCACACAGGTCAAATGCTCATTATTTTTGTTGCAGGTCTTCAGGCAATTCCAAAGGATCTATACGAAGTGGCAGATATGGAAGGCGCCCGCAAGTGGGATCGATTCCGCTTTGTAACCTGGCCAATGATCGCGCCATCCGCTACGATTGTTATGGCGTATACTACGATACAGTCCTTTAAAGCTTTTGATTTAATTTTTGCGATGACCCGGGGCGGCCCGAATTATTCAACTGAAATTCTGGCGACACTGATCTATTCAACTGCATTTAGAAGCTTTGAGTTTGGATACGCTTCTGCACAATCTGTCATTTTCATGATTGTGATTGCCCTGATTACAGTCGCCCAGTTCAGGCTATTACGAGCCAGCAGAGTGCAGGAATAGAAAGGAGTGAGAAGCGTTGAAAGCTGTTAAAATTATTTTGCTCAGTCTTTTTGCACTGGTAATAATCATCCCGCTAATTGCCGTAATTTTTACCACCTTTAAGTCGACGACTGAGGTATTTGCAAATATTCTTGGTATTCCTGAATCCTTCAGCTTCGATAATTATGTTTCCATTTTTATCGATCAGCCGATGGCAAGATACTTTATGAACAGTGTCATTGTTACGCTGTTTTCTGTGACCTTTACGATCTTTTTTGCAAGTTTAATTGCCTATGCGATTACAAGGATGTTTGGCTGGATCGGAGTGGTCTTTTTCTCCTTGTTTACGCTCGGGATGATGGTTCCGGCACAGGTCAACATGATTCCTCTTTATCAACTTGTATTTGATCTTGGCTTAACCAATTCTCTTCTTGGTCTCATTCTGGTGAATATTTCTGTTACGATGCCGGTTGCGATCTTCATTATGAGCGGGTTTATGAAATCCATTCCCAAGTCACTTTTTGAGGCAGCGAGAATTGATGGTGCAAGCGAATGGAAAATGTACAGAAGGATTGCGATTCCTTTGTCTATACCATCCATTGCTGCAACTTCAATCTTCCTTTTCGTGATGCACTGGAATGATCTCCTGTATCCGCTTTTGTTTATCACAAAAAACGAATACAAGACGCTCCCTCTTGCTCTTCTTGAATTTCAGGGAGAATATGCAACCAATTATCCGATGCTGTTCACTGGTGTCCTGATCGCTTCAGCACCGATGGTTTTAGCATATCTATTCCTGCAGCGCTACTTTATCGAAGGCGTGACAGCAGGGTCGGTAAAAGGGTAAGATTTTATCTATCAGAAAAAGCAGATCCTGCGGGGTTTGCTTTTTTTGATATGCCGGCAGGAAAGGGAAGAAGTACTGGAGAATTATGTATTGGGATAAGATGGATGGGAGAAGGAGAGGGAACGGTCTTGAAAATTCGGCTTTTGACAGCAGCAGGCGTTTGGATGGTCCTGCTTGGAATCGTTTATTTACCGCAGCTGGCGTCCTCGGAGGAAAAGGAGCGCAAGGAGGAAATCAACCTTGTGAATTATCCTGTGCATGCCATTCATTTTATCACTAATGATAAAGCTGAAATGGCTGATTTAATGGAGCGGATAAAGCAAAAAAAGGACGATTCTATTGGCGGAGTTAAAGAAAAGCTTAGTCAGGATAAGCTCCTTGTTACAAGTGGCACCTCTCTTGAACATCTGCCGCAATCAACTGATGAACAAAGTATAGCGGCACACGTGGATAAAGTTAAACAAGATCCCGCTCTTCAGAAGCTGCTCCATGCACAGTTGAAAAATGGAAATCGGATCTATATTTATGGCGGTCTGACTTCAGAGTTTTTCAAAGAGCTGCTGCTTTTAAAGGAAATGAAGATCAAGGCTAAAGTAGGCGACTCAGAAGGGTTTTTTATTTTCGGAGAAAGGCTGGAAGCATTCTCCAAAGAAAAAGGCCCATTAAAAGCTTCTGCGAGAACAGAATTGGAAGAAGCGAGTATTATCAGCTTTACATTGGATGAACAGGACCAGCACCAATATTATGAAGCTCATATCACTGGAGGTGGAAATTCAAGAATAGACCAGGAAGAAATCTGCATCCAGGAAATTCTATTTCATCAGAGCAGACTGGCTGATCTCTTAATGGAAGAACAATAGCAGGGAAAGGATGCTGGGACAAAACTCAAAAAAATTTAAAATATGAGGATATATTTATGAATAGTAGTAGGAGAGCGGAGCGGAAGGTGGCGACTCCTGCAGGACACGACGGCAAGCTGAGACCTCGCAAGGCAAAGCCAGAGGAGGGCTCAGCGCCGTCCCTGCGGAAAGTGTCCACCTGAAGCGAAGTGAACCGAAGCGGTCAAAGAGCTTGAGACACTTTTGTCCCAAGTTCTTTTAACCGTTTACAAAGACAATTGACAGCAGGGAGTAAACTGATCTATGGTTTATACGGATACTAAACCTTTAGAATGAAAGGATTGAACATAGATGAGCTTGTACAAGTTAGCACCTGTTTTTAAAGAACGAATCTGGGGAGGACGAAAACTGGAATCGGAGTATGGCTACGAGATTCCTGAAGGTCCGATCGGAGAGTGCTGGGGGATTTCCGCTCATGCACACGGAGAAAGTACAGTTCAAACAGGTCCTTATAAAGGCATGACCCTCTCTCAGCTGTGGGAACAGCATAAGGCAGAGGTGTTTGGGGAGTATGAGTTGAACGAATTTCCTCTTTTGGTTAAGGTGCTGGATGCTGCCGCTGATTTATCTGTACAGGTTCACCCCAATGATCAGCAGGCGATGAAGCTTGAAGGGGAGCCTTATGGAAAAACAGAGTGCTGGTACGTGCTTCATGCGGAACCAGGTGCAGAACTGATTATCGGCCACACTGCCCAAACAAAAAAAGAATTTGTCCAACGGGTTGAAGCAGGAGAATGGTCGTCCCTTTTACAAAAAAAGCCCGTCCAAAAAGGCGACTTTGTGTTTGTGGAAAGCGGCACCATTCATGCGATAGGAGCTGGGATCATGATTCTTGAAATCCAGCAATCAAGCGATACGACTTATCGTGTCTATGATTTTGACCGCAGGGATGCAGAGGGCAATAAGCGCGAGCTGCATATAGACAAAGCTATTGAAGTGTCTAAAATCCCGCATGATAACCCGACACCTGAGCGGGAACTAACAGAGCTTGAAAATGGAACGCTGACCCAACTTGTCTCAACAAAGGAATTTACGGTGTGGCATCATGACGCAGCAACCGGTTATGAGCTGCCGGATGCCAGTCGTTTTCAATTGTTGAGTGTCATTGAGGGAGAAGGCACCCTGCGCGCAGAAAAGACAGGCGAAATAACCGCTGTTGCAAAGGGTGACCATTTTCTTATTCCTAAGGATTCAGGTCGTTTGATCGCCCAAGGGTCGATGGAATGGGTGACGAGTGAGGCGTAATTAAAAAAACAGATAATGACTTGAAAGTGCAGGCTGCTTTCAGGTCTTTTTTTCTTGGGATATTTACTGAATGATTAAAAAAATCTAAATTTGAGTGGCTGGGAATAAACAGGACCCCCACATTCATGCTACGATAAATGAATAGAAAAGAGTAAGGAGGAAAGACGATGACAAAAAAGATTGTATTCATTGGCGACAGCATTACAGAATGCGGTAGGTTTGAAGATCCAAACCATATTGGCACCGGATATGTAAAATTTCTGTATGATGAGATTATGTCGCAAAGGCCAGACTGGACCGTTTTAAACCGGGGTGTATCAGGCGACAAGGTATCGGATCTTGAAAAAAGATGGGAAGAAGATGTACTTGCTCATGACCCGGATGTGCTGTCGGTTTCCATCGGTGTGAACGATGTCTGGCATCAGCTTGATCATCCGAAAGAGCAGCAGGTTACACCGGACGAATTTGAACAGGTGTATCGCAAGCTGTTGAGCCAGCTTTCCCCGGATACGAAGCTTGTGTTAATGGAGCCGACGATTATTGAAGAGGATCCATTGTCAAAAGGAAATCAGGAACTGTCTGTTTATGCGGAAATTGTCAGGCTATTAGCAGAGGAGCACCGCGCTTTTTATGTTCCAACGTATGCTGCATTTATGGAAGCGCTGGCAAAAGGAAATCATGCTCCATTAACAACAGATGGTGTACATATGACAGAAGCAGGCAACCGGTTAATGGCAGCTGTTTGGAAAGCGAACGTGAATCTTTAACATTTCGCAAAAGCGGAAGGGAAAGGGTGGAGAGAAATGGTGAAAAAGATAAAGGTCGGGATTATAGGATGCGGAGGGATCGCCAATGCTAAACATTTGCCGTCCCTGTCAAAGTTAGAGCAGGTGGAGATCACTGCTTTTTGTGATATTGAAAAAGAAAAAGCACAGCAGTCTGCCTCCAAATACGGAACTCAAGAAGCAAAGGTTTATGAAGATTATAAAGAACTGCTTAACGATTCTTCTCTTGATGTCATCCATGTCTGTACACCGAACAGTTCTCATGCAGAAATCTCCATTGCGGCACTCGAATCAGACAAGCATGTGATGTGTGAAAAACCAATGGCTAAAACCTCTGAGGAAGCAAAAGCGATGGTTGAAGCAGCCAAGCGGACAGGCAAAAAGCTGACGATCGGCTACAATAACCGCTACAGACAGGACAGCCGTTATTTAAAGCAGCTATGTGAAAAAGGAGATCTCGGTGATATTTATTTCGCAAAAGCCCATGCGATCCGAAGAAGAGCCGTTCCTACCTGGGGCGTATTTTTGGACGAAGAAAAGCAAGGCGGCGGACCTTTAATTGATATCGGCACGCACGCGTTGGATTTGACGCTTTGGATGATGAATAACTATAAGCCAAAAGCAGTACTTGGTACGACGTATCACAAGCTTGGACAAAAGAAAAACGCCGCTAATTTATTTGGTTCATGGGACCCTGAAAAGTTCACAGTAGAAGATTCAGCGTTTGGCTTTATTACAATGGAAAACGGAGCTACAATTTCTCTTGAATCGAGCTGGGCATTAAATACACTGGATGTGGATGAAGCAAAATGCTCGCTAAGCGGCACAGAAGGCGGAGCGGATATGAAGGACGGACTGCGCTTAAATGGTGAAAATCTCAGCCAGCTGTACACGACTAAAGTGGATTTGAATGACGGCAATATTGCTTTTTATGACGGGGAACAGGAAAACGAAGCGGATCTTGAAGCCCGGTTATGGATAGAATGCATTCAGCAGGATACCCAGCCGGTAGTTAAGCCGGAGGAAGCGTTTGTTGTCACTCAGGTGCTTGAAGCGTTATATGAATCTGCAAAAACAGGAAGAGCCGTTTATCTTGACGGTGAGAAGTAAGAGAGCAGGAAAATGAACGTAAGAGAAAGCAAGTTTATTAGTTAAAGGAGTAATAGATGATGCTGACAGCAGGAGTTGATCTCGGGGGAACCCGTGTGAGAGTGGGTGTACTTGATGGAGAAAAGCTCCTTCATTGGGAAGAGCGGGACTCTGACGTATTAAGAGGACCTGATCATACTCTCTCCATTATTATCGCGATGCTTGAACGGGCCCAGGAAAAAATGCCGTTTGAGCGAATCGGAATTTGTGCTCCAGGACCGCTGGATCATAAGCTGGGTGTCTTACTCGACCCACCGAATCTGCCGGACTGGGGGCTTGTGCCGATAACAGATGTGATTCAGGAGGTTTTTTCGCTCCCGGTCCGTCTGCTGAATGATGCCAATGCTGCTGCTCTTTCCGAAGCTGCAAGCGGTGCAGGGATGGGATATGAGAGTGTATGGTTTACAACGGTTTCAACAGGTGTCGGAAGCGGCTATGTAAATAGCGGCAGGCTCATTCAAGGGGCAAAGGGATGTGCGGGGGAAATCGGAAATATGATTATAGTTCCTGAAGGCCGCCGTCAATCAAACTTAAATCCCGGAGCTTTGGAATCCTATGTGAGCGGAACCGCCATCTCTGCGATCAGCAAAGAACGATTCGGCTGGCAAAACGGAGCCAGAGAAGCAATCGAGCGTGCCATCGCTGGTGAAAAAGAAGCGGCAGAGCTGATTGATGAAACCATGGATCATCTCTCCATTGCCATCGCAAATATCGTTCACACAGTGAACCCCGCAATCTTTGTATTTGGCGGCGGAGTGATGACCCATCATGACTATCTGCTTCCCATTCTCGCAGAAAAAACCAATGCACGAGTGTATGAAAGTTTGAAGCATTCCTTTGATTTTGCTTATGCAGTGCATGGCAATGAAGCGGGTGTATTAGGCGCAGCTGTTTATGTCAGGGAGTTGTCTCTGCCCTGACCCTCCTCCTGAAATCTGAAAAGACCGATCATGAGGCCATCCGCCCCGGATCGGTCTTTTCGATGTCATTGAAAAGTTAGTTGTAATCCCAGAGAATCCGCCATTCTCCATGTTCTTCTGCTACGTATACTTCCTGTATAAAGCTGAACTTCCCGTACTTTCCTTTATACGTTTGAAACACGATAAATTTATGTGCTTTTACAACCGGAGGAAGGTCCTTTGCCATCTTCCAATCCTCTATTTCATCCGCTTCTTCGATGGTGAATTGAAAGGTGTCCGCACCGAAATGATTAATAAAAACATGCGCCCGATCCTGAATAAACGTCCCCTTATTCCATCGATCCTTCATAAATGAATGAAGCAATTCCCACGAGTCAGTAAAATCCCCTTTTTGTTCATGCTCATAAAATTCTTCCACGACTGCTTTAGACTGGTATTCATCTGAAAAGAAACGAAAAACGAAGGAAAAGAATAAAATGAATAGAAGAACCGCACCAATCATCAACAAAAGGAATTTATGTTTAGCCTGTCGTCTGCTCATGATGTCCTCCTTTTGGTAAAGGGATGGGACCTTTCTGTATTTAAGATATGAAATAAGTAAAATTTTAGTCTATTACCGGTAACATCTTTCGCATGGGATAAATGTTTTGGTTGTGTAAAGATATATAGAAAGAAAGAAGAAATTATCCATATCTATATGTCTTTATACATAAATAGTTTATTATAGATATAAGATAAAAAGAAGAAATGAGGGGCTTATTTGAAACCACTAAAGGTACTTTCCTCCTTCGTGTTAGCGGCTGCCTTCGTAGCACCGCTCTCCAAGCAGCCAGTCGAAGGGGCTGAAGCAGGGAAAGGCGACACGGTAATTATACATAATGAATCTGGTAATTATAAGGACTCACAATCTACCGGTGCATTTTCAATGAAGCAGGCAAATGAGAATCTGACAAAGCATGACTCACTATCTCAGGAGGCGTATAGATTAGATCTTCATCTTGATTTTGAACCGTCAAAACAAGAAGCTCCCCAGTTTAATAAGCAAGCGATGAAAAGTGAGGCACATGCAGTTGGAGATAAACAAAGCTTTTGGGTGATTAATGCCATTACTAATGGAGATTATCAGCTGAATGCCGAGTTAAAGCATATCGGAAAACGCGCGGAAATATGGGTGCATGATCATGAGATTTCAGCTGCTCAGGCAAAAGAAATCAGTGATGAATTTGATCAGGAGATCTACCCACTTGTTACAGAAAATTTTGCAGACGAATCAGATGTTGACAGCAACGGGAAGGTTTCAATTTTAATATATGACATTCAGGATGGGTTTAATATTTTTGGCGGCTACATCGGGGGCTATTTCTATAATCGGGATCTGACCGCTTCAGCTAAATCCAATAATCAGGAGATTTTTTACATCGATACGTACCCTTCGATGGGAAGCAAAGGCTCCTACGATGTCAGCAAAGCATTTTCAACGATCGCGCATGAATTTCAGCATATGGTGAACTACAATCAAAATGTGCTTGTTGAGGAAGGTCCTGAAATGGAGGACTGGATGAATGAAGCGCTCTCCATGGCAGCTGAGCATATGTACGAGGGGCCGCTGAGAAGCCGTGTAAATTATTATGAAGCGTCTCAATCCATTGCAAATGGGCATTCGCTCCTTAATTGGGGGCAAAATGGAGATGTTCTCTCCAATTATTCGTTATCCTATTTGTTTGGACAGTATCTGCGTATTCAAGCAGGGCAGGGAGATGACATTTACAAGGAGCTTCTTGAGAGTGAAGAGTCAACCAGCCAGGCGCTTGAAGATATGATCCAGACGCATATTAATCAAAAGAAAACAACTGGACAGTTTTTAACTGATTTCCGTCAGGCGCTGTTTGTCAATGATGATAGCGGGTTGTACGGGTTCAACGGTGAACCTGTCCTTTCGGAGATCGTCAGTCCTTTGTATGAAGGTACACTTCCTCATAAATTAACGGGAGGAGGCGCTATATCAGTACCGGTCGGAAATGCTGCTAATTTTAAAGTGCCTTCATCCAAAGGAAAATCGATCCAGTATCGTGTGATAGACGTGACACCGCCGGCCCGTCCGAAAGTGGAAGGGGCAAATCGAATGTCAGGTTCCATTTCCGGAACAGCTGAAGCGGGAAGCAAGATCACGATTAAAGCCGGCAGCAGCGTTCTTGCAGAAGGGCAGACTTCAGGAGACGGTACTTTTATCCTATCAATCGACACTCAAAAAACAGGAACGGTTTTAAATGTTACGGCTATGGACAAAGCAGGGAATAAAAGTTCTGATACCAGTCTGACGATCAGTTCAAAAACGGACCGCATAGGAGGAGCGAATCGGTATGAAACAGCGGTTAAAATTTCTCGAGATGGCTGGAAAACAGCTGATACGGTCGTTCTGACAACAGGTACCGATTTTCCGGATGCCTTAGCCGGAGGACCTCTTGCCTATCAGGAGAATGCTCCTATTCTTCTGACAAGATCCTCTTCTCTTCATTCTATAACAGAAAAAGAAATTGACCGCCTCAAAGCAAAAAAGGTAGTGATTCTTGGGGGAACCGTTGCCGTTTCAGCTAATGTGGAAGCAAAATTAAAAGAAAAAGGCCTATCAGTAGAGCGGATAGGCGGAAAAAACCGCTTCGAAACAGCTGCCAATATCGCGAAAAAATTGGCATCTCAAAAAGCCATTATAGCAG
This sequence comes from Jeotgalibacillus proteolyticus, assembly GCF_050107735.1. Lineage (GTDB taxonomy): Bacteria > Bacillota > Bacilli > Bacillales > Jeotgalibacillaceae > Jeotgalibacillus > Jeotgalibacillus proteolyticus_A. Next base: position 359,746 of record NZ_JBNILO010000001.1, read on the forward strand.
GTGATTCCGCATTTCCAGATGCACTCGCTGTATCGTCGTATGCCTCACGAAATGGCATACCGATTTTATTGACAAGAAAAGACTCTGTCCCTAGAGAAACGGAAGCGGCTACGTCGGTTATAACTGAAGCCATTATTGTGGGGAGCACAGGAGTTGTGAGCGATGAAACAATGGGGCTGTTCCCGAACCCAACCCGCTATGGCGGCAAAACGCGCTACGATACTGCATTTGAAATCAATCAGCATTTAAAGATGGGTACAACAAATGCCTATGCAGCTACTGGAGAGGATTTTCCGGATGTACTGACAGGATCCGCTCTTGCGGCTAAAAGAGATGCAGGTATTCTGTTGGTAAAGAAACATAAAATCCCTGAAGCTACAAAAAATCTTCTTGCACGCTATGATGCTTTTAGCATTTTCGGGAGTGCAGGAGCGGTTGGGGAAGATGTAAAATCAGAATTGGATCAACATGTAAAGTAGAAAAGAAAAAAGAGGTTCAAAGCGGGTTAAGCCCGTCTTTGAACCTTTTTTTCATATCACTATTCGGGATGATTCATGTAAGAGACAGTATTGTCTTTAAGCTTCCAGATCGACATGTCAACCTTTCCGCCGGACTCGATAACGAGCGAACGGTTAGCAGGATCAGCAAACATTCTTGAAGTAAAAACGGCTTCTCCATCGTTAACAAAAATCTCAAGCGAGGAGTGATCGATGTAGAGATGAAGGCTGTTAAGAGCACTGGAAAGAATACAGCTCCTTCTCTCTGGCTTACCATCTGCAACATTTGGTCTTTCAAGAGTCAAAAGGCTTTGTTTTGGGTCATAAGTGAGCGTCATATTGTCAAACAAACAGAGCTTTTTCACCGTTCCTTTTAGTTGAATTTCAGAGGTCCGGGCAATTGAACCTTCATACTGACTGTCTATCGGACCATTAAAGACATTTTCTGCGCGCAGCTCTTCAAGCTCAGGCAGCGGGAGCTGATGCAGACGGCCGTTGACGAGGCGAAGTTCTCTTGGCAGCGTCATCTGATGGACCCATCCGTTTTGAATGGTAGGCTGATCGAATTCCTGCTGGTCAGGCACGCCCATCCAGCCAAATAAAATACGTCTTCCTTTTTCATCCTCTGTCGTTTGCGGAGCATAAAATTCAAAGCCCCGGTCGATTTCCTCAAAAGATCCGTGGTTAAAGGAAGCTTTGGGGTAATCCAACTCACCCAATACATAACCAGATTGATACGTGTTATTAAACTGAATGCCATCCGGTGAAAGTCCCTGTGGAGAAAACAGCAAAACATCCTTCCCGCTCAATGAGAAAATATCTGGACATTCCCACATGTAGCCGAACGCGGAAAGGGGCGCCTGGTTGGCGTGACTGATCGTTCCTCTATTTCTCCATTCTTTTAAATCCGTTGATTCAAATAGGGCAACGGCACCTTTTTCCTCTTTCGTTTGTGCACCGATCACCATATACCAACGGCCGTTGTGCTTCCACACTTTCGGATCACGAAAATGGGGCGTGTATTCATCTGGAAGTTCAACTTGAACCCCTTTTTTCGAAAACGAGAAACCGTCCTTACTTTCAGCTAAGCATTGATAGCTTTCACGATTACCGTTTTCGTCCTTCACATTTCCTGTATAAAAGAGCTTCAGCTTGTCCTCATGAATAATGGCGCTTCCTGAGTAACATCCATTTTTGTCATACCAGTCACCTGGAGTCAGGGCAATCGGCTCTAACGTCCAGTCTGTCAGATTTTCTGAGCTGAAGTGTCCCCAGAATTTAGCGCCGTGTCCCGTTTTAAACGGCATCCACTGAAAAAAGAGGTGATAAACACCTTTCCATTGAATCCAGCCATTTGGATCATTGAGCAATCCAGTAGGAGGAGCTAAATGAAAACCAGGAAAATATGGATCTTTTTGAACTCTTTCCGTGTGTTTTTCAACTTCTTCATACGCTTGTTTTGTAAGTTCTTTATTAAGACTCATCATCAAGAGCTCCTTATAATAAAAGAAGACCCAGAACGTGATCCAGGTCTCTTTTTAGTTTATTATTTTTTATCCAGCATTTTATCTGAGAAGCCGAATAGATAGGTCAGGGCAAAGCCTACGCCAATTGCCACTGCATTTACGAGTAAATAGCCAAAGATCTGTTCATTCAAGTATAACAGCGTTCCCGGAATAACGGTAATGGCCATACCTGTACCCTGCAAATTAAGAATAGAGGCAAGAAAGCCAGAAGCCGCTCCACCGATCAAGCCCATGACAAACGGCTTCATATAACGAAGGTTAACACCGAAAATAGCAGGCTCAGTAATCCCTAAAAAGGCTGAGAGAGCAGAAGGAAAAGCAAGTGCCTTTAGCTTTTTCGAGCTTGTTTTTACTGCAACCGCAAGTGCAGCTCCACCTTGTGCTGCGATTGCTCCTGTAATGATCGGGTTAAATGGATTGAAGCCCAGATTCTCGAGCAGCTGGATTTCAAGGAAGTTAAAGATATGGTGAATCCCTGTAATAACAATGATTTGATGGGTAGCACCAATGATCAGGCCGCTCAAGCCAAATGGCAGGTCAAGAAGGAAAAGCATCGCTTCAAAAATACCGTTTTCAGCAGCATGAAGAATCGGACCGATAATAAATAGAGACAACGCAATCATGATCAGCAAAACAAGAAAAGGAGTTAAAATTAAGTCAAGTGCTTCTGGAATTCGTTTTCGAAGCGCTTTTTCAAGTTTAGCCCCAACAAATCCGGCGAAAAACGCGGGAAGAACCGATCCCTGATAGCCAATGATCGGAATAAAGTCAAAGAAATAAATTGGTTCAGCAGCCCCTTCAGCAACAGCCCAGGCGTTTGGAAGGGCAGGTGAAACGAGCATGAGTCCGAGCACGAGACCGATAATCGGAGTGCCGCCAAAGACTCTAAACGCTGACCAGGCTACGAGTGCCGGAAGAAAAATAAATGCCGTATCCGTCAATACTTCTGTAAAAAGAATTAAATTTTCTGGAATGCTGTCGGGAGTTAAACCAAACCAGCCGAGTACTGCTTCCTGCAATAGCAGACCGCGAAGTCCCATAAAAAGTCCTGTTGCTACAAGTACAGGGATGATCGGAACGAATACATCTCCAAATACCCGGATGGCACGTTGAAATGCAGTTCCCTGCTTAGCGGATTCATTTTTAATATCCGCCTTTGTGCTGCCCGTAATGCCAAGCGCTTCTACCGCTTCAAACACCCGGTTTACCGTACCGGTTCCAAAGATTATTTGATACTGTCCGGAGTTGTAAAACGCCCCTTTCACTTTATCAATATTTTCAATTGCCTCTGTATCTACTTTTTCGCGGTCGTGCACCATCACTCTTAAGCGGGTGGCACAGTGTGCAATCGACTGGATGTTTTCTTCTCCGCCGATCGCCTCAATGACTTGCTTTGCAATATCTGAATATTCAGCCATGATAATTCCTCCTTTTATCGTTAATATGTGATCGATTCCACACCTATTAAAATCGTTCCAGCTCACTTTAAGTGTTCAATATATGTGATCGATTCCATATTGGAAAAATAAAAATGTAAGCGTTTGTAATGATCTGTAAAAAATAAAAGGAACATGTGTGGAATCGATTACATGTCCTTTAATGATTAGTACTATACACTATCTCTTTTAATCAGTCTATAGGTTTGCGTGAATTTTTCTTTGTCCTTTTTTTGAATCATTTGAGCAAGCAGATGCCTTGCTGCCTTTTCACCTGCTTCTTTATTAAAATAGTCCACAGTTGTTAACGATGGCGTTAGATATTTTGACATCGTGGAAGCACCAATACCTGCAACTGCCATATCTTTTGGTATTCCAAAGCCCTGTTCGCGTAAATATTCCATAGCGCCGATCGCCATCCGGTCTGTTACCGCGAAAATGGCTGATGGCAAGTCAGTTTCACTATTCTTTATGATTTTTTTCGTACATTCATACCCCGATTCAATGCTGAAGTCGCCTTCTTCAATCCATTCCTCTTTGATCGGAAGATTGAATTTCGCTAACGTATCCAGATAGCCCATTTTTCGCTGCCTTCCTACTGAAGGATCTTCTTCTCCAACTCCGATATATGCAATTTTAGTATGCTGATGGGTAATGAGCAAAGTGGTCACGTCGGAAGCTGCGTGGTAGTCATCATACAAAATAGACGTAACACCAGGCAAATCCTGGCCAATTGAAATGAAAGGAAGGTCCGCTGCTGTGATCGCTTTAATTAAACCAGCATTAATGTTGGTGGCAAGTAAAATAATTCCGTCTACATGCCGGCTTTTCAACAGGCGTATATATTCGATTTCTTTTTCTTTTTGCAGCTCGGTATCCGTTAATAGAATTTGAAAGTCCTCTTTAGCGACCACTTCATTAATCCCGCTGACAACACGACTTGCTGTTTCTGTGCTGATTTTTGGGAGAATAACGCCGATTACACCGGATTTTTTTGTGCGCAATGATTTTGCAGAAAGACTGGGTGTGTACCCGGTTTCCTCAACGATTTTCATAATTCTCTTGCGTACATCCTCGCTTACATAGCCATTATTAAATACTCTGGAAACTGTCGTACGGGACACGTTCGCCATTTTCGCTATATCATTTATAGTGGTCATTGAAACGCCTCCCAAGCTTAATCTATCATTTATTTTAGGGTACTTTCCTTCTTCTGTCTATGAAGGGAGAACTATGAGACAGAAAAGAGGAGTTTTGTCCTCTTTTCAAGAAGGTGTAATAAGGATAATTCAACAGGGCACTATAAAGTAGTAAAATAAATGAGAAGATATGAATTTACTGGACTTTTAAAAGTATGAAAAATAATGAGTAGGCAGGTGGATAAATGAAAATCGTATGCGCACCGGATTCATTTAAAGAAAGCATGTCAGCAATGGAAGTTTGTCTTTCAATCGAAAAAGGCTTTAAAAAAGTGTTCCCTGAGGCAGATTATGTTTTGCTGCCTATCGCCGATGGAGGAGAAGGAACCGTTCACTCAATCGCAGCAGCCACTGGAGGGGAGATCCTGCCGGTGAATGTGACCGGTCCGCTGGGTGAACCGGTCATGGCTTTTTATGGACTAACAGGCGACAGAAAAACGGCTGTTATAGAAATGGCAGCTGCATCGGGTCTTCATCTGGTGCCCCGAGACAGACGAAACCCTTTATATACGACTACCAGGGGGACTGGTGAGCTGATTAAACATGCACTGGATCAGGGAGTTGAAACCATCGTACTTGGACTCGGCGGGTCAGCTACTAATGATGGAGGCGCAGGCATGGCTCAGGCGCTTGGCGTAAAACTATACGATAAATCCGGACAGGAACTTTCTCCCGGAGGTGCGGCATTAAAGCGTTTAGCCAGCATAGACATCACAGGCCTTGATTCGAGACTTAAGCAGGTGAAAATAAAAGCTGCCTGCGATGTAACGAATCCCTTAACCGGTCCGCACGGTGCTTCAGCGGTATTCGGACCTCAAAAAGGGGCAGATGAGGAGATGGCTGCCGTGCTGGATCAATCTCTTACGCACTATGCCGCCATACTTGAAAAAGAGCTGCATAAGATGGTGGACGGAGAGGCAGGAGCAGGAGCAGCTGGCGGTCTCGGAGCAGGAATTATCGCTTTTTTAAACGGTGAACTGACAAGCGGAATTGATCTGGTGCTGGACGTCATTCAATTTGATCAAAAAGTGTATGACGCGGACCTTGTGATTACAGGTGAAGGGAAAATGGACTATCAAACGATACAAGGCAAAGCGCCTGTCGGGGTAGCGAAAAGAGCAAAAATATGTGGTGAAGCAAAGGTAGTTGCGTTGGCGGGCAGCCTTGGAGAGGGATATGAAGCTGTCTATGATTACGGTATCGATGCGGCCTTCAGTATAGTAAATGGAGCCGTTTCCCTGAAAGCTGCTTTAGAAGATGGCTCAAGGAATGTCGAAACAACGGCTGAAAATCTGGCACGATTATGGTCATCAGCTCAAAGAAACAGTTCAATGTAATTAATTTTGAAAGCTTTCATCACTCACTGTGCTTATGTCCCAGGAAATAACTGTCGAATGAAGAGCTTTTTTAAAATTGTCAATATTTAATAAAATTTTACAAATTAAGAGTTGTTTCAGCTATTGCTCAAGCTTTATGATAAAGAGGTAATACGACTAGTTAAATAGGGAGGGTTTAGTTTGAGAGCTGGATGTAAAGCTTTTTTAGTACTTTTGTTAGCGTTCTCACTTTCGTTTTCAGCATTTACAGGTTCGTCGGATGCTTTATCAGGTAATGCACCTGGCAAAAATGAAAAGATTACAGGAACTATCTTCTTAAAGGAATTGGTCACTACCATTGGGATTGACCTGCAAACTCCTGAAGAACTGCCTTTTGATGATGTCTCAGATGCAGATAAACCGTACATAGATGCTGCGATCCGAGTTGGTATTCTTGATGAAAAAATGATTGAAGAATTTGGTCCTAACGAAAAAATTACGAAAGAGCAAGCCTATGTATTTCTAGTCCGCTCCTTAAATCTTCGAGACTATTATTCTGTCAGACATCTATTTTCCTACAAAGATTTCAGGGCCATTAAACCGGCATATATTAAGGAAATGTCTGCAGCCGCGGCCCTTGGTCTGATTGAAACACATAAGAGAAACACAATACATCCTAAAAAGCCTTTAACAACTTACGAACTGGCAGATTTGATGGAAACGTTTGATTCGTCTTTTGAGATGATGCCCATTGTCCATACAAATGACTTTCACGGTCGGATTTTGCATAATGAAGAGCTTGGAGAAATGGGTCTTGCGAAAGTAGCCCAGATTGTAGACGACGTCAGAGATCACGATCCAGGTGCCTTATTATTTGATATGGGCGATACCTTGCACGGCACGGCTGTCGTGAATAATTTTAATGGCCAGCCGGCAATAGAAGCTATGAACGAAATGGGCTTTGATGCAATGGTTCCTGGCAACCATGATTTTAATTACGGCAATGAATATTTGCTTGAAGCTGCTGAAGAAATGAATTTCCCGCTCGTTTCCGGAAATATTCTCAAAAATGGGGACCCATATTTGGAAGACTATATTGTGCTGGAGCGCGGCGGTAGAAAATTCGGTGTGATCGGTATGACGGCTACGGACACAGCTGTAAAAACGAGCCCGAAAAATTTGGAAGGCATCGTTTTTGAAGATGAAGTTACCCGTACGCAGGAAATTGTTGATGCAATTGAGGACGAAGTGGACCATATCATTCTTCTCTCTCATTCCGGAAAAGTCACGGATGAAATGATTGCTGATGAGGTAGAAGGAGTAGATTTGATCCTTGGCGGACACAGCCATGACACATTTGAAACTCCTGTGAAGTATGATGAGGCATATGTTACTCAAGCCTTTGAATACGGAAAAGCACTTGGACACACCAATCTTGTATTCCATGAAGATGAATTGATAGGAATCAACGGATTTCTTTATCGTGACAATCCAGCAATAGAGGGGAAATCAGGCATCAATGACATCATTCAGCCGTATAAGGATGAGGTGGATGAGCTGCTAAATGTTGTGATTGGGAGCACAGATGTAAAGCTTGAAGGTGACAGAAGACTTGTACGAACTCAGGAAACCAATCTTGGCAACTTAATCGCAGACTCTATGAGAACGACTCTTGGCAGCGATATTGCCTTTACTAATGGCGGAGGAATCCGTGCAAGCATCGAAGCAGGGGAGGTCACCCGCGGAGATGTTGAAGAAGTGCTGCCATTTGTTAATACACTGGTGCAAATGAAGATAGACGGTGCTGCGATTAAAGCAGCTCTTGAGCACTCAGTTCGTCTTGCTCCAGCTGAGAATGGAGGGTTTCTGCATGTCTCAGGTATGAGCTTCACGTACGATCCATCCCTTGCTGAAGGATCACGAGTGAAGGAAGTGCTGGTTGACGGAGAACCTCTGGACGAAACAAAGGAATATACAGTAGCAACAAATGACTTCACCGCTATTGGGGGAGACGGCTATACCATGTTTGGTGAAGAATTTATTGAATACAACAGTGGCGAATTACTAAGCGCGATTTTAATTGAAGCCATTTCATCAGGTCAGCAAATCCCTGAAATAGAAGGGCGCATTACAGCGCAATAAATTTATACGAACCTTTAAAAAGTATACGATCAAGAGACTGGGACAAGGGTTATTCGTCTCAGTCTCTTCATTAAATATTGGATACATAAACTAGCGTGTGCTAGTTATATATACCCACACAATATACATAATATATAATTTTCTTGCTTTTGTAATGGAGAATGCTATTATATTCATAGAGAAAAGAATATTTTTAGTACTATAAAAGGCAAACCAGCTGAAAAGCTGAGACTGCAAAGCTACAGATCTAAGGTAGGTTTACTACGATGGCTGAGCCGCTGAAATACGATATTCTTGTATTTTAGGAGGAATAAAGTTGAAAGTAACTTGGATGAGTGAGTTTGTGACCCTATGAAGCTAAAATATTGGTTTGATTGCAGATTTAAGAAAAAGCATCGATATAACTTTTATACGGACACCTGCATTGTTTGCGGCAAGAAAAAACCGGACAGTTCCGGACGCAAGCGCTAAATGGCTTCTATAGGAGGCTGCTTAAAAATTCGTGTGAGCGAACTTTTAAGCAGTCTTCTTTTTTTACCTGCCAGTTCTGTTGACAGAAATGATAGAGCCGCTTGAAGTGAACAGGGACTGTTTATTCATTTCATGGTATGATCGATAGTTAAAAGAACTTTACTAGAGAGTATACATATAATAGAAAAAGAGAGTTAGTCTACCAAAGCTTGCATCGTTAAAGAAAAGGGGAATTAAATTGAGAAGGCAGAGAAGAGAAACTTACAAGAAGAAACAATTAAAAGGTGCTTTGCTGCGATTATTTCCTTTTATTCTTTTTTGCGGCGCAATCTGGTTTTCCTCCTCGCAAACCTATGAACAGCAATCATTAGTTCCGATTTTGGACCGGATCACAGCGAGGGAGCTGTTTAGCGACCAGCTTTCCTGGATTGAATTTACGTATGCGAAGTCTGTTGTAAGTATTGAAGCGATCGGATATGCAGGGTTTATCGAGTTCTTTATTCGTAAAGGGGCGCATGTAGGCTTCTTTTTTATGATCGGGTTGTTTTTGAGCAGCTTTTTGCATTATGTCTATACTAAACTTCTTGTTTCTTCAACAGCGACCTTTGTATTTTTGCTATTCTTTGCTTCTCTTGATGAGTATCGGCAACATTTAACAGGCGGAAGGACACCACTCATTCAGGACGTCTTGCTGGATATGTCGGGGGGGATGCTGGCGATAGCAGTATACTACGTGTATCGGATTTCCAGGAGATATAATTAAGAATTGTAAAGCTCATCATAGACCCCCTGATTTTAGTATTGAAAAATACTAGATGTGCAGGGTAGTGGAGGAAAAAAGATAAATACCACCACTGAGGAAAAAAACTATCTTTTCTATAATTGTATTTAACAAGATGTAGTTATTAGATTGCCGGTCAGGATGAGTGTTGAAAGGCAGGAGATGACATGAAGAATCACCCCCATACAGTGGATGGATCGGTCTATCAGGCAAAACGGGCCTGGCAGATGCTTGGTTTGCTGCTGCTTGCTCAAGTTCTTGTCGCACTGGTTGGCAGAGGGATCGCACCTCTTTCTCCCCTAATTGCTTCAGATTTACGTTTATCTAATGCCCAGGTTGGCGGACTTCCATCTGCATTATTTGCAGGTCAAATGCTCGTTAGTATTCCAAGCGGAATAGTGGTTGACCGAATCGGAACAAAAAAGCTTCTATTTATTGTATGTCTCCTTTTAGGTGTTTTTTATGCAGCCACTACTATCGTGACTTCTTATGCTTTTTTATTGCTGTGTATTTTACTGGGGGGAATGGCGTATGGCACGATGCACCCGGTTACAAACAGGGGAATACTCTACTGGTTTCCCCAAAGACGCAGAGGAATGGCAATGGGAATTAAACAAATGGGAATTACTCTTGGATCTGCGCTCGCAGCAGCTGCTCTTCTTCCTTTTGCTCTTTATACAGATTGGAAAATGGCCGTGACCGCTTCTTGTTTAATCCTGTTTGCTGTCGGGGTGATCTCATCTTTTCTATACAATGAGAACGCTGTCGTAAATAAAAAGAAAAATCAAAATGAAGAATCGCTTGTAACTAAAATAAAGCATATGGCAACGAACCGTGATCTGCTTTTGATTAGTTTGGCTGCTTTTATATTAAATGGCTCTCAGATGAGTCTGACAATCTATGTTTTATTTTACATAGGCAATGAGCTTTTATTTGGACTGGGCATTGCAGGGACGATGTATGTTCTCTCTGAAATAGGGGGTTCTGCAGGCAGGATTGTATGGGGAACGATAAGTGATGCTTTGTTTGAAGGAAGGAGATTCCCGGTTACACTCATCCTGATGGTTGTGGCTTCCACTGGAGCTGTCGCAATGATATTTCTTACTCCGGTTACCCCTGTTTGGATTCTATGTATACTTCTATTTACCCTTGGATTTGCGGTTTCAGGTTTTAACGGCCTCTGGATGAATATTGCAACGGAATTGACAGAACCACAGAGGGCTGGACTTGCAAGTGGCTTCAGTTTAACGATCGGCTCGATGGGCGTGATGGTACTGCCGCCATTGCTTGGGTGGATATCGGACATTTCCGGCAGCTTTAAGATCTCATGGCTGGTCATGGGTGGCCTCATTCTTGTGGCACTCTTTTTCGTCCTTTTGCTTCGAAAAAGGAGAAATTTTTAACAGAAAGAAAATCATATACCCTATGCTTAAATGAAGAAGTTATGATAAAATTAATCTTTAATGAAAGTCCTACATCCTTTACCAGTAAAAGGATGAAAACTACTCTTTTAGGAGGCGACTTTTTGAAGAATCAAGAGTTACTTCTTACCCTTCAATATTTAGATGGTGAGCATTCCATAAAAGGATCTCCACAAGTCATTGAACATCACCTCAGAACTCTTTTAGATCATTTGTCCGATAATAGAGATTCATCTTCTTTAGAAAAAGAAATTAAAATTCAAATCAACACAAATTCCCCTACCCGTAAAAATGAGGTGACTGAGGAAGAGAAGGCAGAAGCATCAGCCCTAGACGCAGAAAAAAATGAACTTGTGACGCTGCTTGAGGAGATTGAACCTTCTACAGAATGGCTGTATGTACTTTCTTTTTCGTATTACCTTTCTTTATTTCAGCGAAATGAGGTTACGACTGCACGTACCCTTAGCAAACTCTACCCGAAGGCAGAAATTCTTCTGCCAAATAATATTCATTTTTCAATTTTTCAATGTGTAGATAAAGGTTTTCTGGAATTAGTGGGCACTTCCAGCAGCCAACAGGTATATAAAATGACTCCATTAGGCATTAAACATATTGAAGACCGCATTCAATATAGCCGGAAGGAAAGAAACGGGAAAATTCTGCTTGATCAATTTGAATCCGATGAACAAAAAAAACAGGTGGATCTTTTCGTAAAAACAATTGAGCCTGAAGAGTACGCAAAGCTTAAAAAGCTGAGAAACTTTGAAGAGCAGCTCCTTTTGATTTTGTATTATCTGCATGAAAAGGGGATCACAAATTTGGTGCGAACCATCATGGTTTATCAAATTCTTTTGCAGCTTAAGCAATATAAAGGCAGTCCCCGAACTGTTCAAACTGCGCTGAGCAGAGCGCGTCCGATGGTTATGAAAGTAAAAGTGGAAAACAAAATTCATTACAAGCTCACTGAAAAAGGAAATGTGTACCTTTCGAAAAATAATTTAATTTCGTCTACTACATAAAAAATCCACTGCATGGATGCATGCAGTGGATTTTTCATCTGTTATATATCTAAATGATCTTTTAGTGAAGCCTGAATGGACTGAATTTCTTCGTCCGGTACAATATAATAATAAATATTATCAATGCGTTCGCCATAGCCACTTTGAATAGAAGTTTGTTCGAAATTTGATGCAGCGGCGCGATATTCGCTTTGAATATCTACCATTTGATCAAATGTCAGGTTGGTTTTTATATTGTTGCCCAGCGCATCAAAAATATTTCCATAATTCCAAAGTGAATTTATGCTTGCGCCTTCACGTACAACTCCCTGGATGATCTGACGCTGTCTTTCCTGACGTCCGAAATCTCCGTCAGGATCTTCATACCTCATACGTGAAAAGGAGAGAGCTTCGTTTCCGTCGAGAGTGAGTTCTCCTTCAGGAAAGTTGTGTCCGCCATGCTCAAACGCAAAGGAATTATTGACTGTCACTCCTCCGACTGCATCTACAATATCTTCAAAACCTTCCATATTTACCTGTACATAATAGTCTATTGGAATATCTAGAAAATTTTCAACCGTATCCATAGCCATAGGAATTCCGCCAAACGCATAGGCATGATTTATTTTATCATCGATCCCTTTACCCACGATTTCAGTCATGGTATCTCTAGGGATGCTCAGCAATTTAGTTGTCTCTTCCTTCGGGTTGACGGTCATAACGATCATAGTATCAGATCTTCCCTGATCATCACCGCGCTCATCTACCCCCAGCATAAGGACAGAAAAGGGATCCTGTTCATTAAATTTTACCTGCTCTACTCTTTTTTCAGAGGATTCACGTTCTATAGGATCATGCATTTTTTCTGTAGCTGTATTTAAAGATTGATAGACTGTAAAAACGTAGGCTCCAGCCCCCAGCAGCAAAACTGCGAAACTGAGTAAAAGCCATTTCAGCCATTTCTTTTTCTTCCGTTCTCTTCTCACACATTGTCCCTCATTTCAGAATTATCTCTTATTAAGATAGCACGATGGGAGTGAAAAAGGAATATCTTAACACGAAGATTCATTGAAAGTTTGATGATAATATGTCGATTATTGCGAATTTGACTGATTAAAATAGTATTAAGTACTCATAATATTGGTTTGTCTAGATACATAGCAGTAAAATGGAACTTATTCCAATATAAAATAGAACATATGTTCGAAAGGTGATATAATGATTGTGCGCAGCAATAATTAGTTGGCAGGCTACTTCCCAATGGAGGGAGGTGGTGCGGGTGACAGTGTATGAGGCAGTGAGTGTGGTAGCACAATATAGTGTCCTGGCGATCAGTGTCCTCACTCTGGTCGTTTCCTTAATCATCAGCCAAAAAAAGAAATAACCGTCCCCCTTGGCAAGGATAACGGTTATTTCCTAATAATCAGATTCCGAGTCAGCCAGTCTATATGAAAAGCTGCTGCGGAGATGGGGGGCTTGCCCCTCATTTTCTACGTATATTTCTACTATAGCGGTTTTATTCATAAAAATCCAACTAAACGTTTAAGGAATTATTCATAAACTAAATATTCAATTAAAAGAAAAATTTGATTATATACAAATTCTCCTGAAAGACATTGACTAACTGCTGTTTTCATGTGAGTATATACGAATGTATAAAACTACTAATAATAAGAAGCTCATATTAAATGAGGATATTCTTTATTGATTGAGGGTTAACATTAATGATAAAAGAATTTAATTTTCTTAGAGCCGCTGCCTGTTTAAGTATTGTCATGCTTCATAGTACTACTCAATTTGGGAGGGCTTCAGGTTATCCTGATGGAGATCTGTTTAATATAATACGGATCCTGTTATGTTTTGCCACACCAGTATTTATAGTGCTGTCTGAGATTATCTTGGCTAATCGTTATAATAATAAATTACCTAAAAATTTTTTCGGTAAGAGAATAAAATGGATCATTGGTCCATATTTATTTTTTGCAGTGGTGGATGCTTTGGTCCGTTATCATTTTAATCCAGCTATAGATGTTCCGTTGAAGATCTTTAATAATATCTTTTTAGGTTCTTTTATAGGCTGGTTTATTATTATAATATTTCAATTTTACATTCTTCATTATGCAGTAGTTAAATGGAAAATATCTATGAATTGGCTCTTGCCAATTAGTTATGTGGTCATGTTTAGTTATAGTTATATTATTACATTAGATATCCCTGCTTTTGCTGATTATGGGACTGTTCTTCATTTACCTTTTCTGGCTTGGTTTGGTTATTTCACAACAGGTTTTGTTATAGGTAAGCATTATAGTGCAGTATCTGCCTTCCTACATAAAAATTGGTGGGTTATTGCGCTTACGACATTTCTAACAGCATCCTTTATAATTTTTAATTACTTTAATGGGTACACACTCGTCAACTCAAGGAGATTGGACTTGCTGCCATTCACTATCTCTTTTGCTTTGCTGCTCTTAACAATTGGTAAGAGAGTGAAATATTACTTCATAATCAATCGTATCAGTGCATTTTCCTTTGGTATTTATTTAGTGCATTGGCAGGTGCAACGATTTATTGCAGCTGACCTGGTTCAGCTTTTCGATAACCGGATTCTTCAGCTTCTTTCAATTTTCTTTGGGACTCTGATTATTTCTATCATAATCGTTAAGATGCTCTCCGTTCTTCCGTATGGTGAATGGGGAATTGGAAAGGTTAAGAAGCCTATGCACAGGACAAACTCAATTCCAGAACGAAAGCTGGTTACTTAAACAGCAGAAAAGGACGTCTCAGACTAAATACCTGAGGCGTCCTTTAATAAGTTCTATATACTACTTATGTTCTCATATATCTCTCAAAAATAAATTTATTCATGCCACCCATTGACAAGATGTCTTACTCTTACTACACCTTGGATTTTCTGCAGCCGGTTCAGAATATCTTCTGCCTGATTATCTGTAAGTTTATTATCAATATCTATTAATGTATAAGCCCAGTCACCACGGCTTCTGTTAAGCATGTCTGCTATATTGAATTCTCTTTCAGCGAGAAGAGTGGAAAATTGACCGACCATGTTCGGTATATTTTGATGCATAATGGTCAGTCTGCCCGGAGAGGTCAGCGGTAAACTGACATTAGGCAGATTCACAGAGTTGCGAATATTTCCTGTTTCCAAAAACACTTTTAACTGCTGAGCAGCCATAATTGCACAATTTTCTTCAGACTCTGTTGTAGATGCTCCCAAATGCGGAATGGCAACTACATTATCAAGGCTGAAGATGTGGTCATTTGGAAAGTCAGTGATATATTTTCCAACCGTGCCATCTTCCAGGGCATGAGTCAGCGCTTGTTCATCCACTAATTCCCCTCGTGCAAAATTAATGAATTGCATTCCTTTCTTCATGGAACGAAACGCTTTTTTATCGATAAATCCAGTTGTTTTTTCAGACAACGGTACATGGATTGTGATGTAATCACAGGAAGACAGCAGCTCTTCAAGCTGATGAACCCGTTGAACATTCCTTGAAATGGTCCAGGCCACATCAACGGATACAAACGGATCATACGCCATTACATCCATGTCGAGAGCGAGCGCATCATTTGCCACAATAGAGCCGATATTTCCAAGACCAATTACCCCGAGCTTCTTGCCTCTGATTTCATTTCCAATAAACGCTTTTTTATTTGCTTCTACCTGAGAGGCTACGTTAGAAGTGCCTTCGAGTGTATGAGTCCACCGGATTGCAGAGAATAAATTTCTTGCACTGGCAATTAAACAGGACAGGACTAATTCTTTCACTGCGTTTGCGTTGGCTCCTGGTGTGTTAAAAACAACTATGCCGTTTTCTGAGCATCTGTCCAGCGGAATATTATTTGTTCCCGCACCGGCTCTGGCAATCGCCTGAACAGAACGGGGAAGAGTCTGCTCGTGAAGGGAGTGGCTCCTCAGCAATATACCATCCGGCTCTTCTGCTGTATTAAGCTCATAAGGGTCACGCAGTAATGAAAGGCCTGCTTCTGCAATTTGATTGTACGTCTGAATCTGATAGGTCACAGTTTGTATCCTCCTTTATCGGGTGTTGCTACGGTCATTTTTTCAAACTCTTTTATAGCGGCGACGAGTCTTTCAACACTTTCAAAAGGCATTGCATTATAAAGGCTTGCCCGCATTCCTCCAACTGATCGATGTCCTTTTAATTCTACCAGCCCCTTTGATTCTGCAAAATGAAGAAATGCCGAGTCTACATCCGGGTCATCAGATTTAAAAGGAATGTTCATCAAGGACCGGTCGTTTTTATGAACCGGAGAAGAAAACAGGGGTGACTGATCAATTGCTTCGTATAGGAAAGAAGCTTTTTCCTTATTCCGGGCTTCAAGCTCATCCAGTCCCCCAAGCGATTCAATCCACTCAAGTACAAGTCCAACCATATAGATGCCGAATGTGGGTGGTGTATTATAAAGTGAATTGGCTTTTACATGTGTGGCATAATCCAGCATGGCAGGAGTGGATGGACTGGCCCTTCCCACTAAGTCTTCTCTAATAATCACAACAGTTACTCCGGATGGACCAAGGTTTTTCTGCGCGCCCGCATAGATGACGCCATAGTCTTCCACGTTTATTCGTTCTGATAAAATACTGGATGACAGATCGGTCACGATTGGAACAGATCCGGTATCGGGAAGCTCTGTAATACGAGTTCCTTCTATAGTATTGTTGCCTGTGATATGCAGATAAGCTGTATCAGACGAAAGAGTTGAATCTGCAAAAGACGGAATCGATTTAAAGCCTTCTTCTTCAGAAGTTGCATAAATTTCTGCTTTTCCTGCTTTTTTTGCTTCCTGAAAAGCCTTTTTTGACCAGGAACCTGTGATTAAATAGGCAGCTTTGTGATCTTTTTGTAACAAATTTAATGGAATCATGGAGAATTGTAATGATGCACCCCCCTGTAAAAAAAGAATTTTGTAGGAATCCGGTATATTCATTATTTTTTTAAGGCGGGATTGTGCGTTCATTAAAATTCGTTCGAATGCTTTTGATCGATGACTCATTTCCATTACCGACATGCCGCTAAAATTGGTGTTAACCAGCTCAGACTGTGCTCGCTGCAACACCTCGAGCGGAAGAGCAGAAGGTCCTGCGGAAAAATTTACTACGCGATCCAATGTCACTCAACTCCTCTAATTTTCTCCATTAGCTGCTAAACTATGAAACTTTCTTCACAAAGATAGGTCTTAGTATAGTTCTACGAAGGACATGTGTCAATGAGTGGAGAACAGTAAATGGCGTAATGTAATTGTTACCACACTCTAACTCTACTGATATGTTCTTGCAATCTATAGATGATATGATAGGCACTGTTAGTGAAAAGGAGGGCTTCATTTCATGAAAAAACAAATTGTAGCACTAACTGCAGTAGCAGCACTGACTGCTGGGGCAGCAGGTCAGGCATCAGCATCATCTTCCCACACGGTAGAAAAAGGAGACACGCTGTGGGCAATTTCAAAAGCAAATAACGTCACGGTTCAAGAACTAAAAGATTGGAACAGCCTATCATCCCATATTATATATCCTAGCCAAGAGATCAAGGTTAGCAGCGAAGACGTAAAGCAATCTGAAACGTACACAGTTGCGAGCGGTGATACATTATCCGGAATCGCAAAAGATCATGGTACTTCAGTAGACAAGCTTTACAGCTGGAACGGCTTATCAAGCGACTTGATTTTCCCTGGTGATCAATTAACTGTAGCTGGCGGTACAGCTCAGGCAGCACCAGCTGAAGAAGCGGCACCAGAAACAGTAGAGGCACCAGCTGAAGAAGCTGCGCCTGTTGAAGAAACAGCACCAGCTGAAGAAGCACCTGCAGAAGATTCAGGCTATACTGAATCTGAAGAAGGCGTAGCAGGAACTGGCGGAGAAGAAGCTTCTTCTGAAGCCGTTCAGGAATTAACTGTTACAGCAACTGCTTACACAGCATATTGCAATGGATGTTCTGGTGTAACAAGAACTGGAATTGATCTTCGAGCAAATCCAAATCAAAAAGTAATTGCAGTAGACCCTAATGTCATTCCACTTGGATCAAAAGTCTGGGTTGAAGGCTACGGTGAAGCGATCGCTGGAGACACTGGCGGCGCAATTAAAGGCAACAAAATTGACTTGTTCATTCCTTCTCAGCAAGATGCGCTAAACTATGGCGTTCAAGAAGTACAAGTTAAAATCCTTGAATAGTATAGGGTAACTCCTATTTATGCCATCTCCATCCGGAGGTGGCTTTTCTTTATCATTGCCTTCTACTCTTTAACGTGTTTTCTTTGCAGCGCTGATGATAAAAAAATTAATAATTTGCTGAAAAAGGATGAGGCAAGTTTGCAGCCAATTGAATACTATAGAAAAAATAATGAAAGATCCCTTACCAAAAAGCATTTAATTTTATCTCCTAAAGAATGAAAGATATTTGGTAAGCATTAACCCTTTATCTTTTTCATAAAATAGTTGATAATATAATTAAATAACTGAATATTCCAACATAAAGACAGGGGGAGGGAATATGTTGCTGACGATCAAAATGATGAAGCCTTTTTATACGCTGCAAGAAGGACATGATCTTAAGCTGGTGTTTGCTTATCAATATTTCTCTGTTGTTAAAGGAAAAGAAGTGTATCAATTTATTCCTGTAGAAGCCAATGAGATTCGGATAAATCTAAAAACAAAACAAATCGAAAATTTAACGGACACTTTTGTCTTTCAACGGGGAACACGAATTTTCCGAATTCCACTATTTCAGCTTCTTCAAATATCTGATTTAGTAGATCATTTAAAATCCATTATTACATTTTATGTCCAGCAAATTAAGTCAGACCAGGAGGATGAGGCACTAAATGAAGAAATTCTCTTTCTTGAGCGCCAAAATCTTCGCCGTTTAATTGATAAAGCGCTTCTTACTGGAGACAAAGACTTATTTATGGAGCTGACAGACCGTCTTAAACTAGAGGAGGCGGCTCACTAATGCTTCGGCCGCTAAAAAATACGTAACCGCCTGACTGCGTGAAGAGAAAAAATTCTTTACGGAGCTAGGCGGTTTTATTTTGCCGAAGTTACAAACACTTGGGAAAATTGGACAAAGTTCTGTTTTTTTCGACAATATTTTAAATTTCAGGTCACGAATGAAGAGTTAATGAAACTAAATGCATTTTTAACAAAATAGGTACAGTTAACAACTGGATCCTACGTAACTCATGTATACACAAAAAAATGCCGCCTGCTTTAAGCGGGCGGCCAATGAGAGGGTATTGCTGGGTCATTTCATAATCTTATTGTAGAATAAAATAACCCTTTCGTCTATTGGGAAAATTCTGATCATTAACCGACTCTTTTATCCGGCGGGTAAATTACTTTTCCTGAATCAGGCGTTACATTTACACGCAATTTCTCAGCAGAATCTCCATCTGCTGTGGGAACAGAAGCGATACCAGCAAACAGGATGGCAGCTCCAAAAGATACAGTTAAAATGGTTTTAAAAGCCTTCTTCATTATACGACCTCTCCTTTTTGATCAGCTCTCTCCACTGACCGTAATAGTAAATCACTTTTTCCGAATCTCTTTTTTCACTATAATAATCAATGATGCCCGGTACCAATTCTTCCGCTTCTTGGTAATAGGAATTTTTGATTAAATAGGGATACAACCATTTTATCGCATATTTAATGCCATCGACTTGGGAAAATTGCATTTTTTTTAAGTAAACAGCATAGTAAAAATAATATTTATTCTCTAAATTTAGACTGAAATCGTGAAAATCATTCAGATTTCTTTCCCACTCTTCAGTTATAAGGTCGATTTTTAGACCGCTTTCAAGCCAATTTAACAGCACAATCATATACTGTTCTGAGCCTTTCCCCAGCAAATCCAGTGCTTTTTCCATTAATTTTCTGGCTTTTACATACTCCTTAGACGTCAACAGACATCTCGCATAATTAGACAGAATATGTGGATAAACGCTGTCCCGGAAAAAAATGCGGGAGTTTCTGACGAGCGGTTTATATAACTCCGTGGCTTCAGTAAAAAGTCTTAACTCCATATAGCAAATGCCCAATATCATTTGTGTATGAATTAAACGTTTCCAGTTGCTTTCTTTTTCAAAAACCTCTGATGCTTTCTTCGCATAGATAACAGAGGCTTCATGCTGATTAATATGACTATAGGATAAAGCCAATTGATAATGCGCCTCTCCGATCCAGAATTTGCTGACCGGAAGGGGGTTATCCAGAAATTCTTTAAAAAGTTTGATTGAGGCTTTGTGGTCTCCTGAAAAAGATGAATTTAAAGCCTGGATAAACAAATATAAATTTTGTTCTGTTGGTGTAAAAGTTGTTTTAATTCGCTGAAGTATGCCTAACATTTCTTTTTCTTTTTCGGGCATTTTACCCCACACGAAATACCGGTACATATAAATATGATATAAATTCACATATTCACTTGTTTCAATATAATCCTTTATTTCAGCAATCTGATCGTAAAGATGATCAATTTGTTCCTCATCATAAGCAAACAGAGATTCAATAAATTCTTGTAACAAATCTTCTATTTCATTCATCCTGTTTTTTTCATCTTCCAGGCGAAGATCGAGACGCTCAAGAAGCATGTTAAGGGTCTCTTCATTTGCTGTGTACATATTCGTTTCAATTTTACTTAAATGGGAGGTGGAACAGATGCCTTCAGCAAGGTCTGTCTGAGTCAGCCCTTTCTTCGTGCGGTAATACTTTATAATTGAACCTACATTCACCGTGATCGTCCTTTCGATTTTAGAATAGTAGGGCATGTCTTAAGTATATATGGAAAAACATTTTCCGTCGAAAAAGTCTCTGACCTTTTCAGAATGAAAATGCTGGATCATTAAGCTGCAGCAAAGACTCTTCAGATTTCGCAGCATAATTGAATCGATCAATCGATCGAGTAAAAAAAGCTGCTTCAACAATCGAGGACATCGGTTGTTGAAGCAGCTTTTTACTTATATAGATTAATAGAAGCGCTTAAAGCTTTCAAGCTTCGATTTCCAGTAACTGTTGCTTAAGCTGGTAATCTGAACCCCGCCGTCATTTGCATGGATAAATTGATTATTTCCAATGTAGATTCCTACATGAGAAATGCCGCTTTTATATGTATTTTCAAAAAATACTAAATCGCCGACAGTAGGAGAAGAGACTTCATACGAACGGGCGTGCTGACCTTCTGCGTTCGTGCGGGAAATATCAAAACCGGCTTGTTTATAGACATAATAGATAAAACCGCTGCAGTCAAAACCTGAAGGAGTAGAACCGCCCCATACATAAGGAACACCCATTTGTTCCATCGCTATAGCAGTTACAGATCCACCGTTGCTGCTGCTTGGCGGCGCAGATGGTGTTGATGGGGTTGACGGAGTTGATCCAGAACTGCCTTTAATCGATAATTTCTGACCTACACGAATTAAATCAGAAGACAGGTTGTTCCAGGATTTCAGGTTCGCTACTGTTACCTTGTAGTTTAATGCGATTCGACCTAATGTATCTCCGGATTTTACGGTATAGGAAGAGCTAGATGTACTTGGGCTTGGCTGAGAAACAGAAGGAGACGGTGCAGGAGCAGATCCCTGTGATGAACCGCTGACCTTTAATTTTTGTCCTGGATAAATTAAATGTCCAGACACATTGTTCAGGCTCTGCAATTTTGACAATGACATCCCGTGTTTTTGAGCAATTGCCCCTAAAGTATCACCAGATTTAACTGTATACGTTCCGCTTGAAGAATTGGATACAGAAGAAGATGGGCGGTTTGAAGAAGGTGCAGCAGTACTGCCTGAAACTTTAAGCACCTGATTAGGATGAATCATATCGGATGATAATTTGTTTAAATCTTTTAAATTATTCACCGTGGTATTGTAACGATTGGCAATTTTCCATAAAGAATCACCTGAGCTGACTTTATGTGTAGTACTTGCTTCAGCTTCTGAATCAAAGCCCCAAAAGCTTGTGATAGCTGCTGTTGCGGCTACGGCGAATAATGTTTTTTTCATCTGACTCTCCACTCTCCTATAGATAAGTTAATTTGCAGAAAAATAGTTGACCAGGTATGTGCCCCAGGCGCTGCTGCCAAGTTCGTTAGGGTCATTGTCTTCTGTTAAATAGTTTTCCAGCTCTTCATCATCTATGGAAGGCCAATCTTCCCAATGATCTAAAAAAGGAATATCCTGATCCTCGACGACTTCTCTCACTGTCTCCAATTCACCCGGATAATAGGTAGAATTGTAAAGCGGCTGTGAAGGAAGTGTAAATAAATGTACATCAGGAAAATCTGACTGCATTTCTTCAATAAAGCGATTAGTATAATAGACTTGGTCCTGGCTTGAGAGCATCCCATTATCATTGATCACGGGAAGTTCATAAAGGATAATATCCTTTCCTTCAAAGGAAACCGCTTCGGATTGAAGGGAGGTCAGCCAGTCCTGAGAAGTGCCTTCGTTTTCATGGGTAATCAGGGAAAAAGTAAAATCAACTTCTTCATATGAAGAAAGAAATCCTTCTTCCACTAATGTCGTCCAGTTTTCTTCCTGTGTAACAGCAGATTCAGTAGCTACAAACGTAATATCGACCGTTTCTCCGGATTCTTGACTGGAAAGCCAAAATTCCTGTACATCCTCCGGCTGGCTGGAAATTAAGTCTGCCAGATCACCAGTACCTTCCGGTGTTTGAGATTCGGCTTCATTAGATTCGGAGGAACCACCGGAATCTTCTGAATTGGCATTACTAGTAGATTCTACCACAGCTGGTACAGATCGGTGAACTTCTTTTTGAGAATTTACCCAAGCTGCCTGTCCTAAATAAATGACTGCCCCTGTTATAACAATAGCTGCAACGATCAAAATTTTTTTCAGCATATAGGTTAAAACTCCCTTTGCAATATGATATAAAAGATACATAAAAAAGTACGTTATAATTATATAAGAAAGTTTGTCCAATTGATAGAATGATTGTAAATCTTTAACGAAAATTGAAAAATATAAAGCTAGTCTGCTAATCCCTATGCTATAATGAAGTGGTTATTTTTATCTATGTCAGGAGGAAACATTTGTTATGGAAGAAACTATTAGCTTGAAGGAGTTATTTGGAACGCTCAGAAAACGTATGGCGATGATTATAGTAATTGCGCTGCTTGCGGTTTCAATTAGTGCGGCGGTCTCATATTTTTTAATTACTCCTGTTTATCAGTCCTCAACGCAACTTTTAGTCAATCAGGAGAAAAGTGATCAGCCGAATTTGAACGTTTCAGATATTCAAGCAAACCTACAATTAATAAATACATATAATGTAATTATTAAAAGCCCGGTCATTCTCGATAAAGTCTCAGAACAGCTGGATGGAACATTTACAGCTGGTCAGTTAAATGAAAAAATCACGGTTCAGACAGAACAGGATTCTCAGGTCGTAAACCTAACCGTTCAAGATCCGGATCCTTATGTTGCCGCTGATATCGCAAACCGCACAGCAGATGCGTTTCAAGATGAAATTGTAAACTTAATGAGTGTAGATAACGTAAGTATTTTAACACCTGCAGTCGTGTCCAATGACCAGTCACCTGTAAGTCCTCAGCCGTTTTTAAATATGGCCATTGCGCTTGTCGTCGGATTGATGGTTGGAGTCGGGATTGCTTTTCTATTAGAGTACCTTGACAATACTATTAAAACCGAGCAGGATATTGAAAAAACACTGGACTTGCCTGTATTGGGCGTAATTGGAAACATTACGAATATGGTGGATGAAGAACCTCAGGGCAAAAGCACCCGCACAAGTCAGGTTAGGAGTGAACGGTATGGCAGCTAAAGCAAAAAAAGGCGGCATGGATAACAAAAAAAGAAATTTAATTGCAGAATACAATCCTAAATCTGTCGCATCAGAACAATACCGTACAATACGAACAAACATCCAGTTCTCAGCCATTGAGGAAGACATCCGGACAATAACAGTCAGTTCATCAAGTCCCGGTGAAGGAAAGTCTACAACTGCAGCAAATCTTGCCATTGTGTTTGCTCAGCAGGGAAAAAGAGTTCTTTTGGTTGACGCTGATATGAGAAAGCCAACTGTTCATTTTACATTTAATATCATGAATACGATCGGATTAACCACTGTTTTGACTAGACAATCGGAGCTTGATAAGACAGCGAAGCAGACGGAAATCGAGAACCTTGATATTCTGCCATCCGGGCCTATTCCTCCTAACCCGTCTGAACTTTTATCATCCCGAGTCATGAACCGTTTCTTTGATGCAGCTAAACATATGTATGACCTGATCATTTTTGATACGCCTCCTGTCCTTGCCGTAACGGATGCACAGGTACTGTCTCATCAATGTGACGGAACGATTCTGGTCGTACGAGCCGGAATAGCGGATAAAGACAAAGTATCAAAAGCAAAAGAAGCAATGACTGCAGCTAAAGCGAAGATTTTAGGAGTAGTTCTGAACGATAAAAAAATGAAGAGCAACGATGAATATTACTATTATGGAAACAGTTGATAGGAGGGCCATTGCATGATTGATATTCATTGCCATATTTTATATGGTGTGGATGACGGGCCTCAGAATGAAACGGATACTTTGGCAATGCTGCATAAGGCAGTTGAAGACGGCATAACGGATATTATTGCTACTCCTCATCACCGGAACCGTCATTATATAAATGAAAAACCGGATGTTCTGGCGGGGGTTGATAAAGTAAATGCTCTCGCCAAAGAAAACCGTCTTCCCGTTGCTATTCATCCCGGTCAAGAAATACGGATTTATGGAGAGATTGCTGAAGATTACGCAAGAGGCGAAATTTTACCCTTAGCAGACAAAACAAACTACGTACTCGTGGAGCTTCCTTCAAGCCAGGTGCCCGCCTATACTGAGCGGGTTCTATACGAAATGCAGGTAGCAGGACTTGTCCCAATCATTGCCCATCCGGAACGAAATTCCGCTATTATGGAAGACCCGGGTAAGCTTTATACACTTATTAATCAAGGTGCTCTTTCGCAGGTAACTGCAGCAAGCATTGCAGGAGATTTTGGGAAGAAAATTCAAAAATTCTCTATGGAGCTGCTAGAACATCAGCTGGCGCATTTTATTGCTTCCGATGCTCATGATACAAAAAGTAGAGGCTTTGCAGTAACGCGGGCTTTGGAAGTAATTGAAGCTTCGCATGGACATGACCTTGGGGTGTCGGAAAATGCGGAGAGACTTCTAAAAGGACAGTCTTTGCATCTGAATCCCCCAATGGAGATGAAGATGAAGGGATTTTGGTCAAGGCTGCTAAGTCGTTAAATCATAAAAATAAAAAAAGCA
The DNA here is from genome assembly GCF_050107735.1 of Jeotgalibacillus proteolyticus. Classification (GTDB taxonomy): domain Bacteria; phylum Bacillota; class Bacilli; order Bacillales; family Jeotgalibacillaceae; genus Jeotgalibacillus; species Jeotgalibacillus proteolyticus_A. The sequence continues at coordinate 384,875 of NZ_JBNILO010000001.1, forward strand.
ATGTAACCGTCATTAGAACTAACGGTATATAGATTCTGGCCGCTATGTCCATTGCATAGTGGCTTTATTATGATTAAAAATAAAAGTAATAACTGTTACAGAAATGAAATTTGCATAGTTTATAAGTGCACTATAGTATTAGTCGATAGAGATAGACGCAATAATACGTTGATGACATTATCATGAAGGAGAACATTTTTATGGAAACCTTTACTGGGAAAATAGCAAGAGTAACGAGAAGAGTCATAGCAAATAAAATAAAATCGGCACGCAGCGGTTTATGGGAAAAAATTCGCACTCAAGTTTATGCAAGTGCAATTACTCTTCAGGAAAGTAAGTTGACAATTGAAGGAACGGTAAAATTCATACGCCCAATTAATACTCGGAAACACCCTGTTACAATGTCCTTGATCTCCACAAGTTCTAATAAAAACGAATTAACAGAAATTATAAAAATTAATTCGTCAAATCACATTCTTATTCCAGGAAACACACAGAAATTTTCTGTGGTATTTGATTTAAACAAATTGGAGAATAAAACTTTTAATCAACATAAGTGGACATTTTTAATGAATTTTTCCACAAATGTAACTAGGAAATACAAATTGTATTTGCCCGTAAAGAATATTAAAGAAGAGGTAATAAATTATTATGGTAGTTATCAAGAGAATCTGCTGGTACCTTATCGGACCACTCACGGAAATTTAAGTGTCTTGTCTTTAGGCAAAGAAGATCTTTCGTTATCTAGAAACTTGCCCAATCGAGTGGAGGAGTATAAGCTACAAGGTAATAATTTGACTATTAAAGGCTGGGTTGATGCACACTATTTACGCTTCTTTGGTATAAACTCTGCTGATTTAAAAGCAGGGGTAAAGAGAAGAGGTTCTAATCATGTGCATTATTTTCCTCTGAATTTTCAAAATGATCGATGGGAAAGTATCTTAAATTTAGATGATGTGGATTTCAGCAAGGGAATTTGGGATTACTATTTATTCTTGGATACTAGCGAAGAGCATTTGCTATTCAGGATGAGAATATTTGAAAAAGAGATTTTTAAAGAGGAGCGGGATTTTTTCTACTCTTCATCAAAAGAGTCATTACGAGGAATACATTACCGATCAAAGCAAAAGGGTTTATCTATGGTGATGAAGCCTTGTATACTATCTCTTAGTGCATTAAAAATTACGAATCAAGATGAAAATGTTCAAATTGATGCTGAATTTAAAAGAAGATTTCTTTATTTGGCCGGGAACGAGGATGCTACGGAAATAGAACTGTTCATCCGACAGCGTGATACGAATGAAGGGTATTATATTCCAATAAGGCATAGTTTAACAGATGATCTTTACACCATTGAAGGCTCTTTTAACTATAAGAATCTTTACCAAGAGATCACACATGAAAAGAAAATTTGGGATGTATATCTGGACGCTAAGGTTGGGGACGGGATAAGAAGGTTTAGAATCAAAACAACTAGTTCCAACAATTTTGAGGTGGAATCCAGACAATCCTATGAATTTAGAGATTCTATGTATTCTATGTATTTTTATCCCACTATTTACAAAAGACTTTCGATCGTTTATTCGTTAGTACCTTTAAAAAGAAATATTATTGGCTATAAGTTTAATGGATTGAATTTGACATTAAGAGGGTTGGCCTATATTGAAGGTGAAGATCGAGTAGATAGTATTCAACTCATCGCTCAAAATAGATTAAGTGAGGAAGAAATCTACTTTCCTGCTGCAATTAAGAACGACTCTATTGGAACTAAGATGCCAAAATTTTCCGCTGAGATTTCTTTAATTGAACTTCAGTCTTTAATTGATTCTTCTAAAGAGATAATTGATTTCTATGTACAGGTTACTGCAGGTTCATTTAACAGAAGGGAAAAAATCGGTTTGCGCCATTATAATTACTATAAGGATGACGTGCTGTCCTCCGTTTCTCTTCCTTCTAAATATGAACATATAAACATTAACTACTGTTTGACGATGACCCCCAGAGGGAATGTAAAGTTAGAAACTTTTAAAATTAATGAGAACTTTATGTCTGTAAATTCTAATTCAGACAATGATGATGACATCTGGCTAATCGGTGAAAGACCGGATACTGCGCAAGATACAGGATATCATTTTTTCCGGTATTGCCGTTTGGAACATCCAAATGCAAAAGTTTATTATGCGATTGAAGAAGGTTCACATGATTTAAAAAACATAAAAGATCTTGGTAATGTATTAATAGCAGGTTCTCCTGAGCATTTTAAGATAGCATCAATGGCAACTGCGCTAATTGGCTCACATGACTTTGATTATTTTCTTCCGTTTAAAGGAGCGCAGACAGAAAACTATAAAAGAGCAGTAAAAGTATTTTTGCAGCATGGGGTATTAGGGAGGAAAATGGTAGAATATAACAAAAAATTTTATAAGTATCCGTTTGATATTTTTTGTGTCAGTTCTACAGATGAAAAAAACATGGTGGTGGAACAGCTCGGCTACGAAGACAATGATCTTAAAGTAACGGGTTTGTCAAGGTTTGACGAATTAATAAAAGATCATGACCCTCAACGAGAGATTCTATTGATTCCTACCTGGCGTGAGTGGTTGAACACTACAGATGCTCTCATGCAGTCTGAATACTTAAAGAGGTATACAAGCTTTCTTAAAAATCCGGAGCTCATTAAGCTTTTAAAGAGGTATAATCTCACCTTAAATTTTTATCCGCACTATAGAATGCAGCAGTTTTTTGATGACTTTGGCGTATCTTTTGATGATTCTATTAAATTTATTCGTCTGGGAGAAAAAAATGTTCAGGATCTTTTAAAAGAAAATAGTCTAATGATAACGGACTACTCAAGTGTGTCCTTTGATTTTTCTTACCTAAGCAAACCGGTTATTTACTATCATTTTGATCGTGATTCATTTTTTAAAGGAGGCATTATGAGGCCTTTTGAAGAAACTTTCCTGGGTGATGTAGTTCACACGGAAGAAGAGTTAATAGAATGCATTAAGAAAAGCATTGAGATTGGTTTCCATGAAAATGCTGAAGCAAATAATAAAAAACATCTTATTTTTGACCATATAGATCAAAAAAATTGTGAACGCATCTGGAACGAAGTAGAGAAAGAAATTCAGAAGAAACGCTCAAGAAATTGAGGATTTGAGCGTTGTAGGGTAAAGGTTCACGAACTTGTCTTAACTTAAGATGTATATTTCCATTCAGGATTGTAAAATAGGTAAGAAACTATTTTCACAAAAATACGTCTAATAAAGGTATTTAAATTTATTATAGTATTACATTGTTAAGGAAGTATTAATTTCAGGTTAAATTCTGAAACTTTATAGAGGTGAAAAACCATGAAAAAGGGTAAAACGGTTCTCACATATGGAACTTATGATTTACTTCATTGGGGTCATATTCACTTGCTTAAAAGAGCGAGAGATTTAGGAGATGAATTGATTGTTGCACTATCGACAGACGAGTTTAATGAATTGAAACATAAAGATGCGTATCATTCCTATGAGCATCGCAAATTGATACTTGAATCAATTCAATATGTGGACAAAGTTATTCCTGAAGAAAATTGGGAACAAAAAATAAGTGATGTGAAAACGCATAAAGTAGATATTTTCGTAATGGGTGATGACTGGAAAGGCGAATTTGATTTTCTGAAGGAGTATTGTGAGGTAGTTTATCTCGATCGAACAAATGGCATTTCCACGACGAAAATAAAGAAAGATCTATTGATCGGGTCCCGTCATACGTGATGATAGATTGGTTAAAAAGTTTGTATTTACTTTTTTTCAAGCTGATTTTTGTCGTGTGCAATGTCATGCCTGCTGCCAGAAAAATTACTTTTTATGTAACGTTTAAGCAAAACGCTCAATTTATTATTCATGAGCTGCTGGAACTTAATGATGATATGCGGATAGTTTTAGTGTGCAATCGTCATTCCGTCGAAACATTTAAGAACTTGAGTGATGACCGCGTTAAGATCATCTCACTGGAGAGCAGGAAATCCTTTATACGGAGAATTTACCATTTAGCTTCTTCTAAAATAATTGTTGTTGACAACTATTTTCCATTTCTTGCCGTTACCAAATTTAAAAGAAATGTGGAATGTATACAAGTTTGGCACGCTGCCGGAGCTATAAAAAGTTTCGGTCTGGAGGATGAAGGTACGTTATTAAGATCAAAAGCAGCTGTGAAAAGGTTTCAAAAAGTATATGATCGTTTTGATAAAATCGTGATTGGTTCCGAAGAAATGGCTTCAGTTTTTAAAAAAGCGTTTAATGTAAAGGATAAGGTTTTTCTTAAAACGGGCATTCCTAGAACCGATCTTTTCTACCAGCAATTTGAAAAGGAAAGAATACGTTCTTCTTTTTTTAATCAATTTAAGCAGGCTCGTCAGAAAAAAATAGTATTGTATGCTCCTACTTTCAGGGATTATTCCAGTCACAGCCATCTGTTAGATTTTTCTTTCCTAGGGAATGAACTCGGGGATGATTATCTGTTTATCATTAAACTGCATCCAGTTACAAAACAAGAACTCATTATACCAGATCACCTGAAGAACCTCTTTCTGCGAATAGATGCTGGTTACGATGTGAATGAGCTTTTGCAAATTACTGATATCCTGATTACAGATTATTCATCCATCCCATTTGAATTTTGCTTATTAAAAAAACCAATGATCTTTTTTGCTTATGATTTAGATAAATATATAAAAGAGCGCGGCATATGGAACAATTACCATAAATTAGTTCCTGGACCTGTCGTTGAGACTAATCAAGCGCTGGTTAAAGCCATTAAAGAAGAGAAGATATATAACCCTGAATTTTATCATTCTTTTTGTGAAAGATGGAATCGCTATTCAACTGGTTCCTCTTCCAAAAACTTGGTGGACTATATTCTCTCGAAACTATAGAAATAGTGTTAGGGGGTGAAAATGTGTTAGCAGCCTCAATAAGTTCAAGAGCAAAAAACAGTATTTCCAGGATTTACAGAAAAGCATTCTTGATTTTAGGGAAGCTTCCTCGAAAAAAGAATGTAATAGTATTTGAAAGTTTTCATGGAAAGCAGTTCAGCTGCAATCCACGTGCGGTATATGAATATTTAAACGAACATCATCCTGAATATAATATGTACTGGAGTGTGAATAAATCGGACCGGCATAAGTTTGAAGGGCTGGGACTGAAATTATTAACCAGGTTTAGATTAAAGTGGCTTTTTTATATGGCAACTGCTCAATTCTGGGTTATTAACACCCGTTTGCCTCTCTGGATGAAAAAACCTAAAAAAACGGTTTATTTACAAACCTGGCATGGGACACCCTTAAAAAAGTTGGGACTCGATATTTCTGATGTTAAGATGCCTGGCACAACGACAGAAAAATACAGAAGGAATTTTATAACTGAATCCAGTAATTGGGATTATTTGATTGCGCCAAACAAATATTCTGCAGAAATTTTCAAAAAAGCATTTAAATATGAAAAAAACATGTTGCTGACGGGTTATCCAAGAAACGATATTTTATATAAAAGCGACGACGAAAACGTAAAGAGCGAATTTATTACGAAAACAAATCTTCCAAAAGACAAAAGAATCATTTTATATGCTCCAACGTGGAGGGATGACGAATTTATTGAAGTAGGTAAATATAAATTCTCCTTACAAATGGATTTAAAGAAAATGCAGGAACAGCTGGGGAGCGAATATATTGTACTTCTTCGTATGCATTACTTAATTGCAGAAAAACTGGAACTGGACGAATTTAGAGGGTTTGCTTTTAATTTTTCCAACTGGGAAGACATTAGGGAACTTTACTTAGTATCAGATCTGCTTATAACAGATTATTCTTCAGTTTTCTTTGATTACGCCAATTTAAATCGTCCGGTTATTTTCTATGTGTATGACCTAGAAAAATACAAAGAAGAGCTTCGGGGATTTTATTTTGATTTTGAAACCTCTGCCCCAGGACCGCTTGTGACAACAACAGATGAAATTATTAAGACGATCAAAGGGCTTGAAAAGCAACATGACAACCAATGCATAAGCAGCAGCTTTCGAGAAAAATATTGTGCCTGGGAAGATGGACATGCTTCTCAAAGAGTGGTAAACGAAGTGTTTCTATCCAGGAATCCTTCCAAGCGCCAGTGACAGGGAGATAATTAAATGAATGCTTTATGGAATGTAATAAAAGAACAAATAAATAGCTTTTACCTGATACAAAGACTTGCTATATATGAAATAAAAAGTACGAATAATAATAATTACCTTGGTCTGGCATGGGAATTAATCAATCCAGGGATTCAACTAGCGATTTACTGGTTTGTTTTTGGGTACGCAATTAGAAGAGGAGAACCTGTAGTAGGTGTCCCTTTCTTTCATTGGCTGCTTGCAGGAATGCTGATTTGGTTTTTTGTTCAGCCAGCTTTGCTGCATGGCTCAAAATCAATCTATACGCGAATAAAAATGATAGCAAAAATGAGTTTTCCAACAAGTGCTATTCCCAGCTATGTAATGTTTTCAAAGCTTTATCCGCATTTTGCACTACTCGCTATTGCTATTATAATTTTTCAGTTTTCCGGCTCTCCCGTATCCATTTACTATCTTCAGATTCCTTATTTCCTAGGCGCTACGATCATTTTGGTTTTTGCGATCAATTTGATTACTTCCACACTGGCTACAATTATACGCGATGTTCAAATGGTGGTACAAGCTGTGCTAAGAATGCTGATTTATGTATCACCTATTCTATGGATTTCTTTTAGTCTGCCGGACTTTGTTCAAACGATTATGAGATTAAATCCTTTGTATTATTTAATAGAAGGGTATAGGGCAGCATTTTTTTATCAAACCTGGTACATGGTTGAGCAATGGGAATATACACTATATTTTTGGGTGCTGATTTTTATTCTGCTGTGGCTGGGGTCAATTTTACATGTGAAATTCAGAGATCAGTTAATTGATTATTTATAATTTAGGGTGGAGTTAAATGGATAATTCAGTGGTTGTCAATAATATTGCGAAACGCTACAAGCTATATACTAAACAATCAGAAAAAATACTCGATCTTATCCTTCCTAAAAGCTATGGAGAAGAGTTTTATGCACTTAGAGGGTTAAGCTTTGAGGCAAAAAAAGGTGATGTAATAGGTTTTATAGGCGTAAACGGTTCGGGAAAATCCACACTTTCGAATATTATAGCGGGAATCGTTCCCCCAACCTACGGCAATATAAAAGTTAATGGTCAGTCAGCCTTAATCGCAGTACAGTCAGGCTTGAACAACAATTTAACAGGTCGTGAAAACATAGAACTTAAATGTCTGATGCTCGGGTTTACTAAAGAAGAGATCAAAACATTGGAACCGGAAATTATCGAATTTGCTGATTTGGGTAAATTTATTGATCAGCCTGTTAAAAGCTATTCAAGTGGTATGAAATCGCGTCTTGGATTTGCGATTTCCGTTACCATTGATCCTGACATCCTGATAATTGATGAAGCCCTTTCTGTTGGGGATAAAGCATTTGCAGCAAAGTGCCTGGATAAAATGAACGAATTTAAGAAACAGGGAAAAACGATATTTTTTGTCAGTCATTCCATAGGCCAGATGAAGGAATTCTGTGAAAAAGCACTATGGCTTGAATTCGGTAAAATAAAAGAATATGGAAATATACAAGACGTAATGCCAAAGTATGAAGCTTTTTTACAGGATTATAAGAAAATGTCTAAAAAAGAGCAAAAAGTATTTAGAGAAAAGGGTACGAATCTTCAAAGTGAGTATAATCATCAGCAGTCGTCGTAAGTATTATCTTGAAAATGGAGTGTAGTGTATATGAACAAACATTCAACAGATCCCGAAACGGTCAATCTGGCAGGATATGAATTTTACAGTCGCTCTATGGACAAGCTCATGGAGGATCACATTCTACCCAAAATAAAAGCTAGAGCAAAAAATTTTATAGTAACAGCTAATCCTGAAATTGTTATGTATGCAAATAAACATGATGATTTTCGATCTATTATTACAAGGGCTGATTTTATTGTTCCAGACGGGATCGGAATTGTTTTGGCTTCCAAATGGCTAAATAAACCAGTGACGGAAAGAATAGCGGGATATGACCTTTTTATTAGACTTCTTCAAGAAGCGAATACCTATAAAAAAAAGGTCTACTTTCTGGGCGCAGAAGAAAAAAATGTAAGAAAAGTTGTGTCAAAAGTTAATAATGAGTATGAAAATATTATTATAACAGGCTTTAAGTCGGGCTATGATTTACCAACTGATGCACATATGGTAAAAGAAATTAATGCATTAAAACCAGATATTGTATTTGTGGCGTTAGGTTATCCATTGCAGGAAAAATGGATAGATAGAAATTTAAATGAGTTTCAACAAGGTCTCTTTGTTGGGCTTGGAGGCAGCTTTGATGTTTACTCGGGTAATTTAAAACGGGCACCAAAGATTTTTCAAAAACTTTATTTAGAATGGTTGTTTCGTTTGGTGCAGGAGCCCTCCAGATGGAAAAGAATGATTTCGATCCCTCAGTTTATGGCTATGATCATTTCAAAAAAATCTAAAAGAGTTACGTAATATAAATCAAACTAAAATGTCCTCATAAATGAGGGCATTTTTTTGATATAAACTATTTTATCTGCCTGATTATCAAATTGATGAGGAGACAGGGGATAATTTATATCGGTGCTTTAAGCTGTTCCTGTTACTTAATAAGATGAAAGGTTCCTAAGGCTAAGTGGTATTTAGTTTTATTTAATTCTATGTTTTTACCGAATTTAATTAAAGATTACGTATGGTATAGTTAAAATATTCATATAAGTTTAATTTATTATAAGGGGAGATTTTAAGCATGGGTTTTCTATCATTTGGCAAAAAAAGGGGTAATGGCAGCAAGAAAGATGTTGGACAAAACCAAATAATGATTAAAGAAGAAAAAGCTATTCTTCAAAGAAGGGTGCTTGAAATGACAGATGGGCTGCTCAAACCTTATTCTGCAGAGTCAATCCAACGAAAAATTAAATTACAAATTGATAAAAAAAGGTTTGCAAACCCTTCTAAAGATGATTACAAATATTCTTTATTGAGAAACATAATCTACTTTTTAGAGGTGGAAAAAGAAATAAAACGTACAATTACTAATCTTCTTCGTGGTGACAAATTTGAATCTCTTCCTGCTCTTGATCAGCATATTCTTCAATTTCAGTCTAGGATCAGAAATTCCATGGATGATCTTCTTACTCACAATCACGATAAATTTTATCATAAATATTTAGCTTCTGAACAAGGCATAAATGGTTTAGAAAGAGAGTTTATTGACCGTTCCGTTATGCATTCCTGGTATATAGATGTGTCTTTTTATTTACAGAGTGACGAAGAGTGGACTATTACTGGAGAAATTCCTAAGCGATGGGTAGTAAGTGAAATTGAACGAACCCTAATGTGGAAGCTTTCTGAATATCTTTATCTTCATAACGACTACAAATAAATAATTATAGCTTTCTTTCTCTTATTAAAGTTTTGTGAATTAAACCTATTTAATCTAATTGTAATCGAACTGTAAAGTAATAGATTAATAGATAATGCTACAATAAAACACGTTACAAAGACTTTATACTTGAAAGGAAGATCATCAGTATTGAATAAAACCAAATTTTTTTTAAGTTTTGTTGTTGTCCTCATGTTCCTCTCAGTCATAAAGATTAATTCTGCTGAAGCATCATCTTTTGGATTAAACAGAATTTCTGGAGAAGATAGATATTCAACCGCTGTAGCTGTATCAAAAAGCCTTTGGAAAGGTACATCCAGTCATGTAGTGCTGGCTGTAGGAAATAATTTTCCCGATGCGCTGGCAGGTGCTCCTCTAGCTCACAAATTGAATTCTCCCATCCTGTTGACTGCCAAAGACAGTGTTAATGCCTCTACAATGGCGGAAATTAAAAGGTTGCAGCCAAAAACCATCGTTATCCTAGGCGGCAAATCTATTATTACAGCAAATGTCGAATCACAATTAAAAAATTCCCTTTCCGGCGTTGAAATAGATCGAATCAGTGGTGAGAACCGTGCAGAAACCTCAGCTAAAATCGCTGAGAGGATTGGCGGTTCAAAGGCAATTGTTGTAAATGGTCAAACATTCGCCGATAGTTTATCTATCGCTGCCTATGCTGCACGAAATCAGCAGCCGATCCTGTTAGCTAATAAAGATTCTATGCATACATCTGTAAGCAATGTGTTGAAAAACTATACGAGTACATATGTAGTAGGCGGAACAATAGCCATTTCAGATCAACTTTTTAATAAGCTGCCAAACGCAACACGGTTAGCTGGTAAAGACCGGTACGAAACATCTGCAAAAGTAGTTCAAGCTCTGTATCCACCAACCTTTGGTACAGTGACAGCAGCAACAGGCCAGAGCTTTGCCGATGCACTAACAGGTTCTACCTACGCTGCAAAAAAGAATCAGCCAATCGTATTGGTAAAGCAGTCTTCTATGCCTCAGGCTATATGGGATGTTTTAAAACGTAAAAAAGTTAAAAATATAAATGTCATTGGTGGGAAGTTAGCTATTCAGGCGTCTGCTTTTACGGAGCCTAAGCCTCCAGCCCCAAAACCAGCACCAAAACCGTCTCCATCTATTAAAACATCAGACGCAGTAGTATCAACAGCTAAGCAGTATCTTGGTGTGCCGTATCTATGGGGAGGAACAACCCCTTCAGGATTTGACTGCAGCGGCTTTCTTGGTTATGTACTAAATAAACATGATGTATATATCCCTCGTACAACAGCTGCGATCTGGGATTACGGCATCAAAGTAAGCTCACCAAAAATAGGTGACATCGTAATGTTTGAAACCTATAAGCCGGGTGCTTCTCACGGCGGAATCTATATAGGAAACAATCAGTTTATCCATTCAGGTAATGATGGCGTTGAAATTTCATCTTTAAATAATTCCTACTGGAAAGCCGCTTATATCGGGGCAGTAGATGTGATTAACAAATAATAGTTCATTATAAAAAGCTTGTATTCTTTATTGCTCTCTTGCCTTAGTGGCAGAGACAAAGGGAATGCAAGCTTTTTCAATTTGCTTTTAATAGAAAATAGATCTTTATACATAATACATAACTAGAAAATAGTGATATTTATATAAATTTCCTTTAGATAACATTTCTTTTAATTCGCATTACTCACATTACAAATCTATTATAAATATATCAAAAATTATTGACTATTCTGAATAAATTATATAATATTATGTTTGTTCGGATATAAATGGAAAAGTGAGGTGAAATTAGTTTCAGCTTTGCAACGGTATCTATATTCTTAAGGGGGAAACAAGTTGACAAAGAAGTGGAAAAGTAACGTAACAGCTGCCTTGGCATTATCATTGGTTTTAGGGAATTCTTCTGTAGCATTAGGGCAGGACAATCAGAATGAACTACCGAAGAAAGACGCAAACGGAGAAGTGCCGGTAAACGTATTATCAAATGCTCAAGCAAAAATGGCAAAGTTTGATGAGGCTAAAGTGACCGAAGATAAGGCATCATTGAAGGATACCGATGAGGTTAGGGTCATTGTTGAAGTAACCGGTGAGACAGCAATTGAACATGCTACAAAAAAAGGCGTTCTGTATAAAGAGCTTACAGAATCAGAGAAAGCAAGCTTTGAGGAGCAAGCTGCATCCTCTCAGCAATCTGTTAAACAATCAATCGCGTCCAAAGGCGTAGACATAGAATACAAGAATTCGTTTTCTGCTTCAGTTAATGGATTCAGCGGATTAATTCAATATAAAGATCTTGGTGCGATTGAATCGCTTCCAGGTGTAAAGAAAGTTTACATTGCCAACGAATACGAGCGTCCTGAATTTGAAAAAGATATGGTGACAAGCCATGAGTTTATTCAATCCTATCAAACCTGGGCAGATGCAAAATATAAAGGTGAGGGAATGGTCGTTTCCGTTATCGACAGCGGAACAGATGTCGACCACCGTGATTTCGTGTTAAGTGAAGGTGTAGAAGGCGAACTGACAGAAAAAGAAGTTTCTTCTTTAAAAGCAGAAAACGCAGTTACCGGAAAGTTTTACAACGAGAAAGTCCCATATGCATATAACTATTACGATTTAAATGATACCGTGGAAGATCTTGGACCTGATGCGTCCATGCATGGTATGCATGTAGCGGGTACTGTTGCTGCAAATGGCGACACCGAAAATGGCGGGATCAAAGGAGTGGCACCGGAAGCACAGATCCTTGGAATGAAAGTTTTCTCGAATGATCCTAACTTCCCGTCTACATATTCTGATATTTACTTAAAAGCGATTGATGACTCTATTAAACTCGGCGCCGATGTTTTGAATATGAGTCTTGGATCGACTGCTTCATTCTATGAAGAAGAATCTCCTGAAGATTTGGCCATCACACGTGCAGTTGAAAATGGGATTGTTTCAACCGTTTCTGCAGGGAATTCCGGTCACATAGGTACTGGTTTCAGCAACCCTCTATACGAAAATCCGGATATTGGTCTTGTAGGGGCTCCCGGTTTAAATGCAGATACTCTACAGGTAGCAGCTTCCGGAAATCAAATGGATTATTACACTCATTCAGTCAATGGAGAAGGGGTGCCGGAATTTAGCGGCTACGGCATTGATGACTGGAGTGAGCTTGGAGAAATAGAAGTAGTGAGCTTAAAGGCTCTGACAGGCAATTTAGAAGCGCTTGGGGGTCCGGATGATTACAACGAGATCGACGTTGAAGGCAAAGTAGTTGTAGTTGAGCGCGGCGAATACACTTTTGTAGACAAAACTATCAATGCAGCTAAAGCAGGAGCGGCAGGAATCATTGTTTATAATTCAGCAGGTGCCACTAGCTTCTTTAAAAATCAGGGTGGCTGGGATATTCCATTTATGCTGACGGAGAGAGCAGCCGGACTTGATCTTGAAGAGGTGCTTCAAGACGGCTCGTCCCTTATGATGGATGTAACCCAAACAGCTAAAGAAGATGGACCTGAGGTAGGACGTGTAACCGACTTCACATCTTGGGGTGTAACGCCGGATCTTGAATTCAAGCCTGAAATAACAGCTCCGGGCGGCGGCATTTTATCAACCGTTAACGATGATGAGTATACCGTCATGAGTGGTACTTCCATGGCAGCTCCTCATGTAGCAGGAGGAAGTGCCCTAGTTCAGCAGTATCTTTTAGGGGATGACCGTTTTAACGATTATTCTTCTGACGAACGGACACGCTTGGCTAAAACACTGCTTATGAACACAGCAGACATTATCCATGATCTGCAGGGTCAGCCGTTCTCGCCTAGAAGACAGGGTGCAGGGATGATGCAGACTTATGCCGCTGTTTCCACGCCGGTTTTTGTAACGGATAAGGAAACAAAGGAAGCGAAAGTGAATTTGAAAGATTTCACTTCTAAAACTGTATCGATGACGCTGACTGCAACAAACCTTACAGAAGAGGATGCTGAGTATACTGTCGACACCTCAGTCCTTGCTGATACATTTGCAAAAGACGGTGACACAACATACAATGCCCTTGCTGCCGGGGACTTAGAAGGGGCTGTCATAAGTGGTCCTGAAACCGTTACTGTACCTGCAAACGGTTCAGTAGATGTAACGGTTTCTATTGATCTAACAAATGCAAAGGTTAAAGGGACAGATGAAGATGGAAACGAAGAACTTATCGATCTTCCAGCAGATCAGTTTGTAGAAGGATTTGTGAAGTTAGTATCTAAGGATCTTGCAAACCCTGATCTTGCGGTTCCTTATCTTGGCTTCTACGGGAAATGGGAGAATCCTGAAATTGTGGATAATATGACTTTCGAAGGAAAAGATCGTTATTATGAAGATTATTTGAACGATCCGGATCCACGTTATGATGTTCCCTCAAGCATTATCCAATCCGGCTTCTTTGAGAATGGAGTAGAAGTAGATGGGGAATTGGTTTTCCCATTATCTACTGAAAATAAAGATGGCTTCTATGACGATATTAATGCCATCCCTACATTCCTGCGAAATGCAAAAGAAGTACAGTTTAATGTATTGAAAGAGGACAACACAAAATTAAAAACGATTTCCCTGGAAAATAATATTCGAAAAAATTACTTTGCAGCGAGCCAGTATTCATACAGCTCTGTAAGAGCCTGGGACAGTTCAGTTAAAGATAAAACAGTCGATGACGGCCTGTATTTCTATGAAATCAAGTCGAGAGTTGATTACGACGGGGCTAAATGGCAATCGAAAAAAGTGCCAGTTTATGTTGATAACACAGCACCTGAAGTGAAAGATGTGTCGTTTGACAAAGATTCTAACACATTAAGCTTTACTGGAGTGGAAGAGGGAGTAGGAATTCTGGGATATGACCTTTACGTTAACGGGCAGTATATCACTGAATCAGAATTCATTGATGGGGATACGACTTCTGTTAACCTTGGTGATTACGGGTTTAGTGCGGATGAGGTTCAAGCAGTGGAAATTGTACCAGTGGATCATGCATGGAATGTCGGCTATGAAGCAAGCTTTGTAGATGATGGAGATGCACCGATCATCTATTTGAACGACAATGCTCCAATTGCGCTAAATTACTACAATACGCGTACCATTCCTGTAGCTGGTACGATTGATGAAGAAAATGCTCTTGAGTCAGTCAAAGTGAATGGCAAGGAAGTACCTTTCACTTCTACTGAAGACGGGTTTGTTTTCTCTACAGAAGTAACCGTAGAGTCTGACGGAAAGCATGATGTTACAATAGAAGCAACGGATGTTAATGGTAATTCAACTAGCATCGCACGCGGCTTCTGGGTGGATACGGCTGCACCAGAGGTTGTTATCAATACGGATGAACTGGTTAACAACGAAACGGATCAGGTTGATGTAGACGTGCTGCTGAGCGACAATTTCAATGAAGTTGAATTGTCCCTCGAAGACGATGTACTATTCAGCAGCTTTAATTCAAATGGGGAATACACGAAACCGTTTGAAGGAAAGGTTCCTGTTACACTTGACCTGGAAAAAGGCTCGAACACATTTGAATTTACAGCAAATGACGCAGCAGGCAACGAAACGGTTTACGAGCTGTCGATCACTCGAAATAATTCTGAGTTGTTTGTAGAGCGTATCTCAGGTAAAAATCGTTACGAAACAGCGGTAGAACTTAGCCAGACTGAATGGGATTCAGCTGACACAGTCATTCTTGCACGCGGTGACAACTATGCGGATGCATTGGCAGGTGTTCCATTAACGAAGAAGCATGACGCTCCTTTGCTGCTTTCAAGAACAGCTTCTCTTCCGCAATCTACAATGGATGAAATTGCGCGTCTTGGTGCAAAAAAAGTAGTTATACTTGGTGGAGAAATTGCAATATCAGCTGAAGTAGAAACTGCTCTTAAAAACAGTGGCGTAAGTGTTGAAAGAATTTCAGGCAAAGACCGTTATGAAACAGCAAGCAAGATTGCTGAGAAGGTCGGAGCTTCAAAAGAAGCGGTGCTTGTAAGCGGCAGAAATTTCCCAGATGCACTTTCTGTTGCAAGTTACGCAGCTGAACAGAATCTGCCAATTCTCCTTACTGGTGACAAATCTATGCCAAAAGCCACCAAGGATGCGCTGGTTAAACTTGGTGTGGAAACCACGTATGTAGTCGGTGGTACATTGGCTATCCCGGATGCTGTTGCAGACCAAGCACCTGGAGCGTACCGTATTTCAGGCAAAGATCGTTATCTGACTTCACTTGAAGTAGCGAAGTTCTTCGGTCAGGAATCCGACATTGCCTATGTTGCAACTGGGAAAGATTATGCAGATGCTTTATCCGGTGCAGCAGTAGCAGCCAAAAATAATTCTGGCTTGTTCTTGGTTGGTTCTTCCGTTTCAGAAGGCCTTGGTAACCATCTAGTTGATGAAGATTTTGAGTATGTGAAAGTCATTGGTGGAACGATTGCTGTTTCTGACGATGTTGTTCAGCAATTAAATGACTATCTTGAGGAGTAAGATCTAAAGATTATTAAAAAGTCTGCTTGATTCCAGAAAGGAATCAAGCAGACTTTTTTCTGTAATATTATTTACATTATATTTACATTAAAGGGTGGGGGTGAGATAATTGTAAACGAGGTGTTATAAAATGATTAAATTTACTCGTTGGCTTGTTTCTCCACATGTTTTGCTGTTTTTGGGTTTAATGTTAAAAGTTTTAGTACTACGTTATTTGTTGCTTGGTGACAGAAATCCTCTAAATCTGGTTCTACTGGAGCTGCCAATCTTCATTAGTATATTTTTTATCATTTCCCTGCTGATGCGTTCATGGTCTGCATACTTTTTATTGTTCTTAAATTTATGTCTTTCCTTCCTATTTGTTAGTATGCTCTTATACGAAAGATATTTTAATATTATTCCATCTTATTATGATTTTAATCAAATTGGTCAGGCTGGTTCTGTATCCGGAACAGCATTAAAATTACTTTCACCAGTTGATGTCCTATTTTTTGCGGATTTTCTTTTGATTGCTTTAAGCCTTGTATTATTTAAAAGAAAAGGGAAAACTAAAAGCTTTACAGCAAATAGAAAAATAGTTGCGGCTTTACTCTCTGCCTTCATTCTTCTATCAGCATTCACAATATACTATAAAAAAGACGAACCGTTTATGGACTCTGGAATTTTTGCGAAAGAGAATGGACTCGTAAACTCACAAATTATTCAAGCGTTTCATCGATCTGCTCATATAACAGCCATGGCCGACTATGAGCCATCTCTTTCTGATGAGGAGATCCTATCCATGAAAGGAAATGAATTTATACCGGCAGAAGATCACGCGTACTTCGGCGCTGCTAAAGATCGTCATTTGATTGCCATTCAAGTGGAGTCACTGCAAGACTTTGTAATTAATATGGAATTAAATGGGCAGGTTATTACACCTTTTTTAAATGAGTTAGTAGAGGAAAGTTTGTATTTTGATGAAGTATATCAGCAAATTGGGGCGGGAAACACCTCTGATACCGAAGTATTATTTAATATGTCAGTATATCCGTCGGGATTGGAACCAACAGTGAACGATATTAAACGTACACAAAGTATCCCCTCATTGCCAAATCTATTGTCAAAGCACGGCTATCATACCAGTACTTATCACGCAGACGATGTAACCTATTGGAATAGAAATAATTTATACCCTGCTCTGGGATTTGATCAATACTATGACATTTCTTATTTCGGTGAAGAAGACTTAATTGGTATATGGCCTTCAGATAAAATACTGTTTGAAAAGTCTTTAGAAGCTTTTGATAATATTGTAAAAGAAAATGAAAAAATGTATTCTAACGTGATTACTGTAACCAGCCATACACCGTTTGAACTGCCTGAAGAATTGCAAGGGCTTAACCTGCCTGAGGAATTTGAGGGGACACTGATTGGAAACTACCTTCAATCTATTCACTATACGGATCAACAGCTTAAAAACTTTGCAGATGGGCTGAAGGAAAAAGGATTATGGAATCAATCTCTTATTACGTTATTTGGTGATCACTCGGGTGTACATGGCACTCTACTTACGGAAAAAGATGCAGATCTGCTTAGATCCTATTTTGGAAGGGGATATTCACTTGTGGACCGATTCAATGTTCCTTTTATTGTGACGGTGCCAGGGGTAATAGAAGGTCAGAAAATTAACCATACAGGCGGTCAGATTGATATGATGCCCACAATACTAAATTTATTGGGAATTGTTCCAAATGAAATGAGGGTATTTGGTCACAATCTACTTGAATATGAAAAAAACCTGCTCGGTATGCGATATTATCTTCCATTAGGTTCTTTTATCAATAATGAGGTTATGTTTTCAGAAAGATCGGCAAAGCGCGCAGACAGGATGTACGAATTGACCACATCTAATGCCTATACTGCTGACGAAAGAGAAAAACTCCTGAACGTTGACTATAAAGAAGATAAAGAAAATGTGCTGCGATTAATGAAGGCTTCGGATGAATACGTAAATCATCTGCTTTCACCGTAATTATTAATACTTATTAAAATTCTTATAATAAAAGTTTATTTAACTTTTATTGTAAGAATTTTTTTATTTCATTTTTTACATATAAAGAAATTTGTATTCCTGCCGATAAAAATAATAACTGCCTCTTCCGAATTACTAAATTTATCTTTCAAAAACTGCTGGATAATAGATAGAAAGAACCTAACATTTTTTTGGGTATTTAGCAGGATAATTTTGTTAAGGTTGTAAATTATAATGGTTCTAGAGGTTGAATTTAGGAGGTTGACATGCAAAAGTTAAAAGTCTTGCTTGTTAGTATTCTGCTTTTTTCGTGTTTTTCATTTTCAGGACAAGCAGAAACAGCAAAGAATATTGTTGTTATTGATCCAGGTCACGGCGGGATGTATTCAGGTACAAAAGGATATTCAGGTGCTTCAACAGGCTACTTTGAAAAACATGCTAATTTGGAAGTTTCGTTAAAGTTAAAAGCCGAACTTTTAAAACGTGGGTATGAAGTGGTAATGACAAGGGAAACAGACCGTCACTTGTCTTCATCAAGTTCAAGTGCAGATCTGAGAGCAAGAATGTCATTTGCAAATAATTATGTAAAAGGGAAAAACGACCAAGCAGTTTTTATTTCCGTTCACCACAATGCAACAGGCACTCCAAGCTATCGTGGTTATGAAACATACTATTTTGACATAGACACAGGTATTGATCCAAATTATCCACCGGATCCAATGCAGATTCATTATTCTCCTGAAAGTAAAAAAATGGCCAGGGCTATACATACGAGCACATTGGCTAATGCACCGATTCCAGAAGGGCGCGGAATGGTGCCTATGGATTTCTATGTGACAAGGAATGCACAAATGCCATCAGTACTGCTAGAAGTAGGGTATATGTCAAATCCAACAGAAGAAAAACTAATTAAAGAATCAGGATTTCAACAAAAAGTAGCAGTTGGAGTAGCGAATGGCGTTGACAATTATTTCGATACGTATACTGTTTATGACCATAATGGCAATGCTATTTATTCTTCTTCGTCAAAAGAAAGTGCATTGAATTATGCAAAGGCAAGAAAAAATGTCCGCGTTGTTCATATAAAATCGAATCAGGAAATTTTTTCGAATATATCTTATCCATACGGGGTTTATCATGCCTCTTTAACAACGTTTAAGCAATATTTCACGAATGAAAATGAGGCCATAGCATTTGCTGAAAAATGGAAAAATACAAGAGTAATAGATAATGAAAGATCAAGAATACTCTGGTCAAATTATCTGACACCTGATTTTCATGTGATCCATTCGTCAAAAGGGGTCATAAGCAGGGAATATGATGAAAAAACTGCTATTACTGAAGCAAAAAAATTAAGGAATACAAATGTTGTGAATCAGAAAACAAAATCTGTTGTATGGTCAAACTATATGTCAAAGAATTATGAAGTTCTGCATGACTCTAAAGGTCTTTTGACGAGCTTTTATAATGAACAGGAAGCTGTTACTTATTCAAAATTATGGAAAAACACAAAAGTAAAGAACAAAAGCAATGGTAAGATTATCTACCAAAATGCAGACCCATCTTATTCATATTCATTTAAAACAGACAAGGTATCCGCAGCCGACCGGATGCTGACGGCGATTAGCGTTTCTAAAGAACTATACCCAAATGGTTTTAGTTCAAACAAATCACAAAAAACAGTGGTACTGGCAACTGCTTTTGATTTTGCTGATGCTTTAACAGCAGGACCTTATGCAGCACAGTTGGATAATGCCCCTATTCTGCTGACAAGAACAGACAGCGTATCTGCAGAGCTGAAAAATGAATTGAAGCGGTTGAAGACGGAAAAAGTAGTGATTATTGGAGGAACAGGTGCAGTAAGCAACGGTGTATTGAACCAGATTAAGAACATGGGCTATACAGTTGAAAGAGTCTCTGGTTCAAACAGATACGAAACGAATTTACAGATTAATGCTAAATTGAAAAATGTAAAATCTTCAATTCTTGTATCTGGCACCAATTATCCAGATGCACTTGGCGCGACACCAGTAGCAGTTAACAACAATTCTTCAATTGTACTTGCTCAAGAAACCAAGCTAAGAGAAGAGACAGCTGCATACCTCCAGAACAAAACGGTCACGATAGTTGGAGGGACTTTGGTTGTATCAGAAACGATTGAAGATTCATTAAAAACCGATATTGGCGGAGATCGTGTAGTGAGACTTTCGGGAAAAAGCAGGTATGAAACACTTGCGGCTGTGTTGACGCATTTTAAACGTGATCTTCATTCTGGAAGTGTGCTAGTTTCCACTGGTACCAACTTCCCGGATGCATTGACAGCCTCATCCCTATCAAAGAAATATTCATCACCGCTTATTCTTGTCGGTGATCGCCTACATCCGGCGCTTGAAACTTATATGACGTCCTATGGAAAAGAGCATGTAGTGGAACGGGTAATCACGGTAGGCGGTGTAGTGGGAAAAACACCGCTTGAGCGAATTGTGCAGCTTTCAAAATAAGAAAATAAAGGTGTGAATAGAATGAATAAAAATATTTTATTACTATTAATCTTTTCACTTGCGTTAGCGGGCTGCGGTACAGGAACCGTTTCAGAAGGGTCTGCCAATGGAGAATCATCCGAGGAAACCGTTAATGAGCAAGTAAAAGAAAGTGAAACCGAAATCCCGGCAGAAGAAACTGGTACTGAAAAAGAAGTAGACAATGTGGATTTTAACCAGTATCGTTCTCCTGTAAAAACAGTTAAAACATTTTCACAAGATGAATTTACGATTACTCATGAAATAACCGATCAAAACGGAGACTATGTTCAGGAACTTGTTAAATTTGGTGATGTAAGTACGTTAAGCATTTATGAGTGGAACGAACGAGGCTATTCTTTAGTATATAGCGAGGAAAATCCACAAAGTCAGGAAAGTCTTATAGAAGAGTTTGAGACAGTAGAGTCACCTAAAGAAATCGTTTCGATCTCCAATAAAGGAGAAGGCGGAAATTTGGAATGGGAAATGGTTGCCTCTAATGAAGAAGTAACCGTTCCTTATGGAAGTTTTAAAGGTGTAATTCTAATGAAAAAAACCATCACATCTGAGACAACAGGACAAAAGACAATAACGAGCCGTTACTTTGCTTCTGAAATGGGATTAATTAAAGAAGTAACTGAAATTGACGGTGAAAATGGCTATACAATTGTGACTGAGCTGGAAAGCATTACAAAGTAATCTTTGAGAATTTAATTAAAGGTTAGTATAAATATTTCTATGCCAGGAAGAGGATTGGACAACTCAGAATTTTTAAAATGAGGGTAATTTATCAATGTTTGAGGATAGTGGAGCGGAAGGTGACGACTTCAGCAGAAGATGATGGCTGATTGAGACTTCATAGGGCAATGCCTAAGAAGTCTCAGTCCTATCCTTGGGGAGCGTCCACCTGAAACGCAGCGAACCGGTCGAAGAGCTTGAGACACTTATGTCTTAGGCTCTTGTTTTTTTTTTTTGAGTTTATATCAGTATCATTTAGACATTTTTCTGTCACCGGATTGAAATAAAAATCACTTAATATTTATAAAAACTGTTTTGGATTATGGTGAATTGTTTGGTATAAATAGAGGAGTGCATGTTAATGGAAAGCGGAAGAGGGATTAAATGAAATCGAAATTAGGAATTGCCAGTTTATTATTTATCATTGCTTCAATATTTTTAAAAGTGTCAGGACTGCTAAGAGATATGGTTCTTGCCTTTTATTTTGGGGATAGTGTTGAAGCTGGTGCTTATATAGCTGCTTTCACGATTGCCAATACTGTTATTTTATTTTTAAATACAGGGATGAAGAATGCTCTTGTGCCTAGTTATATCCGGGCAGCTGAACAAGGGAATGGAAAGTATCACTTGTCTCAGGTTTTAAAAGGGACGATAGTGATAAGTGCGATATTGTCTATCGCAGGAGCTTCGCTGGCCCCCATTTATATCCCCTTATTTTATCCGGATATTACGGATCTCGCTGAACAAACGGCGATCACGGTGGCTATCATCTTTTTTATGTCAGTTATAGTTGTTGGGATGAATTCAGTATTCGAAGCTTACTTTGATGCAGAAAACCGATTTGCCATATCAGTGGTGTCACAAATTATCGTAATCCTTAGTTCCATTATATCAGCTATTTTATTTGCAGACGTTATAGGTGTTTATTCCTTGGCTGCCGGCTATGGAGCAGGCACGATTTTATCCTTGGTTATTAAACAAATGTTTTTTTTACCCAAAAACTCATTCTCTTTTAGAGGAAAGTTTGACTGGCTGGAAATTAAAACTTTTTACCTGATATTTATTCCTGTTGCCATAACTGTTATGATAGGGCAGATTAATCTGACAGTGGATCAAATATTTGCAGGGGCGTTTCAGGAAGAAGCGATTGTTTATATTAATAATGCTAAGAATATTGTTCATTTCCCCCAGGCAATCATCGGGGTTACGATTGGTACGATCATTTTTCCGCTTCTTTCCAAGGCTCAGTCGCAGAATGATTCAGATCTTTTTAAAAAAGGTATACAAAGAGGTCTTTCAGCTATGTGTCTTGTATTGTTTCCTGCAATTGCAGGAATGATGTGGCTTATGCCCACAGTTATCGAAGTAATTCTTTTAAGAGGGGAATTTGATGAAAATGCAGCAGCTGCTACAACGACGGTCGCTTACTTTTATGTGGGATCTGTTCTGTTTTTCAGTATGCAGACGGTATTAAATAAGGGCTTTTATGCTTTGCAAAAAGGCCATTATATTCTTACGATCGGGGCGGTATCTGTTGGGCTGAATGCTTTATTAAACTTTGTATTAACTCGTGTTCTTGAAAGCTATATAGGAATTCCGCTTGCATCCTCTTTAATGGCTCTGTTGTATTTCGCGGTGAGTTATGTGGTATTTATGAAATTAATAGGGCGCAGTGCAGACTCCCAGCTGATGAAAGATATTATTAAAATATTGTTTGCGGCAGCTGCCATGCTGCTTATCCTGTACACTGTCCGCGATCTGACCAGTACTCTTCCGGGAATTGCAGAAATTGCAGTTGTTGCTTTATTAGGAGCTGCAGTATACGGCGCAACAGTGTATTTGCTAAAAGTTTCTTCATTTAATTTCCTGCTTTCAAGTTTGCGCAGAAATAAAGGAGCATCGTAATTATGATCAGTAAGAAATTAATTATGCGAGCTGCTGAACCGGTCATTAATCCAGTGACACAGCTTGTATTAAAAAAACACTACTCTCGGCAAAAAGAAATCCACCCGCTGGAGCAGTCCACACAAGTGCTCATCATTGCTCCTCATATGGACGATGAAACAATTGGTCTTGGCGGAACGATTGTCAATTATAAGAAACAGGGAACTAAAGTCCACTGCGTATTCGTCACTGACGGAGCAGGCAGTAATGGAACCCTGGAGAGAGAACAGGTTTCTGAGGCAAGAAAAAAAGAGATTAGCCAAGTACAGGAACTTCTTGGCATGGATTACGTTTATTATCTAGACATACCGGATGGCCAGGTTAAAGATAATGAAACAGCTTATAATGAGCTGACAACATTGATTCTTGAAATAGGACCTGAGGTTATTTATACGACAGGAAATATAGATGCGCACCCTGACCATGTTGCCACTGCCCAGCTTCTAAGTAACGTACTAAAACATTCTGCAGCTGAGCCTGTGATCAGACAATATGAAATTAACTGTCCAGTGCCGCCGGATGAAATCAATTGTGTCATGGACATTACTGATAGTTTTGATTTAAAAAAGAAGGCTACTGAGGCTTTTAAATCGCAAGTTATTGCTTTTGATGGTTTTTTGCTTTTGTCACGAGTTAAGAGCAATCTGGTCACTGCTTCATCGATTAGCTATGTAGAAACGTTTATTCAGCTTTCGAAGAATGAGTTTATAGCTCAAACGGAAAAACTTAAAGAAAAGAATTACACTTACTCCTCTTTATTTAAACAGGCAAATAGAACTGTTACACTTCTTTGGGCTATTTACAAAAATTATGATGCAAAAAAAAGAATCTATTCAGAAGGCAGGATGAAATAGGTTTTATTTATCGAACGGAAGGTGAATATTGTTGGCTTTAAAAAAAAATGATCTCATTTTTATATTATCTGCAATTATTTTATTATTTGCAGGCATGTTTTTTTCATATTCTATTGTTGGTTGGATTATTACTTTAGTATTTGGAATTCTTGCTTTTCTGAGACCGGTATACGGGGTAACACTTCTATTTATATATTTACCGATCAGACCCTTTTTAATTGAATATAATCCTGCAATGAGAGCAATTGCAGATCTTATCATTTTCGTATTAATGATTAAAGTACTTTGGAATGGACGGAAATCTCCAAAAGATCTAGTTGATTTTAAAGTTTGGGAATATGCTTTTTTTGCTTTTCTTTTAGTTGGCGCGGTATCCGCCTATCTTACCGGGGTTTCACTTGTTGCGATTGTTTTCCAATTAAGATCCTTCGTTTCTTTCTACCTCGTCTATTATGTGGTAAGGCGTCTCAGTATTAAAAAAGAGGATATTGTGCGGCTGGCATGGTCTCTGGTTTTTATTTCCATAATCTTAATCATTCAGGGGATAGTTGAAAAACTGTCAGTACGAAGTGCGTTTCTTCCATTGGCTTGGGAACAGCTTCCTTTATCAGCTAAAAACCGCATACGTATTTATGGAATGCTTGGAAATCCAAATGTGTTTGGCATATTCTTGTCTTTTGCATTTGCACTGTTTCTTTACATTCGCCGTTTTGTACAAGGAAAGGCAGTATGGGGTTTAAATATTATGCTGGCACTGACAGCCGGTCTTCTTATTCTAACGTATTCGAGAGGAACATGGATTGCTTTTGGAATTGCTTTTGTCATCTACATTCTAGGAACAAGAAACTGGAGACTCATTCTGACGGTAGTGAAAATTACTGTCATTTCAGGCATATTAGTTGTACTTCCGATAAATTTATTAACCGATTATATTGAAAAAACGGAATCAGGAAGTCAGAAAGTAGGTAATATCCAGCAGTTTGATGAAGGTGGAGAATCGAGCTTCTCTGACAGAATGGGAAGTACTTTCAGTGACGATACAATCAGTGGAAGCCGAGGATCAGGCCGCTTGTATATTGTCGAAAAAGGATTTGAAATCTTCCAGAATAACCCGATTATTGGAACGGGGTTTGCAACTTATGGAGATTCATCGACACTAAGCAACGGTTCACCTATCTATGAAAAATACAATGTACGACCAGAATTTTATTCAGATAATCAGTATATCCAGATTATTGTTCAAACTGGTGTCATTGGAGTCCTTCTATTTGCAGTCTTTCTGCTCGGCATGCTCAAAGATTTATGGAATAGAAGAAAAGAATCGAGATACTACATTTATATGATAGGCATCCTTCTTTCAGGCTACTTCATGGGACTGGTTTATAATCTTTGGGAGTCAGATATCTGGGGATTAATCTTCTTCAGCATGCTGGGAGTTGCCTTCCATAAGACTAAAAACATACAAAAACAATGGTCAGAAATTTAAACTAGTTATAAAGAACTGTTTTAGACTTATAAGAGAAAAATTATAGATTAAATAATTGAATGACAGTAAAATTATAGAAGAGGCATGAGCTCATGCCTCTTCTTTTTTTAGTTCAAAAGTTATAGAAGGAGTGTGTTAGATGGAAGTTAAGAAGAATAAATATGATTTTTCTCGAATCATACAGGGAATTATTGTACTTTTAATTATGTTTTATGCTGCTGCCCCTGCAAGTGCCAATGAAAAAATGACTATATACCCTCAAGGTGAAACAATTTCGGAGATGGGCTCATTCTCAGTTCAAGTCGAGAATAGTGAACATTCTACAATTATCATTCAGTCGGGTGATAAAAAGATATTTTCAAAGACAATCGAATTTGGAATGATCGAAGCGGTCATTTCGACGGAGAAGAGCGGAGTTGGCTATCTTACAGTTGTAAGCCGTCTAGCTGGTTCTTCAAACTACCTGCAGTTTGAAGTGCTGAAAATAGAAGGCGATCACCTGAATAAAATCTATGAATCTCCTTTTTATGATCGCGCAACCTACGAATTAGCAGGCGATAATCTGCAAATTACATATCCTTCTATTGAAAAAGAAAAAAGTTTCTCACCAGGCCTTATAATTACAGATCAATATACATTTGGGAAAGGGTTTGAATCAGCTATCTCTGAAGAAAAAATTGATTCTCATACACCTGACTTCTCTGCACAATCTTTACCAAATCAATCGATAATCGGACAGGATGCGACTCCTGCGCAAATTAATCAGATTCTGACTGAAGAAGCCGTTAAAAGAGACATGCCGCCTGAAATAGTCAAAGCAATTGCCTATCAGGAATCATGGTGGAGCCATGCTTGGAATCCGCGATTAGTTTCTGCTTCGTATTATCAAAACAACTGTACAGTAGAAAAAGCAAATAAAAATCCAGGGGTTCTAGCCTGGGACGGCAGTGTTATGCTGGGTTCTGATTGTATCGGCATCGGGATTATGCAGGTTTCTGACTGGCGCTACATTGAAGACAAGAAAACAAGAGATGCTTACGTAGACCGCCTGAAAAACGATATACGCTTTAATATTTCAGAAGGTCTCAAAATCCTTGAGCAAAAATGGCGTTACTCCAGTTCTCTTTTTTCGGATGGAAAACCATTTGTGCCTGCTGTTAATGACAAAGACAGAAAAGTACTGGACAACTGGTATTTTGCCGCGTTGGCTTATAATGGAATGCTTTTAAGAAATGATCCAACTGCCAACAATGCGAGAATTCCGTATCAGCAGGAAATTTACAACAAAATTAATTCAATGGGGCTCATTGAAGTAACGCCCTTCCCGGTTAAACAGCTTAAAACGTACTATAATTCCGGAAGCTCTATCCTGCGTTTTGAGAAAAATCATTATATGACTCCTAATCCTTTGACTATATCTAAGTCCCAATTAACAGCGGGTGATGCAGCTTACATTAATTTTGATGGAGTGAATATCCGCAGCTTGTCCAATGTAAATCAAGTGAGCACTCCTGCTCTGTCGGAAGGAACAAGAGTGACTGTACTCGACCATAAACCGCAGTATCCAAATAGCGTAACGTCACACTATACATTTATTCCGGTAAGAACGGAAACGGGAAGAGTCGGCTACGTTGCATCCAGCTATTTAAATCCCCTTTCCCATTCTTTGGCCGGGCAAACCCGCTATGATACAGGAGTAAGTATTTCAAACTTTGGATGGAATAAACAGTACCCTGATTCAGTAGTGCTTGGGAGAGGAGATCTACCAATAGATTCGCTAACCGGAAGTGTGCTGGCTGCGGACAAAAATGCACCACTCCTTCTAACTACCTCCAGAACCTTGCAGGAATCTGTAATGAAAGAGATTGAACGTTTAAATCCGAAAAATGTGTACATTCTGGGAGGAGAACTTGCAATTTCTGTTGATGTAGCTAATATACTCGCAGAAATGAAAGTAAATGTAATTCGTGTAACTGGAAAAAATCGATACGAAACAGCAGTTTCAGTGGCCAATGCGTATTCCGGTTCTTCTGTAAATGAAATATTTGTAACAACAGGAGACGAAAAATCACCGGATGCTCTTTCCATAGCATCATATGCTGGTTCAAAATCTATACCAATTTTGCTTACTTCTTCTAATGCATTGAGCAGTGAAGTTACAAACTTTATCAAGAACAAAAAAGTAAAAAAAGTGACCATTGTGGGAGGTACCATCGCAGTTTCTGCAGCTGTTGAGAAACAATTGAAGGATCTTAAGGTATCAGTGGAGAGGGTCAGCGGCTCTGATCGTTATGAAACAAGCGTCGCCATTGCCAAAAAATATTTTCCGCAAAATGATAACTTAACAAATGTATTTTTTGCCAGAGGGGATATTATCGTAGATGCGCTGTCCGGTTCTGCTTTAGCAGCTAAGTACCGCTCACCAATGATTTTGACCAGAAATACAAGTGTTCCTGACCCTGTGTCAACTTGGCTCGGGAATGTAAA
Organism: Jeotgalibacillus proteolyticus; assembly: GCF_050107735.1. Taxonomy (GTDB): domain Bacteria; phylum Bacillota; class Bacilli; order Bacillales; family Jeotgalibacillaceae; genus Jeotgalibacillus; species Jeotgalibacillus proteolyticus_A. The sequence continues at coordinate 412,915 of NZ_JBNILO010000001.1, forward strand.
TGCATCACCCACACTTTTTTATCTCGGTTCAGACTCAGTTATTATTCCTGAAGTACGTGAAAAGCTAGAGAAAATTATGTTAAAATAGACCAAAGTAAAATCCGGATGCTCTTCATCCGGATTTTTTGTAATTAAAACATAATATAAAGTTCGACATGAATTTACATATCTATATTATAATGATGGGTGACAATTTAAGAAGGTGAGTGCAAAGCAGTGCTGAGATTATATCAAGAAAACGATGAGCAAAAAATAAATGAATTGTTCTTAACTGTCTTCAATAAGAAAAGATCTATTGAAGAATGGCAGTGGAAATTTTCAAATTCTCTTAAGCATGATCCAATTATTGCGATATACGAAGAAAATGGCAGTATACTTGGCCATGCAGCAGTACTTGTGTTTGAGGGGAAAACAGGAAGCAATGACGCTTTATTTGGTGAGCGTATAGATGTAATGGTTCACCCTGACTACAGGGGAAAAGGGATATATCAACAGCTTATCACATTTTTAATCGATCAATGTAAAGAAAAAGAAATACACTTTGTTTACGGATACCCTGCTCCAAAAGCAAAAGAGCTGTTTATTCGGTATATGAATGGGAAAGAAATAACATATGTCCCCAGATTATTATCGATTTTGTCTCCGGGCAAACTGCTGCTTTCACGAGTAAAACCTCTTAGAAAAGTACATTTTCTATTTTCCTGGCTGGACAGAGCCTTTAAAATGCGCAGTAAAGTTTCCCGTGAGATAAAAGTTGAAGAAATTAATGTAATCGATGAGCGTTTTGATTTATTGTGGAACAGAATCAGCAGCGACTACTCTATGCTTATAAAAAGAAGCTCAGAATACCTCAGTTGGCGATATAAGGAACATCCAAATCGGGACTATCGGCTTTATATGGTTTTTAGGGGAGATGAAGCAATCGGATATATTGCTATAAGAGATGAAATAATTAAAAAAAATAACTATTCCTTAAACATGCTTCATGTGACAGACTTATTTTGTTTAAATAACAGCTATGACAGCTTGGAAATGGTTAAAGCTTTAAATTCCGTTGCCGGACATGCAGATATTGTCTCTACCTGGTCACTGCTGCACACTGAACAATACAAGGCTCTTAAAAAGAAAGGACGGTTTCTCCATATAGGAAATCCTATGCCTCTTGTAGGAAAAATGCTGTTTGAAGAAACTTCTCCTTTAGATCCGTATGATTCATCTCAATGGTTTGTAAGCCAGGGAGACGTTGATTCATATTAACTAAGTTTGAAAAAATAACTAATTTCTGTATAATTCATAAAGGTTTATACGAATGTGATAAGGAGATTTATGATGAAGAAAATTTGTGTAATAGGTTTAGGTTATATCGGTCTTCCAACTTCTGTGATGTTTGCAAATAATGGTTTTCAGGTTCACGGAGTAGATGTGAATGATGCAGTAGTTAACTCACTTTCAAAAGGAGAAGTTCACATAATAGAGCCGGGCCTTAAGGACCTTCTTCACTCAGCCATAGAAAAAGAGACATTTACTGTTTCGAAAGAGGCCGCAGAAGCAGATATTTACATTATCGCAGTTCCTTCTCCAATTAATGAAGATAAGACAGCTAATCTTCGCTACGTAGAAGAAGCTACAAAATCAATTATTCCTTATATTTCCAAAGGGAATTTGGTTATTTTAGAATCTACAGTGCCGCCTCGTACAGTTGAAGATGTCGTTCTTCCAATCTTAAAGGAATCTGGATTGTCCATTGGCGATGATCTATTTGTATCCCATTCACCTGAACGTGTGATTCCGGGGAAAGTCTTTACTGAACTGGTTGAAAATGATCGTATTGTTGGCGGAATTAACTCGGTTTCATCTGATATGACCGTAGAACTTTATAAAACCTTTGTAAAAGGGAAAATTCATATAACAGATGCCACAACTGCAGAAATGGTTAAAGTAATAGAGAATACGTACCGCGATATTAATATCGCATTTGCTAATGAACTGGCGAAGATTAGTGATCAAATTGGCGTCAATGTTTGGGAAGCCATTAATTTTGCAAACTTCCACCCACGGGTAAACATTCACTTGCCAGGACCTGGTGTGGGCGGGCATTGTATTGCCGTTGATCCATGGTTCCTGGTGGAAAAACAGCCAGAGCTTGCACAGATGATTCATTTGGCAAGGAACACGAATGACTCAATGCCTGCTTATACCGCAGAACGCTCAAAGCAGATTCTTGAAGAAAATGGTATAGAAAATGGAAAGGTTACAGTACTTGGCCTGGCTTTTAAAGCAAATATTGATGATATGCGGGAAAGCCCTTCAATGGAAGTTGTTAAGCATCTTCGAAAACAAAATGTGAAGTTTACTGCCTATGATCCGCATGCCAGCACACTGGAATTTGAAGAGCAGACGGACTCATTTGATGAAGCGGTAAGCGGAGCTGATCTTTTGCTGATATTAACCGATCACCAGGTCTTTAAAGATCTGAATGCAAATCAGACAGCTGAGCTTGTAAAAACTCCAATGGTGTTTGATACAAAAAATTGTATTGAACGATCAAAATGGGAGCAAAGCGGTTTTAACGTATTTAAGCTTGGTGATTCAAAAAATATTTAGTTCCTGCATGCTGTTAGTTGAACGAACATTGAATACCAGGAGAGGCAGGACATAAATATGAATGCGAAAGAGAATATTTTAGGAGTAAACGTAACCGCTCTCCCTGTAAATGAACTGCTCCGTGATATTGAGCGGCGGATTCAAACGAAAGAGCAGGGCAGAATTGTTGCGATCAATCCAGAGAAAATTATGATGGCCCAAAAGGATGAAAAGCTGGCTGCTCTGCTGAACCAGTCCGCTTATCAAATCCCGGATGGTGTAGGGGTATCCATTGCATCAAAATTGTTAAAAGGTTCAATAAAGTGGCGAATAACGGGTGTAGGCATGATGGAAAACCTACTTGCCCTCGCAAATCAAAAGCAATATAAAGTCTTCTTTTATGGAGCAAAAGAGCAGACCGTAGTAAAAGCAATTGAAAACATTAAACAAACATACCCGGCCATCCAAGTGGCAGGGTATGTAAATGGATATGAAAAAGACAGTAATGTCATTAAAGATAAAATCAATCAAGCAAAACCCGACATTGTGTTTGTCGCTCTTGGAAGTCCCAGACAGGAAATTTTTATTGATACACATATGCCTGCCCTCTCGGCCACTATTTTTCAGGGGGTTGGAGGCAGCTTTGATGTTTTCAGTGGTAATGTAAAAAGAGCACCGTATATATTCAGGAAATTTGGACTTGAATGGCTTTACCGCCTTTTAAGTCAGCCATCCCGCTTTAAACGACAGCTCGCCTTACCACAGTTTCTTCTATTAACCCTTAAAGAAAAACTCAGAAAAGGGAAAAATTAATATGAAAATTTTACATGTTATAAGCGGCGGAGAAACGGGTGGATCGAAGAACCATGTGTTGTCTCTTTTCGGAGGAGAGTCAGATCATCCTAAAAAGCTACTGGTTTTTCAAAAAGGAAAACTTTATGAGGAAGCAGTGGAAATGGGGATAGATGTTCATTTATTAGAACAGAGAAGCAGATATGATTTGTCCCTATTTAAAAATTTAAAAACATTTATTCAAACCAATGAGATCGATATTATTCACAGTCATGGAGCAAGGGCTAATCTGTTTATCCGTATTATTAAAAACGGACTTTCTGCGAAATGGGCCGTTACCGTTCACAGCGATCCGGATTTGGATTTTATGCATAACAAGAAAATGAGCAGACTCTTTTCTGCATTGAATAAATGGTCTCTCGCGAAGACAGACCGAATTTTTGCAGTTTCAGACCGTTTCAAAACAATGCTCATAAATTACGGGATTGATGATAAGAAAATCGTTTCTATTTATAATGGAATTTCATTTGATCGTAAAAAGGTAAATGGCAGCCGTAAATCCATGAATTTGAAAGAAGAAGATTTTGTCGCAGCGATTGTCGCCCGTCTCCATCCTGTAAAGGGACATTCCACTCTTTTTAAAGCAATTGCATCGATCAAAGAGAAAATAAATTTGACCGTTCTGATTGTTGGAGAAGGAGAGCGCAAAAAGATCTTACTTGAACAGGCAAAACAGCTCGGTATAGAAGAGAAACTTAAATTTCTCGGCTTTCGCAAAGATATTGATCAGATTTTTTCGATTTCGGATGTCTCCCTGTTAACGTCAAAAAGTGAAAGTTTTCCTCTTGTCCTACTGGAATCAGCAAGAGAAGAAACAACGGTTATTACAACTGATGTTGGCGGGGTTAGATCACTGATCCCTGATGAATCGTATGGCTGGGTAATCCCCATTGAAGATGAGTCAGCATTGGCAAATGCACTTGTGGAGGCGTATCAACTCAAGCAAAACAGTCAGCTTGAAGCAAAAGGAAAGAAACTAAGAGCTCATGCTGAAAGCAATTTTTCGGTAGAGCAGCTGCAGGAATCAGTGGAAAAAGAATATAGAAAAATTCTTATAACATGAAACTTCTTCTGTTTATATACGTCTAACTTATATGAAAGTGGTTTATATTAACAAAATCCAACCATTTATGCGGGTTTTATTTACTTTGGATAATGGTATAATAAATTACAGTGTGCAGACTCTAGAATTGATAAATGAAGTAAACAGGCAGTAAAGGAGGTAAGGCATGTTATACGTTGCTGTGGCATTAGCTTTTGCACTATCAATACTTTTAACTCCATTAGTTAAGAAATTTGCAGTTGCTATTGGAGCTACCGATACACCAGACGCTAGAAAAGTTCACAAAAAGATTATGCCTCGTATGGGAGGATTAGCCATATTTTTAAGCTTTAGCATTGCATTGATTTTTACAATGCCGGAAGGTCCATACACATGGCCAATTTTAGCTGGCGCAGGAATTATCATCCTCACTGGAGCGTTAGACGATCTTTTCCAGCTGCCCCCTAAGATGAAAGTTCTTGGTCAACTGATCGCAGCCTTGATCGTTATTTTATGGGGAGGCGTACAGGTAGAATTCATTAATCTTCCATTTGGTGGAAGGCTGGAGTTTGGCTACTTTTCCATTCCATTAACACTCCTTTGGATTATCGGCATCACGAACGCAATAAACTTGATTGATGGTCTGGACGGGTTAGCAGCAGGTGTTTCTTCCATTGCACTGCTGACTATTTCAATTATGGCCATGATTATGGGTGATGCTTATGTCATGATATTCGGATCAATATTAGCCGCCAGTACTATCGGATTTTTATTTTATAATTTCCATCCAGCTAAAATTTTTATGGGAGACACCGGATCACTATTTTTAGGCTTTATGATTTCGGTCTTGGCTCTTCTTGGCTTTAAAAATATTACGGTAATTTCATTGTTAATTCCAATACTGATCTTAGGTGTGCCGATTTCTGATACCTTCTTTGCCATCATCAGAAGAATTGTAAACAAGCAGCCAATTTCAGCACCGGACAAGTCCCACTTGCACCATTGTTTGCTGAATGCCGGTTTTTCGCATAAAGAAACAGTACTTGTTATATACGGTATAGCAATTATGTTTAGTATGTCAGCCTTTATTTTTTCACAGTCCACTTTATGGGGAGCGCTGCTAGTCATTGCAGTAGTCCTGGCGGCACTTGGATTAATTGTGGAAAGTGTCGGCCTTTTAGGAAAAGATCAGAAACCATTTATTAACTTTGTAAGGTCAAGGGGCAAATAAATATTTAGATTAAGAGATTCAATTTTCTACACTGGATAAAGACCATTATGGTTTTTATCCAGTTTTTTTGTAAAGATTTTATTTTATATACATTATATTCTAAATATATAGATATATTTCTATTACTACTATATACTCTTAGTGTAATCCTATCGTAATATGTCGATTACACTATACTTTATGAGCGGGGAGAAGTGAAAAAATGAAAAGCAAGTGGGGAATGGTTTCATCGATGGCTTTGGTTGGAAGTCTACTAGTAAGTCAATCTGCTTTAGCAACGGGAGAATCACCGGTGAAGAACAGTGGAGATTTGAGGATGAATAAGGCGGAAGAAGGTTTTTCCACAGAAACCGAGCCTAATAATTCCTTCGACCAATCTAATCATATTACGGTAGACGATATTGTATCGGGAACTCTTGTAAAAGACGATCGTGATTATTTTACGTTCGAAGTTGACAGCAGTGAATCTGTTTATTTTTTCGGTGGAGCAGCAGCAGTCAATGAGACTACTGAAATGGATCTTAAAGTAGAATTATTTAATGAAGAACGTGATGCCGTAACAGTAGATGAAGAGTATGGCGAAGATGGAGAACTCTTTGAATTTGGGGTTGAGTTAGAGCCTGGAACTTACTATTTGGCTGTTTCTGATGAAAATAATGTAACCGATGAAGAAGAATACCTGTTATTTTCCAGCTTTATTACAGACGAACCAACTATCGACCGCATTTCGGGTTCTGACCGTTATGAAACAGCAGTTGAAATTGCAAAAGCAGGATGGTATGAAGGGGATACTTCTGAATTGATTTTAGCAACAGGAATGGATTTTCCTGACGCACTTGCAGCTTCACCACTCGCTTATTCTTACGGAGCTCCAATTCTATTAACTAAAAAGGACACAATTCCTGACGTCGTAAAAGAAGCGATCAGCTATTTTGATCCAGAACATATTACGATTATTGGGGGAAGCAAAGCTGTCTCATATGATGTACAAACATACCTAGAAGAAACAATGGAAATAGATACAGATCGAATTTCAGGTGAGAATCGCTATGAAACGGCAGCAATGATTGCAGCTGAACTGCCAGGTGATGAAACGGCCTACGTGGTAAATGGAAGTAACTATCCTGATGCTCTTTCCATTGCTCCATACGCTGCTTCTATGGAAAGTCCGATTCTGCTAACAAGAGCAGATGTTCTTCCTGAAGTAACAGAATCTGCTTTAGAAGGATTCAATGATAGCTGGGCTGTTGGAGGTACACTTGCAATCAGTAATGAAGTAATGGGTGAATTGCCAAAAGCCAAGCGTGTGGCAGGTAAAGACCGATATGCTACATCAGTTCAAATTGTAAAACAACTTAAAATGGATGCAAGCTATGTAAGTCTTGCAACTGGAGAAAACTTTGCAGATGCACTTACAGGTTCTGTTCTTTCAGCTCAATACGGAGAGCCGGTTCTTTTAACCAAAAAGAACAGCCTTCCAGCATCAGTGAAAAAACTTTTTAAAGATCGTACTCCATACTATTACACATTATACGGTGGCACGCTTGCTATTAGTAAAGAAGTGGAAGAAGAACTTATGACGATCAACCGTTAAAAAGAAGAATGCCAGCCGATGCTGGCATTCTTTTTTCATATATTGCTAGTGTATAAGGTGAATGAATAAGAGGGGAGTTTACTATTATTTATACTATCCTCTTTTTTATAAATTTTCTATTATACAAAATGGAGATGTATGACGTGTAATAAATTTTCTATATTCATAAAAAGTGAAAAGCCGCTAGTCCTCTCAAAGATAGAGGAAGGACTGGCGACTTAAAAACATTAGGTATTTAATTTATCTGGTATGAACTTTTTATTTTATTACCAGCTTGAATTTGAATCTACTTCGCTGTCTTCCTGTTCATCATCTGATTCATAGGAATCTTCGCTATTTGGATTATTGGAAGCAAGAAGCGGCATATCTAAATGCTCCCTCAACTCAGCCTTTATACTCTCTAAATCCTCTTCATAAGGTTGGTAATAATAAACACCACTATACATTACGCCTTCTCCTTGAAGAGTTTTCATATCCACATCAAGGTTAGAATTTGAAGCATAAGCTATAAACGATTTCATTTCTTCAAAGCGCATATTCGTCTTCATATTATCCCCGATTGCTTCAATAACATTGGCATATTTATTTATCGATCCAATGGAAGTGGTTTTGTCCAATATCGCTTCCATAACCTCCAGTTGTCTTCCGCCTCGAGCCACATCACTGTCATAAGAGCGTGTACGTGAAAATGCCAAAGCTTCTTCACCGTTCAATACCTGACGTCCTTCTTTCAATTCAATAGCATTGTAACTGTCCTCAGAATCCATTTCTGAGATATCAAATGGCACGTCCACTTCCACGCCGTCCAGTGCCTCCACAATGTCGATAAAAGCATAGAAATTCATTCGAACGTAATAGTCTACTGGAACGTCAAGCAAACCTTCTACTGATTCCATTGAGGCATTAGGACCTCCGTATGCATGCGCATGATTAATTTTATCCTCCTGCTGTGTTTCAGGTATATACGTAAGCGTGTCACGCGGGATGCTTACGAGTTTGACCGTTTTGTCTTTATTATTGAGAGTGGCCAGGATCATTGCATCTGTTCGGGTGTTGCCGCCTTCAAATCCGGCTGTTCCTGATCTTTTTTCACTTTCATCAATGCCCAGGAATAAGATGGACACATTATCAGTGGCAGGGTCGACCATTTCTTCCCTCATGTCAGATTGGGCGCGGCCTTCAAGTTCCTGATATGAACCGTCAGCAGCATTTTTTGCTTTAAAATATAAATATCCGCTATAGCCAATTGCTGAAACAGCCAAAAGCATAATCGGCAGAAGAATCATGATGACACGTTTCCTCAATTTTCTTTTCTTTTTATACGTTTTTCTATCCATTGTGTGTAATGGCTCCTTTAATGGTTAATTTATTGTTTAAACCGAAGGGCAGCGCAATACGATCTATTATTGTTAGGATCACTACTAGTCAAGAGATTTGCTTTTAACAGCCCAACCTCTATTCTACTCTTTTTCCGCTTTTCAGTAAAATGAAACTTTCGTTACAGTTTAATTGCGTTTTTAACTTCAGGTAATGTTTTCCTCCACATACAATTGGTGTCCAACTTCTATCTTTGATTGGCCGTTTGTAAGATTCGTCATCCATTCTTCAAAGTCCTCAATCGCATCTTCTGCTACATGCGTTTCTATAACAACTTCTTCTAAGTAATGGATGTCATGGAGGAGGTAAGAAGAGGAGCGGATTTCATTTTCTAATTTGCCAAGCCACGTATAGTCAATGGTGGTGCTGACAAGAGAATGAAGTGTGCGCTCTACGATACCAGCTGCATTAATTCCTTCTGTCACAGAACGTCCGTATGCTCTGATGAGGCCTCCGCCTCCCAGCTTAATTCCCCCGAAGTAGCGGGTCACGACGACAGCCGTGTCTTTTAGATCCCGTTTTTTTAACACTTCCAGCATAGGGACTCCTGCTGTGCCGGATGGCTCTCCGTCATCATTCGCTTTTTGTATAAGATTATGTTCGCCGATCATGTATGCCGAACAATTATGATTTGCTGAAGGATGCTTCCGTTTGATTTCCTGAATAAAGGCAAGCGCGTCTTCCTCTGTTTCAACTCTTTGAACGGTTGTTATAAATCTGGATTTTTCAATAATAATTTCATTTTCCCCTTTTCTTGCGATTGTACGATATTTATTGAGCATATATATGGCACTCCTTTATCATTTTTCGTAGTTATATTACACCATTATAACAATAAACGATGATTTTCGTCATAACACCGTAATTTGAAAAGAAGGTGAAATGTCATATGCGTCAATTGTAATGATACTTTAATATCGCGACATTCTAATGGTGGTATAATAGACTAGGTTCAGGTTTGTGTAGATGCTTAGGAAATTATTATTCTAAGAAAGTAAATACACCGATGAATTCCGACATTTACTGCGTCAAAAACATATACTGAGGAACACTTTCTTTTTTCCTGGATAAACAGTATAATTTTTTACAAAGACACTATGTAAATAGGAAGGAGTCTGAATTGTGTCCGCAACTAGTTTGGATTCCCAAATGCTTGACATCATTTTGGGTAAAATGATCGATACAGTGGACCAAAGCAAATCAGATATTTTTGAAATTGGGGAGCAAACGCGGAATGATTATGAAGGGCTAGTAAAAGAGCTTAGTCAAATCAGGGAGAAAATTACCACTGTAATTTATGAGGGTGATGACCTTGAAAGGCGATCACGATTTGCCCGTAAGCGGCTGGCTGAAGTCAGTCACCATTTTAAAAATTTCTCTGAAGAGCAAGTCCGCCAAGCGTACGAAACGGCTCATGATCTCCAGATACAGCTTTCGGTAAACAGACAGGAAGAAAAACAGCTTCGCAGCCGCAGAGACGAGCTGGAACGAAGGCTGCAAAGCATGCTGGACACGATTGAAAGAGCGGAGAACCTGGTAACACAGATATCTGCAGTTCTTACCTATTTAAACAGTGATTTAAAACAAATGGGTGCAGCCCTGCAGGATGCAAAACAAAAACAGGAATTTGGCATCCAAATTATTGAAGCTCAAGAAGAAGAACGAAAAAGGCTTTCCCGGGAAATACATGATGGACCGGCTCAGCTCATGGCAAATGTCCTGATGCGTTCTGATTTAATTGAACGGGTCTATAGGGACAAAGGAGCGCAGGAAGCCTTCCTTGAGATTAAGAGTTTAAAGAAAATGGTTCGCTCTGCGCTTTCAGAAGTGCGGCGTATTATTTATGATCTCAGACCAATGGCTCTTGATGACCTCGGACTTGTGCCAACGTTAAGAAAATACCTTAGTTCAATTGAAGAGTACAGCAACGGTACGAAATTATTGTTTCACCAAATAGGCGAAGAGTCACGATTACATCCCAAGTACGAAGTATCCTTGTTTCGTCTTGTCCAAGAGTCAGTTCAAAATGCCCTGAAGCATGCACAGGCTACTGAAATTTCCGTTAAAGTGGAAATCCGGCAGGACCGGATCACAGTCGTTATTAAAGATAACGGAAAAGGATTTGATCCTTCTCAAAAAAAACAGGGGTCTTTTGGTTTAATAGGCATGAGAGAACGGGTAGAATTGCTTGCAGGAGAAATTACAGTCAATTCTAAACCGGGATCCGGCACCCTTATTATGATTCAAGTACCGCTTTAAAGGATTTTATATGATCAAGGAGGAAAATATATATGACAAGAATACTAATCATTGATGATCATCAACTTTTTCGTGAAGGCGTAAAACGAATCTTGGATTTTGAAAAATCCTTTGAAGTAGTGGCTGAAGGGGACGATGGTTCTCAAGCAATTGATTTATATGACACGCATCAGCCGGATGTTGTCCTGATGGATATAAATATGCCGGAAGTTAATGGGGTTGAAGCTACAAAAACGCTCATTGAAAATTTCCCTGAGGCGAAAGTCATCATCTTATCGATTCATGACGACGAAAACTATGTTTCTCATGCCCTGAAGTCAGGAGCTTTGGGCTATATGCTGAAGGAAATGGACGCGGATGCGCTCATTGATGCAATTAAAACGGTAACTGATGGGGGATCTTACCTGCATCCTAAAGTAACCGTTAATCTTGTCAACGAGTTCCGCAGACTTGCCGATGCTGAATTTACAGGTAATTTTCAGCAGGTGGAAGTACGCCGCCCGCTGCATCTGTTAACGAAACGTGAATGTGAAGTGCTTCAAATGCTTGCAGACGGCAAGAGCAACCGCGGCATTGGCGAAGGCTTATACATTTCCGAAAAAACAGTCAAAAACCATGTAAGCAATATTCTTCAAAAAATGAATGTAAACGACCGGACTCAAGCCGTTGTAACCGCCATAAAAAACGGCTGGGTGGAAGTGCGGTAATTATTAAAAAAGAAGGATTGCCTCCAATCAGGCAATCCTTTTTTGTTAGAGCATAAACACCAATGGAATGACGAAGGCGGGCGAATATTGCCTGGGAAATGTCGGTTTATTGGATAGAATGCTGGGTGTTTCAGTTAATCAGACTGATTATTCCAGCACAAGCATTTAATTTAACACGTCATTTTCTTCTTCGCGCAAAGTCGACAAACTTAAACTTATCCAGACGGTGCCTCGATTCTGTATATTGGAAAATAGTCGTATCTTCCAAATGCACATAGTTTCGTACGAGTACAATATGGCTGTAGCCATCAAGGTCAAGAAGCGCACGATCTTCATCTGTAGCCAGTTCCACTGTAATTTCTTTTTTTGCATAGGAGATCTTCAGGCCTAAATGATTCTCCAAATGGGCATAAATAGAATCACTGCAGATCTCTTCAGTAAGAGAGGGAACGCTTGACTGTAAAAGCCAATCTTTATCGAGAATAACGCGTTCGCCGTCAATGGTACGTGCGCGCACAATTTCCCAAACCAGCGACTCTTTCTCACATTCCAATTGCGGCGAGAGCCAGTCTTCTGCTTCTGTTAATTCAAGCTTATGGACGGTCGTAGTGATATTTCTGCCAAGGGACTGCTGAAGCTCCTTGAAACTTACTAGACCCGAGACTGGAAAGGTCATTTTGCTGACATCCAGTACTAAAGAGCCCTTGCCCTGCATCTTTTGTATAAATCCATTTTGAGATAACAAAGTAAGCGCTTTACGAATGGTTTCACGGGAAGTATCAAAGCGCTCGCAAAGCTCATGTTCTGAAGGAAGAAGCGAGTTAGGTTCATAGATTCCCTGCTTAATTTCTCCTGATAATTCTTGAAAAATGTTCATATATTTATTGGTTGTTGCCATATAAGATCACCCTGTTTTATTGTATCATAATGGAAGGAAGCAGGGTACAACCCACAATACATCCGTGAAACGACTATAGAGAAGGGACGATCCAGCCTATGACACACAAAAAAATGAGGACTGCACTAGGAGCCGGCTTGCTTGCTTTACTTCTGGCTGCCTGCAGCGGTGATGAAACGAACGATAATACAGGTTCCATTAACGATGGTCAAAGCGGTGAGGGACTTGATACACATACGCAGTCTGAAGTGCCTGAAGCAGCAGAAGGAGATTCAGAAATCGGTTTTGAAATGAACAGCGAGGGAGAGGTGGAAAAAGCAGAAGATGTTCCACCAGAGGAAGAAGAGGAAATTCTATCCCTTTTCGATAAATACATCAGTACTTTTAATGAAAAAGATATTGAGGGATACCTCCAACTGCTGCGAACAGGGGATGGCTACTTTAACGAAGAGGAAGAACGTGCTGCTCTTGAGGAAGTGTTTGAATCTTTTGACGTTGAGCGTGAAGTGAAATTGAAAACGATCAACGAATATAAGGAAGAAGAAGCACATGTGTTTGCCAATTTGAGCCTAACCACTACAGATTCCGAAAGTGGTACAGAGGTGACCAGAACCGGTCGTCAGATCACCGTTTTTCATTTAGTGGAGGATAAATGGAAAATCGCGTCTGTTCATTTTATGGCAGATCCTGAATAAACATAATAAAAGCCGGCCCTTAAACGTTTAAGGGCCGGCTTTTTTGATTTTATCGTTATAAATCTTAGCTTCATTTCCAACGGCTATTTATTCCTGCAATTTTTACAGACTTTTAGAACGTCCTTAGACGGACTGACATGAGAATGCAGCAATTTAATGCCGGTTTTCTTGCATTTCGGGCAGGTGCCGCGATAGGGTTCTCCACTCTTAAGAGCTCGTTTTTTTAAAATTTTTCCTCGATTGCTTTTCGCCATGGTCATCCATCCTCATTGGGTACTTTCTTTTAGTTAATGATCAGAAAGCGAAAGGGGGGTGGGCTGGAGCCTTGATTCAAAAAATTATACAAAAAAACGTTCAATCCACACAGGACTGAACGCTTTTTTATGTTACCATATGCTATTTTTTAAGCCGAAAGACAATGGATTCGTACGGGCGAAGTTCATAGGAATCCGCAGAGCCATTGACGTTGTCATAGTTGCCGATCAGAACAGAGCGGTCAGAAAAATGGCTTAATCTCTGGGCTGTCTCAGAAGGCAGCTTAAATTGTACAGGGCTTTCATAAAAATTATTCACTACAAGTAGTGATTCTTCCTCTGTATTTCGCGTATAAGCAAAAACAGCCGGATCATCCGCTAGAAGCAATTCATAATTTCCATTTGTAATGATGTCATACTCTTTGCGCAGCGCATTCAGCTTTTGATAATGGTAAAAAACGGACTGAGAATCTGCGACCGCTGCTTCTGCATTAATGTCTTTGTAATTATTAGCCACGGGAATCCAAGGTGTGCCAGTCGTGAATCCGCCGTTTTCTTCTGCATTCCATTGAACCGGCGTACGTGAATTGTCCCGTGATTTCTGATTAAGAATGGCTAAGATTTCTTCGTTTGAATGCTCGGTCTCAATCAGCTGTTTATAAATATTCAAAGACTCGACATCGCGATAGTCTTTAATAGTTTTAAAGTGAGGGTTGGTCATGCCGAACTCTTCACCCTGATAAATATAAGGCGTTCCCTGCATCATATGAATGGTTGTTGCCAGCATTTTAGCTGATTCTGTACGATACTTTCCGTCATTTCCGTAGCGGGAAACGATTCTCGGCTGGTCATGGTTGCACCAGAAAAGGGCATTCCAGCCGCCGCCTTCATTCATGCCGACTTGCCAGGTGGATAAAATATCCTTCAGCTTAACAAAATCAAAATCAGCAACAGTCCATTTTTCTCCATTTGGATAATCCACTTTTAAATGATGGAAATTGAACGTCATACTCAGCTCTTCGCGTTCAGGATTAGAGTACTTGATGCAGTGATCGATCGTAGTGGAAGACATTTCGCCTACTGTCAGCAGATCATGCTTTGAAAATACTTCACGGTTCATTTCATGCATATATTCGTGTACTTTAGGTCCGTCAGTGTAAAATTTACGGCCATCTCCATCGCCATCCTCATCAGGGAATGACTGATCCTTAGAAATTAAGTTGATTACGTCGAGACGGAAGCCATCGACGCCTTTTTCCGCCCAGTAATTCATCATGTCATACAGCTTTTCACGAACAGCTTCGTTTTCCCAGTTCAGATCGGCCTGCGTAACATCAAATAAATGCAAATAATACTGGCCTGTCTTTTCGTCCTGCTTCCAGGCATTGCCTCCGAATTTAGACACCCAGTTGGTTGGAGGGTTTCCGTTCTCTTGCGCGTCCTTCCAAATATAAAAATCACGGTATTCATTGTCTTTAGACTTGCGGGACTCAACAAACCACTCATGCTCCGTAGACGTGTGATTAATGACAATGTCCATTATAATTTTAATTCCTCGATCATGCGCTTCAGAGAGCATCCGGTCAAAATCATCCATTGTTCCGTATTCTTCGTGAATGCTGAAATAGTCACTGATGTCATAGCCATTATCATTTTGCGGAGACTTATAAGGCGGAGTCAGCCAAAGCACATCCACCCCAAGTTTCTTTAAATAATCCAGCTTCTCTGTAATTCCGTTTAAATCCCCGACGCCATTTCCTGTCGTATCATTAAAACTCTTCGGATAAATTTGATACACAACCGCTTTTTTCCACCATTCCATACGTGAATCACTCCTTGAAAATGAATTTAACAATTGAACTTAATTTTATATTGGATATTCTTTAGTCAAGTAAAGGGGCCTGGCCCCTTTACTTAGATAAAGCTTTTATTACAAACAAAGCGTCCGCTGAAATTGCTGCGAACGCTTTTGGTTGTTAGTCTTCGAGTTTTCCTTTTTTAATGAATAGGCCATAAAGAAGGGTTAGGACAAATGGCACAACAATTGCGATCGCCATCCCAATGCTGAAGATCAGCCAGAATTCTTTTTGAATGGAGATAATTCCAGGTACACCGCCGACACCGATCGAGTTGGCCAGAACAAAGTTAGCGCCGAGCAGAAGCCCTGCGATACCCGATCCAGTCAGTGCAAAGATAAACGGAAAACGGTAGCGGAGGTTTACACCGAACAGGGCAGGTTCCGTTACCCCAAGCCAAGCTGATATACCTGAGGAACTCGCTAGACCTTTCAGTTTTTCATCCTGTTTTTTCGTAAAGAATGTCAATGCGAAAATCGCAAACGCTGCTGAGCCTTGTGCAATATTCGATAAAGCAAGAATAGGCCACAGGAACGTTCCGTTAATATTACTTGAAATCAGCTGAAGATCTACAGGAAGGAATGTATGGTGCATTCCTGTAATAACAAGCACTCCATATGTCGCGCCGTAAACTAAACCGCCGAGCCATCCAAAGTTGTTAAAGATCCAGATCACGCCATCTGCAATAGCTGTTCCGGCAGCAAATGTTAAAGGTCCGATTGCGATAAATGCAGCAAGTGCTGTAATCAAAAGAGAAACTGGAGCTACAACGAGAAGCTTAATGGAATCATGTACTTTCCGATTCAGGAACTTTTCAATTAAAGCATATAAATAAGCTGCAAAGAGAACAGGCAGTACTTGTCCCTGATAACCAATGGATTCAACGGTCAATCCGAATAAATTCCACGTTGGAACCGTGCCTTCTCTCACTGCGTCTGGATAATCATAGGCGCTGAGTAAACCGGGATGTACAAGCACAAGTCCGAGGACAATCCCCATCAGCGGATTTCCTCCAAAGCGTTTAACTGCTGACCACCCGATTAAAGCGGGTAAAAAGTTAAACGCGGCACTGGCTATAATACTGATGACAGTGGCTAAATCCGCCCATTGAGGATACATGGCAACAAGTGATTCTTCGCCAAACAAATCTTCGACTGTCAGAACATTGTTCAGTCCCAGCAATAAACCGGCTGTCACGATTGCAGGTAAAATCGGAATAAAAATGTCTGCAAGCAATTTAATCGTACGCTGCAGAGGATTCATTTTCTTCGCCGCAGCATTTTTTACATCATCCTTGGAAACTTCCTGAATGCCCGTTTCCTCTGCCAGCACCTTATAGACCTTATCTACAAGACCCTGTCCAATGACCACCTGATACTGTCCGCTGTTCGCAAAAGATCCTTTTACAACATCAATGGACTCAAGCTTTTTCTTATCCACCTTGCTGTCATCATGCAGCACGAACCGCAGCCGTGTAACACAATGAGTGGCAGAGTCGATATTTTCTTTCCCGCCAATCGCTTCTACAATCTGGCGGACTTCCTCTCTATTCACATCACTCATCAATAACCCTCCCGTAACCGTTTTCATTTCCGTGACATTATTCCGTCCATTCATCTATTCCCTATTGGACAAAAGATAGTCCAAATTAGTCAGAAACAGCGCTTACATTTACAAACTTATCATATACGTGTATATACAAGTTGTCAATGATTAAGTGTTGTAAAAGATTTGATAAGAATTGGAGGCTTGGCTTAAAAGATACTATTCAGTTGGATGAGAAACAGGTAGAGAATTTAGTGCAGTAAGGCATTGAAGGGGCCTGGCCCCTTCAATGCCTTACTGTGCTAAAAAGAAGGAGATTATTGATAGTAAGTCGAAGGAGAGAGGGCACTTATTTTGAGAGGAGGAGTTGGAAAGTGGCAAGGAAGCGAAGAGTGTTTTTGCATTATGGCAATTATCATGTGATTTGCAGGGGGAACAGGAGGATGCAGCTGTTTTACGATGCCAGGGACTACAGAACTTATTTATCGCTAATCAGGAAGGCACACAAGCGTTATTCGTTTGATTTGCTGGCTTATTGCTTAATGCCTAATCATGTTCATCTGCTAATTCAGCCGAAGGAGGACTCACTTTCGGACATTATGAAATTAATTAACGGAGAGTATGCAATCTATTTTAATCTTAGGAGAAAAGAGGTGGGGCATGTTTTTCAGTCCCGATTTAATGAGAAACTTGTAACAGGCTCCACCTATCTGCTGGATGTTTGCCGCTACATCCACAATAATCCTGTAAAAGCTCAGCTGGCAGATCATCCTTCAAACTATCCTTGGAATAGTTACCCTTCTTATATCACCGCACACAACCCCAACAACATAGTCACCCATCACATCCTCAAATGCTTTCCTTCACCAAGCATTTATCACTTTCAAAAATTCACCGAAAAAAGATTTACTTATGACGATGGACTGCTTTAAAGGACTAAGGGGGCCAGACCCCTTTAGTCCTTTAAAGCAAAATTCTTCCTCCAAAACTGATGCATTCACCGAGTTCTTGGGCTAGAATAGGAGGATAGGGTCTGCGGACAAGTTTAGGGTCATTGAAATTTTATTGCAGGGATAGGAATGGTGGAATGAAGACGGCGATCGTGACGGATAGTACGGCGTATATACCAAAACAAATTCGGGATGAGCTTTCGATTCATATGATTCCATTGAGTGTGATTATGGCTGGGAAAATGTATCAGGAGGAGGTTGATCTGACGACTGAGGAATTTTACGACTCGGTGCGTGTGGAGAAGGATCTTCCTACAACCTCGCAGCCGGCAGTTGGTCAGTTTGCGGCTCTTTTTGAGGAGCTTTCAGCGGAGTATGACGAAGTGGTTTCCGTCCATTTATCAAGTGAGATCAGCGGAACGTTTTCCGGTGCTGTTCAGGCGGGGGATATGGTGGAGAACATTCGCGTGTATCCGTATGATTCAGAGATTTCCTGCATGGTGCAGGGGATGTTTGTGTTAGAAGCAGCTCAAATGGCCAAGCGCGGCTGCTCAGCGGAAACGATTGTGGCGTATCTAGATGAACTGAAGGAAACGACTCGTGCCTATTTTATGGTGGATAATCTCAGCCACCTTCAGCGCGGCGGGCGTTTATCGAATGCACAGGCGATGATTGGCAGTCTGCTACAGGTGAAGCCGCTGCTGCATTTTGTCGATAAAAAGATTGAACCATTTGAAAAAATCCGTACACGCAAAAAAGCGATGAAACGGATGGTTGACCTATTGGCTGAGGATGCAAAAAAATATGATTATCTTCAGGCGGTCATTATTCAGGCCAATCGTGAAAATGAAGCGCATGAATGGAAGCAAGAGCTTGAACAGCAGCTGCCGAATGTCATGTTTCGAATCTCACATTTCGGACCGGTAATCGGCACTCATTTAGGCGAAGGCTCTATGGGTCTTGGCTGGATGAAAAAAGAGTAAAACCGGGAGAGCGGCGGGAGTCGTTCTCCACTTTTGCCCTAAAAGGAGGTTATTTATCTGAATACATGTCATGTACCACCTCACCTTCGCACGGTCCTCTCCGGCAGGCAGCTTTTAAAAGACGAGGTTCTCCGTTTAGTTACTCCTCAGGAAGTAGAGCAACATCTTCAATCAAACCACATTTTCTTCACTCCATCTATCCAAAAGAAAAAGTACACTTACCGCTGTATGCGCTGCTTTAATGAGCAGTCCCATCTTTTTTACGAACAGCCATGCGCCAGATGCAACGCTCCGTGCACCTATTGCAGAAACTGTATTAACATGGGCAAAGCGTCTTTTTGCAATCCTATTGTCAAGTGGTCTGGACCGGAAGATGAGACCCTGAAGCCGCTTCAGCAGCCCATCTTGCAATGGGAGGGAACACTGTCCATTCCTCAGCAAAAAGCCTCGGATCAGCTTGTCCGTTCAGTTGAAGAGAAGAGGTCAACGCTCGTTCATGCTGTGTGCGGAGCCGGAAAAACAGAAATTTTGTTTCAAGCTGCAGCCCATGCGCTTGAAAAGGGACAGCAGGTTTGTATCGCAACGCCAAGAAGGGACGTTGTTCAGGAATTGTTTCCGCGCTTTCAGCAAGCATTCCCTACAACACCTATTCAAGCCCTTTTTGGGGGAAGTGAGCATAAAAACGATTTTGCCCGTCTGACCATCGCCACCACACATCAGCTTTACCGGTTCCAGCACGCATTTGACGTGATGGTGATTGACGAAGTGGACGCCTTTCCTTATAACGGAGACGTCACGCTGCAAAGGGCAGCGCAAAACGCGAGAAAATCTGAATCAACCCTTATCTATCTTACCGCCACACCTGCTGCGCCACTCCTGCAGGAAGTAAAAAAAGGCAGGCTGCAGGCCATTGTGATCCCCGCCAGATACCACGGCTATCCATTGCCCGTTCCGGAAACCAGATGGCTTGGAAACTGGAAAAAATCGATTGCTAAGAAGCAGCTGCCGTACAGTTTTAAAAAATGGATTGAAAGCAGACTCGCCGTAAACAAACGCATGATGCTGTTTATGCCAGATATTCCAACAATGCTCGCGGTGGAAAAGCTGCTGCAGGACTATACACCGAACCTGGAGTCGGTCCATGCCAAGGATGCCAAAAGGGGTCCCAAGATTGACAGGATGCGAAAGAATGAGCTTGATATCCTGCTGACCACCACCATTTTAGAAAGAGGCGTCACATTTTCGAATATTGACGTAGCCGTGCTTGGGGCTGAAAAGGCAATATTCACAGAAAGTGCGCTTGTGCAGATTGCGGGAAGAGCAGGACGTGACTTCCGCTATCCGAGCGGCATCGTCGCCTTTTTCCATTTTGGTCACACAGAAGCAATCGTCAAGGCGCAAAAGCACATCATTCGAATGAATCGTCAGGCCGAAAAAGACGGACTGCTTAAGGAGGGGAAACATGAACCGCTGTTTAAGCTGTCATGAACCCATTTTAATGGAAATATCCTGGAGTGATCTTTTTACACCTCGCAAGCAGACTTCTTTATGCAGCGAATGCATGAGCCTGCTTCAGGTGATCCGTCATGACTCGATCTGTACCATTTGCTCAAGACCCCTTGCGGAACAAACCTTCTCCTGTAAAGACTGCCTCAAATGGGCAGAACACCCTGTTTACAGCAGTGTCCTACATCAAAATCGATCGCTTTACATTTATAATGAGGGATTAAAAGAGCTGATCAAACGATTTAAATACGATCGGGACTATGCCATCGCAGGCTGCTTCGGTGCCCCTCTAGCTGAAGTGGTAAAAAGCATGATGCCCTACGACTGCCTTCTTCCCATTCCTCTTCACGAAAGCAAAAAAATCGACCGCACTTTCAATCAAACAGAAGCGCTGCTTGAAAGTGCGAATCTTCCTTACCGGACAAGCCTTTCCCGGATGGATAATCCTGCCGTTTCCCAAGCGAAAAAAGGAAAGCAGGACCGCCACGCTGCTTCCAATCCTTTTTGTACTGCAGAAACCTTTCATAACGAGTCGATTATTTTGATTGACGATCTATATACAACAGGAACGACGATCCGTCATGCAGCCCATATTTTAAAGGAAGCAGGAGCTGAAAAAGTCTCTTCGATCACGATTGGCCGCTAAAATAGTATTAAATTCCTAATTAATACTACCTACTTATAAAGGTTATGTTATATAATGAAGAAAAACCGAATAAGGGGACTTTATCATGGCGGAATTAAGAAATTGTCCTGTATGCAATGCGATCTTTAATTTTAATGGACTTCGTGATGTGTGCTTACCATGCCATCAGGCAGAAGAGGATTTATTTCAACAGGTTTATCAGTTTTTACGCAAGAGAGAAAATCGCGCAGCAACAGTGGAACGGATTGTTGAAGTAACCGGAGCAGAGGAAAAACAGCTGTACAAGTGGGTTCGCAAGCGCAGGCTTCAGCCGGCTCAATTTCCGGGACTCGGCTACCCGTGCGATCAGTGCGGCACCTTAATTACACAGGCAAAGCTCTGCAGAACGTGCACAGACTCAATAAAAAGTGATTTAAAACTTGAGGAATCGAACCGTCTGTTTCAGGAAGCTTCCAAAAGCAATCAGCAAAAAACGTATCTTTCATCAAGAAAACAAACGTAAATATGAAAAAGGCGCATGGGACTTTATTTCTAATTTTCCCGTGCGCCTTTAAATTTTTCGAAGCCTGCCGATATAATAGGTAACAAACAACCTTTAGTAAAAAAGGAAAGCAGGTGACTTGTCTTGAAGATAAATTCGATCAATAGTGCAAATCTTAACCCCTACGCACGCCAGCAGGCAAAAGTAGACCAGAGTGATGCTCAAAAGCTTCAAAAAGCAGACAAGCTGGAGATTTCGTCACAGGCAAAGGAAATGCAGGAAAGCAGCTCCATTCAGGCACAAAGACAGGAAAAGCTTGATCAGCTGAAGCTCACGATTGAAAACGGCACGTATCAGGCCGATCCTAAACAAACGGCAGCGGATTTGCTGAAACATTTCCGCAGCTAACAGCATTTTTGAACAGCCCTTGTGAGAACAGGGGCTTTTCTTCTGCCAACGCTCATATTTAAACGCTTATTTTCTATCCCGTACAGGAGGTGCAGGAATGATGCAGGTCAACATAGATCCCGCTGTTTCAAATTTTTCAAAGTCAGAGGTCCCGGCTGCCGTTCAAAAAGGCGATATTTTTCAAGTAAGAATAAAAGAAAAGCATGCGAACGGAGAAGCTACCGTAGATCTTCGCGGCCGTGAAATGAAAGTGAAAACGGAGGGGGATCTGCCTTCATCAGGAAAAGCTTTCGTTGAAGTGACCGGCACAAAGGATGGTTTGCCTGTGGTCAAGCCTGCAGAGCCTCCTGCAAAGCAAGCGGTGAAACCTTCCGCAGATCAGCAGCTCACCTCCTTAAATGGAGGAAAGCCGGTGTCTTCTGATGTAAAAGCGGCAGTACAGATTTTGAATGATAAAGGCATTCCTGTGACAAAACAAGCACTTCAGGAACTCACTTCTTTTATGAAAAACAGCAGCGGAAATCTGGATGACAAGCTATACAGTGTAACCGCCGCAGCTCAAAAACAGCTCGATCTGTCTGCAAAGCAGCTGCATCTCGTTCACGCTGCCCTTCACGGCAAAACAGTCGGGGAAGAAGTGGGGAAGCTGCTGCAAAGTGAAGGACTTGATCCTGCGCTTCAGTCCAGGCTTTCCAACGCACCAAAGCAGCTTTACGATGCCGGAGCAGTCAAATTGGCAGAGGTTTTGCTGACGTTGTCCAAAAAATTCCCGAATGATCCTGTGCTTAAACAGCTGACTCAGGAGCTGAAAAGCGGCGCCAGTCTCAGGCAGATTGCTTCCGCATTGCAGACCGGATTTTCAGCTGAGCTGACTCCCGATTTATCTAAAAAAGTCTCTGACGCAGTAAAGCTTGAAGCGCTAATGGTTTCTAAAATGGCGGCCTTATCCTTAAACCAGCCATCTTCTTCCCTTGAGCCCCCATCCGACCCGGCACTTGATGATCTAGTTAACTTACTGCAAAAAGCGATCAGGAATGTTCAGAAAAACCCTGATATGACTGGAGTGTTAAAAGAAATCCAGCAGACGGTACTCGCTTCTGAGCATCTGCCCGCCTCGCTGTCACAATCGATTCACAAGGCTGTGGAAAAAGCGTTAGCCTCACTTGAGCAGGGACGTGAGCTAGCAGCTAGGCAGGAAGTGATGCAGGCACTTCAGCCCGCGCATATGCAGCTGAAACCGCAGAGCGCTTCAGGAGACGAAGGCTACCAGCTTTCTGAACAGCTCGCTGCCACTCTTCCTGCCCAGTCAAAGGATTTTATTGTAACAAGAATCTCTGAAAAACTGTCGCAGGCGGCGATTGATTTTAAACAGATCAAAAGGGACATTACGAGAAATCTCCAGCATATCGATCAGCAGCTGCTTTTACAGCAAAAAAGAGCGGTGACGCACGTTAAGCCGATGCTTGAATCGACCATAAAAATGCTCGATCAGGCAATTTTAAAAAGCGACTTTATGCTTTATACCGATATGGATACGGAGAAAAAGCTGCTAAAAGGAAGCTCCCAGCTTGCAGAAGCAGCGAGACTTGTGTCAAAAGGTCAAACAGCAGAGGCAGCCAAAGCAGTGTCTGAGGTTAAATTAATGATGGAAAAAATCAATTTTAAGCCGGCAGATGTGCGGGTTCAGCATATGGTGTCAACCGAGCTTCTTCAGCTTGATCCCCCGTCCCTTTCAAAGCAGGCGGCAACGACAGTCAGTCATTCCATGAACATGCTGCATCAGGAGCCAACCGGACGCCAGCTTTTTGAGCATGTAAGAGGAATGGGGTTAACGCATGAGCACGAACAGTCGCACGCTCTTTTAACCAAAGGGAAGCCTCAGGAAGAATTAAGTGCGTCGTTGAAAAGCCTGCTGTTAAAAATGGCACATGAAGATGGTGAGAAGTCCGGTGTAAAGAGTGATTCTATGCTCACTCAAATTACCGGCCAGCAATTGCTGAGCAAAACAGATGCAAACGGCCTTCAAAGCATGGTGATGACGCTTCCGTATCTTCTCGAAAACAAAGTGGAGGAATTTAAAGTATTTCTTCAATCAAAAAGCGGGGAGCAGAAGGTGGACTGGGAAAACTGCAGTCTGTATTTTCTGTTTGAAACGAAAAAGCTTGGAGAAGTGGGCATTGCGCTGACTGCCAACGACCGGATGCTATCAATTAAAGTGAAAAATGATCTGCCTGGCTTTGAAGAAAAAATGAAGCCTCTCACGTCACTCGCCAAAGCCCGTCTTGAAGACATCGGCTATGAGATTGGCAGCATTCAATTTACCAAACTGCTGAAAGAAACGGTCTCTGCTTCCTCCGAGCAAGGAAAAGAGCGATCTGCTATTCCGGCTATGACCGAGAAAGGGTTTGATTTCAGTATATGATGCCGCATTATTTTAATCAGATTGCCAGAAAAAAAGCGAGCGGTCCTTCTGCTGCTGTGATTCGCTATGATGAAAATAGCGGAGCACCAAGTGTTGTGGCGCAGGGGAGCGGTGCACTTGCGCAGCGGATTATCGAGCTTGCTCAGCAGCACGATGTTCATTTAGAGGAAGATGAAAGTTTGCTCGCCAATTTGCTCGATATTGATCTTGGCGACAGCATTCCTCCTCAGCTGTATTCTGTTATTGCAGAGATGCTGATTTTAATCGAGGAAATGGAAAAAAACTATTAAACAACCGATTCTCCAGCCGATATACAAGATAGGCAGGAGGAGAAGAGATGAACTTTCTAACAAAAGAATTACTTTACCAAAAATCTTCACAGGAACTGACTTCGTATCTTTATGAAGCAGCGATCACTCAATTAAAGGATGCGATCCAGTTAATTGAGCGCAAGCAGTTTCTGGAAGCCAATAAACGAATGCAAAAAGTAAATGACATTATGCGCCGTCTCGGAGCAGGACTAAATTATGACTCCGGCATCATAGCCGATCAGCTGGATGCGGTGTATAACTACATAGCGCAAAAAACCATTGAAGCAAACATAAAAAAGGATGCGCAGGGGGCAAAAGACATGCTCGCTATTCTTGAAGAGCTTTCTGCAGCGTGGACTGAAATTTTAAAAACAAAGCCAGCAGCCGTAAAGTCGACCGGTAAAATAGGAACCTCTCAATACGAAAAACACATCATGGTGCAGGAGCGCAATCTGAATCCAATGGAAGCGGGGAACTAACAGAATGAGAATTAATCATAATATACAAGCGTTAAATGCCTACCGTAATTTAAATCAGACCATGGGTGCAACATCGAAAAGTCTTGAAAAGCTTTCTTCCGGTCTTCGGATCAACAAAGCAGCAGATGACGCTGCAGGACTTGCTATTTCTGAAAAAATGCGTTCTCAAATCCGCGGCCTTGATATGGCAGAGCGTAATTCCCTTGATGCGATTTCTCTTGTGCAAACTGCAGAAGGCGCCCTTTCTTCCACTCATGATATTCTTCAGCGTATGAGAGAGCTGTCGATACAGGCGGCAAATGGCACACTTGAAGAAACAGACCGTGAAGCAATTCAGTCTGAAATCAATGAATTAACGTCAGAGATTGATCGTATCGCAGACACAACGCAGTTTAACCAGAAAAAGCTGCTAAACGGCTCTGATACAGGAAGAGCTTTTCTTGAAACGACAAACGCACAAATTGATTACAACGGTCTTGGTGAATTTGGCGGAACGGTAACAGCAGCACCAAGTGAGCCGGCAAGTGTAACGCTTGATTTTCCTTTGTCTGTGGGTGAATTAACAGATGAAGAAATTGAAGGCAAAACCTTTACGATTAATGGAAAAGTATATGAAATTGATAATGAAGAATCTGCGACAGCTGGCTTAACTGCTTCGGGCAATATTGCTGTAAATGTTGATGGTTGGAATGAAGCAGCAGGCACGGATAGTGAGAAGGCTGCCAATATAAATAATCTGGCAGACGCTTTAGAAACAGCTGTACAGACAGCTGACCCAAGCTTCACTGTTTCAAAGAGTCCTGCTTCTAATTTAGCAGCGGAGGACGATGGAGATATCAACCCGGCTGCATTAACCTTCTCCACACTAAACCCAATGTCGCCAAAAGAAGCAGCCGAGCTTTCGGTTGAGGTAGATCCTGCACTGACAGGAGCGGAGTGGACAAATCCATTTACCGGTGGACCGGCAACTACATTTCAAGCGGATCCGGAAGCCGCTTCTTCAGAACGGGTGAGCTTAACGTTCAGTGAAACACCAAAAGAAGGCGACTCGCTGAAGCTTGACGGCTTAACAATCAATTTTGGCAAGCCGGCCGTTCCGTATACAGGCGGAACAGCATCCGTCACGATTGACCCTGAAGGCAAGGATCTGGCTTCAGTATTAGAGGAAATTGACGGGGTTGTTGGTTCAGCCATAGCAGATCCTGCGACAAAAGCACCGGCACTTGATGAAACGTTCTCTGTTGTTGGCAACACATTAACAGTCGGAACGATTAAAACAGATGACGGGGCAGCGAATGGTCTTGAAATTGAATTTAAAGACAGCGATTTTGTCGCCAATCAAGGAAAAGCGCTGAGCGTTGACTTCCAAATTGGCGCCAATGAGCTTGAAATGCTGACGCTTACTGTCAATCCAATGGATGCAGCGAAGCTTGGCATTGGACGCACAGCGGACGGCACCTTCCTAACTGCTTCAGGTGTGAATGCTTCTCAGGGCGTCAGCGTCATGACAACGGAGGATGCTTCAAGAGCCATTACCTTATTTGATCAGGCGATTCAATCCGTTTCTGAAGAACGCAGCAAGCTCGGTGCGGTGCAGAACCGTCTTGATCACACAATTACGAATCTGCAGTCAGCCAATGAAAACCTGACGGCTGCTGAATCACGAATCCGTGACCTAGATATGGCGAAAGAAATGTCGACGTTCACGAAAAATAACATCTTAAACCAGGCCGGACAGGCGATGCTTGCACAAGCCAATCAGCTTCCGCAGGGGATTTTGCAATTGCTTCAATAAAGCTTTGAGAGGGAAGAGCCATGGGAGTATAGGCTTCTTCCCCTTTTTCATGTAAGCCCTTATGATAGAGGGAACGATTACAAGTGGAGTGATAAAAATGGAAATTCAGCGCATTTCAAAAACAGGACCGGCTAAAGCTTCCGCAAAAGCCGAAACAGCCAAAGAATCCACCTCGTTTTCAGAAGTGATGGCAAAAAAAAGAGGCAGCACGCTCATTGATAAAATGACCGCCATGTCCAAGGAAATTGAAGATCAGGGAAAAGTACTCGCAGAATCCCGTTCCGTGGAAGACTTAAAAAAATATAAAAAACTCGTGAAGCAGTTTATGGAAGAGGCCGTCGGCAACGCGCTTCAGCTTGAAGACCAGCGCGGCTTTAACCGCAGAGGTCGAACGAAGGTATATAAAATCGTCAAGGAAGTGGACAAGGGCCTGGTTGACCTGACCAATTCCGTGCTCCAAAAAGAGCAAAAAGGCATTGATATTTTAAGCAAAATCGGCCAGATTCAAGGCATGCTGATTAATGTGTACACGTAATTGGGGCAATTGCCTTAAAAGCATTAACTAATCCTCCAAAGAACCGATATACAAAAGAGAAGCATGATCACTTTTTGACCAAAGGAGAACCCAATGATGGGATCATCACTAATTGACTTACTTGAAAAAATGCTGAAGCTGCATAAAAGTTTGCAGCAGATTTCCTTAAATAAAACGGCTGTCATTAAGGAAGGAAATCTGACTTCCTTAACAGCCTTGATGCAGGAAGAACAAAAGCATATCCATGCCATTAACACACTCGAGCAAAAACGCATCGGACTGATGACAGAGCTGACCGGCAAAAAAAGTGCAGGTCTTCAGGAAGCACTACCCCACATAGAAGAAAAAGAGCACGAACCTCTTTTGCGCATGCAGGAAGAAATGCTTGCCGTGCTGACAGCGCTAAAAGAAACCAACACACTGAATCAGCTTTTGCTGGAGCAGTCGATGCAGTTTGTTTCGCTGAATATGGACCTGCTGATGCCGAGCGCCGATGGGCAAACCTACGGCAATCGAGGCGACGATCAATCAAATGAAACGATCAAGCCGCTTTTTGACTCACAAGCCTGACCCGATTATCTGACTACACTGGAGGTTGAAGAATGTCTACTTTTCACGGACTCGAAGTTGCAAGACGCGCCTTGAATACTCAGCAAAGCGCTCTGCACACAACAGGTCATAATATTGCCAATGCCAATACACCCGGCTACTCAAGACAGCGTGTGAATTTTACGCCGACTGAGGCCTTCCCGACGGCTGCCATGAACCGCCCGCAAATTCCCGGACAATTGGGAACGGGCGTAGAAGCAGGCTCCATTCAGCGAGTCCGCGAGAGCTTTCTCGACGATCAGTTTCGTAATGAATCCAATAAACTGGGCTATTGGGACGCGCGTGCAACCTCCCTCAGTAAAATGGAGGACGTGATGAATGAGCCGACCACAAACGGATTGTCAGCCGTTATGGGAGAATTTTGGCAGTCGCTTCAGGATTTATCCGTCAATCCGGAAAACACAGGCGCCAGAGGAGTCGTGCTTGAACGCGGCCAGGCAGTGGTGGACACGTTTCATTACGCCAGCGATTCACTTAAAACCATCCAGAAAGACATCGGCAGTGAAATCGGCATTGGCTTAAAAAGCGTCAATTCACTCCTAGAGCAAATCAGCGGATTAAACAGCCAGATTGCAGGTGTTGAACCGCACGGCTACCTGCCCAATGATTTGTACGACAAGCGGGACGCACTAGTGGACGAGCTTTCACAAATGGTAAAAATCAATGTACAGAAAACACCTTCAGGCGGAAATGACCTGAAAATCGCTGAAGGCGTTTATAATATCACGCTTGTGAGCGAAAACGGCAAAGAACAGCCGCTTGTCACAGGAAACCGGTTCAACCAGCTTGGATTTGCGGATGCAAACGGCAGAATGGCGGATCAAACGCCGGAAACCGTTACAAATCTTCAGCTTTTCACAAGTGAAGGAACAGCACTGAACACATCTTTGCCGTTTGCCAATGAAAATGGCACGATTCAATTTGCTCAAGGCAAGCTCCGCGGCATGATCGAATCCTACAGCTACAGTCATACAAACGCCAATGGCGAAACCGTTGAAAAGGGACTTTATCCGGATATGCTCAGCGACCTCGATAAGCTCGCTTTTACCTTCGCGAACGCCTTTAATGCCGTTCATGAAAAAGGAACTGATCTTCAGGGAGAGCCAGGTAAGCCATTTTTCGAACTCGCAAATCCCGCTTCTTATCAAGGAGCAGCAAAAGGGATCCAGCTGGCTGACCTCAATCCACAGGATATCGCAGCTTCCATGTCCGTATCTGAAGACGGAGAAGTAAACGCAGGGAACGGGCAAAACGCCATTAATCTTGCCAATATTCAAAGCATGATCTTGTCAGACGGCGCCCTGAAGCTTGAAGGAACAGACGAAACGATTGATCTTCCGGGTTTAAGCGCGATCGAAAATGGATCCCTAAATGCCTTTTATGAAGGAATGGTCGGACGTTTAGGCGTGAATGCGATGCAGGCAAATCGGATGGGACAAAACAGCCTCGTGCTCACTGAGTCGGTGGAAGAAAAACGTCTATCCGTATCCTCGGTTTCACTTGATGAAGAAATGAGCAATATGATTCAGTTCCAGCATGCCTACAATGCCGCTGCACGAAGCATCACGATGGTGGATGAAATGCTTGATAAGATTATAAACGGAATGGGCTTAGTCGGAAGATAAGGAGAGTGATCAACCATGCGTGTGACTCAATCCATGCTGTCAGGGAATATGATGCGGAATTTATCCTCCAGTTTTGAAAAAATGGGGAAATTCCAGGATCAGATTGCCACACAGAAAAAAATTAACCGCCCGTCAGACGATCCGGTTGTCGCGATGAAAGGCATTACCTACCGTCGCAATATGATCGAAACGGAGCAGTTTAAACGAAATTATTCTGAAGCGTATAACTGGACCGAAAATTCAGATGCCGCACTCGATAAAACAGGCTCCGCGCTTCAGCGTGTCCGTGAGTTAATCGTGCAGGCAGGAAATGATACGTATGACGCTGCACAAAGAAAATCAATCAGCGAAGAAATCGACCAGCTGAAAGAACATTTGGGCGAGCTTGGCAACACGAAGTTTGGAGACAAGTATTTGTTTAATGGAACCAATACACTCGAAAAGCCGATTGATCTGTCCCAGGACCCTGCCAAGGTATCTGCAAACGCTGAATCGGTCGACCTGGAGCTGTCAAAAGGCGTATATATTTCCGTCAATGTAGACCCAACCGCTGTTTTTTCATCTGACCTTTTTGATGACTTGGATTCTCTTATTGCCGGACTGAATGATCCTGATACAGAGGGCAAGGATATCAGCGGCTTTTTAAATCAAATGGACGGACATATTTCAAATGTCACTGATACAAGAGCAAACTTAGGAGCCCGCCATAACCGGGTGGAATTAATGGAAATTCGTGTTGGAGAACAGGAAGTGACCGCAACAAAAATCATGTCTGAGAACGAAGACATTGATTTTGAAAAGGTGATCACAGACCTTAAAGTACAGGAAAGTGTTCACCGGGCTGCACTGTCGATCGGTTCACGAATCGTTCAGCCTTCTTTAATGGATTTCCTTCGTTAAGATAAGATTCTGCGCCATGAGGTGAATGCGATGCAAATTCCGCAGCTACAAATGCAAACCACAACTGCCAAGATTGGTATAAGCTCTACCAAAGCGAGCCAGTCGATTCAGCAGCCTTCCGCCCAGCTTGATCTGGAATCACCGAAGGCGCAAATGACGATCCGCACGACACCCGGCAGATTAACGATTGATCAGTCACAGGCATGGGCGGCGATGGGACTGAAGCGCACTACGCAGCTGATCCGGGAAGCGGCAAACAACGGCATGCAGGAAGTTCAGGCCGGGATGAGCCGAAGAACAAGTGAAGGCAATCAGCTCATGGAAATTGAAAAAGGCGGCCGCGTCATTCAATCCATCGCCGCACGCAACAGCAGCGGCCCTGAGCAGTCCTTCAATATCGGGTTTATCCCGCCGCCTTTTAGTGTTAAGGTAAGGTATCAACAGGGAAGCACTCATATTGACGCTTCTCCTCAAAAAGTCATCAACCGGACACGCGCTCAAAAGCCTATTATCGACCATCAGGCAGGAGATGTGTCGATCTCCATGAGACAGCGTGAATCACTCCACATACGTGTCGTCAATACGGAAATTTAACAAAAAGGAATGGGATGCATGACAACACTTGAAACAAAATACCATGGTCAGATCGAAGCCAACCAGGAGGAATTCTGGTTTTTTGAAAGCGGCATCCCCGGATTTGTGGACGAAAAAGAATTTGCCCTGATTGCGTTTCCTGAAAACGATGTGTTTCACGTGCTGCAATCCACTTCAACGCCGGAGCTCGGATTTGTCGTCACCAATCCGTTTGCCTTTGCCACTGATTATCAATTTAAACTTGATGACTCAACAGTGAGTGCCCTGAGTCTTGAAAATCCGGAAGACGCTCTAGCCCTCGTCATTTTAAATGTACAGGAACCGTTTGAAAAGACGACCGCTAATCTGCAGGCACCGCTGATCTTCAACACAGCCAACCGCAAAGCAAAGCAAGTCATTTTAAACGACAGCGGCTACCAAACACGTCAGCGAATTCTGACCCCCGCTGAAGAAAAGGAGTGACCGCGCATGCTCGTATTGACAAGAAAAACCGGCGAAGCCATCAAAATTGGCGACGACATCGAAATCACCGTCATCAGCTCTAGCGGCGACCAGGTAAAACTCGGCATTCACGCCCCCAAGCACGTCGACATCCACCGCAAGGAAGTCTACCTGAACATCCAGGAAGAAAACCAATCTGCCTCCGTAGGCGTCGCCGATGTCTTCAACCTCATACGAAAACCGTAAGCTGCCCCCTAACCCGGTGCAGCTTTTTTTATAGATGAAAAAAGTCCCGGAAAAACAAAAAAACTTTTAAAAAAACTATTAACAACTCCCACCAAGGTCCGATATAAGTAGTGTAAGCAAAAAGACAGCGGCGCCGCTATCGGATTGCTCGAAAAAACCAACTCGCGAACAAGGACGTTTGCGACACATTCAGGGAGGAAATTACAAATGATTATCAATCACAATATCACAGCTCTTAACACTCACCGTCAGCTTTCAAGTGCTACTAATGCGCAGTCTAACTCAATGGAGAAATTGGCTTCAGGTCTTCGTATTAATCGTGCTGGTGACGATGCTGCTGGACTTGCAATCTCTGAGAAAATGCGTGGACAAGTACGAGGCTTAGAGCAGGCTTCTAAAAATGCTCAAGATGGTATTTCTTTAATTCAAACGGCTGAAGGTGCTCTTAACGAAACGCACGATATTCTCCAACGTATGCGTGAATTGGCTGTTCAATCCTCAAACGATACTAATACCGATGAGGACCGTGCTGAATTGCAAAAAGAGGCTGCTCAACTAGTTGAAGAGATTGATAGAATTGGAACAAACACACAATTTAACACTAAGGATATTTTAGCTACTGACCAGAGTCTAGATATTAATATTGGTTCGAATTCAGGCCAATCTTTAACAGTAGAATGGAAATCTCAAATTAGTACAGCTTTAGGAGAAGATGCTGTTGACATCAGTGCATTAAGTGTAGGAACTAAAGCTGATGCACAAACTGCTATGGATACTTTAGATGATGCAATTGCATCAGTTTCTGCATCACGTTCTCAAATGGGTGCGTATCAAAATCGTTTAGAGCATTCTATTAATAACTTAAACACTTCTTCTGAAAACCTCACAGCTGCAGAATCTCGTATCCGTGACGTTGACATGGCTAAAGAAATGATGGAGCAGACAAAGAATTCAATTCTTTCTCAAGCTTCTCAAGCAATGCTTGCTCAAGCTAACCAGCAGCCACAAGGTGTTCTTCAACTTCTTCGTTAATTTTAGGTTTTTTCCAAAAGACTTCAGCTCAGCTGGGGTCTTTTTTTATGTGTGCCGGGCAACTTTCAAGGTTACAGAAAGTAAAGGAGACAGAGATAGAAGGAATGATGGAACTGCCTAATCATTTCTTTGTTTGATTAACGTGTTTCATCCTTTTCTAGTTTTTTTATGCGTCTTTGCATTAACAGTCGCATTTTAAGTGTTGAGCGCCATTCCTGTACGCGGACTATTTTTCGGTGTCAGCCTGTGCAGTGCGATCATCCTGACTTTTTCAAACTGGACCTTCAATTAAATGAACTAAAACAGAAAGCAGCCTAGCTGTTATAAGAGAAACTCCATGGAGGTGTTGAACCCTTTATGGAGTTTTTTAATGGAGGAGTTTGAGGGAAAATGCAGAATGTATTGGATAGGCTACTCAATTCAAATATTCGCTTGCGGTCCCATTATTTGAAGTAATCAATCGTGTTTAGTAGTGCTTTAAAATACGAAAGGGCGGTGCATTATGATGACCCAGGAAGGTCAATTAAAAATTTGCGACAATGGACATCAATTTTATAAAAGCAGCGATTGTCCGACTTGTCCAATCTGTGAGAGAGATCGAAAACCGGAAAGTTGCTTTCTTTCACTCCTGGCAGGACCAGCCAGAAGAGCATTGGAAAACAACGGAGTGACTTCTTTAAAGATTTTATCCACCTACAGTGAAAAAGAAGTGTTGAAGTTTTATGGAATGGGTCCCGCATCCCTGCCGAAACTTAAATTGGCTTTGGAGGGGGTGGGGTTATCTTTTAGGAGTGAGTAGATCATCAAATTTTTTGGTTGGAGTTCTGAGGTAAATGTCTTAAAAAGTGGCACTAATACTAAAAGCACCTGTCGCTCACAAAAGGCAAACAGGTGCTTTACTTCGTATTCATTTGTTAAATGGTGTTTTTAGGGAAATCAGCAAGATACGTATCAAGCATTGCTTTATCTTTTTTATCGTTCGGTTTTTCATCTAAATATTTATATTTCCAAATAATCATTTGATCGCTAAAACTATATTCCGTTTCAAACCAATCTGTATAATCATAATGTAATTTAAAAGCTCCGCTACTCTCAAGGGTCATCGTGTAAGAATACCAAAGTTCTTGTTGATTATCTTTAAAAACTTGTCTAAGATCCTTACTTAGTTTATACAATAGATCTTCTTTTCTTTCAAATTCATCTTCATCAATTTGAAATTTTGATGGGATTTCTAGACTATACATATACTTGTCGTTTTCACGTGTATTATAAAAAAAGTAAGTACCTCCTCCATTTTCTGATATTTGAGCATAAAGATAAAACTTCTTCCAATCTTCCGGAATCATTTCATTTACGGTTTCAGCAATTTCTTTGTATAATCTATCCATCTCTTTT
Source organism: Jeotgalibacillus proteolyticus (assembly GCF_050107735.1). Lineage (GTDB taxonomy): Bacteria > Bacillota > Bacilli > Bacillales > Jeotgalibacillaceae > Jeotgalibacillus > Jeotgalibacillus proteolyticus_A. The sequence continues at coordinate 447,166 of NZ_JBNILO010000001.1, forward strand.
TCCATATTCAATCTCCTATTCTATTTTCAATTGTTTTTTTAAATATTCCTTTTCCTTCAATTTCATATGTTACTTTAAATGAATCTGGTCTTAGTGAACTTCCGATGAATACTGGTTTAATTTTCACAGATACTTTTTTTGGTGGAACCTCTTTAAGAGCATTTGCCCACTCAGTTTCCATCTTAAACCACTCTCCACCTGAGCGATTTATGTGCTTATTCTGAGCGAGCAAATTATCAATATCTCCCGAACCACGAAATTGAGTTCCTATCAAGTGTCCACCATCATCATTTAACTTCCGATGCTCATGCCCTGCTACTAACTGCATTGCTGGATTTCTCTTTCCTTTTCCTAATATTAGTTTATCAGCTTTTACATCTGCTATTCTGCCGAGTTCATCTGTTGTATATTTATAATTTTCCTTAGTTACATAGCGTACATTAGGAGTCAATTCTTTCCTACCATTTTTACCTTTTACAATATGAGTACCAAAATTCTCGCCTGCTATTTCAGTTAATTTACTATCTTTACCGTTACCCCTAACCCCAACCCCCAACACATCTGCCCCATTACCCTTAACCATTTTCATCCCAGCGCTAAATGGAAGCATGGAGCCCATCATGAGCGTTTCGGTTCTTTGTTCTGCGGTGACTTCGTTGCCAAGGAGGTCCTGGCCGAAGAAGTAGCCGGATAAGCCGTTGGCGCTGACGAGGCCGTAGATGCCTTTTTCTGCGTGGGAGACGCGGGTGAAGGCTTGGGTGTTGGATTTAAAGGCGGTCAGTGGCGCGGTGGCTGCTTTTGATCCTTTGGAGACTGCGAATACGGCTTTTCCGCCCTTGGCTACTTTGGAGGCGGGTCCCAGAATCGGGACAATGCCTGCTGCGGCCCAGGCAGCTGCGGCGGTTCGTTCAGATGCGCTGAGCTCCCGGCCGGTGACAGGGTCGACGCCGGTTGATGCTCTCACTGTATCGTAATAGCCGGAAAACTCGCCAACGAAATTTTTGGTGCCGTCCAGAAATTTTTGGAGGCCGGAGCGGGCATCAAGTTCGGCTTGCCGTGCCTGAGCTTCGCGTGCTTCGTGCAGCTGTTGTTTGTGCTGAATGTATTCGGTGCTGCGCTGCTGGGATCCTTCAATGGCAGCATGCGCTTCACTGTTTTCATACGCGTGCACATTAAAGGACATGGGCGAGAATGTCCCGTTTTGCGTGGTGGCTTGAAGCAACCCTTCAATAAGAGCAAGAATCAGTGTTTCAGATTCCACCGACAGTCCGTACTCGTCTACCAGAACCTGGTCAAGCTCTTCCATTTGCTCAACTGTGTCATCCCGCTTGTTTTTAGCGTCCTGCATCGACAATTCAATTTGGGCAGGGGAGTAGGCTTCCAGTGACACGAGATCCCGGATGCGCGAGAGGATTGCGGATAGATCCTCGTGCTGCTGCTGAATCATGTCCGCTGTTCGTTTGTGAGCCGCATTCAGGTCGTCTTCCAGGAAAGGAACGTCCATCTTCGTACTGCCGCCGAGCTTACGGTCTTCTGCCATTGCTCCGACATCTTCCATAAACGCAATTTGCTGCTCCACCAGCTGCAGCCACATGTCCACGACGTCGATTTGGGCGGTGAAAAACCCTTTAATGGCTTCGGCTGCTTTTCCTTCAAACGCTTCGCCAAGATCCGTTACGGCTCTCATTTTTTCCCGTAAGACGTCCAGACTTTCGCGGTAGGTGACGTACTGATGTACACGCTCTTCCATCGTTTCTTTTAAAGCGGCTGCGTCATATCTGACTGTTTGCGTCATCGCTTCACTTCCTTTAGTTTCTACTATTTTCCTTTATTGTAATGAACAACATCCATCCGCTTCAACTTTAAATAGGAAAAGACTTGAAAATAGGCTATTAGTCACAAACAGAAGGCCTTCTTCGTTCGTCTTTTTTAAAAAGAACCTCTACTTTTCTCTAAAAATCGTTAATGATCTGCCAAATAGGCCGATATAAACAAAAAGAACCCTAAAAGGCGGGTGCCGAGTATGGAGAAGGTTATGTCATCTTTAACGACCAGGGAAATTGCTTCACAGTCATTGCCTCAAAATGCCGCAAAGGTAAACGAAGGAAAAGAAAGTTCTGCAAAAGAAATAGTGGAGCTAGATCATGGACCAGGTTTTGCTTCACGCATTGATACCACAAAGGTAGATAAAATTGTGAAAAGCATGAATGAGTTTTTAGCGGCCTCTCCAACGCCTACACATATAAAATTTGAATTTCATGAAGGCTTGAAGGAATATTACGTCACCGTGGTGGATGAAGTGACAAAAGAAATTGTGCGGGAAATCCCGGCAAAGCGAATGCTTGATATGCACGCATCGATGACAGAATTTTTAGGATTGCTGGTAGATAAAAAGATCTGAGGGAAGTGAAACCAAATGAGTATGAGGATTAACGGACTTGCAAGCGGCATGGATATTGATTCGATTGTGAAAGAGATGATGAACGCTAATCGGGTGCCGCTCGATAAACTGACACAGCAAAAGCAGTACACAGAATGGCAGCGGGATGATTACCGTGATATGAACCGGAAAATGAATGATTTCAGCAATCTTATTTTTGATACGGTGCTGCGGCCTTCAACCTTTTCACAAAAAACCGTTACGAGCTCTTCGCCTGACGTTTCCATCAGAAGTCTTTCTGCAACAAGCGATATGGGCGGGACGATCAATGTCAGCCAGGTGGCGCGTGCGGCGACTCTTCGAAGTGAACCGGAAATTGGACTTGATCCTGCTGCCAAGCTTGGCGCTGCAGGAGATCCTGAACAAACGATCACGATTCAAACAATCAACGATCAGGGAGAGCTTGATCCTGAAGGCTATACCTTAACGTTTAATCCAGCTGAAGAATCGATGAATTCGTTAATTGAAAAAATTAATAAAAACGCGAACGTCAATATGTTCTACGATTCATTTACAGATACCGTTTCTATGTCGTCCAAACAAACCGGAAAAGTAAAGGGCGGCGATGAAATTAAGCTGACAGGAGACTTTTTTGCGAGTACCCTGAAGCTTGATGAAGCCAATATTGTTCCCGGCCAAAATGCCAAGTTTACTTACAACGGGCTTGAAACAGAACGATTTTCCAATAAGTTCACGTTAAATGGCTTTGAATTTACCATCAATGAAGCCAGCAGCAAGGACATTCAATTCAACTCGTCGCCTGATACAGAAAAAATCTTTGAATCAATCGTAAAATTTGCTGATGAGTACAATAAACTTATTGACGAAATCAGCACGAAAACGTCTGAAACTAAGTACCGGGATTTCCCACCTTTAACAGATGAACAACGCTCTGAATTGACCGAAAAAGAAGCTGAGCTGTGGGATGAAAAAGCGATGAGCGGAACGCTGAGGGCGGATGCTTCCCTTAATGGCGCTCTAAACAAAATGCGTCAGGATTTATACAGTACTGTTGAAGGACTCAGCGGGGCAAACCGCCTTTCTGAATTCGGCATTACGACTTCAACAGACTATCGCGAAGGCGGCAAGCTCATCATTGACGAAACAAAGCTGAGAGCCGCAATTTCTGATAACCCGACAGCCATTTATGATGTGTTTGCAAATGACAGCACTGTCAAGGAAGAACAAGGTTTAGCGAGAAGATTAAGAGAAACGATTTCTGCCACTAGAGACGATATTATAGCCAAAGCAGGCCGGGATACGAGTGTAGGGAATACCTATGCCATTGGCCGAAATCTTGAGAATATGGATGACCGGATCGACCGGTTTGAATCCAGACTGGCGATGCTTGAGAGCCGCTATTACAAACAGTTTTCAGCGATGGAAGTGGCGATTCAAAAAGCCAACCAGCAATCCTCCTATCTGATGCAGTCATTCAGCGGAGGCATGTAAGTTAAGCGTTAAAAGGAAAAAGGAGTGTCAAAATGGCTATTCATAACCCCTATGCTGCCTATCAGCAGAATTCTGTCACGACAAAAAGTCCAGGCGAGCTGACTCTTATGCTCTACAATGGCTGCATTAAATTTATTCAACAGGCCAAGCTTGCGATTGAGGATCAGAATATAGAAAAAAGAAATGAATCGATTCAAAAGGCGCAGAAAATCATTCAGGAGTTTATGGTGACCCTGAATATGGATATTGCGGTGTCACAAAATATGATGGTGATGTATGACTACATGAACCGCCGCCTGATGGAAGCGAATATCAACAATGACCTTGCCATTCTTGAAGAAGTGGAAGGCATGGTGACAGAGCTTCGCGATACATGGAAAACGGTCATCCAGACGCAGCGTCAAAAGCAATTTGGTGCAGGAAATCAGGCATGAGTGCAGTCGAACAATGCCTTCGTTTAACCAAAGCGATTTATTCCATTCTGCTTAACGGAAAGAAGGAAAACCGTGAAGAGTGGATCGATCAGGTGAATGCTCTTTTTGATGAAAGAGAAGAGCTTTTCCCGCAAATCAATGAGCCTTTTTCCCCTGAGGAGCGTGAAATGGGCAACCAGATTGTCAGCTTAAACAGCCGCATACAGGAGCTGTTAGCAACCAATCATATTGATTTACAAGATGAAATGTCGAATCTGCGATCAAAAAAGACTAATATGAAAAAATACATTAATCCATACGATCAGGTTAATCGCGACGGCACTTTTTACGATAAGCGAAATTAATCAAGCTGCCTTTGGGAGCACTGAATCATACTCTGTTTTAAAGAGTAGATTTGGTGCTTTCAAAGGCGATTTTTTTTGTTTAACGATTTATTTATAACCTGGATTTATTAAAAAAATTAAAAGAAATCCTTTTCCAACTATAAGTCTGATATGATAATAAATGGAAACCATTTTAACTCATTATCTATATTCCTGGCAGACTTCAGATTTATTCGTCGTACGATAATCCTATGACTGATCTGTTTAAGGCAAAAGGAGTTCTTTATGATTGAAAAAAATTACCCCATGCACATTGCAAAAATAGTATTTAGCTCATTGGTAAAATTGATCGTGATTGTGATCAGCATCTGCAGTATTGCCTCGCTGCCTTATCTGCTTACATCAAGCAAAGTGGGAGAAGCTGCTGTTGGGTTTTTCCCTGTTAATTATATGCAGGAAATAGCCGCAGCACTGATCGGCCTATTCAGTTTCTATGATCGGGAAGAAACGACCGTTCGCGGTGTTCATATTGATATAGGCTATATGCTGGAAGCCTATCAATACTCCATGTCTCTTTTACTCATGTCATTAGGCATTGCTTTTGTGGTCGTACTGATTTTCACGTGTTTGTATCATTTGCTAACCTATCGCATGAAAAAGCTCGCAAAGTGGATTTTGGTATTTTTAGACTGCATCCCTGATGTGATCTTGATTTTGATTTTCCAATTAAGCGTCATCCTGTTATATAAAGAAACCGGTTTTAAGCTGCTTCAGCTTTACGGGATCGGAAATGATGTTTACTTGCTTCCAGTGATATGTTTAAGCATTACGCCGACTGTGCTTTTGTTGAAGATTTCTTTACGGATTCATGATGATGAACAAAGCAAGGAATACATAGATTTTGCCCTATCTAAAGGGCTTTCACGGCAATACGTTTTTTTGATTCATGTGTTAAGAAACATCTTTTTTTCGATCACCAATCATGTGGGCTTAATTTACTGGATGATGCTTTCGGGGCTGATCGTGATTGAGTATTTATTTGTTATCCAAGGTTTTACGATGATTCTTTACCGCGCAAATGACAGCTCCATACTGGCTATTGCGATTATGCTATTTTTAATTCCCTATGCACTCTTGCAGTGGATCTTTTCCCAGATTGATAAAAGGAGAGTGAATGATGAAAACTAACTCAAACACTCTTTTTTATTCGGTTTTAGGCCTGCTGCTGCTTTTGTTAGCTGCCAGCTTTGTCTATGAATGGGGATTTGAAGAGGGGGTGGAACCGGTTAACATGAAACCGGATGCTGCTGGAGAGATGGTCTCGCCTCCGTATCCGCCTTCGCTCGATCATCCGCTTGGAACGGATCGAAATGGCAATGATTTAAGCTTGAGAATTTTAAATGGAGCAAAATATACGTTGATTTTTGTGTTTGGAGTAGGCCTGCTGCGAGTCGTATTCAGCATTGTGCTTGGAGCACTGTTGACGTTTACGTTGAAACCGGTCAGAAAACTCATTGAAACCTTTTTGCAGCCGTATATCAATATACCTGCATTTATTTTGGTGTACTTTTTGTCATTCGCTTTTATCTTGATAAATGAAACACATGGAATGGTACCGCTGATGTCCTTTCAGTTCCTCGTTTTAACGCTGGTCGGTATTCCGCCTTTGATGATGGTTCTTTCAAAGGAATTTGGAGAAATATTAAAAATGGAATATATACATGCCTCGTTTCAGCTAGGTGCTTCAAAGAGTCATATTGTATTAAAGCATATCATTCCCGTTCTTAGACCCCGATTGATGATTGTTCTTTTGCAGCAAATGATATCAGCCCTGATCTTGCTGCTACATCTGGGCGTCTTTCAAATTTTTATCGGCGGTGAATTAGAAGGAGGCATTATTGGGGCAGATGAGGATCTATCTCTTTCAAAAGCTGGTGAATGGGCAGGAATGGTAGGGCAAAGTATATCGGATTTAGTCACTGCACCTTGGGTTGTCCTAGCGCCAAGCCTAGCCTTTGTCCTACTGATCTTATTGCTGAATATCATGATTAGACAAGTAGATGCTAAAATCGTTTAGAAGGATAATGTTGAAGATAGGAAAGGGGAACTGGCAAGGAAATGAATCGGAGAGAGGTGGAATATTCTCTCTGAGATCTATTATCCTCCTATCCATTTGGCAGAAACGCACACGTCTGAATGGTCTTTCTTATTGATCGTACCGCAAGAAAAAATGAGGCCTGGACAATTTGCCAGCCTCATTTTTTGGTCTGCTATGAACATCGCTTTATTTTTTCTTCTTTTTCAGCTTCTCCATTTCCTGCGACACGACAAAAGCAAGGTCATCGTTTCCAAACATCGAAAGCACTCCGAGCACTGTGTCATCCGGCACTTCACCGGCTTCGTCCTTTGAAACAGTCAGATCGATTGCGCCGTTAAGCTCAGGGTTTTCGGCCTGATCCGGATACGCTTCAAGGTAAAGTGCTTTTGGATCAAGGTCGTGATTCACACACCACTGCGCAAAAACGAGGATCATCATTCGCTCTTCTTTTTGATAGTTTTGAATAATAAAGTCTTCCATTTCATTTCCCATCGTTGTGCTCCTTTGTTATTAGTCTCTTCAGTATAGCGAAAAGTGAGTTGAATTTCATGCAAGGTGTATGAGGGCTAAACCGTCAAGTTTCATTTGATATAGTGTAAGTACGATAATTTCAGTTAATGAATTGGAGAGGAGGAACGCTTATTAAGCCATTTTTATTTGCCGTCATTGCCGCATTTTCCATGATGCATTCGTGCGAAAATGGGGTGGAGACAAAAGCCAAAAGCAAGAAGGTAGATGATTTTTCTTTAGCCGTTAAAGTTGTTGAAAGCTCAGAAGGAAGAACGCTATCAGCTGACATTATGTATACAGGCGAGGAAGCGGGATCCATGATCATTCATAATAACGGCCTGTTTGATTTTACGGTAAAAACAGAAAATGGAGATGTAATTGATACGAAAAAGGCAGGGGAGGACGAAGTCGTTACGCGGCTGCGAAAAGATGAGGTGCTTACCTTCCAAAGCGGCTTTACCTTCCTGGATGATCTTGAGCCGGGATTGTATGAATTTACTGCCGAGGCTGATTTCCACAAAGGTGCCAAGGCACCGGAACAAACAGTCGAATTAACGAGAATGGTTTTGATTAGCGAATAATATTGTGGTTGCGATATAAACAAAAAAGTTTAGAAAAATCGATACACTATGTGCTGTTGTATGAGGAGAGCGGAGCGGAAGGTGGCGACTCCCTGCAGGAAATGACGGCAAGCTGAGCCTTTGAAGGGCATGGCCCTGAAAAGGCTCAGCTCCCTCCCTGCGGAAAGCGTCCTCCTAAAGCGAAGTGAGCCGGTCTAGGAGCCTGGGACACAAATTTGTGCCAGGCTTTTTCACTCTATCCGAACCTTCACCGATCTGATAGAGTTAAAAAAAATGGTTGAATAAGGATGAGGAAGATGCGGGACCGTTTAAACAAGTACAACACACTGCGAAATCAAATCTTAATTGTTTTTTTAGTCGTCATGACGATCGTGCTCTCCTTTGTCGGCATTATGACCTATCACTTTGGCGGAACGGTTATTAAAGATAATGCAGAAAGACAGCTTCAGCAGACGGCTGTTCAGGCATCCGGGAGAATGGATACGCTATATGAGCAGATCGATTTGCTGACCACACAGGTGGCGACCAATCCATCCATTCAGCAGCTATTAAACCGGCTTGCAAATGGAGAAACTGCCACGTTTCAGCAGCGCCAGTCCCTGCTTTCCATCGGCAATACGTTCCAGGCGTATTCAGACGGCATTCAATCCTTTGAGCTTTATTCTTCGCAAAATCAGCGGCTTTTCCCCTTAGATGACCTCAATTTATTTGATCGGGTGGACCGGAAGTGGGTGGAAAAAGCAGAGGAAGAAAAGGGCAGGCAGGTTTGGATCGGTCAGGATCCTGAATTTCCGGGCTCTCTCCTTGCGATCAGAAGAATCAGCTTGATCGACCGGAATTTTCAAAGCGGAGGATATCTTGTCATCAGGATTGATCCTTCCTACTTTCAATTCTCTGAAAATGGGGAATCGGCAGAATCGGAGGATTATAAGATTTTGCTCGGCAATGATAGGCAGGTCATTACGTCCAATTACCGCCTCAATGTCCTGCCGCTGCTTGAACAGCACGATCAAACAGTCGAAATGAACGGGGAGGAGTACATTCTCGTACAGGAACAGTCCAATGTAACGGGATGGACGGTCCTGATCGCAACACCGGTTCAGGCTTTAACCTCTGGTACATCGGTTCTGCGGACGATCATCTTTGGATCAGCTGCACTTGGATTTCTGATTTTCTTTGTGTCCTCGTACTTTTTTTCAACTATGATTACCAACCCGATTCAAAAGCTGACGAAAACCATGAAAAAAGCGAGAGAAGGAGAATTCCATACGATCACTCCAAGTTCTTCCACAAGTGAAATTAATGAGTTGAATCTTTCCTACAACCAGATGGTGGAGCACACGAATTATTTGATTCGCATGGTGTATGAAAAAGAGCTTATTCGAAATCAGGCCGAATTGAAAGCGCTTCAGGCGCAAATTAATCCGCATTTTTTATTTAATACATTAAATGCGCTTTACTGGCTGCTGGAGGAAAAAGAGGAAGAAGAACTGGCCGATCACGTGGTGGCGATGTCCGAGCTGTTCCGCTATACCATCAGCGGACCGAAGAAAGACGAATGGGTCACACTGAAAACCGAGCTGGATCATGTTGAGCGGTATATTCAGCTTATGAAAATGCGGTTTGGAGAAAAGCTTGATTGGAGCATCTTGCTTGAACCTCGTTATGAAAATGTGAAAATACCGAAACTGATCGTGCAGCCGATCGTTGAAAATGCTATTTTACATGGCATTGAAAGCAAGGCGGGGAAAGGTCATGTAAGAATTACTGTCCTACCGGCACCTGATTCAGACTTTCTAATTCTTACTGTCGAAGATGACGGGCCGGGTATGCCGGAAACCGCAGTGCAGGCAATTCGTGCCTCGATGGAAACAGAAGGAATATCTTCAGTGAAGGGAAATGGGGTTGCGGTGGCGAATGTTCATAAACGGCTAAAGCTTCATTTTGAAGGGCATGACATGAAAGGGCTTGAAATTCAAAGTGAAGTCGGAAGAGGGACAAAAGTGTCCTTCGAACTGCCACATCCATAGGAGTGAAAAAAATGAATCATATGAAAGTCATTTTGATCGTTGATGATGAGGAAACGACCCGAAAAGGATTGACCAAAACACTTGAGATCTGGTCGAACGGCAAGCATGAAGTAATCGCCGCTTCTACAGCGAAGGAAGCACTTGCGATCGTGGAAAAGAAGAAGATTCATATTCTGGTGACGGATATTTGTATGCCGGATTTAACAGGTCTTGAGCTTGTTAAAAAAATTCACAGTCTGAATCAGCGGCCAGTAACCTTAATTATTTCCGGACACTCTGAATTTCATTTTGCGCAGGAGGCGATTTCTCTCGGCGTTTTGAATTATTTAGTAAAGCCGGTTTCCAAAACAAAATTAATCGAAGCGGTGGAAGCGGCCTTTGAAAAAGAAGCCTCACAGGAAAGAGCGGGAATTTTAGAGAAATCAGCCGATCCGACCCTGGTTCATCTTTCGAGGGAGCAGGAAGGGGTCAAGCATCCTGTAAAAACAGCCTATCAGTTTATCGAGGAGCATATTCACCGGCAGATTTCGTTAAAAGAAGTGGCCGATCTGGTGCATTTAAATTCCAGTTATTTCAGTGTGCTGTTTAAAGAGCAGACAGGGTTGACCTTCAGTGAGTATATTACGAGAACCCGCCTGCAGCACGCTAAGCAGCTTTTAATGACGACTTCCATGCCCATTGCGGAAATTGCAGAGCAATCCGGCTATCAGACGGCAAAGTATTTTAACCGTCTTTTTAAGGAGTATGAAGGGATGACGCCGGGTGCCTACAGGAAATCAAAAAAATAACAGAAGATTCAATCTAATGATAGTGGAATTTTCCCCAATCATCGTTCCCTTACCCGCATAGGGCCAGGGTGCTAAACTGAAAGCAGTTCTTACAAACAAAGGGGGAAAACGTAAGATGAAAAAGAAAGCGCATACATTAGCAGCTGCAGGACTTGCCGCTTTAATGCTTGTTACAGCAGGTTGCTCATCGTCTAATGAAGCCAGTGGGGATGCTGGAGGAGACGGCGAAAAAACGATTAAATTTATGCATTTATGGCCTTCCGGAAGCTCGAAGCAGCACAATATGATTACCGCGGATATTATTGAGGAGTTTGAAAAAGAAAATCCGGGCATCACAATTGAAACCGAAGTGCTTGAGAATGAACAATATAAAAATAAAATAAAAGTGCTGTCTTCATCCAATGATCTGCCGGATGTAGGTGTTACCTGGGCAGCGGGTTATCTTGAACCTTTTGTCGAAGGAGAGCTCTTTGCTCCACTTGATGATGTGCTGAACGATGGACTGAAGGATTCATTTGTGGCCGGCACTACAGAAGCGTATGCCATGAATGATGAAACATACGGTCTTCCTTTAGAGTTGAACATTGCACCTATTTATTACAATAAAGCGATTTTTGAAGAATATGGACTGGAAGTGCCTGAAACGTATGAAGAGTTCCAGGAAATCGTAAAAACGCTTGAGGAAAACGGCGTAGCACCGATCGCTCTTGGAAATAAAGACCGCTGGACAGGTTCTCTATGGTATATGTATCTGGCGGATCGCATTGGCGGACCTGAAGTACTGACGCAGGCGATTAACCGTGAAGGAACGTTTGAAGATCCTGCTTTGACACAGGCTGCTGAAGAAATTCAGACACTTGTCGACAGCAATGCATTTAACAGAGGCTTCAACGGCCTATCAAATGACGAAGGAAAATCTGAATTTATGAATGGCAATGCTGCGATGTACATGATGGGTACATGGGAGCTGCCAAACTACACAACGAATGAAGATGTACCGCAGGAATTCCGCGACAGCATCGGCTTCTTTAAATTCCCTGAAGTAGAAGGCGGCAACGGAGACTTGAACAGCTGGGTCGGCGGACCGGGCGTTGGGTTATTCGTTTCTGAGAACTCAGAGGTCCAGGAAGAAGCAAAAGAATTTGTGAAATTCTTTGTGGAAAGCTGGGGAGAGCGTGCTGTAACAGAAGCGGGCGTCATTCCGGCAACAAAAGTGGATACAGAATCGGTTGAACTTCCTGAGCTGTATATTGATGTACTTGATGAGTTAGCGAACTCGAGCAATCTCACTCTCTTTGCAGATGTTCAAATGAATGCAACTGTTGCTGAAACGCATCTGAATTTAATTCAGTCTTTATTTGGCAAAGAAGTAACACCGGAAGATTTTACAAAGCAGCATGAGGAAGCTCTTTCAAGAGAATAACCGAATAGTCACTGCTGTGTATCACACCTCCGTCCTGTGTCTTCGCTGGCACAGGCGGCAGTGTGAAACCAAATGAAGGGGCTGTCGCGAAAACGAAAGACATATCCTTTTGAACTGATATGTCTTTTTATTTTGAAGAAAGAAAGGGATGGGGAAAAATGGACAAGGCGATGTCGAATCCTAAAGTTATTATGCTTTACACGCTTCCCGCTCTATTTCTGCTGCTCGCCTTAATCTATGTACCAATTGTACAAACCGGCTACTACGGGCTAATGAAATGGAACGGCATGGGCAGCAAGGAGTTTATCGGACTCGTAAACTATTCAAGACTCATTGAGGATCCGCTATTTTGGAGCTCTGCTTATCACTCGTTTTTACTGGCGCTGTTTTCTACATTGAGCCTTGTTGGCTACCTGCTCATTTCAGTTATTCTTGCCGGTAAAATTAAAGGGGCCAATACGCTGCGAAAGATTTACTTAATTCCGATGCTTTTGGCTTCTGTAGCTATTGCTCAGCTCTGGATGAAAATCTATCATCCTACGAACGGTATTTTAAACAATTTGCTGATGTCCATTGGCATTGAAGAACCCCCGATGTGGCTGGCAAATCCTGATTTAGTCCTGTTTGCGATTTTCATTCCAATTATCTGGCAGTATGCAGGTTTTTACATTTTGATTTATTATGCGGCACTGAAAAATATACCGGAGTCTCTCGTAGAATCTGCCCGAATTGACGGAGCGACAGCGTGGGATATTGCCTGGAAAATCAAAATTCCTTTAATTATGAATGTAATCAAAGTAACGATCGTGCTGGCGGTAGTCGGCTCGCTGAAATACTTTGATTTAATTTATATCATGACAAACGGCGGTCCAAATGGCGCGAGTGAAGTAATGGCTTCCTACATGTACGGCCAGGCCTTCCGCGGCTTTGATTTTGGCTATGCCAGTGCCATTGGCTTTTTCCTGCTTGTCATCTGCCTGGTCATCACCTGGCTGATTCGTAAAGTAACGGCAACAAAAGAAGAAATTCAATATTAAGGAGGCTGCTCTATGCGAAATGAACTTTTAGAAGAAGAAAAGCTTGATTCTGCCAGACCAGTCCAAAAGGAAAAAATGCCAGCTCAAAAGCCGGTAAAGGGTGCTTCAGCCGGTATCGGATATAAAATTGGTCTTGGATTTATTTATGTGCTGCTCGGCATCGTCGCAGTATTTCAGATCTTTCCTCTGATCTGGCTCTTTCTATTTTCTTTAAAAGATAATCAGGAAGTCTTTGAGCTTTCTCCTTTTGCTCTTCCAACTGACCCAAAATGGGAAAATTATGTCAAGGTGTGGACAGAGGGAAATATCAGCCAGTACTTTCTGAACTCAGTGGTCTATACGGCATCCTCTGTGATTTTAACGGTGCTGCTCGCGAGCATGGTGACGTTTGCCATTACGCGTATGAAATGGAAGTTAAATGGACTGGTGCTCGGGCTGTTTATGGTCGGATTAATGATTCCGATTCACTCCACTCTTATCCCGTTGTTCAGTACGTTTTCAAGCATTGGTCTGATCGACCATCCGCTTTCCATTATTTTAACGTACACAGCATTCAACCTGCCGATCACCATTATGATTTTATTCGGGTTTTATCAGGTGCTTCCACGGGAAGTTGAGGAAGCTGCAATTATGGACGGCGCTTCCATTCACCGAATTTTCTTTCAAGTAACTCTTCCCATGACGGCACCGGTTATGGCGACCGCTGCCATCATTAATATGATTTACAACTGGAATGAATTTGTGTTTGTGAATACGTTCATCAGTTCAGAAAACTTTAAAACCTTAACGGTAGGCATTCAAAACTTTATCGGACAGTATACTACAGACTGGGGAGCAATCGGCGCCACGCTGATGATCAGCATCCTTCCGATTCTTCTTGCCTTCCTGTTTTTAAGCAACCGGATTGTGGAAGGGATCTCCGCAAGTTCTGTTAAAGGGTAAAGCACGGCCATTACACACTAGAAAGGAAGAGAGAAATGACAGCAGAAAAGATGGATGGGTTGTACAAACTTTGTGAATGGGTTATGCGGCTCGCTTATCTGAACATCCTGTGGCTCGTTTTCTCTCTTTTGGGCTTTGTTGCGGCAGGAATTTTCCCGGCGTCCATTGCGGCCTTTACTATAATGCGGCAGTGGTTTCTAGGGAAAACAGGTTTTCCCGTTTTTCAAACCTTCTGGCATACCTACAAAAATGAATGGATGAAGGCAAATAAGCTCGGAGCATCCGTGATGGCGGCACTTTTATTGCTGTATCTTGATTTCCGCTTTTTAGTGTCGCTTGATGGTGAATGGCAGATGGCAGTGTCTGTCCTGTTTTTTCTTTTTGCTTTAATCGCTTCGGGAACAGCTTTATTCCTGTTTCCTGTGTATGTCCATTATGATCTTAGTGTAATGCGAGTGCTCTTTCACGCATTTATCCTCTTCTTGTCTTATCCACTGCATTCCATTTTAATGGGGGCTGGGGTTTTGTCCTTTATCATAGTCTTCACCATCATTCCATCCCTTCTGCCGTTTTTTGGTTTTGTGGCGGTCGCCTCCTGTATGCTCGGCGGAGGACTTCACTGTTTCAGCCAGGTAGTAAATAAAAGGGCAAAAATTGAAATTTGATGGAATATAAGAAGGAATTCCCTCTTTAAAACTCGAAATAAACAGAAGGACAGTCACGGCATTGTCGGCTAGAAAAAGAATCCATCAATTACATTACGTCTAAGCAGATACCTTCAAAGGAGTGAGCAGATGAATTATCGTCAGCTGGGAAATACAGACATCCGCGTGAGCGAAGTAAGCTTTGGCACTTGGGCGATCGGCGGTTCATGGGGAACCAATAACGATGCAGAATCGCTTAAAGCGCTTCGCTATGCCATAGACAGAGGCGTCAATTTTTTTGACACGGCTGATGTTTATGGCGACGGCCACAGTGAAGAACTACTCGCTGAAGCCACCAGAGGTTTGAGAGACAGAGTGTATATTGCGACAAAATTTTGCCGCCAGGGGGATATTCATGACCCTGAAACCTATTCAAAAGAGCGGGTCCGCGAATATTGCGAAGCCAGCTTAAAAAGGTTGGAGCGGGAGTTTATTGATTTATATCAAATTCACTGTCCCCCGATCGAAATTATAAAAGAAGGCAGTGTTTTTGCCGTATTGGATGACCTTCAAAAAGAAGGGAAAATTAAGCACTACGGTGTCAGTGTTGAAACAGTAGAAGAAGGGCTTCTTTGCCTGGAGCATTCCAATGTGAAATCGCTGCAGGTCATTTTTAATGTATTCCGCCAGAAGCCATTGGAAGAACTTTTCGACCAGGCGAAGCAGCGGGGAGTCGGAATTATCGTAAGACTTCCTTTGGCAAGCGGCTTGCTGACCAATAAATTTTCACTTGATCATCAGTTTGAAGAAGATGATCACCGCAGCTTTAATGAGAACGGCGAGTCCTTTAATGTAGGAGAAACGTTCGCAGGTCTTGGCTTTAAAAAAGGTGTTCAGCTTGCCGAGCAGCTTGAATGGATCGCTGAAGGAAGAGGGAATATGGCAAGAGCGGCCCTACGGTGGATTTTGGATCAACCGGAAGTAACCTGTGTCATCCCAGGCTTTAAAAACCAGCAGCAGGTAGAAGAAAATCTGCAGGCTATTGAAACCCCTTCCTTTTCTCAGGATGAGCTGAGAACGCTGAACGATTTTTATCATGAGCATGTAAAAGAACATATTCGGGGAGCTTATTAAAAGATCCCGCTTCCATTTTAAAGCCCGATCACTGCCTTGTGATCGGGTTTTTGCTCGCCTTTTTTTCCAATTAACCCTTTATTCTGACATAATCCGCTAAGAACCCCAATAGTTTTTACAAAAAATTATTAAAAGTTTTACGCTTAAGCAGGATAAAACAGGGGTAGAGGAGAAATAGATAGTATAGCTTTGATTAAAGGAGGAGTTTACATGTTGAACTATAATATCCGAGGCGAAAATATCGAGGTAACTCCAGCAATCCGCGAATATGTGGAAAAGAAAATTGATAAGCTAGAACGTTATTTTAATGATACGCCGGATGCAAATGTCCACGTTAATTTAAAAGTTTACAATGATAAACAAACGAAGGTTGAAGTGACGATTCCAATGCCGCGTTTAACGCTGCGGGCTGAAGAGCGCCACGAGGAAATGTATGCAGCGATTGACTTGATTCTTGATAAGCTGGAACGTCAAATCCGCAAGCACAAAACAAAAGTTAACCGCAAATTCCGTGAAAAGGGCAATGAGCCGGAATTCTTCGCTGTCAGCGTTGATCCTGAAAACGGAATTGAAAATTTAGATGCTCAATATGAGGACAATGATGACGAACAGGACATGGATATTGTCCGCACAAAAACCTTTAATTTGAAACCAATGGACAGTGAAGAAGCTGTTCTTCAAATGAATATGCTCGGCCACAGCTTTTACGTGTACACAGATGCTGATTCTAACGGAACAAACATTGTGTACAAGCGTAAGGACGGTAAATACGGTTTGATTGAAACAGAAGCTTAAGAAGCAACAAAAAAAGCGCCTCTCCTAAATGGGAGGGGCGTTTTTTTGTTTCATCGCATCTCCGTGGTACAATAGTGCTTAATCAAGAAAAAAGGAAGTGCCACTATGCAGGAAGTTGGAAGAAATGAACCTTGTCCTTGCGGCAGCGGGAAGAAATACAAAAAATGCTGCGCAAGCAAGAAGGTCGTATCGATTCAAACCCTTCTCGTCACAGAAGGAATGGATCTGCAGCTGAAATTTTTAAATGAAAAGATGGCTCCTATGCAGGGGGACTATAAAGAGGATTTAACCTATATTCTGGACCATGTCACCCCTTCCTTTGAGGAAAAGCAATTTTTAACGGTGTACTCCACATTTATGTTTGGATTGCGTCCGTATAATGACCAGACGCATTGGTCGCATTTTGTCGACGAACAGCTGGAAGTACAGGATCGGCCGCGAATGAAGGAAATCATGCCGGAATGGCACGACCCAATACCGGTGCTGGCTGAAGTAATCGAGATGGATGAAGACAGCCGGGAAATGGTCATGAAGGATGTGATCAACGATGATCAGTATACGGTGATTCTGCCTGAATTTCACTCATGGGCAGAGATTGACTATGTATTTGCCGTCCTGCTCCCGCTCGAGGATAAATGGGTGCCGTATGGCTTTATGTTCCCGTCCATCTATTCAAAAGAGGAACGCAGCCGCGTGATTGAACATATATCTATGCTTGATATTGAAGGCGATGACCGTTCCCTGTGGCTTAAAACTCCAATGCTCGTTGAGTTGATTAATGCTATGGTAGAGAGGACGCAGAATGAAGAAGCTGCACTTGAACAGGACTGGATGACTCAAATGACGTCTGAGGTGGAAAAGTCCAACCAGCAGGAAGCGCTTCAGTCATTGAAGCAATACTGGGATGACCGTGCAAACGAGGATCTGTCTTTATTTGCCTGCCATATTGCAGCAAGCTTTTTCTCCGAAAAGGGAGATAAAGTCCGAAAACCTGAAACCTATTTAGCGGCCATCTCTTATCTAATGGCCCAGCATGCCACCGAAACGCCTCTTACACAAAAAGAAGCAGGCGAAGCTTTTACTGTTTCGGCTTCAAGCGTTTCATCCACTGTGAGAAAAATTGAAGACTGGTTTATGACTGAGCTTGAAAAGCTTCAGGAGCAATCGGTTTAACGCGGGAGACGGCAAATTCGAACGCCCTGATGAAATGTGTCATTTCATCAGGGCGTTCTTTTTTGGAATTTTGACTGAAATTTTATGAAGATAGAATTTTCACAACATTTCCCTTATACTAAAAGATGAGGTTTTTCGCAAGACGAAATAGTACATAAGTGGTACAAAAAAGGGTAAAAGGAACAGGAGTGAAAAGCATTGACAACAGATTACTTATATCATCCGTTTGCTTCTCAGAGGCAGACTGTATTTGCTAAGAGGGGAATGGTGGCAACTTCACAGCCGCTCGCAGCACAAGCAGGACTGGAAATTTTACAAAAAGGCGGCAATGCCATTGATGCGGCAATCGCGACCGCTGCAGCTCTAACAGTTGTGGAGCCGACATCAAACGGCATTGGCGGGGACGCTTTTGCTCTTGTCTGGACAAAGGACAAGCTTCATGGACTAAACGCCAGTGGACCTGCTCCTCAAAAGCTGACGATAGATGAAATGAAGAAACGCGGGCATGAAAAAATGCCGGTATTTGGCGTTGAGCCTGTGACTGTTCCAGGTGCTCCGGCTGCATGGGCTGAGTTATCCGAAAAATTTGGACGCCTGCCGTTTGAAGAGGTGCTGGCTCCTTCCATCCGTTTAGCAGAAGAGGGCTACCCCCTGTCGCCGGTTCTCGGGAAATACTGGAATGCAGCGGCTCAAAAATTTAAGGAATTATTTACAGATGAAGTCCATCAAGGGTGGTTTGATACATTTGCGCCGGAGGGCAGAGCGCCGCAAATTGGCGAGGTCTGGTCCTCTAAAGCACATGCTGCTACACTGTCTTCTATAGCCAAAACAAAGGCTGAAAGTTTTTATAATGGAGAACTTGCTCAAAAAATAGATGAATTTATGAAAGAACACGGCGGCTTCCTGACGAAGGAGGATTTAGCAGCCTTCAAGCCTGAGTGGGTGGATCCTGTGTCCGTAAACTACCGTGGATACGATGTGTGGGAGATTCCTCCGAATGGCCAGGGGATGATTGCCTTAATGGCGTTAAATATTGCACAGGGCTTTGAATTTACAGAGTTTCAAAATGTGGAAACCTATCATAAGCAGATGGAAGCCATGAAACTCGCATTTACAGATGGCAAGGCGTTTATTTCAGAGCCTGGGGATATGCCCGTTTCAATTGAAGAGCTGCTGTCGAGCGAATATGCAGAAAAACGCCGGGAGGCCATTGGTGAAAAAGCCATGATGCCGGAACCCATGGAATTGCCAAAAGGCGGGACTGTGTATTTAGCTGCAGCGGATGACGAAGGAAACATGATTTCATATATTCAAAGTAATTATATGGGCTTTGGGTCCGGTGCAGTCGTTCCGGGAACGGGCATTGCGCTGCAAAATCGCGGGCATGATTTTAGCTTAGACCCTGAGCATCCGAACGCTCTTAGGCCGGGAAAACGGACCTATCATACGATCATTCCCGGTTTTTTAACAAAAGACGGGCAGGCAGTTGGACCATTTGGCGTCATGGGCGGCTATATGCAGCCGCAGGGACATTTTCAGGTGATCGCAAATACGGTGGATTTTCATTTAAATCCGCAAGCGGCACTTGATGCCCCGCGCTGGCAGTGGACAAGCGGAAAAACCATACAGGTTGAGCAGTCCTTCCCGGCACACCTTGTTCAGGCGCTTCAGCGAAAAGGACACACCATTCAAATTATGAATGACGGCGGACCCTTTGGACGCGGTCAGATTATTTGGCGTGATCCTGAAACGGGCGTCCTGCGTGGTGGAACCGAATCACGGACAGACGGGCATATCGCTGCCTGGTAAACTTGTAATGGAATACGGAGTTGACTTACTTGAAGAAAAATAATAATCAAGCCGATTTATTTATGGCTTTTTTCAGAGCCGGGATCTTTGGATTTGGCGGAGGTCCTGCTTCGATTACACTTGTCCATAAAGAGGTGGTCAAGACCTATAAGTGGATGAATGATGAAGAGTTTTCTGATGTGCTGGCGCTTGGAAATGCAATGCCCGGACCGATTGCCACTAAAATGGCCGGCTATATCGGCTACAGAGTCGGAGGAATAGCTGGACTTTTAAACGCGATTGCAGCGACCATTATCCCGACGGTTGCCGCGATGATCCTCCTGTTGACAACCCTAAATGCCTATAGAGATGTAGGGTGGGTGAACGGCATGTCGCAAGCTGTTATTCCTGTGGTAGGGGTCATGCTCGGCGTTCTGACCTGGGATTTTATAAAAAAGTCCTCCTCTGCACTTGGATGGCTCATCACCGGCGTTTTACTCGCTGCCAGTCTTTTGCTGCTGGAGTCGTTGGGGGTTCATCCTGCCATTTTAATCGCCTCCATTTTAGCTTATGCACTGCTGTTTGGGCACAAAGGGAAAGCACGCCGCAAAAGGCGGGGTGAGAGCTCATGATTTACTGGGAAATCTTTTTGGCTTTTTTTATCCCCGGGATTTTAGGGTATGGTGGAGGACCGGCTTCTATTCCGTTAGTAGAAAATGAAGTCGTGAACCGATATGAATGGATGACCACCCAGGAGTTTAGCGAAGTGCTTGCATTGGGTAATTCATTACCAGGGCCGATTGCGACCAAAATGGCTGGATATATCGGCTATGCTGAAGGCGGATGGCTTGGAGCCGGAGTGGCGCTTTTTGCGACGGTTGCCCCTTCCCTCATTTTAATGGTGGCACTGCTGAGTCTTTTGCTGAAATACAAGGACTCACCTCGTGTAAAAATGATGTCCAGCCTCGTCCGCCCAACCATTGCTGTGCTCCTTGGAGTCATGACATGGGGATTTTTTGCTGATTCTATAAAGGCATCCGGCGGAATTCAAACAGCCGTGCTGGCGATTATCAGTTTTATTTTAATGGAAAAAATGAAAGTGCATCCCGCCTTGGTGATTGCAGGCGCGCTTCTTTACGGCGCTGTCTTTTTAGGCGGTTGATGATGTGTGGAGCAGTGCTTTAGCGCATAAAAGGGGCCTGGCCCCTTTTATGCACTAAAGTGCATAAAAAAGGAGTGATGGAGATGACGTATTCGATCGTGGGTTTTGATCCAGTGGAGAGAGAATGGGGCGTGGCGACACAGTCCAAGTTCCTGGGGGTTGGGGCCGTTGTGCCTTATGCGGTTGCAGGAGTAGGTGCAGTGGCGACGCAGGCATATGCGAATACTACATACGGGCCTGAAGGCATTGCGTATATGATGAACGGTAAAAGTGCAGAAGAAACATTAAAGCTGATGACTGAAGAAGATGATGACAAGGATTATCGTCAGGTGGGGATTGTGGACGCCAGCGGCAATGCTGCCACATTTACCGGACGAAATTGCTATGACTGGTCAGGGGGAATTTCAGGCAAAAACTTTGCTGCTCAAGGAAATATTTTAGTTCCAGGCACAGTTGAAGCAATGGCCAGGTCTTTTGAATCCTCTGAAGGGTCTTTGGCAGAACGTCTTTTAGAAGCCCTTGCAGCAGGACAAGCTGCAGGTGGAGATTCTCGGGGGCAGCAGTCAGCAGCTCTTTTAGTCGTAAAGGAAAAAGGCGGATATGGAGGCTACAATGATCGTTTCATCGACATTCGTGTCGACGACCATGTCACACCGGTAGACGAACTTTACCGCATTTTCAAGCTCCACCAGCTCTATTTTGCTCCTTCTAATAAAGACAATATCGTACCAATTGAAGGCGATATTGAAACGAAGCTAGAATACCAGCTTGTCCGGCTTGGCTACAAAAAAGAAGACCTTACCCTGTCACAAGCACTAAAAAATTACCTGAACAACGAAAACTTTGAAATGCGTAAACAGGAATCAGGCTATATCGACCTGGATGTCCTGCATTATATGGAACAGTCCTGATCTCAAATGAGGCTTGGACAAATCTCAAAAGAATGTAAAGAATGAAGAAATTTTTATGGATAGTAAGAGGAGAGCGTCCGCGTGAAGCGGAGCGAACCGGTCGAGCTTGAGACACTTTTGTCTCAAGCTCGTTTTTTTTGGCTCGACCATCACTCCCTGTCTCATCCCCCATCTTGTACTGCTCCCGTCAAAATGGTAAGATAGATAGGTATATTTACGATTTTTTCTCATAATTCCAACCCATTTTATAAATGAATGAGTATATGATGTAAATTCGGCCGTCTTTCTCTTTGAACGGGAAGAGAAACGGTCAGAAACTGCCTATATAAAGGAGCGGTACCATGCTTGGAATTTTAAACAAGGTGTTTGATGGAACAAAGCGTGACGTGAAGAAGTTTGAAAAAGTAGCGGATCAGGTGGAAGCACTTCAATCTCAAATGGAGCAGCTTTCTGATGCCGATTTACGAAATAAAACTGAGGAATTTAAATCCCGTCATGAAAAGGGAGAATCACTTGAAGATCTGATGACCGAAGCATTTGCTGTCATACGTGAGTCGGCCAGGCGTGTATTGGGGCTTCATCCTTACCGCGTCCAGATCCTTGGTGGTGTGGCTCTTCATGAAGGTAATATAGCTGAGATGAAAACAGGGGAAGGTAAAACACTGACTTCTACAATGCCTGTTTATTTAAATGCAATCTCTGGCAAAGGCGTTCATGTTGTGACTGTTAATGAATACCTTGCTGCTCGTGATGCTGAGGAAATGGGCCAGCTGTACAATTTCTTAGGCCTGTCAGTAGGCTTAAACCTAAATAGCTTGACGAAGGATGAAAAGCGGGAAGCGTATCTTGCAGATATTACGTACAGCACCAACAATGAGCTCGGCTTCGACTATCTTCGTGACAATATGGTGCTTTACAAAGAGCAGATGGTTCAGCGCCCGCTTAATTTCGCCGTCATTGATGAAGTCGATTCCATCTTAATTGATGAAGCGCGTACACCGCTTATTATTTCAGGACAGGCGCAGAAGTCTACTCAGTTGTATATTCAGACCAACGCTTTTGTCCGCAATCTTCGACTGGATGAGGATTACACGTACGATGAAAAAACAAAAGGTGTTCAGCTGACAGAAGACGGGATTAACAAGGCTGAAAGTGCCTTCCGAATCGATAACCTTTTTGATATTACCCATGTAACATTGAACCACCATATTACGCAGTCCTTAAAAGCGCACGTCAGCATGAAAGCTGATTTTGACTACGTGGTGCAGGAAGGCGACGTCGTCATTGTAGACCAGTTTACCGGCCGTTTAATGAAGGGCCGCCGTTACAGCGACGGGCTTCATCAGGCTATTGAAGCAAAGGAAGGTCTCGAAATTCAAAACGAATCAATGACGATGGCCTCTATTACCTTCCAGAACTTTTTCCGTATGTACAAAAAGCTGTCGGGTATGACGGGTACAGCAAAAACAGAGGAAGAGGAATTCCGCAACATTTACAATATGCGTGTTATTTCGATTCCAACGAACCGGGAAATTATCCGGGACGATCGTGCTGATTTAATATTTGCTTCAACTAAAGGCAAATACATGGCGGCAGTGGAAGATATCGCTGAGCGTCATCAGAAGGGACAGCCGGTCTTAGTCGGAACGGTGGCGATCGAAACGTCTGAAATAATTTCTGCTCAGCTGAAATTAAAAGGCATCCCGCATAATGTTCTGAACGCAAAAAATCACGGTGGTGAAGCACAAATCATCGCAGATGCCGGTAAACGCGGCGCCGTGACCATTGCAACAAATATGGCCGGACGTGGTACAGATATCAAGCTTGGCGAGGGTGTAACAGAAGTAGGCGGACTTGCTGTAATTGGTACAGAGCGTCATGAATCACGACGGATTGATAATCAGCTTCGAGGCCGTGCAGGACGTCAGGGAGATCCTGGTGTGACGCAATTTTATCTTTCCATGGAAGATGAACTGATGCGCCGCTTTGGCTCTGATAATATGAAGAGCATGATGGCTCGTCTTGGAATGGATGATACGCAGCCAATTCAAAGTAAAATGGTGACGCGGGCGGTTGAATCGGCTCAGAAACGTGTAGAAGGAAATAACTTTGATGCACGTAAACAGCTCCTTCAATACGATGATGTACTTCGCCAGCAGCGTGAAGTCATTTACAAAGATCGCTATGAGGTATTAGATTCCGAAAATCTGCGTACGATTATAGAGAAGATGCTTGAAAGCACTGTGTATAATGCGGTTGATCAATACGCTCCTGCTGCTGAAGAACAGAGCGAATGGGATCTTAAAGGTCTCGAAAACTTTATTTTTGCCAACCTTTTACCTGAAGGGGAGCTTGTTGAAAGCGATATGACCGGCAAATCAAATGACGAGCTGAAATCACTGCTTCTTGATAAAGTGACCGAGCGCTATAATGCAAGAGAAATAGAACTTGGCGACCGGATGCGCGAATTTGAAAAAGTCATCCTTCTGCGCTCAATTGATACGAAATGGATTGACCATATCGATGCGATGGACCAGCTGCGTCAAGGGATTCATCTACGGGCATACGGTCAGATTGACCCTCTTCGTGAATATCAAAATGAAGGCTTTGCTATGTTCGAAACGATGCAGGCTTCAATAAATGAAGAGGTATCCAAACACATTATGAAAGCCGAAATCCGCAACAACCTTGAGCGTCAGGAAGTAGCAAAAGGACAGGCGGTTAATCCAAAAGAAGACAGTGATGCAAAAAAGAAAGCCCAGCCGGTCCGAAAAACAAATCCGGTAGGCCGCAATGAGCTATGTCCATGCGGCAGCGGCAAGAAATTTAAAAACTGTCATGGCGTTACGCAATAAGACTTTTTATGACTGACCCGCCGCTTTCGACGGGTCAGCTTTCTTTTGACAAATGGTATAGGATTCTTTAATACAAAAATAAAACATAAGGTGGACCTTAATTATGGAAATGTTTGAAGTAAAAGCAGAGTTAGAGAGAACAGCTAAGGTATTAGCGGACTTCAGGGGGTCTCTTTGACTTAGATAACAAAGAAGCTCAAATTGCAGAGATTGATGAGAGAATGGTGGAACCGACTTTTTGGGATGATCAGCAAAAAGCGCAATCCGTTATTAATGAATTGAACGCCTTAAAAGAGACAGTCCATGGCTACAGAGACCTTCTTGACACACAGGAAAACCTTGAGCTGACCCATGAACTGCTGAAAGAAGAGCCGGACGCTGAACTTGAAAAAGACATGGTAGCTGAAATGAAGGCATACATGAAGTCACTGGATGAATTTGAACTTCAGCTTTTATTGAGTGAGCCATATGATAAAAACAACGCTATTTTAGAACTGCATCCTGGAGCAGGCGGCACTGAATCTCAGGACTGGGGCTCTATGCTGCTACGCATGTATACACGCTGGGGAGAAAAGCAGGGCTTTAAAGTGGAAACAATGGATTATCTCCCTGGAGACGAAGCGGGGATAAAAAGCGTCACACTGCTTTTCAAAGGCCATAATGCATATGGGTATCTAAAAGCTGAAAAAGGCGTTCACCGTCTTGTGCGAATTTCGCCGTTCGATTCATCTGGACGCCGCCATACTTCCTTTGTTTCCTGCGACATCATGCCGGAATTTAACGATGAAATTGAAATTGAAATTCGCACCGAAGATTTGAAAATTGATACGTACCGTGCAAGCGGTGCAGGCGGTCAACATATTAATACGACTGATTCCGCTGTCCGTATTACTCACCTTCCGACCAATACGGTCGTCTCGTGTCAAAACGAACGCTCTCAAATCAAAAACCGTGAGCACGCCATGAAAATGCTGAAATCAAAATTGTACCAGCTGCGAATCGAAGAACAGGAACAAAAGCTTGCAGATATCCGCGGTGAGCAAAAAGAAATCGGCTGGGGAAGCCAGATCCGTTCGTATGTTTTCCATCCTTATTCCATGGTAAAGGATCACCGGACAAGTGCCGAGTCGGGCAATGTTCAAGGTGTGATGGATGGGGAGTTGGATGTGTTTATTAATGCTTATTTGCGTTCCAGACTATAAGGGGCAGACCGCTGAGAAACGCTCGCATTCTTCGTTGCTCATCCTGATCCAGATGCTCATTGCCGGTAAAGGCAACTCCGCTCTGTCTCAGGATTCGCGCCTCGACTGACAAGCGTTTTGGGCTATTCTGCGTCGTTTGCATCCTGGTCGTTACTAATGCATGTGATTTTCTTTAATAGGCGGGGCAGACCGCTGAGAACCGCTCGCATTCTTCGTTGCTCATCCTGATCCCAGATGCTCATTGCCGGTTAAGGCAACTCCGCTCTGTGTCGAGATTCGCGCATCGAATGACAAGCGTTTTGGGCTAGTCTGCGTCGTTTGCATCCTGGTTACTACTGATGAATTTTATCATTGTTAATAATCGGGGCAGACCGCTGAGAAATGCTCGCATTCTTCGTTGCTCATCCCGCCCCAGATGCTCATTGCCGCCTAAGGCAACTCCGCTCTGTGTCGAGATTCGCGCCTCGACTGACAAGCGTTTTGGGCTATTCTGCGTCGTTTGCCTCCTGGTTTCTACTTGTGAATTTTATCATTGTTAATAATCGGCGCAGACCGCTGGCAAACGCTCGCATTCTTCGTTGCTCATCCTGATCCAGATGCTCATTGCCGCCTAAGGCAACTCCGCTCTGTGTCGAGATTCGCTCCTTGAATGACAAGCGTTTTGTGGGCTAGACTGCCTGGCTTGCATCGCGCTTACAGCTGATGCATTTTAATAACTTGGGAGGTTCAGCATCGTCCCTGCAAAAAGCGTCAGTCTGAAGCGCAGCGAACCGGTTAAAAGTGATGCTAATACGCTGCCTATAGTGGACGAAAAGCCAGCATGACAACAGTAATTTATATTTTCCCTTGGAAGTGAATACCGAGTTTCTTCTATTATATGACCTTTTATAAATTGAGAGAATTCTCACTTTATAAAGGGTTATTTATTTGGTATTGGTACAGGCTTTAGTGCTTCACCACACTGCCGCTCTATTCGAATGTTATTCACATACGTGTTGGTTCATGCTATACTCTCAAACGGTGAAAAGCAAAGTTTGAAGAGAAAGGTTGCATAACGATGAAAAAAAGAAATAGAAAAAATAAACCAAGATCGACTAAAATAGATACCATTTTGGATTATCTCTATATAATCGCAGGTTCTATTTTTGTAGCGATTGCATTTAATGTGTTTTTACTGCCTAATGAAGTGGCTTCAGGCGGTGTGAGCGGAATCAGTACAATTTTGAATGGAGTGTTTGACTGGAGGCCTTCTTTTGTTCAACTGGCATTTAATATTCCTCTATTTATAGCGGGTCTCGTCTTTCTTGGCTTTCAGTTTGGCCTGAAAACAGCTGTAGGTTCATTTTTCCTCCCATTTGCTGTATTTTTAACGGAGTCCTGGGAGCCCTGGACAGAAGAACCGCTGCTTGGTGCTTTGTTCGGAGGAATCGGAGTTGGAATGGGTCTTGGAGTGGTTTTCAGGGGCAAAGCTTCTACCGGAGGAACTGATTTAGCGGCTCAAATCATTCATAAATATTCAGGATTTGGTTTAGGAACCTGTGTAGCAATGATTGATGGTTTAATTGTTCTTTCAGCGGCAGTAGTTTTTGATATCGAACGTGGCCTGTATGCTTTAATCGGCTTATATGTAACGAGTAAAACAATCGATCTGGTGCAAATTGGCT
Organism: Jeotgalibacillus proteolyticus; assembly: GCF_050107735.1. Classification (GTDB taxonomy): domain Bacteria; phylum Bacillota; class Bacilli; order Bacillales; family Jeotgalibacillaceae; genus Jeotgalibacillus; species Jeotgalibacillus proteolyticus_A. The sequence goes on from NZ_JBNILO010000001.1 coordinate 474,552, forward strand.
TCGGCCGTTCAAAAATGCTTTACATTATTACAAACAAACAGGAAGAAATCAGTCAGGCTATTTTTGAAGAAGTGGACCGTGGTGTAACTAAATTATCTGCACAGGGCGGATATACAGATCATGAAAGGCCGATTTTAATGTGCGTAATTGATCAAACTGAATTCTCAAAGTTGAAAAATGTGATCCGTAAAATTGATCCTAATGCTTTTGTTATTGTCAGTGACGCAGCAGAAGTGCTTGGCGAAGGGTTTAAGCGGGCGTAAATGCTATACTAATAATAGAAGAGAGATTTACAATTTAAAAATGAGGTGCACGAATGAAAAAGTTAGTTTTAAGTTTTGTAATGGGATCTGCTGTTTTTCTTGCAGCATGCGGCGGCGATTCTGATAGCTCCGGTTCTTCGGCGGAAGAAATGGACCCGGCAGAGCTTTACATGGGCAAATGCTCCAGCTGCCACGGAGGAAACCTGGAAGGATCCAGCGCCCCGGACATTTCAAGCGTAGGAGCAAGCAAATCCTATGATGAAATTCTCGATGTTATTCTTGAGGGACAAGGTATGATGCCTGGTGGAATGCTTGAAGGGGAACGTGCGGAAGAAGTCGCAAAATGGCTTTCTGAGAAAAAATAAGCTGGTAAATAAAACAATCTTTTTTCTAAATTGGAAAAAGATTGTTTTTTTGTTGCAGAGAAGAAACATAAATGTAATATAAAAAACGTTAACAAACAGGTTTAAAATCGTTATACTACTCTTGTAGCGAAAAATCGAGTGTATCCTCCGTATTTTGACATTGGCTCAATTCTCCTATCCGTAATTAAATTTACTAGGTAAATAGCCTGCCAACTTACACCTCTGTGAAAACAGCAAGATCCAAATCTAAAGATTAGGTGAGTATACATATGATTCAAATGAAACAGGTTTATAAGAAGTATTCCAACGGGATCATGGCTGCGAACGGCTTTGATGTAAACATTCAGCAAGGTGAATTTGTATATGTCGTTGGACCTAGTGGTGCTGGTAAAACAACTTTCATTAAAATGATGTACCGGGAAGAAAAGCCTACTAAAGGAACAATTTTAATAAATGATGTCGACATTGCGACATTAAAAGCTAAGCGTGTTCCCTACTTGCGTCGAAACATCGGTGTAGTCTTCCAGGATTTTAAACTGCTAAACCAGCTGACCGTTTATGAAAATATTGTTTTTGCTTTAGAAGTCATAGAAGAACATCCTAAAACAATTAAAAAGAGAGCGATGGAAGTCCTTGACCTGGTAGGGTTGAAGCATAAAGCCAGAATGATGCCCGATGAGCTTTCCGGAGGAGAACAACAGCGAATATCAATTGCACGCTCAATTGCAAATCAGCCAAAAATTATGATTGCAGATGAGCCGACTGGTAATCTAGATCCGGAAACGTCATGGGAGATTATGAATCTTTTTGAAGAAATTAATGCAAGAGGCACGACCATCATCATGGCTACTCATAACCGTGAAATTGTCAACACGATTCGTCACCGGGTTATTGCGATCGAAAATGGTTTGATCGTTCGTGACGAGCAGCGAGGGGAGTATGGTTATGAAGGCTAGAACAATTTCAAGACATTTCAGGGAAAGCTTTAAAAGCCTCATCCGAAATGGCTGGATGACATTCGCATCCGTCAGTGCCGTCACCGTTACGCTATTACTTGTTGGAGTATTCACAGCCTTAATGCTAAATATGAATAAAGCTGCAACTGATATTGAAAACGACGTTGAAATGAACGTTTATATAGAGATTGATGCTGATGAAGTATCTGTGAGCGCGCTTGAAGATCAAATAACGGAGCTCTCAGGTGTTGAATCTGTTACCTACTCGTCAAAAGAAGAAGAATTATCCAGCTTAATAGACAGCTTTGGCGATGAAATGGCTTTATTTGAACAAAACAACCCGCTTCGGGATAAATTCATTGTTAAAGCAACTGACCCCCGGCAGACAGAACGGCTGGCGAGTCAAATTACCACCATTGAAAATATAGCAGCTGTCGAATATGGGGAGGACAAAATCGATCAGCTTTTTGAAACACTTGAAATCAGCCGTAACGTTGGAGCGGTTCTGATATTCGGTCTGCTGTTTACAGCAATGTTCTTAATATCCAACACCATCAAAATTACGATTGTAGCAAGAAGAAGAGAAATAGAGATTATGAAACTTGTAGGGGCTTCAAATTGGTTTGTAAGATTTCCCTTCCTGCTTGAAGGAATCTGGCTTGGAATCATCGGCGCCATCCTCCCGATCGCAGTCGTTTCAGTCCTTTACTATAATGTGTATGAATTCATGGAGCCACGGTTGGAAAATTCATTTATCCAGATACTAGAGTTTACACCATTTATCTATCAAATAAACGCTCTTATTCTATTAATGGGTGTAGTCATTGGCATGTGGGGAAGCTTTATGTCTGTCCGAAAGTTTTTAAAAGTTTAAGAGCAAATATAAAAATAGAGGGTAAAGTTGGAGGGAGAACATATTGTGAAAAAGTCATTTCTAAGCTTGTCAATTACAGCAGCACTTATAGCGGGAAGTATTCCGGCATTTGGCGGAACAGCTTCTGCAGAATCAATGGATGATTTAAAAAATAAGCAAAATGATATTCAGCAGGAAAGAGAAGAAGTAGGCGGGGAAATTTCTTCTAAAAATAAAAACATAGAAAAAGTAATCTCGAAGCAAGAAGAAATTACTGCACAGATAAAAGAACTGGATGCTGAAATTTCAGAAACCAATAATGCGATTGAAAAGGTCAGCAGTGAAATCGAGGATACAAACGCTCATATTGAAGAGCTTCGCGAAGAAATTGAAGTATTAAAGAAAAAAATTGCTGAGCGTACAGCATTGCTGGAAGAGCGTGCACGTGCAATTCAAATCAGCGGCGGCGATGTAAGCTATATGGATGTTCTTCTTGGAGCAGAGAGCTTCAGTGATTTCATTGACCGGTTCTCAGCAGTTAATACATTAGTAGATGCTGACCGTCAAATTATGGAAGAACAACGCAGTGATCAGGAAGCACTAGAGAAAAAAGAAGCAGAAGTAAAAGATGAGCTTGCTTCACTTGAAAGTAAAAAAGCAGAGTTGGACGGGCTGAAATCAAGTCTTTCTGCTCAAAAAGAAGATAAAAAAGGACTCGTGGCTGAACTAGAAGCACAGCAGGCAAGTCTTGAAAAAGAAAAATCAAACCTTGAAGATAAAGACAGCGAATTAAAAGAGCTTGAATCAGAAGTTGCTGACAGCATTGTAGCTGAACAAGAGCGTTTAGCAGAACTTGCACGCCAGAAAGAATTAGAGCGTCAGGCAGAAGAAAAACGCCAGCGTGAAGCGGCAGCGGCTGAAGCAGCTGCTGAAGAAAAAGCAGCAGCAGAACGGGCAGCAGCAGAGGCAGCAGCTCAGGAAGAAGCATCTGCTTCTCAAACAAGCACAGCACCATCTCAATCTTCACAATCAACACCAGCATCGACGCCAGCACCTGCTGCTAAGCCTGCTCCAAAGCCTGCAACAAGTGCAGGAGCATGGACAACACCAGCATTTGGACGTACTACATCTGAATTCGGATACGATATCCTTAACGGAAAACCTCGTATTCATTACGGAATCGATGTTGCAGCTCCACAAGGCACTTCCATTGTATCTGCAGCGAGCGGATATGTGGTAAAAGCAAGCAGCGGTGAAAACGGCGGTTATGGACAAATGGTTATTGTTACTCATAGCATCAATGGCAAAACGTTCACAACTGTTTACGCTCACTTAAGCAGTATTGGGGTATCAAACGGACAATATCTTGAAAAAGGCCAGTATATTGGAGGCATGGGGAACACAGGTTATTCATTCGGTTCTCACCTTCACTTCGAACTTCACGAAGGCAGCTGGAATGCATCTAAATCAAATGCAGTAAATCCACGTAAATATATCTCATTCTAATCATGTAAAAGACCGCCAAATTTGGCGGTCTTTTGTTTTATAGATTTATACGACCATTTCTCATCCGATAAGTAGTTAAGCCTGTTAATGACCTGTGATGTGATTATTTAAATTTTAAATGGAGAAATGTACGCTATTAAACTACCCTCCGTATACCGGCCTCAACTGTCTGCGAGAAAAGATTGGCGAATAGAGAGTAATTTATGTAGGTAATTATGAACTATTCTTTTCTTTACCACTGCCGATCACATTAGTTTTTATCAGAATAAAGTTTAAGAATGCCATAAGCACGAACCCTAAAAACAACCCAACGATATAACCAGCATTCAGAGTATCGGTGATGATCTGGCCAATTGTTAATACAATGACCATAATCCCGGCAAACATTGTAAGCCTCCATCTAGGATACATTTAATCTCATCCTCCTCATATTTCCTCAGCTCAATACTCTACTTTTATCGCACTCAGTTAGTAGGTTATTCTCTAATTATTATAAATTTAAACAAAATATAAAAACTTTTACTACAACCAACATTTTTTTAGTAAATAGGAGTCACACCTTACTCTTCGCACTCCCTTTTTTCAGTTTTGTCCCAGCCTCTTTTTCTTTTTAGATACATTAACCTTTGACCTTTTAAAGAGAAATACTGTTGACTGCGAACCTATGCTTAATTCTTACCAAAGACCCTTAACGCCGCTCTGGAATAAAATTTTCCCGCATTAAATATTTAAACTGTATTCAGTACTTAAAGCCGTACTCCAACCACTCCTCCTACATGCTTAAAACTTATCCGGATTTTAAAAACACCCTAACTTCATTTTTCATCTCTATTTTTCTTTTTCGCACGTATACTCCTATCAACACGGCTCAATCAAAAAGGAGGCAGGAGGTTGAGAAGGTGGATTCAATCTGGAACATGGGCGTTTATTATGGGAGGCTTCGGGTTTTATTTATTACTCACTAGCGGAGGGATGATGAATGAACCAGGATTTGAGAGGTACGTGGCGGTCACAAATGAACCAGTTGAAACAACGGTCTCTCCAGCGGCAGCACCTGATTTTTCGCTGCAAGATCTACAGGGAGAAACGATCAAATTATCTGACTTACGCGGAAAAACGGTTGTAGTTAATTTTTGGACAACCTGGTGTCCGCCCTGCCATGAAGAAATCCCCGAGCTTGAAGCATTTTATGCTGAGTATGTAAAAGAAAATCCGGATGTTGTTCTTTTGGGTGTGAACTTATCAAAAGAAGACCATGGGGAAGAGTCTGTTAAACATTTTGTAAAAGCGAATTTAATGTCGTTTCCCATCCTGCTTGATTTGGATGGAGAAACACAAAGGAACTATCAGATCCTCACTATTCCAACTACATTTATCGTGAATAAAGATGGTGGAATTATGAAAAAGTTGATGGGTCCTGTAACAAAAGAGGAACTTATCGAATTGGTTGAACCGTAACGGGTTGTCCTTCTATCCTCGGCGGCCTCGTCATACAGTAAGGGGAAATGATTTTTTGAGGGGAGATGAAGCGCTTGAAAAAGTATAATAAGCTTCTCCTGATCGTTGTGTGTATGGCGTTGGGAGCTGCTCTGTTTTTTGCTGTCGAGCATCTGGTATTAAAGAAAGGTCCGGTTCAGCAGGCAAATGAAACAGAGGTTGCTGAAACACTTGCAAAGCTGGAAAAAGCACAGGAGTTAATTAAGAAGAGCTATGTTGAGAAAGTGGATGAGGCAAAATTGCTGGATGGAGCTATTCAGGGGATGGTGGCTTCACTGGGGGATCCTTATTCGGTCTATATGGACCGCGAGACATCCAAACAATTCGAGCAATCACTGGATTCGTCCTTTTCAGGGATTGGAGCAGAAGTATCAAAAGAAGGGGAGGACTTTATCATTGTAGACCGCTTTAAAGGGTCTCCTGCAGAACAGGCCGGCTTGAAGCCGAATGACAAAATTAAATCCATCGATGGAGAAAGCATCCAGTCGTTAACGCTATACGAAGTAACAGCCAAAATCCGGGGTCCTAAGGGAAGCAAAGTCGTAATAGGAGTAGAAAGAGGAGATGCTGCAAAAAATCTGGATATTACTGTAACCCGTGATGAGATTCCGGTGGAAACAGTACATAGCAAACGTTTTAAGCTCGGAAGCAGCCAAATCGGCTATCTTGAAATTACTACGTTTGCTAAGGGAACAGCCGAAGATTTAAAAACGGAACTGACGAAGCTCGAAAGTGAAGGCATTAATGGTTTGATTTTAGATGTAAGAGGAAACCCGGGGGGACTTTTATCCAGTGTGCATGAGGTGCTGGATGAATTTGTTACCAATAAAAAACCTTTTATGTATATAGAAGAACGAAATGGAGAACGTGAACCCTTAAGTTCTGTACTTGAGGAGAAAAAGGAATACCCGATTGCTACATTAATTGACGGGGGAAGTGCTTCAGCAGCTGAAATTTTAGCGGCAGGCATGCAGGAAGTAGAAGGCTATCCGTTGATTGGTGAAAAAACATTTGGAAAAGGCACTGTTCAGCAATCGTATGATCTGGGGGATGGCAGCCAAATGAAGCTGACGATGTCCAAATGGCTGACTCCTAATAAAAAGTGGATTCACAAAGAAGGCATACAGCCTACTCTTGAGGTGTCTCAGCCTGCAGTGTTTGAGTTAGTGCCGCTGCAATCAGCCGTAGTACTGAAAAAAGGCATGAATGATGAAAAAATTTCTGTTCTTCAAAATATTTTAAATGGACTAGGGTATGAAGTGGACCGCACTGACGGCTATTTTAGCGGAAGCACGGAAAAAGCTCTTACTGCTTTTCAAAAATCAGCCGGTCTGAAACAAAACGGTGAAGCGAATACAGCAACATTGGCAGAGCTGGATAAGGCAATTCAAACCTATAAGGAAAATCCGAAGCATGATCATCAGCTTCAATCGGCTATAGAATTCCTGAGTGAGAACGAGTAAAATTTCTCATGCAAGAGTGATCTTGGTTTTGGTACAATAGGATTATCAGAATCTTCCTTCCAGAAGGACCATTTGATACTAAATGGTTCTTTTATTTACATTAGGACGAAAAATGAATGGAAGAAGAAAGGTTGGGCTCTAAAAAATGAACGACTGGATGCAGGAAATTGGCACAGGAGCATTAATAGGACTTATAAATCCCGTTCTTTACATAGCTATTCTCACCGCACTTATTGCAGGAGTGCTGAGAGTGAAGCGGGAAAGAAACGATTTGAGAGTCAGTCTTTTGCCCTCATGGCTGGAATTAAAGAGCTTTGCCGGATTGGGTATTCCGATTGGACTGGTTTTATCGGCGATTACCCTTGCAGCGGGTGTAGAAGTGCCGCTTATATGGATTTATACAGTTTCCGCTCTTATGATTCTTATTATCGCAAGCTGGCAATTCAGATTACTTTCATCTGCTCTTTTTATGCCGGCAGCAGCGGCTGCATTGTACGCCCTATATGTATTTAATCCCGCTTTACCTGAATGGGTACCGTTTGAACTGCCCGAAGGTTTGGAAGCTATTGGATTAACCAGTATCGTGATGGGGCTTTTGCTTCTTGCAGAGGGATTGCTTATTCGCTGGAATGCAAGCGCAAAAACTTCCCCGCGCACGGTGCGTACTCCAAGAGGATTAAAGGCAGGAGCTTTTTTTACAAAGCGGATATGGTTCGTGCCATTATTTTTCCTGGTTCCAGCAGGGAGTCTGGAAGCAGCAGGCGGGTGGTGGCCCGTTTTCACTTACAATGGATCTTCCTGGGCGGTTTTTGCCGTCCCATTTATCCTTGGCTTTCAATTAACCATCGTACATGATTTACCGGAACAAATTATTAAACAGGCCTCAAAGGAAGTTTTGTGGCTGAGTGCGCTTGTCACTGTTTTGGGAGTCGCCGGATTTTGGGCTCCGTATTTATACATTGCCGCTTTTGCGGTCGCATTTTCTGGAAGGATTTTCTTAGCATTGCGGACCCGTTCCATTTGCAGGCATTCAGGCTATTATTTTACTAACAAAGAAAAGGGAGTCATGGTAGTCGATATTATTCCGGGCACCCCGGCTGAGAAAATGGGCTTGAAACGCGGGGAAATTATTCACAAACTAAATGGAATGCTCGTGCGGGATGAGCGTGATCTTTATGCAGCGCTTCAGAAAAACCGTGCTCATTGCAAACTCGAGGTCCTGGATCATCAGGGGCAGATCCGCTTTGTTCAGAGGGCTCTTCACGAAGGGCAGCATCATCAGCTGGGCATCATTATGGTGGAAGATCCACTGCGTAGTCTCTCCTCAGACTCAGCCTGAGAGGACTGCAGTGATTTTTCAAATCCTCTACTAATAATCTAACGCAGCCAACAATATTAACTTTCAGTAAATCACCTGCTGCAGCTTGTTCAGGGCTGCAGCGGGTGCTAAGATAAGCTACATACCATCATAGCAGGAGAGGATTACGTGGGTATCCATCATTACTTTAAAAGCTTATCAGATATGGAAAAATTATACCGCTGCCCCGGCAAATTTCTGTATAATGAACACACTGTGGCGGCGCACTCTTTTAAAGTGACAAAAATTGCTCAGTTTCTTGGTACTGTGGAAGAATATCACGGAAAAAAACTTAACTGGAAATCTCTTTACGAAAAAGCACTGAACCATGATTATCCTGAAATTTTTACAGGAGACATTAAAACACCTGTTAAATATGCATCTTCAGAATTAAACCGTCTGTTCAGTGAAGTGGAAGAAGAAATGACCCACAAATTTGTCACGCAGGAATTCCCTGCAGCCTTTCAGGACATTTATCTCGAGCGCTTCAAAGAAGGAAAAGACGGCTCTCTTGAGGGCAATATATTATCAGTAGCGGATAAAATTGATTTATTATATGAGTCATTTGGAGAAATTCAAAAAGGAAATCCTGAACCTATTTTTCTTGAAATTTATCAGGAGGCTCTCACAACCATTGTAAAATTCAATGAGATGGACTGTGTGAAATTCTTTTTGGACAATGTTCTGCCGGACATGCTGGCAGAGAAATTCATTCCGCAAAGCGAATTAAGCAAAATCACCCAAAGCCTTATTGCAGATGGAGACTGAGTTGCGTAAGATGGAATCATAGAATGAGGTGATTGACATGGGAACCAAACTATTGCTTGCACTCTTCGCCCCTGCCCTTCTGGTGATTCTTTTCACCAGAGTGACCTTCAGCCGGACCATCGCCATGATTCTTACAATTGCTCTTATCGCAGCTTCATCCTACAAGGGCTATGTCGGCAGCTGGATCGTCATTATCGTAGACGCAGCCTCCCTGACCCTCGGCCTCTGGTTTGTAAACAAATATATGAAGCACAATAACGAAAAAATGCGCGGCGTCTCCTGACGGCGCGTTTTTCTTATGGATTTGTCCGTTGATGATGTAAAGGACTAAAGGGGCCTGGCCCCTTTAGTCCTTTACATCGTTATATCACCACAGCCAACCATCCAAAATATACATACGAATATACGTTCCCTTTTTGCTATCTTTTTCGTTTAGCTGTGTGATAAAATAAAATGAGATGTGAGTTGAGTCGATAATTTTGACGGTTTACCCTGTTTCGTTCTAGGATAAAGGGTATGAATAGAGAAGAAGGACTTGTTCGGAAAAGGGAGGCATATTCATGAAGCAGGAGTTTGATCTTCAGTCGCATTATGAGCCTGGCGGTGATCAGCCTACGGCCATTAAAAAAATAGTTGAGGGTATTAAAGAAGGCAAAAAACATCAAACCTTGCTCGGGGCGACTGGAACCGGAAAAACGTTTACGATGTCCAATGTCATTCAGGAAGTGAAAAAGCCGACCCTTGTGATTGCGCACAATAAAACACTCGCTGGGCAGCTCTACAGTGAGTTTAAAGAATTTTTCCCCAACAATGCAGTTGAATATTTTGTCAGCTATTATGACTATTATCAGCCTGAAGCCTATGTGCCGCAGACCGATACATTTATAGAAAAAGATGCAAGCATAAACGATGAAATTGATAAGCTCAGACACTCTGCTACGTCTTCCTTGTTTGAACGGGATGATGTTATTATCATAGCCAGTGTATCCTGTATATACGGTTTAGGTTCGCCGGAAGAGTACAGTGAGCTTGTTGTTTCTCTCAGAAAGGGAATGGAGATTGAACGGAATCAGCTCCTTCGGAAAATGGTGGACATACAATATGAACGCAACGATATTGCCTTTACACGAGGGACGTTTCGTGTTCGCGGGGATGTCGTCGAGATTTTCCCTGCTAAAAATGATGAGCACTGCATCAGAATAGAATTTTTTGGTGATGAAATTGACCGGATCAGAATGGTGGATGCACTAACCGGTGAAATTTTGGGCGACAGGGATCATGTGGCCATTTTCCCGGCTTCCCACTTCGTTACCCGCGAAGAAAAAATGAAAAAAGCCATTTTAAATATAGAAGAAGAATTAGAAGAACAGCTGAAAGTACTTAAAGAAGAAGATAAACTTCTTGAAGCCCAGCGCTTGGAGCAGCGTACACGCTATGATCTTGAAATGATGAATGAGATGGGCTTTTGTTCCGGAATTGAGAATTATTCAAGGCATTTGACTCTGCGTGAAGCAGGCGCTACACCCTATACCCTGATCGATTATTTTCCGAAGGATTTTCTTCTGGTCGTCGATGAGTCCCATGTGACTCTTCCGCAGGTGCGTGGGATGTACAATGGTGACCAGGCGCGTAAAAAAGTGCTGGTGGATCACGGCTTCAGACTTCCTTCGGCGCTTGATAACCGTCCGTTAAAATTTGATGAGTTTGAGAATCTTGTAAATCAGGCAGTCTTTGTTTCGGCAACACCTGGTCCTTACGAACTTGAGCATACACCGGAAATGGTGGAACAGATCATTCGTCCGACGGGGCTGCTTGATCCGACAATCGAAGTTCGGCCGATCGAAGGCCAAATTGATGATCTTATTGGAGAAATACAGGAAAGAATTAAGAAAAATGAGCGAACGCTGATTACAACTTTGACGAAGAAAATGTCAGAGGACTTAACGGATTATTTAAAAGAGATTGGCATTAAAGTTCAATATCTGCATTCTGAAATTAAAACGCTTGAGCGGATCGAAATTATAAGAGATCTCCGATTAGGCAAGTATGATGTATTAGTGGGAATTAACCTGCTTAGAGAGGGACTTGATATTCCGGAAGTATCTCTCATTACCATTTTGGATGCCGATAAAGAAGGCTTTTTACGTTCGGATCGATCACTTATTCAAACGATTGGACGTGCCGCGCGTAATTCAAACGGACATGTCATCATGTATGCCAACAAAATTACAGACTCCATGCAGCGGGCTCTCGATGAAACATCACGGAGACGGGAAAAGCAGATTGCTTATAACGAGGCGCATAACATTACGCCTGTTACGATCGATAAGAAAATTAGGGATGTTATACGCGCTACGCATGCAGCGGAAGAATCTGAAGAATACGTTTCACCTGCTTCAAAAATGAAAAAGCTATCCAAACCAGAACGGGCTAAAGTAATTGAATCAATGGAGATAGAAATGAAAGAAGCAGCAAGAGCGCTTGATTTTGAGCGTGCTGCAGAGCTTCGCGATCTGGTATTGGAGTTAAAAGCGGAAGGATGACCCTATATGGCAAAAGATCAAATCATCATTCAGGGTGCTAGAGCCCACAATTTAAAAAATATTGACGTCACCATCCCAAGAGATAAGCTTGTTGTCATGACCGGTCTTTCCGGCTCAGGCAAATCTTCGCTTGCTTTTGATACCATTTACGCTGAAGGACAGCGGCGTTATGTAGAATCACTTTCGGCCTATGCCAGACAATTTCTTGGTCAAATGGATAAGCCGGATGTAGATGCAATTGAAGGACTTTCTCCTGCGATATCCATAGATCAGAAGACAACAAGCAAAAACCCCCGGTCAACGGTTGGGACAGTGACTGAGATTTATGATTATCTGCGTCTTTTGTTTGCCCGGGTAGGACGTCCTGTTTGTCCGGAGCATGGAATTGAAATTACTTCACAGACAGTGGAACAAATGGTAGACCGAATTTATGAGTATCCTGAGCGCACCCGTCTGCAGGTGCTTGCACCGATCGTGTCAGGGCGGAAAGGCACGCACGTCAAGGTGTTGGAAGATATTAAAAAGCAGGGGTATGTTCGTATTCGGGTTAACGGTGAAATGGCCGATATCGGAGATGAGATTGAGCTTGATAAAAATAAAAAGCATTCAATCGAAGTTGTGGTCGACCGGATCGTTGTAAAAGAAGGCGCTGAATCCCGCCTTGCAGATTCACTTGAAAGTGCCTTGAGATTAGCCGAAGGCAACGTCATTATTGATGTCATGGAGCACGAGGAAATTAAATTCAACGAGCACCATGCCTGCCCGGTTTGCGGATTTTCAATTGATGAACTGGAGCCGCGGATGTTTTCATTTAATTCTCCTTTTGGCGCTTGCGGGGAGTGCGATGGCTTAGGTGCTAAGCTTGAAGTGGATTTGGACCTTGTGATTCCCGATCGCACACGTTCACTGAAAGAACATGCCATTGCACCCTGGGAACCGACAAGCTCTCAATACTATCCTTCTATGCTTGAAGCAGTATGCAAGCATTATGATATCAACATGGATATACCGGTTAAGGATATCCCGAAAAAGAAACTGGACAAAGTTCTTTACGGTTCTGGAAAAGATAAAATATATTTTCGCTACACAAATGATTTTGGTCAGGTTCGTGAAAATACCATTCAATTTGAAGGTGTTTTGCGCAATGTAGAACGGCGCTACCGTGAAACAAGCTCTGAATACATTCGTGAACAGATGCAAAAATATATGGGTCAGCAGGATTGTCCATCGTGTGGAGGCCATCGTCTGAAAAAAGAAAGCCTTGCGGTTAAAATTAATGAGCTTCACATTGGCCAGGTAACGGCTTATTCAATAGAAGAAGCCAGACAATTTTTTAATGAGCTTTCACTGACTGAAAAAGAAACTCAAATTGCAAGACTGATTCTTAGAGAAATTAACGAACGGCTATCCTTCCTGATTAATGTGGGGCTTGATTATTTAACGCTCAGCCGGGCAGCAGGAACGCTTTCCGGCGGGGAAGCACAGCGAATCCGGCTGGCTACTCAAATTGGTTCGCAGCTGACGGGCGTTCTGTACATTTTGGATGAACCATCAATTGGTCTTCATCAGCGCGACAATGACCGGCTGATTGAAACCTTGAAAAACATGCGGGATATCGGCAATACCCTGATCGTCGTTGAGCATGACGAAGACACAATGATGGCAGCAGATTATTTGATCGATGTAGGACCGGGAGCAGGTGTCCACGGAGGCGAGATTGTAGCTGCAGGAACTCCTGAAGAAGTGATGAAAAGCAAGGACTCTCTTACCGGAAAATATTTGTCCGGAGAAAAATTTATCCCTCTCCCTCTTGAACGCCGTAAAGGAGACGGAAGAAAGCTTGAAATCAGCGGTGCGAAAGAAAATAATCTGAAAAACGCAAAGGTCAATATACCATTAGGTGTTTTTACCTCTGTAACAGGTGTTTCAGGCTCTGGGAAAAGTACGCTTATTAACGGCATTCTTCACAAAGCGCTTGCTCAAAAGCTGCATAAAGCGAAAACAAAACCTGGTGAGCATAAAGCCATTAAGGGGATTGACCAGCTGGATAAAGTGATTGATATTAATCAGTCGCCGATTGGAAGAACACCGCGTTCAAACCCTGCCACTTATACCGGGGTGTTTGATGATATTCGTGATGTGTACGCGACCACTAATGAAGCGAAGGTGCGAGGGTATAAAAAAGGCCGATTTAGCTTCAATGTTAAAGGCGGCCGCTGTGAAGCCTGCAGAGGAGACGGCATTATAAAAATAGAAATGCACTTTCTGCCTGATGTATACGTTCCATGTGAGGTTTGTCATGGGAAACGGTATAATCGGGAGACGCTGGAAGTAAAATATAAAGGCAAAAATATTTCTGATGTACTGGAAATGACCGTAGAAGACGGTTTGTCCTTCTTTGAAAACATTCCGAAGATCAGCAGAAAGCTTCAGACCATTGTTGATGTCGGGCTTGGCTATGTGCGGCTGGGTCAGCCTGCCACTACATTGTCAGGGGGAGAAGCGCAGCGGGTGAAGCTGGCTTCTGAGCTTCACAGACGTTCAACCGGCCGTTCTCTATATATACTGGATGAACCGACAACAGGTCTTCATGTAGATGACATTTCCCGTCTGCTTGATGTGCTGCAGCGCCTGGTGGATAACGGAGATACGGTTCTTGTTATTGAGCATAATCTGGATGTCATTAAAGCATCTGACTGGATTATTGATCTCGGACCTGAAGGAGGAGATCGGGGAGGTACGATCGTTGCATCAGGTAAACCTGAAGATATTGTCAAAGTAAAAGGATCTTATACCGGGAAGTATTTGGGACCTGTTCTTGAACGGGAGCGCCAACGCATGGCGAAGCGGATGGCAGAAAGAACGGGAGAACCGGTTACAAGCTCTTAAGAGAAAAAGGAACTGTTATACACTGCTTGTCATGTCATGCACATAAGAGCCGGTGGAACAGTTCCTTTTTTGCAATACCTCTAAGAGTATATGGCTAAAGAGCAAGTGAATCTCAGTCTGCAGACCGGTGAGATTAGAGCTGGGTTTGGTATGCTTAATGGTAGAAAATCCAAATGAAACTTTTATGGGTTTTACACGTAATAAGACTAGGAACGTTCAAAAGAATTGAAACAATCATTTCATTTTAAGGAGCGTGTCAAAGCAATGGAAAACGAACGAAAACGAATTTTAAATATGGTAGAAAAGGGAACGATCACTGCCACTGAAGCGCTGACTTTGCTTGAAGCGCTTGAGAAACAGCCGAATTCCTCACAAAGCAGTTCAAGTGCCGCTTCGTCAACTTCATCATCTCACACGACTAGCAGCCACTCAACGACCGGACAGACTGGTTCATCTTCAAAGGATTCATATAAGGACCGCCCTAAAAAGAAGGAATTCCCTTTTAATTTAGAGGATATCTTTCAGACGAATTCCGGAAGACAAACCAGAAATGACAGCAGCAGCCAGTCAACAGACCGTATAATGGATTTTGTTCAAAATGCCTTTGAAAAAGTAAAGGGAATGGACTTAGAATTTAATATGGGTCCTTCACTTGAATTCAGACATCAATTTGAAGTGCAGGAAAACGAGCTGCAGGATATTGAAATCAGTGTGGCAAACGGCAAAGTTGAGATAAAGCCATGGGATGAGAATTATGTTAAAGCAGAATGCGATGTAAAAGTTTACCGGTCAGATGATGAAGCAAAAGCGAAAAATCAAATTCGGGAATCAGTAGTATTTAATGCTCAATATAAGAAGCTGCGTTTTATTTCTGATTTGAAAATGATTAAGCTTGATACTGTTATTTATGTTCCCCGCAACAGTTATGACCGCTGGGACATCCGTTTATTTAACGGGAAGTTTCATGGCGACTCTGCCAATGTAAACAAAATAAAAGTGAAAACAGCCAACGGCAAAATTGAGCTTGCGAATATGCTGATTGAACGTGGAGAGCTGGAAACAGCTAACGGCGGCATAGAGGTAAAGAACACGCGGGCAGATTTAATTGATGCAGAAAGTGTAAATGGAAAAGTTTCGATTGAAGGGGCAGTGGATGAGATGGATGTGCAGTCGCTTAACGGCAATATTATATGCAGAACATCCAGCACTTCCGCCCGTAAAATTGAAGCAAAAACGCTGGCAGGCTCGATCAATCTTTTTGTTCCGAATGATGCGAGTCTTGACGGTACATTAAAATCAAATTTTGGTCGCTTCGATATTAATCACCGTGAAATGGACCATGTGGAAGAACGCGAGGAATTAATGCAAAGAAAGCTGCATTTTACTCGTGAAAAAAATGATGGTTCTAAGCTTTATCTGTTTGCTGATGCTAAAACAGGCGCGGTCAGTGTAAAGCCTTATGAAGTGAAAAAAGAAGCGGAACCGGCCTCAGAGGAGTAAGCAATCCAATACAGGTGACCAGAATCACCCTATATATTTGCGCAGCCCATTGAAATAAGTCCCCCAACTTATTTTGATGTGCTGCGTTTTTTGTGCGGCACTGTGGAAACATTTTTCTTTCTATATGTTTCCACAACCGGCTTTGTTGGTATAGTGATAGTAACAGTATGTTAGGGGAAACTAAAAAGAAAAAGCAGGTGACGAGCATGGAAAAGATTATTAATCGAACAACGTGGTTTGGCTTAAGTGCCATTGGAGCCACATTTTTAGGAATTAGTGTCTTATTTTCGCTTTTAGGATTTTACATAATTGATGTGGAAATGATGGCATTTTTTAAATGGATTTTATATATTTTCTTCTTTGGCACTGGGATCATTGGAGGTCTGATTGCACTCGCTGCCATTGGCATTGGGTTAAAGATGAGGTTCTCGTCAGGCAATAAAAAGACTGCTTCAGAAAATGGCTAAAAATAAACAGCAGCGCAAAATTGAGGGGGAATAATAATCCTTTTTGATTTGGCCGCGGCCACTAGTTTACTTTACAAATAACGAAAAAACTAAAGACTGCCTGAAAAACCCCCGGCGAAAATCGCTGGGGGTTTCTGATTGTTACTGTGATGGAATGGTTCCGATTGCTGCTTCAAAGCCTGCTTTCTTTAATTTTTTTACTTGCTGCTCTGCTCGTTCTCTTGATGAAAACACACCTGCCTGTACGCGATACAATGAAGAATCCTTTGCCGGGGAGGTATGAGGTTTGGGTAAAAAAGACAGGATGGAGGCGGCAATTTGCTTTCCGCATAATGTCCTGTAGGCTGTTGAAGCAAGAAGCGCCTTTTCCTCACGATTTGTCATAAACCCGCATTCAAGCAGCAATGCCGGCATATGAGATTCTCTTAATACATGAAAATCTGCTTTCTTTAAACCTCTGTTTTTTCTCCCCGTTTTGACTATAAGATCTGAGTGGATTTTACTTGCAAGCGGATAGGCGGACTGACCTTTTACGGTGTGAATAAAAGTTTCAATTCCGTGAACATCATTCCACTGTCCATTTCCGAAAGCATTGGCGTGAATCGAAATAAAATAGTCTGCTTTCCCGTTATTTGCTTTTGCGGTTCGCTCAGACAATGGAACGTCCCGGTGATCACTGTAAGTTTGAAGCGTCCTGACAGAAGCCTTTTCAAGCTGATGAATACATTCATTAGCGACTGCCCGGTTAAATTCATATTCCTTCATTCCATCCGGACTTCTTTTACCAGGTGTTTCATAGCCGTGGCCTGCATCAATCGCGATTAGTGTCATGCTCATTCCTCCCTTTTACTTGTAAGATTGCTTGCCGGTATAAAATTAGACACCCTTCAGCCATTCTTTGAAAGAACAAATATAGTGAATCAATTTCCAAAGTGCTACAATAGAAAGTATGGGTGACGGAGGAAATACATAGAGGAAATTAAGAAGGAGGCTTCATTCGTGGCAAAGGTTACGACGAAAGATATTATCGATCAATTTAAATTAGAACTGGTAAGCGGGGAAGAGGGCATACACCGGCCGATTATCACGAGTGATATTTCACGGCCGGGTCTTGAAATGGCGGGTTATTTTTCCTATTATCCTGCAGAGCGTATTCAACTCTTGGGACGAACGGAAATGTCTTTTTATGAGCTTTTGTCTAAGGACGAGCGAATGGACCGGATGTCTCAGATGTGTACAGATAATACGCCTGGCATCATTTTATCCAGAGACATAAAAGTTCCGGGTGAATTAATTGAAGCATCTATTCAAAATCAGGTTCCAGTCATGAGAACGCCGGTTAAAACAACCCGTTTTTCAAGCAGACTCACAAATTTTCTTGAAAGCAAGCTGGCTCCTACTACTGCTTTGCATGGTGTTTTAGTAGACATCTATGGTGTGGGGGTTCTAATAACCGGTAAAAGTGGTGTCGGTAAAAGTGAAACTGCACTGGAATTGGTAAAAAGAGGACACCGTCTTGTCGCTGATGACAGTGTGGAAATCAGACAGGAAGATACGGACACACTGATTGGTACCTCGCCTGAATTAATCGAGCATTTGCTTGAAATCAGGGGACTTGGAATTATTAATGTTATGACGCTTTTTGGAGCGGGTGCAGTCAGGAGCTATAAGAGGGTAACGCTCGTTATTGACCTGGAAATCTGGGACAAAAATAAGCAGTATGACCGTCTCGGCCTGGATGAGGAAAAAATGAAAATAATTGACACCGAAGTCACAAAAATTACGCTTCCTGTTCGACCCGGACGAAATTTAGCTGTCATTATTGAAGTGGCCGCAATGAATTTCCGTTTAAAGCGGATGGGCGTCAATGCAGCAGAACAATTTTCAAATCGTCTAGCGGATGTAATTGTGGACGGGGATCATGATGATATTTAAGAGAAGCCATTTGAAAGGGGAAAGAATATGCTAGCAGCTATACAGCCGATTGATCCAATTGCGATCAGTTTTGGGGAAGTAAATATCGCATGGTATGGATTAATTATCGGGACAGGAATTATATTAGGATATATTCTGGCAAACCGTGAAGCGGACCGTTTGGGGATGCCAAAGGACATGTTTGCCGATTTATTGATATGGGCAGTGCCTATTGCCATTATCTCTGCACGTATTTATTATGTGATTTTTCAGTGGGATTTTTACTCGCAAAATCCAGGGGCCATTATCCAAATTTGGAATGGCGGAATAGCCATCCATGGTGCTCTGATTGGTTCAGTTGCGACAGGTGTGATTTATGCGAGAATAAAAGGTCTATCCTTTTGGAAAATTGTTGATATTGCAGCACCAAGTATTATTTTAGGCCAGATGCTCGGACGCTGGGGGAATTTTATCAACCAGGAAGCTCACGGCGGCGAAGTCTCCCGCTCGTTTTTAGAGAGCCTTTTTATTCCCGACTGGATCATTGATCAGATGTATATTAATATCGATGGAACGTTTGCTTACTATCATCCGACCTTTTTATATGAGTCCTTATGGAATCTTGCGGGGCTGATTTTATTGCTGCTTCTGCGAAAAATAAATCCGCGAAGAGGCGAAATCTTCCTGACGTATGTGATCTGGTATTCGATCGGACGTGCGTTTGTGGAGGGGCTTAGAACCGACAGTCTGATGCTGACAGAGACAATTCGTGTGGCACAGCTGCTGTCTGTTGTTTTAATTATTGTGGCGATTGCCATTATGATTTACCGAAGAAAAAAAGGCGTGAAGACACGGTACAATGATAAACGAAACAACTAGGTGGGGATCAGATTGACGAAACAAACCTTCGTGGACGGGTTAAAAGCCGGGCTGCAAACAACCTGGACGCTCGGGAAGATTATTTTCCCGGTCACTTTTATTGTCATGCTGCTGCAATATACCCCGGTCCTGCCATGGATTACTGAATTGATTGCACCTTTTATGGGCTTGTTTGGTTTAAGCGGGGAAGCAGCAGTTCCATTGGTGCTAGGAAATTTTCTGAACTTATATGCCGGAATTGCCGGTATTTTGACTCTCGAAATGACCGTGAAAGAGGTATTTATTATTGCGGTTATGCTCTCGTTTTCTCATAATCTGCTGATTGAAACAGGCGTGGCATTAAAAGTCGGCGTGAAGCTGTGGGTCGTGCTTGTCGTGCGTTTAGGTTTAGCTTTTGTCTCCGCTATTGTCATTAACCTTGTCTGGAGCGGGGGTCAGGAAATCGCACAGTATGGAATGGTGCCTGCACAAGCTGGAGCAGAAGTGAGCGGATGGGGATCCATTGTCTTTATGGCACTCGAAAAAGCTGCTTTTGGTGTCTTGCAGCTGGCGATCATTGTGATTCCGCTCATGATTGTCATTCAAATCATGAGAGATTTAAAATGGCTTGATGTATTTTCAAGATGGATGTCTCCTGTAACCAGAGGACTTGGAATGAAGGAAAATACGTCCATGACATTGGTGGCAGGCTTAACGATTGGTTTAGCCTATGGAGCCGGCGTGATGATTAAGGCCGTACAGGAAGATGGCGTCAGCAAAAAAGATGCAACACTTGCCTTTATTTTTCTGGTCGCCTGTCATGCAGTGGTAGAAGATACACTCATTTTTATTCCGCTTGGCATCCCTGTGCTGCCGCTGCTGTTCATCCGGATTACGACAGCGATTCTGCTGACGATGATTGTTGCATATGTGTGGAAGCGGAATGAAACTGCACGGGAAAGGAAACTGAATTATGAACAAACCAATTGATACGGTCCTGTTTGATTTGGACGGAACCTTAATTGATACAAATGAATTGATTATTTCTTCCTTCCTTCACGTAATGGATCATTATTTTCCAAATCAGTATAAGCGGGAGGATGTGCTGCCATTTATGGGGCCGCCGCTCGTTGAATCCTTTCAGAAAGTAAATCCGGAAAAAGTGGAGGAAATGGTAGATTTCTATCGTGCATTTAACCTGGAGCAGCATGATGTGCTGGTTACCGGATTTGAAGGGGTCGAAGAAACGATTCAGACGCTATCCGATCGTGGAATTAAAATGGCGATTGTCTCAACCAAACGTAATGATGTGGTGATCAAGGGATTAAAACTGATGAAACTGGATCATTTTTTTGATGTGGTCGTCGGTCTGGATGATGTTGAAAATGCGAAACCAGATCCGGAACCCCTCCTGCTTGCACTACAAAAGCTCGGTTCCTCTGCAGAAAGAAGCCTCATGGTTGGTGACAATCATCACGATATTGAAGGGGGCAAAAATGCAGGAACAAGAACTGCAGGTGTTGCCTGGTCTGCAAAAGGCAGAGATTATTTGCTTTCCTATCAACCGGATTGGATGCTTGAATCGATGACCGATTTGCTATCCATCATTCCGGAGCCCAAAAAATGAGACGCACAGAACGGTATCCAGTCTCCGGTGCAAATTCTTTATGGCATATTTATAAAACCATTCCCTTTTGGAAGGTCATGCGAAATTTTATTGTCATTCAGCTGGCCCGCTACACACCTTTTCTGGGGATGAAAAATTGGCTTTACCGTACATTTTTAGGTGTTAAAGTTGGGCCCCAAACCTCTTTTGCACTTATGGTAATGCTCGATGTAATGTTTCCGGAAAAAATATCTGTCGGTAAAAACAGTGTAATAGGCTATAACACCACTATTCTTGCCCATGAGTATCTAATCAAGGAATACCGGCTTGGAAATGTAGAAATCGGAGATGAAGTGCTGATTGGGGCAAATACGACGATTTTGCCTGGAGTGCGTATTGGGGACGGTGCGATCGTATCTGCGAGCACGCTCGTTCATAAAGATGTTCCTGCAGGAGCTTTTGTAGGGGGCAATCCGATGCAGATGATCCGCTTAAAGGAAACGGAACAGAGCAAGGTTCCTGGCGATCAGTTGGAAAGTTGAAAATGAGGCATTATTAGTATGAGTTGAGCGAAGCAGAGGGCGGCGTGCAGGATAAGGCGGCAAGCTGAGACTATGCAGAGAAAGGCCCTGGAAAGACTCAGCGCCGTCCCTGCGGAAAGCGTCTGCCTGAAGCGAAGTGAACCGGTCAAAGAGCTTGAGACACTTTTGTCTCAAGCTCTTTTCAAACTGCAAAATCGACGGCTCACGCAGCAGCCCGTTTTCTCGTCCGGGTCTGAGGAAATGCCTGAAGCACCTTCATGGACACAAGGGCTGCAATTCCAGCTAAAATGAGGTCTTTCGGTACAAATGGCAGCATCCAAATCCAGGCCATGGCATACGTAAACCCTTCAGGAGCCGCAAACCAAAGCTTATAAGCCATATACATCCAGCTCGTACCTATTGCATAATTAATCGCTGTTCCCAAAAAAGCAGCAGTTAATAATAGTAAATAGGTTTTCTTTTTTTCTGTAATTAAACCGCTGAACCACGCTACGGCGATATAAGATAGAATAAATCCAAATGTTGGACTGATAAGTGTGCGGACGCCGCCAGACCATTGAGCAAAGACGGGCATACCGGCCAAACCGATTAATAAGTAAATGATCATGGCAACCGGCCCCCATTTCTTTCCTAATAATAATCCGGAAAGAATACATACTACCGTTTGGAGGGTGAGCGGAATACTTCCGATAACCAGGATTGGAACGATCGATGTAATATTCGCTCCAATTGCCATCAGAGCAGCAAAAAGTGAAGCCAGCACCATGCCATGCAGTGGAGATTTAACCATAATATCTACTCCTTTTTTTATGTACTACAGCAATTATAATAATGGGACTGATTTTAAGTCAACTTAAAATTTTTTAGGTTAACTAATATCGAGATCGAATAAATTTATAAGCCGTCAGCTGAAATATTCCTTTTTTTAAAAATAAAATTAAAAAAGTGACAATTGTATGTCAATTAACATTCTTTAAGCGTTTTGGGTTTATCTTTTCTTCAATGTCCGTTACAATGCATTTTAGGCTTAGAAATAATGAGAATCACACTTCCGGAAGGGGTTTTATGAGTATGGATTTTAAAAAAATATTGCTTCCATTCGCAGCTGGAGCGTTAGCATTAGGGTTAGCGGCGTGCAGTGACGACGAAGAAAATACAGCTGATGCACCTGAAGAAGAAACAGAACAGCAAGAAGAAGGTGCTTCACAAGATGAAGCTTCTCAGGAAGAACAGCAAGCTGCTGCTGAAGAAATGCAGGCAAAATTAGATGAACAGCAAGTAGAAGCAGATGAAGTTGTTGCTACTGTTAATGACGAAGAAATTACAGGTGAAGATTATAATGCTGCTTTAACACAGATTCAGGGTCAAATGTCTCAAATGGGTCAGGACCCAACAAGCGAAGAAGCATCTGAGCAAATTAAAACTCAAACGCTTGACACTCTTGTGAACCAGGTTTTAATTCTTCAAAAAGCAGATGAAGAAGAAGTTACAGCTTCAGAAGAAGAAATTGACGAAGAACTTACTGCGTTTCAAGAGCAATTTGGTGGAGAAGAAGGGTTGAATGAAGTCCTTGAAGAACAAGGAATGGAAGTCGATGCTCTTCGCGACCAAATCGCTGAATCCATCAAGTTCGACAAATATATTGAGCAGGCTGTTCCAGTAGAGGAACCTACTGATGAAGAAATTCAGGAAGCGTATGACTCTCAAGCAGAGCAATACGAAGCTGCCGGTCAGGAAATGCCGGAACTTGAAGAAGTAAGTGAAAACATCAGAACATCACTTATGCAGCAAAAACAGCAGGAACCACTTACTGCGCATGTAGAAGAATTAAAAGAAGCAGCGGAAATTGAGCTGTTAATCTAAACTCCTTACCTTTTTTTAGTACGAATAATTAGATGAGCCGTCATGACCACCATTTTATGGGAAGTCATGACGGTTTTTTTATACCCAAATTCATGTTTGAGGATGAATTGAAATCAGTCTGGCCGTTTAACAAAACAACCACTCAATTCCCTTGACGAGAGTCCTCATAATTAGTACACTACTAAATATCTTTATTTTACTACCACATTAGCGAACTAAAGGATTACGATTGATCTATTGCATTCACAGTCTAATCGGATGGTTTCCGGCTTGAAAGTGGAGGTATGAATCAAAGTATGAGATTATTTAAAAAACACTTTCCAAATAGAAAGGGTTGTCCTGATTATGTCTGAGTTGTTTATGTTTGAAAAACCGATGGGAATGAGAGACACATTTCCTCATCTATATAAGATGAAAAAGCAAATCCGCTCACATGTAGAAAGTGAGATGGCTGCATGGGGCTATGAATTCTTAGAAACTCCTACTTTGGAGTACGATGAAACGGTAGGGGAAGCTTCAGCTATTTTGGATCAACAGCTGTTTAAGCTTCTCGACCAGCAGGGAAGAACACTCGTACTTCGGCCGGATATGACAGCGCCTATCGCAAGAGTAGCGGCATCAAAGTTATTAAAAGACCGCAATCCGTTAAGGCTAGCATACTCTGCG
The DNA here is from genome assembly GCF_050107735.1 of Jeotgalibacillus proteolyticus. Classification (GTDB taxonomy): domain Bacteria; phylum Bacillota; class Bacilli; order Bacillales; family Jeotgalibacillaceae; genus Jeotgalibacillus; species Jeotgalibacillus proteolyticus_A. The sequence goes on from NZ_JBNILO010000001.1 coordinate 498,428, forward strand.
AATGTGTTTCGCGCGCAGCAGCGTGAAGGAGGCCGTCCTGCAGAGTTTGAACAAATGGGGGTTGAATTGATTGGGGATGCTTCAGTCAGCGGTGATGCGGAAACCATCGCACTTCTTATTTCTTCCCTCCGGACAGCCGGCCTCGAGGATTTTACTATTTCCATTGGACATATGGGATTTGTGCAGGAATTGTTCTTGCAAATTGTCGGCACGGAAGAACGGGCTCAGCAGCTGAAAAGATACTTATACGATAAAAACTATGTCGGCTACCGCAAGCATGTAGAATCGCTTTCGCTTTCTTCCATTGATAAGCAGCGGCTCCTTCGTTTGCTGACGATCAGAGGAGATGGCGACTCTATTCAGGATGCGCGTGAGCTTTTAGAAGGCGAAAAGGGAACAGAGCCTTTATCTGAGCTTGAAGAGCTGCTTTCGATTCTCGAGGAGTATAGTTTGACTGAATATGTCACGATGGATGTTTCACTCGTCAGCCACATGAGCTATTACACAGGCGTTTTATTTGAGGTGTATGCGGACAAAGTGGGATATTCGCTTGGCAATGGAGGAAGGTACAATCACCTTCTTCATAAGTTTGGGGCTCAGGTGGCAGCAACAGGATTCGGCATACGGCTTGACTATTTAATAGAAGCTTTATCCCCTCAGGCAGAAAAAAGTGAAACGCTGCTGGTTCTGTTTTCAGCGGAAAGAAGAAAAGAAGCGATTGATTTCACTTATAAATTGCGCTCAGAGGGCAGGCAGGTCATAAGTCAGGATGTAACGGGTGTTAAGGATATGGATCGTTTCACTGCTCAATTCACAGAAGTGGAATGGATGGTAGGCAGATCAGGAAAGGCAGGCGTCTGAAATGAAGGAATTAACAATCGCGATGCCTAAGGGCAGAATTTTCGAGGAAGCTGTTGTGATGCTGAAAAATGCAGGCTACAGACTCCCGCCCGAATTTGATGATTCAAGAAAGCTGATTATTGAGGTGCCGGAGGAAAAACTCCGGTTTATTCTGGCCAAGCCGATGGATGTTCCTACGTATGTAGAGCACGGGGTAGCAGATCTTGGCATCGCAGGGAAAGATGTCATGCTTGAAGAAGAGCGTGATGTATATGAGCTCCTCGACCTTGCGATCAGTCACTGCTATCTTGCTGTAGCCGGTTTGCCAAATACCGTGATGAATGAAGTAGCACCTAAAATAGCCACAAAGTATCCGAATGTAGCATCATCCTACTTTCGGGAGCAGGGCGAACAGGTGGAAATTATCAAACTGAATGGATCAATTGAAATTGCTCCAATTATCGGACTTACTGACCGAATCGTGGACATTGTGTCTACCGGGCGGACCTTGAAGGAAAACGGACTCGTGGAATATGAGCGGATCGTGGATATTACGTCCCGCCTTATTGTTAACCCGGTCAGCTACCGGATTAAGCATCAGCGAATTCAGGAAATGGTCGATCGTCTTGATGATGTGATTTCTAAAGAAACAATCCGTTAAGCAGGAAAAAACAGCGTTAATCCCGAAAGGAAAGGAATAATCCTTATGAATATACGATATTTGTCCGACTACTCCATCCCCCGTCCTTCTCTTGATCAGGGAACAGAAGAGCAGCGGAAAAGCGTTCAATCCATTATTGAAGATGTCAGACAAAACGGTGATCAGGCAGTTAAAGCATACACTGCTCAGTTTGACGGAGCTGAACTTTCATCCTTAAAGGTGGAAGACGATGAAATGGATGCAGCCGTACTGGAAATGGATGAACAGACGTGGTCTGTTTTAAATGAAGCAGCTGCCAATATTACTGCGTTTCATGAGAGACAGATTCAGCAGTCGTGGATGACCACACAAAAGGATGGAACCATTCTTGGTCAAAAGGTTACCCCGCTGGATGCAGTCGGAATTTATGTGCCTGGTGGAACAGCCGCGTATCCGTCCTCCGTACTGATGAATGCCATCCCTGCTCAAGTGGCTGGGGTGAAACGTGTGGTTATGGTTACACCGCCTGGTCCGGATGGCAGAGTGCCGGCTGGTGTCTTAGCAGCAGCCCGTCTTGCCGGAGTCAGGGAAATCTATAAAATAGGAGGAGCACAGGCGATCGCTGCACTGGCGTACGGAACACAATCTGTTGAACGCGTTGATAAAATAACAGGTCCCGGGAATATTTTTGTTGCACTAGCAAAGCGTGAAGTGTTTGGAATCGTTGATATTGATATGATTGCAGGACCGAGTGATATCACCGTGCTCGCTGATCACACCGCGCATGCAAAGGAAGTGGCTGCAGATCTATTATCACAGGCAGAGCACGGGGAGCTGTCCCAAGCCAACCTTGTGACGACATCTGCAGAGCTTGCGGAAGCCGTATCAAAAGAGGTGCGCCATCAGCTTGAAGATTTGCCGAGGAAGGAAATCGCTGAAGCGGCAATTAACGAACAAAGTACAATATACGTTGCACAAAGCCTTGAAGAAGCGGTTCAGGCGGTCAATCAGATCGCACCGGAGCATCTTGAAATCCAGCTTGAACATGCAATGGAAACTGTAGGGAAAATCCGTCATGCAGGTGCGATTTTCGTTGGACGATACAGTTCAGAGCCGATCGGAGATTATTTTGCAGGCCCTAATCACACCCTGCCGACAAGCGGAACCGCTCGATTTTCAAGTCCGCTTTCTGTAGAAGATTTCGTGAAAAAGTCCAGCATAATCGCCTACAGCGAGGAAGCTTTTATTGAAAATGCTGAAAAAGTGGCTCATTTTGCCCGGCTTGAAGGTCTTGAAGCGCATGCGCGGGCAGTCGAAGCCCGTTTTTCGAAAAATCGCCGGTAAGAAAAGCAATGCTTAAGAAATAAAAGTAGAATTTACAATAGAAGCAGATGTTTAGGGGGACCAGACAATGAATAATAGACAAGCTTCCTTTTACCGTAAAACGAACGAAACGAATATTAATCTAACCTTTTCGATCGATGGAGAGGGTAAGTCGGAAATTAAAACAGCTGTGCCGTTCATGACGCATATGCTGGATCTATTTACAAAGCATGGTCAATTTGATGTCTCCATTGATGCAAAAGGAGATACCGAAATCGATGATCATCATACAACGGAAGATATCGGGATCGTGCTTGGACAGGCGCTTTTGGAATCTTTAGGTGATAAAAAGGGAATTAAGCGGTACGGCAATGCTTTTGTCCCGATGGATGAGGCGCTGGCTCAGGTGACGGTGGATTTAAGCAATCGCCCTCATCTTGAAATGAGAGCTGATTTTCCAACAGACCGTGTAGGAACCTTTGATGTCGAGCTTGTACATGAGTTCCTATGGAAGCTTGCGCTAGAAGCAAGAATGAACCTGCATGTGAATGTTCATTACGGACATAACACGCACCATATGATTGAAGCCATATTTAAAGCGCTGGGTCGGGCGCTTGATGAAGCAACCACCATCGACCCGCGTGTGAAAGGTGTGCCGTCAACGAAAGGGATGTTGTAAATGATCGGAATCGTCGATTATGGAATGGGTAATTTATTCAGTGTTTCAAAAGCTCTTGAACGCATGGAGGTTCCCTATTTAATCAGTGACAATAAAGAACAGCTGGCTCACGCAGAGGCACTGATTCTTCCAGGCGTGGGAGCTTTTCGGGATGCTATGAAGCTATTAAATGAAACAGGCCTCGCTTCTTTTATTACAGAACAGGTCCAAAAGGGCAAGCCGATTCTTGGCATCTGCCTCGGCATGCAGCTGCTGTTTGAAGAAAGTGAAGAAAACGGGCTGCATCAGGGACTTGGCTTATTGAAAGGCAGAGCGGTTCATTTTAGCGGAAAAGATCAGGATGGTTTATCCTATAAAGTGCCGCATATGGGCTGGAACAAATTACATTTTCATAAGCAGTCGCCATTAACTGAAGCGCTTGAAGAGGATCATGTGTATTTTGTTCATTCATACTATATTGCAGAACACGATCAAGATACATTAGTTGCTTCAGCGGATTATTTTGGAGAAGTACCTGCAGTGGTGGGGAAAGACCGGGTATTCGGCATGCAGTTTCATCCTGAAAAAAGCGGAGACTTAGGGATCAAGCTGCTTCGGAATTATACACGCTATGTAAAAACGACGGAGGTGCTCAAATGAGTTTCACAATTTATCCGGCTATCGATATGAGAGGCGGAAAATGTGTCCGGCTGACTCAAGGGGATTACAATCAGGAGACGGTTTATGGAGATTCTCCATTTGATATGGCAAAGCAATTTGTGGAAGAAGGCGCTGAATGGATTCATATGGTGGATCTTGATGGAGCCAAAGACGGCAAAAGAATTAATGACGAGCATGTGCTTCGTGTCGTAAACGAATTGCCGGCAAAAGTCCAGGTGGGCGGCGGCATCCGTACAGAAGAAGATGTCGTTCACTATTTGGATCAGGGAGTGGACCGCGTTATCATTGGAAGTCTTGCTGTAACTAATAAAGAGCTTGTAAAGGAATGGCTTGGCAAGTATGGCAGCCGCATCGCGATTGGACTGGATGCAAAAGACGGCTATGTTGCTACGCATGGCTGGATTGAAACCTCTGCTCTCCGTGCTGTGGACCTCGGGCAGGAGCTGGCAGATGCTGGAGCCAAAACCTTTATTTTTACCGATATTGCGACGGACGGCATGTTAAGCGGCCCCAATGTAGACGCGGTTATTGAACTCGCTGAAGCGACGGGAGCACAGATTATTGCTTCAGGCGGTGTCAGTTCTCTTGAAGATCTTCGTATTCTGCAGGCAGTATCAGGAAGTGGTGTGGCTGGAGCCATTGTCGGAAAGGCCATTTACACCAACAAATTTACCGTGAAAGAAGCAGTTGAGGAGGTTTCTTAATGCTTGCAAAACGGATTATTCCCTGCCTGGATGTAAAAGAGGGCAGAGTGGTAAAGGGCATTCAATTCCTTGAGCTTCGCGACGCAGGCGACCCAGTTGAACTCGCTCGCGCCTACGATGAGCAGGGAGCAGACGAGCTCGTGTTTCTCGACATTTCCGCGTCCCATGAAGGCCGGGAAACGATGGTGGATGTTGTACAGGACGTCGCATCAGAGCTTGCCATTCCCTTCACAGTAGGCGGCGGAATTAAAACACTTGAGGATATGAAAAGGCTGCTTCGGGCGGGGGCAGATAAAGTGTCTCTGAACACTTCTGCTCTGTTGGATCCTCATTTAATCAAAGCGGGAGCTGATTATTTTGGCTCTCAGTGCATTGTGGTAGCGATTGATGCGAAGTGGGATGAAACGATTGGAACGTGGCGCGTCTATACTCACGGTGGCAGAAAACCTCTCGATAAAGAGGCTGTAGCCTGGGCAAAGGAAGCGGTTGACCTTGGAGCGGGGGAAATCCTACTGACGAGTATGGACAGCGATGGAGAGAAAAAAGGCTTTAATCTTGCCTTGACTAAAGCGGTAAGCGAAGCTGTATCCGTACCGGTGATTGCGAGCGGAGGAGCCGGAGAAGCAAAGGATTTTACAGAAGTATTTAGGGATGGAAAAGCCGATGCTGCGCTTGCCGCTTCTATTTTTCATTATAAAGAAACAAGCATTGCAGAAGTAAAAGCGCATTTAAAAGAAGAAGGAGTGAATGTACGATGAGTTTGGATATAACGCGCATTCGCTTTGACCAGAACGGCCTAGTGCCGGCTGTGGTTCAACATGCTGAAACCGGCGACGTGCTGACAGTTGCGTATATGAATGAAGAATCCTTGAAGAAATCACTGGAAACAAAAGAAACATGGTTTTGGAGCCGATCACGCGAAGAGCTTTGGCATAAAGGGGAAACCAGCGGCAACACGCAGCAAATCGCTGAAATTAAATTGGACTGCGATCAGGATTCTCTTGTAGTTCGCGTGCTGCCTAAAGGACCTGCCTGCCATACGGGCGCTCAAACCTGCTTTGAAGAAACGGTTTATCAAAATGAAACACTTCAGTTGAGTGAAGACTCAGCTGGCATGCTCACCAAACTCGAACGCTTAATAGCTGAACGGGATGAAGAGCGGCCGGAAGGAGCTTATACCACATATCTGTTTGAAGAAGGTGTGGATAAAATTCTGAAAAAAGTAGGAGAAGAAGCCTCTGAAGTGATTATTGCGGCCAAAAACCGTGATGCAGAAGAGTTAAAATGGGAAACGGCAGACCTTCTTTACCACACGATGGTGCTGCTCCGTGAGCAGAAGCTGCCATTTAAAGAGGTGCTGAACGTTCTGGAAGAGCGGCATAATAAACCCAAAAAATAATTTTTAAAAAAAGTGATCCTCAGGTAAATCGGGGATCACTTTTTTAAATAATTCTTATAAGCGAAATCATTCGGTGCGCTGAAACAGGAACAGAACGGGTAAACGATCATATTCTATTGAAGAAGTTTAGTTTGCTGCTGGAATTTATACCCTTTACATCATAATTCTTTTTTCATGAATCAGCTTAATTTCTACAGGTGAATCGGAAAATATGCTATCATTGGTTGGTTACTACAATGTACGGAGGCTATACATGAAAAAAGGATCGAAAAAAACGGAAAGAATGGGAAAAGTGTATCCGTTTAATCCAACTGGAGAAAGCTATTACAGAAGAGGAATGGCCATGTATCAGCGTGGTCAATTAGATAAAGCGCTGAAATATATTATGCGCGCGCATGAATTAGAGCCGGAAGAACCGATGATTTTAGTCCAGGCTGCGATTATCGAGACAGAAATCGGCGAGTTTGCAAGCTCAAATGACAAGCTGCGGCATGTCTTGAATACATTGGATCCTTCAATGTCAGAGATTCATTACTTTATGGCCAATAATTTTGCTCATCTTGGACTTTTTCAGGAGGCCTATAAGCATGCGACTGCTTACCTGGATCTGAATGAAGACGGTGAATTTGCTGAAGATGCAGAGGATTTGCTTGAGCTTATGTCCCTTGAAGAGGAAGAAGAAGAGTGGGATGAGGATTTAGATCAGGATGAACTGATTATGCACCAGGAGCAGGCAGGGAAATTGCTTGCTGAAGGAAAATTTAAAGAAGCCATTGACCTGCTTGAAGAAGTAATTGAGCGGTTCCCTGATTATTGGTCTGCCTATAATAATTTAGCTCTGGCTTATTTTTATTTTGGCGAAACCGAGCAGGCGACGGCTTTGCTGACAGAAGTGCTGAATCGAAATCCTGGCAATCTGCATGCTCTTTGCAACCTGGCTGTTTTTTATCATTATCAGGAAAGAGTCGATGAATTAGAGCAGCTGATGGATGCGCTTGAGTCTGTCCGTCCGTTTTTATACGAGCATCGATTTAAGCTGGGAGCGACTTTTGCGCTTGTTGGACGGCACGAAAAAGCGTACGGCTGGCTGAAGAGCCTAGTTAAAAGAGGCTTTGAAGGAGACGCAGGCTTTTACTTCTGGCTCTCTCATTCCGCCTGGCACTCTGGTCACAAGAAAGTGGCAGAAGACGCATGGAAGAGAGTGCTTGATGAGCAGCCCGAAAAACAGGGGCACGAGCCTTGGAACAAGAATTCTGACGATGAGACACTTTCCGAAGAGATGTATCCGGAGGAAAGATTATTCTCTTTGTTTAAAGCATCAATGGCGGGATCATCCTTAACAGGTCAAATACCGCCCGCATACTTTACAAGCGTGGAAGAAGAGTATTTTAATTTGCTGCACAACCATAGTGGCAGACTGGATCAAAATCCTCTTCAACGGGCGCACGAGGTTGCTCTGCTGCTGAATCATTCATTTGATGCGGCGTTGGAAGAAAACAAAGGGCTTTATTATATGTGGTTTCACATTGTATTTTTTGCCTCTGAGGAAATGTACGGGTTTAAAAACATCCCAGCTCTTACCGCCGCAGTTGAATATTCCTGGAAAAAAGTAAGAGCTCACCGCGTTTCGCAAAAAGAAGTCGCGCAAAAACACGGCATATCGGTAGCAACAATGCGTAAATACATCAGTGATATTCAAAATTATCTGCCTTAAGCAGATTAGTGGACGCCTGCTTCCTCTTACATTACGATAAATGTGGATGAAGTGGAAACCACTTAGGTGTACGAAAAGGAGTGTATTTTCATGACAGAAGAAAAAATTTATGACGTAGTGATTATTGGAGCCGGTCCGGCCGGCATGACTGCAGCAGTCTATACATCACGGGGAAATCTCTCCACTTTGATGCTTGAACGCGGCGTGCCAGGTGGACAAATGGCGAACACAGAAGATGTTGAAAACTACCCTGGTTTTGACCACATCCTCGGTCCGGATCTTTCTAATAAAATGTTTGATCATGCAAAAAAATTCGGAGCAGAATACGCGTACGGTGATGTAAAAGAAATCATTGACGGCAAAGAGTTTAAAACGATTAAAGCGGGATCTAAAGAATATAAAGCCCGTTCCATAATTTTATCTACCGGTGCAGAATATAAAAAACTAGGTGTGCCAGGTGAAAAAGAACTTGGCGGCCGCGGCGTTTCTTATTGTGCAGTATGTGATGGAGCGTTCTTTAAAGGAAAAGACCTTGTCGTTGTGGGCGGTGGAGACTCTGCAGTAGAAGAAGGCATCTATCTTACCCGCTTTGCAAACAAAGTAACGATCGTGCACCGCCGGGATAAGCTTCGTGCTCAGCAAATCCTTCAACAGAGAGCTTTTGATAACGATAAAATTGATTTTATCTGGAATCACACAGTCAAAGAAATTAACGAGGAAAATGGAAAAGTAGGGTCTGTCACGCTTATGTCAACAGAAGACGGCTCAGAGAGTCCTTTTACAGCAGATGGAGCGTTTATTTATATAGGGATGGTCCCGCTTACGAAACCGTTTGAATCGTTGAAAATTCTTAACGATGAGGGATACATTGAAACAGACGGCACCATGCAGACAAATGTACCTGGAATCTTTGCAGCAGGCGACGTACGGGACAAAACACTTCGCCAGATTGTTACTGCAACCGGTGACGGAAGCATAGCAGCACAAGCTGTTCAGCATTATGTAGAAGAATTAAAGGAAGCGTTAAAAGTCGCACAATAAAAAATCCTGTCTATACAAAAACTTTATGGAAACGTTACTTCACTGTAACAGCAGTGCAATACTTTAGGGGTATAGTAGAACCATAAGTAATTGACCCCCTTTTAGTTATAGATTACTTTTGGCACGGACCTCGTTGTCCGTGCCCTTTTTTTGTATACTGGGCACGATGGCATTTGTCAAAATGGACTCTCTTCGTCCTCGCATGGTCCTCCCTAATTGTTCAGGGACTTAAAAGCATGTATAATAAAATGAATGAGCAAAATTAAGCAGGTGATAAAATGCAGCGAATTACAAATTGTGTTTATATAAAAGATGGGCAGGCACTGCTGCTTCAAAAGCCCCGCAGAAACTGGTGGGTTGCACCAGGCGGCAAGATGGAGGCAGGGGAATCCGTACGCGATGCCTGTATTCGGGAATACCGGGAAGAAACCGGTATTTATGTTAAAAATCCAGATATTAAAGGAATCTTTACATTTATTATTAAAGAAGGCAATGAAGTTGTTTCAGAGTGGATGATGTTTACGTTTTTGGCTACTGAGGGAGATGGCGTCATTATGGATGAATCGCCGGAGGGCATTCTTCAATGGCAGCCGGTAGAAGCGATCCAAACTCTCGATATGGCTGAAGGCGACCGACATATATTGGAATATGTAGCGCACGGTCAAGGCGTTATTTATGGAACATTTACGTATACGAAGGATTTTAAGCTTCTTTCTTATCGTTTAGATCCTAATTAAGAAAAAGGGGGAGTCCTTATGTCAGCTGTCAATGATGTTGAATTGGTCATTATAACGGGAATGTCCGGTGCGGGTAAAACAGTCGCCGTTCAAAGCTTTGAAGATCTCGGTTTTTTCTGTGTAGATAATCTTCCTCCTGCACTGATGCCAAAGTTTTTAGAGCTGATGAAGGAATCGAACAATAAAATGAATCGTGTGGCGCTGGTAATGGATCTAAGAGGCAGAGAATTCTTTGATTCGCTGTTTAAGGCGCTGGATCAGTTTCACGAATCTGATTATGTAACCCCGCGAATTCTTTATTTGGATGCCGACGACGATGCACTTGTCAGACGCTATAAAGAAACACGGCGCTCCCACCCTCTCGCGCCGCTTGGTCTGCCGCTCGAAGGAATTGAGCAGGAGCGGCTTTTGCTGCAGGACTTAAAAGGGCGCGCTCAGACAATCTACAATACGTCCACGTTAAAGCCCAGAGAACTGCGGGAAAAAATACTCGCAGAATTCTCAGCGAATAAACAGTCGCTTTTTACTGTAAACGTCATGTCTTTTGGCTTTAAATATGGAATCCCAATTGACGCGGATCTCGTATTTGATGTGCGGTTCCTTCCCAACCCGCACTATATTGACCACATGAGGCCGCAGACAGGTCTTGATGAGGAAGTGTCAACATACGTCATGAAATGGACCGAGACACAAAAGTTTTTAGAAAAAACGCTGGACCTTTTAACCTTTATGCTTCCGCATTATAAGCGTGAAGGAAAAAGCCAGCTTGTTGTAGCGATTGGCTGCACTGGCGGCCAGCACCGTTCTGTCGCTCTGACTGAGGAAATTGCCCGTTCCTTTGCCAAAGATTATCATACACGAATTACCCACCGTGATATTGAAAAACGCAAGAGGAAAACAAGTTGACACCAAAGCATTCCGAGCAAGGAAAAGTTGTTGTAATTGGAGGGGGCACAGGGTTATCTGTGCTTCTCCGGGGCTTAAAAAACCAGCCTCTTGACTTAACAGCCATTGTGACAGTAGCGGATGACGGCGGGAGCTCAGGGCGAATTCGGGAAGATTTAAACATACCGCCTCCGGGTGATATTCGAAATGTACTGGCAGCTTTATCTGATGTAGAGCCGCTGGTTGAAGAAATGTTTCAATACCGTTTTGCGAGCCAGAATGAATTAAGCGGACACGCTTTAGGAAATCTCATTATTGCCGCAATGACCTCCATTACAGGAGATTTTGCCCATGGCATACAGGAAATGAGCAAGGTATTGAATGTTCGGGGGCAGGTGCTGCCTTCGGCCAATCAAAGCATTCTTCTTTCAGCAGAGATGGAGGATGGTTCCATCATCAAGGGTGAATCTAAAATACCGTTCTCAGGAAAAAAAATCAGCCGGGTTTTTCTTTCACCTGAACACGTGAAAGCGTTGCCGCAGGCAGTAGAAGCGATTCAGGAAGCGGATATGATCGTGATTGGACCGGGATCGTTATACACAAGCATCCTTCCCAATCTGCTTGTGAAAAATATAGGTAAAGCAGTTCTTGCCTCCAAAGCGCCAAAGGTTTATATCTGCAATTTAATGACGCAGGCCGGTGAAACGCTCAACTATACAGCCGGAGATCATATTAAGGCTCTTTATGAACATATGGGAGAGCACTTTTTGGATTATGTTCTCGTAAACAACGAAGAAATTCCGATGGAAGTAAAATCCCTTTATGATAAAGAAATGGCAGAACCCGTACAATTTGATGTCGATCGCCTTCAGGGTCTCGGTCTAAAGGCAGTTTATGATAAAATTATTACACACCATAATGGACTCATCCGCCACGATACGGAACGGGTGGCGTCTATTATTGCAAAACTGCTCCAAGAAAATCGAGGTTTTAAGTATCGGTAAAGATTTTACGAGTAACAAATCAGATCAGTTAACAGCCTTTAGTTTGTATGCAGCATCTGAGATCGATCAGCAGAAGAGTCTCAGGATGCACAATAACAGATAAGGCAGTTTTCAATGATCTGAAGAAAGGCTGGTGAATGAGTATGTCATTTGCATCAGAAACGAAAAAAGAGCTGACTCAGATCGAAGCAGCCGATTGCTGCGCAAAAGCAGAGCTGTCTGCTCTTATCCGCATGAACGGATCGCTTTCTTTCTCCAATCGGCTGCTGGTTGTCAATATTCAAACAGAAAACGCAGCAATTGCCAGAAGAATTTACACGTTAATTAAAAAAAATTACGCTATTCAGGTCGAGCTTCTTGTTCGTAAAAAAATGAGGCTTAAGAAGAATAACGTTTATATAGTAAGAGTGGTAGAGCAGGCACAGCAAATTTTAAAAGATCTCAGCATCCTGGAAGAGGGCTTTTCCATTAATCATGAAATCTCTCCTTCCATTCTAGGTAAAAAATGTTGTCAGCGTGCCTATTTGCGCGGCGCATTTCTTGCTGGAGGGTCTGTGAATAATCCTGAAACTTCCTCTTATCATTTGGAAATTTTCACATTATATGAAGAGCACAATGATTCAGTTAGTAAGCTGATGAATACATTTGGGCTAAACAGCAAAACGATCGAGCGCAAAAAAGGCTTTATCACCTATTTAAAAGAAGCAGAAAAAATCACTGAATTCTTCAGTTTAATCGGTGCTCACCAAGCATTGCTCCGCTTTGAAGATGTTCGGATTGTCCGCGACATGCGGAACTCGGTTAACCGTCTGGTAAACTGTGAAACAGCAAACCTGAATAAAACCATCGGAGCCTCTCTGCGTCAGGTGGAGAACATCCGATTCATTGAAAAGCACGCAGGGTTAAGCATCCTGCCGGACAAGCTACGTGAAATTGCAGAATTAAGAGTTGCCTATCAGGATGTGACACTAAAAGAACTCGGTGAAATGGTTTCTGGAGGAAACATCAGCAAGTCAGGCATTAATCATCGATTAAGGAAGATTGATCAGATCGCAGAAAAGCTCCGCAAAGGAGAAATGGTAGAAAATTAAGGTTGAATAGGCTGATTTGTGGTATAGACAAGAATACAAATCAAGCTTTCAACTGTAATATGACCACATGAGGGGGATGTTAAATGAAGCAACAGGACGTAACGGTTAATTTGAAGTCCGGTTTGCAGGCTAGGCCGGCAGCACTTTTTGTACAGGAAGCCACACGTTATAAAGCAGACGTATTTATAGAGAAGGACGGAAAAAAGGTTAATGCAAAAAGCATCATGGGACTGATGAGCTTAGCATTAGGACCGGGTACCACCTTTACGCTTATGACAGAGGGGTTGGACGAAGAAGAGGCTTTGCAATCGCTTGCATCATACGTGGAAGAAAAAAAATAGCTTGTCGCAACGTCCCTGCTGAATTTTGCAGGGGTTTTTTATTTGTCCAAATTATTTAGAAGCGAAGCATTTACCAGACCTGACAGATGGAATAGAAACCACCAGGTCCTGACAAGTGTAAAAAGACTGAAACGGGGAATAGACATAGTGCAATCCTCATAGAATTATATGTTAAACGCAGAAGGAGTTTTAGTATTAAAAAGAAAAGAGTGGTACTAAGCCTGTCCTTTGCGGCATTATTAGGACTGTTCGCCATAGTCTTAAGCCTTATAAATGGGCAGTTTGAAAGAAATTTTTTTATCGGCAGTATTATAACAGGTGCAATTATTGGTTTCTGGCTCCTGCCAAGCATTGTGAAGTTTAATAAGAACAGAGCGTGATCCGCAGTTTAGATGTAAAAAAGAAGACCCGCCAATGAAATGGCCGGGTCTTCTTTTAATTCTCTTATGATTTTGTTTCTGTAATATCGTTTCGTTCCATGATTTGGTCGATCAGGCCATAATCCTTCGCACGGCCGGCTGTCATGAAGTTATCACGCTCTGTGTCGCGCTGAATGGTTTCAAAGTCCTGACCAGTGCGGTCTGCAAGAATTTGATTAAGCTTGTCACGAAGGAAAAGAATCCGTTTCGCTGCAATATCAATTTCAGTTGCCTGACCTTGAGCACCGCCTAGTGGCTGATGAATCATAACTTCAGCATTTGGCAGGGCGTAACGGTGGCCTTTTTCACCGGCAGCAAGCAGGAACGCGCCCATTGAAGCAGCCATACCAATGCAGATGGTTTGAACTTTTGGCTTAATAAACTGCATCGTATCGTAGATTGCCATTCCGGCTGTAATGCTTCCGCCCGGAGAGTTGATGTAAAGATAAATATCTTTTTCAGGATTGTCTGCTTCCAGGAAAAGAAGCTGCGAAACGATTGAATTGGCTACATTGTCATCAATGCCGCTTCCAAGCATAATGATTCTGTCTTTTAGCAGGCGCGAATAAATGTCATACGCACGCTCGCCGCGATTTGTTTGTTCAATAACTGTTGGAATTAAATTCATCCGAAATGCCTCCTTTGATTCTCTTCATATGAGATATGTATTGTCATCATACATCTAAGGTCAGGAAAGGTCAAATCATATGTTTGATTTTCCTGCTTACGGTATTACTACCATCATACCCATTCACCTATACGTTTAACAAGTTTGAGGCATTACAAAGAGGATTCGACATTTACTATTGCATATCCTCTAATTGTCTATTATAATAATCAAGTGTCCTTAAAGAACCCATATGAGGATATATATTTTATTTTGTACTATTGTTACTTTTAAACTTGCCCTCGTGGTGTAATGGATAACACGTAAGATTCCGGTTCTTGAGATAGGGGTTCGATTCCCTTCGAGGGCATACACCAATATTTAAGCCCAAAAGCAGTCATACCCACTAAGGGAATGGCTGCTTTTTCTATGCCGGCTTGTTTTCTCTCCTCACTAGTAATAAATCATGTTAAACTAAATCAAATCAATAAGAACGGATTGGAGTGCTCGGTATGGCAAAAGGACTTGAAGGCAAAACGATCGTCATCGGCGGATCGAGAAAGATAGAAGAGATTAGTGCATTAATTCAAAAACAGGGTGGACAGCCGGTCAGCCGGCCTCTCCAGGGAACGGTGTTTTTAGCAGAGAAAGAAGTGGAACCCTCTGTTGCCCGGTTTATTGAGGACGGCGCAGACTGGATTATTTTCACAACGGGTATCGGAACAGAAACGCTGCTGCGAATAGCGCGTAACATGGGAAAAGAGGAGGAATTTTTGTGCAGACTGAGAGAGGCAAAAATTGCTTCCCGAGGTTATAAAACCCTAAACGTTTTAAAAAGAAACGGGCTTAAGCCTCTAGCTGTTGACGAAGATGGCTCTACGCAGGGGCTGATTCGTTCGCTTGCAGAGGTGGATTTTAACGGGAAGCATGTGATGATTCAGCTCAACGGAGAGTCTGCGCCAAGCCTTGTTTCATTTCTTGAAAACAAAGGAGCGGAGGTTGAGACGGTTCTTCCGTATCAGCATATTCCACCGGATGAAGAAACCGTCGGAACGCTATGCAGTGAACTGCTGAACGGCGAGGCAGATGCAGTGTGCTTTACCACACAAATTCAGGTGAGGTCACTTTTTGATTATGCGAGAAAAAAAGATCTGACTGACCGTATTCATCAGGTGTTTGAAGAGCATGTGCTTGCCGTTTCAGTAGGAAAAGTAACGTCAGAAGCATTGAGAGACGAAGGAGTAAGCCGGTATATAGCGCCGGAGCGGGAGCGGATGGGCGCTATGATCGTAGAGCTTGCAAAGTATATTGAAAAAGAATCCGCTTCTCATTTATAAAGATGTTTTCCTCTGGGTGATTTGCCCTTACCTAGTATTGATCCCCAGAATAAGATATAGGAGGATATGCCAATGATTGTGGAATTTTATACACGGCCTGACTGCCCCCTGTGCGAGGAAGCGAAAATCATGCTGAAACTCGTGCAGGAGGATCAGTCCTTTATAATAGAGGAAAAAAATATTAATGAGCGGGATGAATGGACTGAAGAATTCGGGCTTATGATTCCGGTTATAAAAACAGGCGGGGAAATCATTCAGTATGGTCAAGTGGACTACCCTACGCTAAGTAAACGTTTGCAAAAAAACACTTGACAATATTGCTTGTAACCTAAATCATTCCCTGTTATGATTAAAAATGCAGCAGGGATCTTTTTTTTATCCTTAATGGGACATAATATGTCTATGAGGGATTATTAATGTCCAGCTCGATATTTTACCGTCAGTTAGGGAATACATAAAAGATCACACCAACTTAAAAAAGGAGCTTTTTTATGCCAACATTTATTGACATCCAAAAGCGATTGGTGCCAAACCTGCTTGATGATTTACAGCAGAAGTATCATATTCTGCGATCCGTTCGTTTTCTGCAGCCCGTGGGAAGAAGAAGTCTGGCCCAATCGCTTGGGATGACTGAGCGCGTTTTGCGGAGTGAGGTAGAATTCCTGAAATCACAGGATCTGCTTCATATTCATGCTTCAGGTATGAGTTTAACAAAAGATGGATTCGACATCTTATTGCCGCTTGAACGCATGATGAATGAAATAGTGGGTATAAACGTAATGGAGGATTCCTTAAAGGAAAAACTCGGTGTCCGGCGTGTCATGATTGTACCGGGTAACAGCGACGATTCGCCATGGGTGAAAGAAGAGCTGGGACGTGCTGCAATTCAAAGCATGAAGGGCTGCGTAACCGACCATACTACTATCGCAGTAACAGGAGGCACAACGATGTCGTCTGTTGCAGGGATGCTTACCCCGGACTTTGCTTCACCGGATATGCTTTTTGTTCCGGCTAGAGGCGGCATTGGGGAAGACGTTCAAAACCAGGCGAATGTCATTTGTGCCACAATGGCTCAAAAGTCAGGTGCCAAGCATCGCGTCTTGTATGTGCCGGATCAGGTAAGCCGGGAAATGTATGAATCCATTATGAAGGAGCCTTCCATCAAGGAAGTTATGGCTTTAATTACTTCTGCTTCTATTGTTCTTCATGGAATAGGCGATGCCGCTACAATGGCAAAGCGCCGCAACACAAGTGAAGATGACCTCAGAACCATTCTTGAAGGTCAGGCAGTAGGAGAAGCATTTGGCTACTATTTTGACGTGCACGGGAAAATCGTACACAAAGTTAAAACGATCGGCCTTCAATTGAAAGACTTAGCTTCCATCCCCAACGTGTTTGCTGTTGCGGGAGGGGCATCCAAGGCGAATGCCATTCAATCGTATTTTAAAGGCACGCCTCAGTCTTCTTCGACTCTGATCACAGACGAAGGAGCAGCAAAAGAGCTTTTGAAAGGGTCATCCCTTTTAAAATAGATTTAACCATCCCCAAAATTATGAAGGAGGAACTTATTCATGACTGTAAAAATTGGTATTAACGGATTTGGACGTATTGGACGTAACGTATATCGTGCAGCACTAAATAACCCGGAGGTAGAAGTAGTAGCAGTAAACGATTTAACTGATGCTAATATGCTTGCTCACCTTCTTAAGTACGATACAGTTCACGGAACATTGAATGCTGAAGTAACTGTAGACGGAGACGATCTTGTCGTTGACGGTCATAAAATCAAAGTCCTTGCAGAAAAAGATCCTGCTCAGCTTCCATGGGGAGACCTTGGAGTTCAAGTAGTAATCGAGTCTACTGGACGTTTCACGAAGCGTGCAGACGCTGCGAAGCACCTTGAAGGCGGAGCGAAGAAAGTCATTATTTCTGCGCCAGCTTCTGATGAAGATATCACACTTGTAATGGGTGTTAACGAAGACAAATACGATGCAGGAAGCCACCACGTAATCTCAAATGCTTCTTGTACAACAAACTGTCTTGCTCCATTTGCAAAAGTTCTTAACGATAAATTTGGTCTTAAACGCGGTATGATGACAACAATTCACTCATACACAAATGACCAGCAGATTCTTGACCTGCCTCACAAAGACTACCGTCGTGCCCGTGCAGCTGCTGAGAACATCATTCCAACATCAACTGGTGCTGCGAAAGCTGTTTCTCTAGTGCTTCCAGAGCTTGAAGGCAAATTGAATGGTATGGCAATGCGTGTACCGACTCCAAACGTATCACTTGTTGACCTTGTAGCTGAATTTGATCAGGAAGTAACAGCTGATCAAGTAAACGAAGCGCTTAAAGAAGCTGCTGAAGGAAACCTTAAAGGAATTCTTCAATACAGCGACGAGCCGCTTGTATCAACAGATTACAATGGCAATACTTCTTCTTCAATTGTTGATGGTCTTTCAACAATGGTTCTTGAAGGAAACATGGTAAAAGTACTTTCTTGGTATGACAATGAAACTGGCTATTCAAACCGTTGTGTTGATCTAGCTGCTTTCATGGCTGAAAAAGGACTATAAAATCCAACCTTTTTACTATAGAAGAATGATTGGTTTTTAACCACTTCATCCTCTATAATTAGAGGGGATAACGGGGAGTGGGGATGGTTCCCCCTCCCTTTTTTCAAAGCAACCCCTCAACCCACCATAAGGAGGCCTTTTGCAATGAACAAAAAGAGCATGAGAGAAATTGAACTGAAGGGGAAACGCGTTTTTTGCCGCGTTGACTTCAACGTTCCGATGAAAGACGGAAATGTGTCGGATGACACACGTATTCGTGCCGCTTTGCCAACCATTAAGCATCTTGTTGAAGCAGGAGCGAAAGTGATCCTGGCAAGTCATTTAGGCCGTCCAAAAGGAGAAGCGGTTGAAGAATTGCGCCTTACTCCTGTAGCTGAGCATCTTGGCGAATTACTGGGCAAAGATGTGAAAAAAGTGGATGAAGCTTACGGGGAAAAAGCACAGGAGGCTGTAGCTGATCTACAGGAAGGTGACGTGCTTGTTCTTGAAAATGTCCGTTTTTACCCGGGCGAAGAAAAGAATGATCAGGATCTTGCAAAAGAATTCGCTGCATTGGCGGATGTCTATGTAAATGACGCTTTCGGCGCTGCTCACCGTGCACATGCTTCAACAGCTGGAATTGCACAATACCTGCCTGCTGTCTCTGGTTTACTGATGGAAAAAGAGCTTGATGTGCTTGGAAAAGCGTTATCCAACCCAGAGCGCCCGTTTACAGCAGTAATTGGCGGAGCAAAAGTAAAAGACAAAATCGGTGTAATCGATAATCTGCTCGACAACGTCGACAACCTGATTATTGGCGGCGGTCTTGCATACACCTTCTTAAAGGCACAGGGCTATGAAGTGGGGAAATCCCTTCTTGAAGAAGACAAAATCGACCTTGCCAACGAGTTTATTAAAAAAGCAGAAGACAAAGGCGTTAAGTTCTACATGCCAAAAGATGTTATTGTTGCAGATGATTTCTCTGAAAATGCCAATACGAAAGAAGTGGACATCGACTCCATTCCTTCAGATTGGGAAGCGCTGGATATCGGACCAAAAACACGCGAAATTTACAGCGATGTAATTAAGCAGTCCAAGCTAGTGATCTGGAACGGACCGATGGGCGTATTTGAACTGGAACCATTTGCAAACGGAACAAAAGCGGTAGGACAAGCCTTGGCAGATGCAGAGGATACATACTCTGTCATCGGAGGAGGAGACTCTGCTGCAGCTGTTGAAAAATTCGGCTTAGCAGACCAAATGAGTCACATCTCAACAGGTGGCGGTGCCTCTCTTGAGTTCATGGAAGGCAAAGAGCTTCCAGGCGTTGTCGCACTAAACGACAAAGAGTAGGCAAACATTTAAAATTCAAGTGAGAAAGGACGTTAATTATGCGTACACCCATTATTGCAGGAAACTGGAAGATGAACAAAACGGCTTCAGAAGCCAGAGCCTTTACAGAAGAGGTCGCATCAAAAGTCCCTTCTAAAGATAAAGTGGAATCAGTAATTTGTTCACCTTCTTTATTTCTTGAGAGTCTGGTGAATTTAACTGCAGATGCTCCTGTGGCAGTCGGAGCTCAAAACATGTACTTCGAAGAAAGCGGAGCATTTACGGGCGAAACAAGCCCTGCAGCTCTTAAAGATCTTGGCGTTGAGTACGTGATTCTCGGCCACTCTGAGCGTCGTGAGCTTTTCAATGAAACAGACGAGTCAGTCAACAAAAAAACACATGCGGCGTTTTCTCACGGACTTGTTCCGATTGTGTGTGTAGGCGAAACGCTTGAGCAGCGTGAAAACGATGAAACCAAAACGTTCGTTGGCGGACAAGTAAGAGCAGCCCTCAGCGGTTTAACCGAAGATAAGGTTAAACAAACGGTCATCGCGTACGAGCCAATCTGGGCGATCGGTACAGGCAAATCTTCTACTGCACAGGATGCAAATGAAGTATGTGCACATGTACGTTCTGTTGTGGCAGAACAGTTCTCTCAGGAAGCAGCAGATGCACTGCGCGTTCAATACGGCGGCAGCGTGAAACCAGGCAACATTAAAGAATATATGGACCAAAGTGATATTGACGGCGCCCTTGTTGGTGGTGCAAGCTTAGAAGCAGAGTCATTCCTTCAATTGCTGGAGGCTGGTGCGAATGTCTAAAGCACCAGTTGCCTTAATCATCCTCGACGGATTCGCTCTTCGGGATGAAAAAGATGGAAATGCAGTGGCTCAGGCAAATAAACCGAATTTTGATCGATATTGGGCTGAATACCCCCACAATATGCTGACTGCCAGTGGTGAAGCAGTCGGCCTTCCGGATGGACAAATGGGCAACTCTGAAGTTGGTCACTTGAACATTGGGGCAGGACGTACCGTTTATCAAAATTTAACCAGAATCAATATTTCCATTCGTGATGAAGATTTTTACAATATCCCGGAATTTCTTCTTGCGGTTGAAAATGCAAAGCGTCATAACAAAGCGCTTCATCTGATGGGTCTGCTGTCAGATGGCGGTGTTCACAGTCATTACAACCATCTTTTTGCCCTGTTAAAGCTGGCAAAAAAACATGGTTTAACCAAAGTGTATGTACACGGCTTTTTAGATGGACGTGATGTCGGCCCAACAACCGCCTTAACGTATATCGAGAATACAGAAGCACAGATGGATGATCTCGGAATTGGGGAGTTTGCGTCAATCTCAGGGCGCTACTTTGCTATGGACCGGGACAACCGCTGGGAACGTGTTGAAAAAGCATACCGTGTGATGGTAGATGGTGTTGGTCCGGCCCACGCCTCTGCCCGCGAAGGTGTAGAAGCTTCCTATGAAAAAGAAGTGCACGATGAATTTGTAGAGCCATTCATAATTGAAAAAGAAGGAGAGCCAGTCGGACGAATACGAGACAATGACTCTGTTATTTTCTTTAATTTCCGTCCAGACCGTGCGATCCAGCTGTCAGCTGCCTTATCGGATCCCGCTTTTGACAGTTTTGATCTTGGCCAATACAAACCAATCGATTTGCAATTTGTCACGTTTACGCATTACAGTGAAAGAGTACAGGCAGATGTTGCCTTTAAAAGCGAAGACTTAAAGAACACCCTTGGTGAGGTGCTTTCTGCAAATGGGCTGACTCAGCTGCGCATTGCAGAAACCGAAAAATATCCACATGTTACGTTCTTTATGAGCGGCGGACGTGAGGAGAAATTCCCGGGGGAAGAACGAATTTTGATTGACTCGCCGAAAGTGGCAACCTACGATTTAAAACCCGAGATGAGTGCATACGAAGTGACGGACGCGTTGCTTGGAGAAATTAAAGAAGACCGCTTTGATGCGATTCTCTTGAATTTTGCCAATCCGGATATGGTAGGACACAGCGGCAAGCTTGAACCAACGATTCAAGCAATTGAAGCAGTCGATGAATGTCTCGGCAAAATTGTCGATCTCATTCATGAAAAAGGCGGTCACGCAATTATCACTGCTGACCACGGCAACTCAGATGAAGTACGGACGCTTGAAGGCAACCCAATGACGGCTCACACGACAAATCCCGTGCCTGTGATCGTCACAAAAGAAGGTGCCGAGCTTCGAGACGGCGGTATTCTGGGCGATTTAGCGCCAACTTTGCTTGATCTATTAAAAGTAGAACTGCCTGAAGAAATGACAGGAACATCCCTGATTAAAAAATAATTTATTAAAAGGAGCGTTTTTCATGCCATTAATTACAGATGTATATGCACGTGAGATTCTGGATTCACGCGGCAACCCAACAATTGAAGTAGAAGTTTACACTGAAAGCGGCGCATTTGGCCGTGCACTTGTTCCATCCGGTGCATCAACTGGCGAGCACGAAGCAGTTGAGCTTCGCGACGGAGACAAAAGCCGTTACCTTGGCAAAGGTGTTCTTCAAGCAGTAGACAACGTGAACAACATCATTGCACCAGAACTAATCGACAGCTATCTTGTTCTTGACCAGGTGTCAATTGACAGAGCGATGATTGAGCTTGACGGTACAGAAAATAAAGGCAAACTTGGCGCTAACGCTATTCTTGGCGTATCAATGGCTGTAGCACATGCTGCTGCTGACTATCTTGACATGCCTCTTTATCAGTACCTTGGCGGTTTCAACGCGAAGCAGCTTCCAGTACCAATGATGAACATCGTTAATGGCGGCGAGCACGCTGACAACAACGTGGACATTCAAGAATTCATGGTTATGCCAGTAGGCGCTGAAACATTCCGTGAAGGACTTCGCATGGGTGCAGAAATTTTCCACGCACTTAAATCAGTTCTTCAAGGCAAAGGCCTGAACACAGCTGTAGGAGACGAAGGCGGATTTGCTCCGAACCTTGGATCGAACGAAGAAGCTCTTTCTACAATTATTGAAGCGATTGAAAAAGCCGGCTACAAGCCAGGAGAAGAAGTTCTTCTTGCGATGGACGTAGCAGCTTCTGAAATCTACAACAAAGAAGATGGAAACTACCACCTTTCTGGTGAAGGCGTTGTGAAATCATCCGCTGAAATGGTTGACTGGTACGCAGAACTTGCTGACAAGTATCCAATCGTATCCATTGAAGACGGTCTTGACGAAAACGACTGGGAAGGCTTCAAGTTGCTGACAGACCGCCTTGGCGATCGCGTACAGCTAGTTGGAGACGACCTGTTCGTAACAAACACAACGAAGCTTTCTCAAGGAATTGAGCAGGGAATCGGAAACTCAATCCTGATCAAAGTAAACCAAATTGGTACGTTGACTGAAACATTTGACGCGATTGAAATGGCTAAACGTGCTGGCTATACAGCAGTCATCTCTCACCGTTCTGGTGAAACTGAAGATGCAACAATTGCTGATATCGCTGTTGCAACAAATGCCGGTCAAATCAAAACTGGTGCACCATCACGTACAGACCGTGTAGCTAAATACAATCAGCTTCTTCGCATCGAAGACCAGCTGGCTGAAACGGCTCAGTACCTTGGAGCAAAAACGTTCTATAACCTGAATAAATAAACATATAAAGAAGCACCGCGTCCTTGAAGGATGCGGTGTTTTTTTGGATTTTAGTGATAGAGTGAAGCGGTGAAGGACAAAAGGGGTCTGGCCCCTGCAGTGGACTGCAGGGGCCAGACCCCTTTTACACTTTAAAGTAGACTCGCACTCAATTAATCCGTACTCACTGCCCGTTTTGCTGAAAGTGTGGAGAAGGTAATCATAATGACGCAAAGAACAGCTATTACAATAAAGCCGAGAATGATCGGCCATGGCTCAGAAAACCCGTCAATCAGGACTGTCCGCATTGCTTCGAAAAGATACGTCACAGGATTAATCGTCGCTGCCACCTTCAGCCATTGTGCTTCAATCAATTCATAGGGAACAAATGTGGTACTCAAAAAAATAAGCGGGAAGAAAATAAAGGTTCCGGCTTGAGCAGACTGAGCGTTCTTTGCCCGAAGAGCTACGCCAACCGAGTATCCTGCAAAAGCGAGTCCCCAGCCGAGAGTCAGAAGCAGCACGACCAGCACACCAAGAGCGCCGCCTGCAACTTCAAGTCCCAGGAAGAACCCGACTGCAATAATAAGTCCAGCTTGAACAACCAGCTGCATCATCCCTGCAATAATGGGCCCTAGTACGATTGCAAGACGGGAGGCAGGGGTGATTAAGAGTCGCGAGAAAAATCCATTGTCCAGGTCCTTTACCAGCGCCTGGCCCGCTCCCCCGGCACCGCCAATCGCAGCCGATACAATCGAAACCGGCAAAATAAAGGCAAGATAGTTTGCTCCTTCAAAAGCAGGAAGATCTGCAATGCCGCTGAGCCCCGCCTCATAGACAAAAAGAAAAAACATGCTGATAGCGAGATTGGGAACAAAAATAAGAGGATTGCGCAAAGTGGTAACTAGACTTCTTTTCGTCATCACCAGTGTATCGGAAACCAGCGAGCCTTTTTGATCAGCCATTAGACGAAGCCTCCTTCTTTTGCTCATTTGTCACCTGTATAAATACATCATCAAGAGAAGGCGGCTGAACATTTAAACGGTCCGGCTGAAGCTGATGCTCATCAAGCCGTCGAATAACGTCTGCCACAATGGCTGTTCCATTCTCCGCGTAAATGGTGACTTCGTTTTTCAGCCGTTCGGCCTGAAGGTCCATCGTTCCTATCAATTCCTGCGCACGAGTGGATTGCTCTTCTGAATCAAATTCCAGTACAATCGCATCAAAGCCGAGTGTTCGTTTAAGTTCTTCAGGGGTGCCTGTAGCGACAATTTCTCCTTTGTTGATAATTGAAATTCGATCTGCCAGCTGATCCGCTTCCTCTAGATATTGGGTCGTCAGAAATATGGTCGTTCCTTCTTCTTTATTTAAACGTTTAATTTCTTTCCAGATTGATTTTCGGTTAGAAGGGTCGAGCCCAGTGGTCGGTTCATCCAGGAATAAGATTTTCGGCTGATGCACCAGTGTCATCGCCAGGTCGAGTCTTCTGCGCATCCCGCCGGAATATTTGCCGCTTAGCCGGTCTGCGTCTTCTGTGAGCCCGACAAGCTCCAACAGCTCTTCTGCCCGGCTCCTTGCTGCTTTTTTAGAAAAGCCGAACAATCTTGCCTGGAATTCAAGCAGTTCAATGCCTTTTAAATCCGGGTCAATTCCTGTTTCCTGCAGGGCCACTCCAATTTGCAGCCGGACCTTTTCCGGCTCTTTATTCACGTCAATCCCGGCCACTTCCATTCTGCCGGATGTCGGTTTTAAAAGTGTTGTTAACAGCTGAACTGTTGTAGATTTCCCCGCTCCATTTGGTCCTAAAAAAGCGAAGAATTCACCTTCTTTCGCTTCAAGAGAGATGCCTTTTACCGCATGCACATTGCCTTTAAACGTTTTCACTGCATTTTCCACTAGTATACTGCCGCCCATCTGCCTCACCTCTTCCGACATTAGTGTCAATCTCTTGCTGCCTATAGTGTATGATGATTCTGACAATTTTACAAATCCCAATGCATGCGGAAAAATTTCAGCAGTTTCACTGGATAGTTTAAAACCATTATATAATTTACATGCAGCTGTTCAGGCTTCGAAAAGAAAGATTGTCTACATCTTCACCCTGTGGTAAAATTGATTCATTGTGATGTTCGGTGCAGGAGGTGGGACTCATGGAAACTTTATTAACGGTGTTGCTTGTCATTACATGTATTTCGTTGATTGTAGTAGTATTATTGCAATCCGGTAAAAGTGCTGGTCTATCAGGTGCGATCTCAGGCGGTGCTGAGCAGCTCTTTGGCAAACAAAAGGCACGCGGAATCGACTTAGTATTGAACCGTATAACGATTGTACTTGCGGTACTATTTTTTGTACTAACTATTTCTGTAGCGTTTGTCGTTGGACGATAACGAATAGATGACCTGATCAAACATCCTTTGGTCAGGCTTTTTTTATTTCATTTTTAACCGATCACTATTATTAGTGAAACAGGAGATAGTATAAAGAGCGGCTTGAGTGTCTTTAAGACACTGCAGAACAAAAGGGGCCAGGCCCCTTTTGTTCTGCAGTGCAATAAAGCATTCATCATATTAAACCGTAAATCACATGATTCGCATTCATTTTTCATGTTGATTAAAATAGAAGAGAGAACTTGACTATACAGGAGTGAATGAAGATGAAATTGAATTTGCCAAAACCTTTTACGTTTGAGGGAGGAAAGCGAGCTGTGCTGTTATTGCACGGATTCACGGGGAATTCCTCGGATGTGCGTATGCTGGGGCGCTTTTTAGAGAAAAATGGATATACATCGCATGCGCCACATTATAAGGGACATGGTGTGCCGCCGGAGGAACTGGTGAAAACCGGACCTAAAGATTGGTGGAAAGATGTGATGAAGGGGTATGATTATTTAAAGAGCCAGGGCTATGAGGAAATTGCGGTTGCCGGACTATCATTAGGGGGCGTATTTTCACTGAAAGTAGGTTACACTGTACCTGTGAAGGGTATTGTGACCATGTGTGCTCCGATGTACATTAAGAGTGAAGAAGTCATGTATAAAGGTGTTTTGGAGTATGCCAGAGAATTTAAGAAGTATGAGGGCAAAGAAGAAGAACAAATTGAAAATGAAATGACTGAATTTGCGAAAACACCAATGGAAACCATAAAGGATCTGCAAGGGCTCATAAAGGACGTGCGAAATTCGGTCGATTTAATTTACACACCAACTTTCGTCGTTCAGGGTCGTCATGATCACATGATCAACACGGATTCTGCCAATATTATTCATGAAGGTGTAGAAACAGACCAGAAAAAGCTGAAGTGGTATGAAGAATCCGGGCATGTCATCACGCTGGGAAAAGAAAAAGAACAGCTGCATGAAGATGTACTGGAGTTTTTGGAATCGCTTGACTGGTCTGTTGAAAAATAAATAGAAGTAAGATTGCTGCAGAGGAGGGGTTAGGTCAATGGAGGATAAGTTAATGAATATGAAAGACAGCCTGTTAAAGTTTATGCGGGATGAAGTGTACAAGCCGCTGACAGTACAGGAGCTCGAAGAACAATTTAATATAAAGGATTCTGAGGATTTTAAATACCTGGTAAAGGCACTTGTTGTGCTTGAGGAAAAGGGGCATATTGTCCGCACAAGAAGCAACCGCTACGGACTTCCTGAAAAAATGAATCTGGTGCGCGGAAAGCTTTCCGGCCATGCCAAAGGATTTGCCTTTTTGATTCCGGAAGAGGCGGGTCTTGATGATGTCTTTATTCCGCCGAATGAAACCGCAAATGCCATGCATGGAGATACGGTGCTTGTCCGGGTGTCAAAGGAATCTCCATCCGGTGACAGAAGAGAGGGCACTGTCGTTCGCATTATTGAACGCGGCGTGACTCAAATCGTTGGAACCTATACAGAAAGCTCAAACTTCGGATTTGTGATTCCGGACGATAAAAAAATGACAAGCGATGTCTTTATTCCGAAAAAAGCAAGCAAGGGAGCCGTTGAAGGCCATAAGGTGATTGTTGAAATCACCGCTTATCCCGATGGACGAAAAAGTGCTGAGGGAGAAGTAAAGGAAATCCTCGGCCACAAGAACGATCCAGGTGTGGACATTCTATCGATCATTCACAAGCACGGTATTGAAGTTGAATTCCCGCCTGAGGTTTTAAAACAGGCAAATGAGGTTCCGGATGAAATTGATCCTTCTGATCTTGAAGGAAGACGCGATCTTCGCGAAGAGGTTTCGGTTACCATTGACGGAGCGGACGCCAAGGATCTGGATGATGCCATTTCACTGAAACAGCTGGAGAATGGAAACTATCTTTTAGGCGTGCATATTGCGGATGTCAGCCACTATGCGACAGAAGGCTCTCCATTGGATGAAGAAGCCTATGACCGAGGAACAAGCGTGTACTTAGTTGACCGGGTTATCCCCATGATTCCCCACCGTCTATCCAACGGCATCTGTTCACTCAATCCAAAGGTGGACCGCTTAACTCTTTCATGTGAAATGGAAATTGACCAGAATGGCGGCGTCATTAACCATGATATTTTCCAGAGTGTAATCCGGACCAATGAGCGAATGACATATGCTGATGTAAACTCCATTTTAGTCGATGAAGACGAAGAGCTGATGAAACGGTACGAACCGCTTGTGCCAATGTTTAAGGATATGGAAAAGCTGGCAGCTATTTTGCGCGGCAAGCGATTTGGCCGTGGAGCCATTGACTTTGATTTTAAAGAAGCTAAAGTGTTTGTAAACGAAGAAGGACATCCGACAGACATCGGAATTCGTGAGCGTTCAGTAGGAGAAAAACTGATTGAAGAGTTTATGCTTGCAGCCAATGAAACAGTAGCTGAACATTTCCACTGGATGAACCTGCCGTTTATTTACCGTATTCACGAGGATCCAAAAGAAGAAAAGCTTCAGCGATTCTTTGAATTTATTACGAATTTCGGCCTTGTTGTTAAGGGGTCAGGAAATGAAATTCATCCGCGTGCCCTACAGGAGATCATTGATGATGTAGCGGGACGTCCGGAGGAAATGGTTGTTTCCACGATGATGCTCCGTTCCATGCAGCAGGCAAAATACGATGAAAACAGCCTAGGGCATTTTGGGCTGGCGACAGAGTTCTATACACATTTCACCTCTCCGATCAGAAGATATCCGGATTTGATCGTGCACCGTTTAATCAGAACGTATTTGATTAACAAAAAGACAGACGAGCGCACCCAGCAGAAATGGAACGCGCTGCTGCCTGAAATCGCCGCTCATACGTCAGGCCGGGAGCGACGTGCAGTAGATGCGGAACGTGAAACAGATGAACTGAAGAAAGCTGAATTTATGCTCGATAAAATCGGGGAAGAATTTGATGGCGTCATCTCTTCTGTCACAAACTTCGGTCTGTTCGTCGAACTCCCTAATACCATCGAGGGACTTGTGCATGTAAGTTATATGACAGATGACTACTACCGCTTTGACGATCGGCATATGGCCATGATTGGTGAACGAACTGCCAATGTATTCAGAATTGGCGATGAGATCACTGTAAGAGTAGTCAATGTGAACAAAGAGGAGCGGGCAATTGATTTTGAAATTGTCGGTATGAAAGGCACACCGAGACGCGATCGCAGAGATACAGCACGTGTCATTCAAAGCGGAGGCGGACGAGGCGGACGTTCCCGTGATAAGAATAAAGAGGGCAAAGGCAAAGCCCGTTCAGGCGGCGAGCGTCCATCTGTTGCTTCCTCTGAAAAGAAGAAAAAGAAAAAGCAAAAGTTTTATGAAGGAATTCCAAGCAGTGCAAAGAATAAGAATCAAAAAAGCCGTAAGAAAAAACGGAAATAACGTACGGGAGCGGCAGCGATCAATCGCTGCCGCCTTGCCCGCTACAAGGAGGAGTCACTTATGCCAAAGGGATCTGGAAAAGTGGTGGCACAGAATAAAAAAGCCAACCATGATTATTTCATCGAAGAAACGTACGAAGCAGGAATCGTCCTGAGAGGAACAGAAATCAAGTCGATACGAAATGGCCGCGTGCAATTAAAAGATTCGTTTGCCCGTATTTCTAACGGAGAAGTGTTTTTAAACAATGCCCATATTTCTCCTTATGAACAGGGAAATCAATTTAATCACGATCCGCTTCGCGAACGTAAACTGCTTCTTCACAGACAGCAGATTAATAAATTAATAGGGGCAACCAAGCAGCAGGGCTATTCCATTGTCCCGCTAAAAATGTATTTAAAAGACGGCTTCGCAAAAGTGCTGATTGGTCTCGCCAAGGGTAAGAAAAATTACGATAAACGTGAAACCCTTAAGAAGAAAGAAGCTAAGCGTGAAATGGCACGTGCGTTTAAAGACAGCCAGCAATAGGCGTGGGGGTTGAAAAAAATTTTAGATATGGTATACTGTTTTATAGTCACTTTCTAGCGACGAGCTGCTCAAATTCCCGAATACATTTGGGAATCCCGTACAGGAAATTGGATAGCATCCTTTTTCTTCCTTGATCAAGGGGACGTTACGGATTCGACAGGAATGGTTCGAGCTTGAGTCGCGAGCCGGAGGGATCGTCTTCGTCATCAACGTCAACACAAATAGTTAACAACAAACAAGATTTAGCTCTAGCTGCCTAATACGCACTTGAGGCCTCACCTGTCTATCGCCCATGTAGACCTGAATGAGGCTCACTTATCAGTGGGATACGCTGTTCGGCCACCATCTGAGGTCGACTGAAGAGACTAATCAGATTAGCCACTTGGACGCCTGTCAATCGGCATAAGAGCTGGCGAATTGCAAGTAGATTGAATACGCTCGTAGACGCTTAAGTGTTGAAGTTTCTGGACGTGGGTTCGACTCCCACCGTCTCCACCAATACATAACTTGGTGGAATTACTGACATAGATAAATGCAATGTGCAACAGGGATATTAGAGGAGATACACTCTTCTGTAATATCCCTGTTTTTTATTTGGTCAGCAAGGTATGACTCAACATTTTATATTGATGTGGCAGGTCTCAGTGCATAATAAGCTAAATTATTGCTTTTATACTAAGCCTTCTGTATTCTGAAAAATAATTATGAACATAATGGAGGACGTAAAATAATGAATAAAAATTTTATATTATCAACTAACACCGAATCAGGTGATTCTGACTCAACTAGTGACAGTTCGTCTGTTCAGGAGCCTGATTATTGTATCCAATCCATCAATATACGTAAGGCGGTAAATCGCTTATGTTAACAGCTGTGCTTACATTGCTGCTTGGCGTGATCGTGATTCTTGCGATTATCGCCGCAAATGGATATTTTGTCGCTCAAGAATTTGCATACATGTCGGTTGACCGCTCACGATTACGGGCACTGGCAGATCAAGGGGATTCACAAGCGAAACGTGCATTAAAGGTCACAAATCAGACATCATTCATGCTTTCTGGAGCTCAGCTCGGCATAACTGTAACAGGCCTGCTTATTGGGTACGTTGCCGAGCCTTTGGTGGGAGAGAGTTTAAGTGTGCTGCTTGACGGGGCAGGCGTGCCTGCTGCTGTTAGCATCTCAGTCGGTACTGTACTGGCTTTGAGTGTTTCAACCATTGTACAGATGATTTTTGGTGAATTATATCCTAAAAACCTTGCGATTGCGAATCCAGAACCATTAGCGCGAAAGCTCGCTTCCTCAACAAATATTTACCTTAAGATTTTCGGATGGCTGATTAAATTTTTCGATCAGTCAGCTAATAAATTTTTGAGGCTTCTGCGAATTGAGCCAGTGCATGATATAGATAGCAGTGCCAATGCACGGGATCTTGAATCCATCGTAGCGGACTCCCGTGAAAGCGGTGATTTACCAAAAGGCTTATCTATTTTACTGGATCGAATTTTAGACTATCCGCAGCGTAACGCCGAGCATGCAATGACACCGCGTTCTCGCGCGCGCAGCGTAAATCCGGATATGACAATAGGAGAGGTACGGTCTTTAATGGCGAAGGAACATACCCGTTATCCGGTTGTTAATACAGAAGATGAACCAATTGGTGTTGTGCATCTGGTCGACGTGCTGTCCTCCTCTGCCGCTGAAGCTGACTCTGTAACTACAATTATGAGACCGCCGTTAGTTGTGGCCACTTTAATGGCGCTGCCAGATGTGCAGGAACGCATGAGTGAGACAAAAGACGACCTTGCTTGTGTCATTGATGAGTATGGCGGCTTTACTGGAATCCTGACGTTGGAAGACTTGGCTGAAGAAGTGGTTGGAGAAATCTCAGATGAGCACGACAGCGGCGAAATGCCTGCTTTAGTCAAATCTAAAGGTGAAGGCTCGTGGCAAATGAGCGGAGATGTTCACATTGATGAGGCCGAACGCGAAATCGGGTACGAGCTGCCGCGTGGTGATTATGAAACAATAGCGGGAATGCTAATTGCTCATTATGGAAACCTCCCAGCTGTTAATGAAAAGATTACGGTAGAGCTTCCGGAGGACCCGGCTGATCTTGTAAA
Organism: Jeotgalibacillus proteolyticus; assembly: GCF_050107735.1. Classification (GTDB taxonomy): domain Bacteria; phylum Bacillota; class Bacilli; order Bacillales; family Jeotgalibacillaceae; genus Jeotgalibacillus; species Jeotgalibacillus proteolyticus_A. The sequence goes on from NZ_JBNILO010000001.1 coordinate 529,849, forward strand.
CGATGATCCAATCCGCCGGTCCTTAGAAGCAAAGATTATTGAGGTGGATAAAAGGGTTCCTACTCTGGTCAACTTTACAATCGATCAAACAGAAACGCACATTGATTCAGAATCGGAACAAGTAAGGAGGGGGCGTAATGAGTAACCCCTTGATCGTGATTTTAGTAACTACAGGAATTATTTCATTAAGTGCCTTCTTTGTTATCATCGAATTTGCGCTTCTTGGAGCTAGGCGTCATCGACTTGAAGAGGCAGCGCGCACAAACCGGGGCGCCCGGGCTGCATTAAAATCTGTCAATGAACTTACTGTCATGCTGGCAGGTGCGCAGTTAGGAATTACAGTATGTACGTTCGCTTTAGGTGCGGTGACGAAACCAGCAGTAGATGATTGGTTTTCTCCGTTATTTGCTGGGGCGGGTCTTCCATACTGGCTGGCAGATGGAACATCTTTCTTTTTATCCCTGCTGATTGTGACATTCCTGCATCTGGTCATTGGAGAGATGGCGCCAAAATCATGGGCGATTGCGCACCCTGAGGCTTCAGCCATAATGGTTGGCCTGCCAGCACGCATATTTATCCGTCCATTTCGCCCATTGTTATTATGGGTAAACCACATAGCCAACAGCCTTGTGAAGGCATCTGGTGTGGAACCAGTTAATAGTGCTGCGGTTGGCGGCCAGGATGCCGAGACCATTCGGCACCTTGTGGAATATTCAGCTAATGTCGGTGCGCTGGACGCGTCGATCCGTAAACCTATCTCAGGTGCTCTGGATTTGGAAACTTTGCGGGTCGGGGACTTGCTTTCGGATAATGCATCTGCCACAGCGGTAGATTCAGAAGCCACCGCACAGGATGTCCAGGAAGCCACACAGCGTACAGGACACAAAAGGATCCTTATTATGGCTGAGGATCAAGCACCTCCAAGAGTCCTGCATGTACGCGATACGATGCTAGAGCCGGCGGACAAGCCGGTGTGGGAACTGGCACGCCCTTCATTCGTTTTGGAGCCGGGTACACTCTTGCATGAAGCTCTTACCAACATGCGGCGCTCCAGTGAGCAGCTTGCCGTTGTTATGGACGGTTCAGAGTTCCTTGGTGTCATCACGATGAATGATATTTTTAACAATGTGCTGCCCCGTATGACTGAACAAGAGAATTCTCCATCAAAAAGTTAAGATAGTCTAAATTTAGGCATCTGCAGCTGTGGAGACATTGTTCGGAATAAAGAATAGTAAATAGAGGTTTATGATGGTTGGACTCCCATTGTATTCACTAAATGTACAAATTGGTGACATACTCTAAAGAGCTTGAGACAAAACTCAAAATGTTTAAATAATGAGTAAGTATTCATAAATAGTAAGAGGTGAACGGAGCGGAAGGTGGCGACTCCCAGCAGGAGATGATGGCAAGCTGAGACTTTACAGAGCAACGCCTTGTAAAGTCTCAGCGCCGTCCCTGCCTGAAGCGAAGGGAACCGGTCAAAGAGCTTGGGACATTTTGTCCCTGGCTCTTTATTTTTTTGCAACCGGATTTTAAACGAGCTGCATTTCGTCAGGCAGATTAAAAGCATGAGTCCTTTCTTTCATGTTATAGTGGTCTCATCGTAAAAAGGAGGCATTCACATGACAACACTTTTAGAAGACATACAAGCTTATAAAGAACAGTTTAAGCAAAAGGCGCCGAAAGAAAAACAGGAAATTATGGCGAAAGCTACCCATGACCTAAAAGAATCAGGTGTTGCACAAGGTCTGCAAAAAGGAGATCAGGCTCCAGCCTTCACTTTGCCAAATGCGGCTGGCGAACTTGTTTCACTGGAAGATGTGTTGAAACATGGTCCTGTAATTTTGACCTTTTATCGAGGCGGCTGGTGTCCGTACTGCAACCTTGAATTAAAAGCGTATCAAAAAGAGCTTTCTGCGATACATGAAGCGGGAGCATCACTAATCGCGATCAGCCCGGAAAAGCCGGATGCTTCTTTATCGACTAAGGAAAAAAATGATCTGCAATTTACTGTGCTGAGTGATGATGCCAACGGTGTAGCTGAGCAGTTTGATCTTGTATTTAAAATGCCGGAGGATTTAATTGCCGTTTATAAAGAATCCGGACTCGATGTTCCGGGGCATAATGGAAATAACGATTGGGAGCTGCCTAAGCCTGCAACGTTTGTAATTGATTCATCAGGCGAAATTATCTTTGCAGAGGTCGAATCTGATTACACAAAACGTGTGGAGCCTTCTAAAGTAGTTCAAGTTGTAAAAGAAACAAAAAGTAAATAATTTTCAATCCAAGAGGCTGCGACATTATTTTTAAAAGGGTTAAAATGAACCAATATATATCAGGTGATTGGAGCGGAAGGTGGCGACTCCCAGCAGGATGTGACGGCAAGCAGAGACTCCGCAGGGCAAAGCCTGGAGGAGGCTCAGCGCCGTCCCTGCTGAAAGCGTCCACCTGAAGCGAAGTGAACCGGTCAAAGAGCTTGAGACACATTTTGTCTCAGGCTTTTTTGGTTTGACTTTTAAATAGAAGAGAAAACAGTAGAATAGCCAATTTTAAAATAGGGGGAATTGTAATGGAATTCAGCTACATACAAACAAACGGAATCACACTGCATGTTGGAACTACCGGAAAACAGGACGGTCCTCTGGCGATTTTGCTTCACGGATTTCCTGAGTTCTGGTACAGCTGGAGGGAGCAGATTGACAGCCTTGTTGAGCAGGGATATCGTGTCATTGTTCCTGATCAGCGCGGCTATAATAAAAGTGATAAGCCGATTGGTGAACAGGCGTATACGGTGGATGCACTTAGAGATGATGTAGTAGGGTTAATCCAAAGCTTCGGCCGGGACAAAGCAGTCATCATCGGTCACGACTGGGGAGGCGTTGTGGCGTGGCACCTTGCAGCGACGCGATCTGAATGGGTTGAAAAATTAGTGATCTTAAACAGTCCCCATCCAGCTGTGTTGAAGGATACGATGAAAAGAAAACCTGTGCAGTTTTTAAAAAGTTTATATGTGTTCTTTTTTCAAATACCAAAATTGCCTGAATGGCTGCTGCAAAAAAATCAATTTAAGCGGCTGAAAAAGGCACTTCTCTCGACAAGCCGTCCATATGCATTTACTGAAGAAGACCTGGAATTATATAAAGAAGCATGGTCGAGGCAGGGTTCTCTAACTGCGATGATTAACTGGTATCGTGCACTGAAAGCAAAACAGAAACAGGAAGACCCTGCTGTCATCACAGTTCCTGTCAAAATCATTTGGGGAATTCACGATTCCTTCCTTTCTCTTGCCATTGCAGAGGAAAACGAGAAGCAATGCACAAATGTGGGAACCGTGCTAGTAGATGCTACTCATTGGGTGCATATTGAACAGCCTGAATTGGTAAACGACCATATACGCACCTTTCTTAAGAACTAAAATAAGTTTTTTACTGAGTGATCAGAAAATTATGGTAAAATCAATGTATTCAAGAAAGGCGGAGATTACATGAAAAACACAAAACACATAAAGGATATAAGAGGAAAAGAGAAAAAGAAATAGAACGGCAGAGCATAATCCGCTTCTACCGGAATGCGAACGTTCTATTCAGGAGGAGCATGTATAGATGTTAAATCAAAAAGGTTTTAATCTCTGGGCAAATGAGTACGATACGACAGTTCAGATTAGCGAAGAAAACAATGTGTACCCATTTGCAGGCTACAAAAAGATCTTGAATATGATTTTTAATGAAGTGATGAAAAATCCACAATCAACTGTTCTTGATATTGGGTTCGGTACGGGAGTGCTAACAGGGAAGCTTTATGAGCATGGCCACTTGATTGACGGGATCGACTTTTCATCCGAGATGATCCGGCTTGCTCAAATGAAAATGCCGGAAGCGAACTTAATGGAGTGGGATTTCTCCAAAGGGCTCCCTGAATCAGTAAAAGAAAAACAGTACGATTGGATAATCAGCACCTATGCCCTTCATCATTTAACGGATCAGGATAAAGTCGAGTTCATTCAAGGTTTGCTTCCGGTGCTTTCAAAAACAGGGAAAATCTTAATTGGAGATATTTCATTTAATAATCGGGAGCAATTAGAGCACTGTAAGAAAGAAAATCTTGCTTACTGGGACCATGACGAATTTTATTTCGCGGCCGATGAAATATGTGAGGCACTGAACCCATATGCACAATGTGGGTATCATGCGGTCTCCCATTGTGGCGGGATATTTGTTATAACTGCTTAGAAAAACGTTGAGATTGAACGAGGAAAAATGCTTCAATCAAGTCATTTTTACTATTGTAAGTATTAGGTGAACGGAGCGAAAAGCGTCCACCTAAATGCAATGAATCGGTTAGAAGGGGTTGGGACATGTATGTGTCCCAGCCTCTTTTTGTATATTAATTAAAGAAGAGAACTTAGCACTTTAAATTCATCGTTATGTATGTTAAAATAACGGGTGATGCAAATTGAGATCGTAACGTTAAACAACGAACTAAAACTGGACAAGTCACTGAAATAAAAGGATTTACCTTTAAAGGTGAATTTTGAAAAGAGGGTTTTACTATGACTAAAACATCCATTTATGGATTAACATTAGAGCAATTGACATTATGGCTGGTGGAACAGGGGCAAAAAAAGTTCCGTGCAGCTCAAATTTGGGATTGGCTGTATAAAAAACGTGTAGCAGACTTTTCTCAAATGAAGAATTTAAATTCAGACTGTGTGGCACTGCTTGATGAGCATTTCTATATTCAGTCCCTGAAAGAAGAAGTCGTTCAGAAATCAGAAGACGGTACGATTAAATTCTTATTTAAACTTGAAGACGGCAACCTGATCGAAACGGTGCTGATGCGGTTTAACTATGGTCTGTCAGTCTGTGTGACCACACAGGTGGGCTGTAATATCGGCTGTACGTTCTGTGCCAGCGGACTGCTGAAGAAGAACCGTGATTTATCTGGTGGAGAAATTGTGGAGCAGATCATGAATGTTCAGCACCATTTGGACAGCATGGGCAAGGATGAGCGCGTAAGCCACATCGTTGTAATGGGAATAGGAGAACCATTCGACAACTATCCAAATATGATGGACTTTTTCCGCGTAGTAAATGATCAAAAAGGCCTTTCAATTGGTGCGCGTCACATTACAGTATCAACAAGCGGTCTCGCGGATAAGATTTATGATTTTGCAGATGAGGATATTCAGATCAACCTGGCTGTTTCTCTTCATGCTCCAAACAATGAACTGCGTACGCAGATTATGAAAATTAACCGTGCGTACCCGCTTGAAAAGCTAATGCCGGCCATTGATTACTATTTAGAAAAAACAAACCGCAGAATTACGTTTGAATACATTTTGCTGAAAGATGTCAATGACCATAAAGAAGAAGCGGTGCAGCTTGCCAATCTTCTCAGCAACAAGCGCCATCTTTCCTATGTCAACCTGATTCCGTACAACCCGGTTGATGAACACAATCAATATGAACGAAGCACAAAAAAAGCGATCGTTGAATTTTACGAAACGCTCCTAAAACGCGGCATCAACTGCGGCGTGCGTGTTGAACAGGGCTCTGACATCGACGCGGCATGCGGTCAGCTTCGAAGCAAGCAAATTAAAAAAGACAAAGTTACAAATTAATTAGTTTCACCCTTACGAAGAATGTTTTCATGATTTTACTCATGAAAACATTCTTTCTTTTTTAATGCTTAGGATGTTCATTTATTTAGGAAGCTAAAGGGATAGCTAGAAGCGGTTCTCTCCTGAAAATTATGCTAAGTTATAATAAGAGTATATAATCCAACCAAAATTTGAAAGAATAGGTTCATTGAAGTGAAGGGCGGTGACTCCAGTGGGAGCAAGCAGGAAGGGTGAGACTATGAAATCCGCCAGCATGGAAGGGGCTCACCTCCCGCCCGCTGGATAAGCATCCCTCCGGAACGGAAATGAACCGGTCCCCTTTTTTAAAAATGTAGAAGTAAGAATGAAAATTGTATTACCTGACCATCTGTTCATTTACTCTGTTGACTTAAAGTTTAAAAGAATAGGTTCATTGAAGTGAAGGGCGGTGACTCCTGTGGGAGCAAGCGGGAAGGGTGAGACCGTGAAATGCGCCAGCATGGAAGGGGCTCACCTCCCGCCCGCTGGATAAGCATCCGCCCGGAACGGAAATGAACCGGTCCCCTTTTTTAAAAATGTAGAAGTAAGAATGAAAATTGTATTACCTAACCGTCTGTTCATTTACTCTGTTGACTTAAAGTTTAAAAGAATAGGTTCATTGAAGTGAAGGGCGGTGACTCCTATTGGGGCAAGCGTGAAGGATGAGACCGTGAAATGCGGCAGTATGGAAGGGGCTTACCTCCCGCCCGCTGGATAAGCATCCGTCCGTAACGGAAATGAACCGGTTCCTGCTAAAGATATTCACTTTTAAAGGAGGAAGCCCATGAAAATCAACGAATTGTTCCGCAAGCGCATAGGATTTCCGATGGATCAACCGCTGGATTTTGCTCATTTACATTCTATACTTGAAAAAACAGCGTATAGCATCCCCTTCGAAAATAGGGCGATTATGAAAAAGGAAAGAAATGATCTGACAGAAGAATTTATCGTTCAAAAGCTTCTCACGCTCAAACAGGGAGGATTATGCTATGAATTAAACACTGTCCTATTCTTATTTTTAGCAGAAAACGGGTTTCAGGTCAGTATGATGAAAGGGCGGGTTTTTAATGCCGACACCATGACATGGAGTGCCATTGGCAAGACGCATGCAGCGATAAAGCTGACCTATGAGAATCGGGATTATTTAATTGACACAGGATTTGGCGGGAATCTGCCGCTTGCTCCCGTTCCGTTCACCGGTGAGAGCGTTGAGACTTCTAATGGAAGATTCCGGATTCGATCGAGAGAAGATGATTTTATTTTGGAAATGGTCGTAAGGCATAAAGATGATGACTGGAGAACAGGGTATGCATTCACTCCTGAGCCTGTGGATATTTCATCATGGAATGAATTAAGAGATCAGCTGATCGACGAAGAGCTATCGCCATTTAATAAACAGCTCCTGATTACACAGCTGACGAAAGAAGGAAATAAAACATTGACGAATAAGACGTTTACTCAGTGGGCGAATGGAGAAAATAAAAAAGAAGAAATTAGAGAAGAAAATTTTACTCGTTTGGCAAAGTTGCATTTTGGGATTGTTTAATTAAAGAATAGCAAAAAAAAAAGCTGCCAGCAGTCCATCGTTACATGGACTTGCTGAACAGCTTTTTTTATTCGAGGTTGGCGTGTTTTCCATACATTTTATCATGATCAAGTCCATTTTTCTCCATGAACCGTAAGATCAATGCATCATAGAACACCAATAAGGTTTGTTCAAAAAGAGAGCCCATCGGCTGGATCGTATGAAAGTCGCTTTGGGACTGATCCTTTGGCGCACCGGGAAGCTTGACTGTAAAAGTGGAAAGTTTCCCAATGCTAGATTCCGGGTTAATGGTGACAGCTGCAATCGTTCCGCCAATACTCCTGGCTTTCTCAGCAATCGACACCAGCCCTTTTGTTTCGCCGGAGCCTGAACCAATAATAAGCAGATCATCTTGCTCAAAAGTAGGGGTGACGGTTTCTCCGATAACATAGGCGTCTATTCCCATATGCATCATTCGCATCACAAAGGATTTGGCCATAAAACCAGACCGTCCGCCACCTGCTACAAAAACCTTTTTGGCTTTTAGAATGCTGTTTACTAACGTCTCAGCCTCTTGATCGGAAAGTAACGCAGCAGACTTTTCTAATTCCGCAACGATTTTAGCTGCGTATTGCACAGTCTGCATGTTAGATTATGCTTGTTTGATAAGCTTTTGCATAGCTGAGGCTGCTGCTTTTTTATCCTCTTGTCCGGTAATTCCTCCACCGACAATGACAAGATCAGGCTGTACTTTGATGACTTCTGGAAGTGTTTCTAATTTAATGCCGCCTGCAATTGCAGTTTTCGCATTTTTAACTACATCTTTAATTGTCTGCAGATCTTCAAACGAATTTTTGCCTTCTGCCTGAAGGTCATAGCCTGTATGAACACAAATGTAGTCTACGCCTAAAGCATCTACTTCTTTTGCACGTGCAGCAAGATCTTTAACCGCCATCATATCAACGAGAATTTTTTTACCTTGTTTTTTCGCTTCTTCCACTGCACCTTTAATAGATGCATCTTCAGCTGCTCCAAGAATGGTCACAATGTCTGCGCCGGCTTTAGCGGCCTGTCCTACTTCATAGCCTGCCGCATCCATGATCTTAAGGTCTGCAAGTACTTTTAGATTTGGATAAGCTTCTTTCATTTGCTTAACTGCTGTAAGTCCTTCATTTATCACAACAGGAGTACCGATTTCAACTACATCGATATGCTCTTCAACTTCCTTAACCAATTCAATTGCTTCTGGAATGTTTACTAAATCAAGTGCTAATTGTAATTCCATCTCTGCGTCACTCCTCATGTGTTTTATAAAATCATTCATTAAAAAATGAACATAGATGAAAGTATACATGTTATAATCAATTTATGTAAGTACGCACTTTTTTCTTACATAGTGTTAAAAAGTATACTATGAGTAATAACAGGCTTTGGAGGCGATTAAATGACTAGAATGCAGGATAAAATATTTCATTGTGAAAAGGAATTAACGCTGTCAGTGATCGGCGGCAAATGGAAGATGCTGATTTTATGGCATTTAGGCAAAGAGGGAACAAAGCGATTTGGCGAACTAAAATCACTCATGCCCGGCATTACCCAGCGGATGCTTGTGAATCAGCTTCGGGAACTTGAAGAAGATCAAATTGTGCATCGCGAAGTTTATCCCGTCGTGCCCCCTAAGGTTGAATATTCCTTAACCGCAAATGGCGAGAGCTTAATGCCAATACTAGATGCCATGTACACATGGGGCAAAGACTATATGGTTAATGTGGTGGAGAAGGAAAAAGATCAGCCAAAATCAGTTTAGAATATGAAAACGAATCTCTGCAGATAGGGGTTCGTTTTTTTGTGTGGAAATTGTTATAATTTAGTTAGACTTCAATAGATTGCATCAAAAGGGGGAGCGATATGAGGTATAACCGCAATGAAGCATTTCGCTTCGCATTCAAGGAACCGCTGCATGCCCGTTTTTCCATTTATGAAGTGAACGGGAAAGCGGTTGAAACAACAGAAGGAGGAATTCAGCTGTTGGACATAAGTCCGAGCGGCACCAAAGCGTATTCGGAACTGAATATCCCCTTTAAAGAAACCAACCCCGTCAAAATTGTCATGCACTTTCAATTAAATGAAGAAAGCTATCATTTTAAGGGCAAAATTGTCTGGAAAAAGGTATGGAGCGATGGGTTCATGTATGGCGTGTCTTTTCTTATTAATGAGGATATGCAGCAGGAAATTGTGAAACAGCTTAAATTATATGTGAAAAATGTAAAAAACTAAAAAGGACCACCGGAAGCGCAAATTGCGCCGCCGGTGGTTTTTTTATCCTATGAGCTTCACTACGTAAGAGCGGTTGCTTCTCGGACCGTCAAATTCACAAAAGTAAATTCCTTGCCAGGTACCGAGGATAAGCTTTCCATCCTCGATCACCAGTGTCTGGGCGTGGCCGACCGTACTCGTTTTTAAATGAGAGGCTGTGTTGCCTTCTGCATGCCTGTCTTTTGGATGCTCCCACGGATACACTTCATCAAGTCGCATAAGAAAGTCTTTTTTTACATCCGGATCCGCATTCTCATTTACTGTAATTCCAGCTGTTGTATGGAGCGAAGTGACGACGGCAATTCCATTTTGAATGTCCTGGCTTGCAATCCAGTTTTGTACATCAGAAGTGATTTCAATCATTTCGTCTCTTGAGTTGGTGGTTAGGGTAAATTTTTTTATCATATTTATCTTCCTTTCTAAGCAGACCGCTGGCAAGCGCTCGCATTCTTCGTTGCTCACCCCAGTCCAGATGCTCATTGCCGGAAGAGGCAGCTCCGCTCTGTCCTGGGGTTCGCGCCTCGAATGACTGCAGACCGCTGGCAAGCGCTCGCATTCTTCGTTGCTCACCCTGCCCCAGCTGCTCATTGCCCTTATAGGCAACTCCGCTCTGTGTCAGGGTTCGCGCCTCGAATGACAAACACTTTCAGCTGGTCTGCGGACTGTCTGGTTTAGTCATGTTATCAGTTGGAATGTAATCTTTGTACTTGGTTAGTCTTGGCAAGCGCTCGCATTCTTCGTTGCTCGCTCTGCCACAGATGCTCATTGCCATTTTAGACAACTCCGCTCTGTGTCGCGATTTGCGTCTCGAAAAAATAGCTGTTTCAGTTAGTCTGCGGACTGTCTTGTTTAGTTATTTTTTCAGTTAGAAAGTCTTCTTTGTACTTAATGAGTCTTAGTAAACACTCGAATTCTTCGCTGCTCATCCTGCCCTGGTGCTCCTAAAGCGGAGCTGCCCTTAGTCTGGATTTGTTACATTAGTCTACATCCTTTTTGATTTTAAGATGTTGTTGAAACTTTTTATCTATTTTAGTACATGGACAGTGAGGTGGCAACTGTTCAGGTGCTCGATGAATCTTATGGCTGACCCGGTATCATTTCGGGTCTGCTTTTTTAGTTATTCTGCCTATGTGTGAAGCTTTGTTTTTATAGAAGTGGAACACTTTTTTATGGGTGGATTTGTTCTTTTTTAGTGTAACTGATTTAAGCCCGAAACCATATAGTAATGCAGAGAGGTGTCAGGGATGAAAAGGCTAATTGATTTTTTATTGTCGAGCATTCTCATCGTATTGCTGTTTCCGCTGGCTGCTGTTGTTGGTTTTGTTGTTTTTTTGCGTATTGGTTCGCCCGTTTTGTTTAAGCAGGTCAGGTCCGGGCTTCATGGCAATCCTTTCAACATTTATAAATTCCGCACGATGACGGATGCTCTTTCTGCTTCAGGAGAACTTCTATCAGATGAAGAGAGACTGACACCCTTTGGCCTTTATTTAAGGAAGTATTCGCTGGATGAGCTTCCTCAGCTGGTGAATGTGTGGAAGGGAGAAATGAGCTTTATTGGACCGCGTCCGCTGCTGATGGAATACGTGCCTTTATATACCCGTGAACAGGCGAAAAGGCTGAAGATTAAACCTGGAGTGACGGGGTGGGCGCAGGTAAATGGAAGGAATGCAATTTCGTGGGAGCAGAAGTTTGAATTGGATGTCTGGTATGTAGAGAATTGCACTCTTTGGCTGGATGCAAAGATTTTTTGGATGACAGTGATGAGAGTGGTCCGGCCAAAAGGAGTCAGTCATCCGGATTCAGCGACGATGAAGCGATTTGAGGGGACTGCGACAGAGGAAAGAAGTGACTAGAAGAATAAGCGCGCTTTGAGAATGGCGGATGAATTGCATTTTTTTGAAAGAAAGGAAGAGCAAAAAGATGAATGAGCAAAAATTAAGTTTTTCAGGCTTTTTTTCTATTGTTTTAAAGAGGTTATGGATCGTGATTATTTTTACAATCGGAGCAGTTGCAGCGAGCGGTTATATTTCCTATCAGGTGATTGAGCCGACTTATGAATCAAAAGTGGATATCGTTGTAGCAGGCAAGCAGACGACGGAGAGTCCAATTCTGACGAGTCACATTGATGATTCCCTTAAGCTGATCTCAACCTATCAGGATATTATGATCAGTCCGTATATTTTAAAGGATGCACAAAATCGTCTGCAAAAAGATGGACACACCATTTCATTTGATGAAAAAGATGTAACAGTTTCCAATACACAGGATTCTCAAGTGATTGAACTGCGTGTGGAATATTCCAATGCTACAGAAGCAGCTCTTATTGCCAACGCAATCGCTACTTCTTTTGATCAAAAGGTGCAGCATATTATGAGCCTGGATGAAAAAAATTCCAAGGTGCTGAATAAAGGAACAGTTAATCAGGATCCTATTTTCCCTCAACCGATGCTGATTATGGGAATTACGCTGGTACTGGCTTTAATTTTCTCGATGTGGCTGACATTTGCTATTCATCGGTTAAAAGAACAAAAATAAAACGGTTTATGCTGCCCTCCCACAGCAAGGTGACTACACCGATTTAGTAAGGAGATCGTGAGGAGCATGCCACTTAAAGAAAATCCTTCAAACCTTTTTATTGTTTCTGCCGTTTCCGCTGCCGTGTCGTTTATTACCGGTATCTGGATACGGAACATCCTGGGGCCTGAAGAATATGGGATCTGGCTGATTTATTCACTGTTTTTAGTGTATGGCTACTATATGCAGTTTGGAATTTTGGAGGGCTTTAGCAGGGATGTTCCGAGAATGCTGGGACAGGGCCGGTTTAAAAAGGCAGATGAGATTAGAAGCACCGCACTTGTGTGGATTCTGATGTCCTCAGGAATGTCTTTTTTAGGGGTTATTGTCCTTTTGATTCTGCCATTGACCTTTTTTGAGACCATCATGGGTGTGATGGCGCTGCTTCTTGTTCCCTTTCAAAATCTGGTTCTTTTTTTCAACCACTTTTATTTAACCGTCCAGCAATTTAATAAAGTGGCAGTCATTCAGCTGATTATCGGCTCCCTTCAGTATGTTGTGATGGGGATTTGCGCTATATTTATTGGGATTTACGGACTTTTTCTCGGCGTGCTGATCGGCAGTGTTGCCGCCTTGACTTACAGCAGGCTGAAAATGAAGACGAAGATCCCGCTGAAATGGCATCGCGGGCTGTTTAAAAAATTGCTGAATTACGGCTTTCGCATTACGCTGATCGGTATTTTGCTGAGTCTTTTTACCACGATGGACAGATTGCTGATTTTTGCTTTCTTCGATTCTGTCTCTGTGGGAATGTATGGCATCATCGCTTTTATCTATCAGGGAATTATGGTGCTGCCATCTGTTTTTCATCAGGTGATGTATCCCAAAATCAATTATCGGTACGGGGCAACCGGGAAAAAAAAGGCGCTGATGCCGATTATATTGGAACCGACCATTTTACTTTCTTATATCAGTCCGATTCTTCTGGGGATTGCATTTTTTGTTTTCCCTTGGTTTGTACAAATGTTTATGCCTGAGTATGTGGCGGGTACGACTGCTGCAAGAATTGTGATTGTGGGCATGTTCTTTTTTATATGGGCAATGCTGTATGCCCATTATCTAACAGTTGTTCACAAGGAATGGAGCTATTTGAAGGTTCTATGCTGCGGTGTATTAATCAATGCGATTATTAATCTCATTATGATCCGGCTCGGCTATTACATTAACGGTGTGGCTCTCGGTACTGCAATATCGTATATGCTGTATCCGCTTTTATTAATGTTTGTCTGCTTCAGAGACATGGGGCTGAAGTGGGTGGAGTATATGCGTCATTTTGGCATTATTTTACTTCCTTTTGTCATTATGGTCAGCCTGATGGGAGTCATTGAAGCCATTCAAATTCATTTTATCGTACAAATCAGCTTGTACTTGCTTTGCTATCTCCTTTTTCTTTTCGCTTCCTCCAATAAAATACCGCTTCTGTCGGCTTATAAAGACAAGGGCTTTCAAATCATAAGAAAGAAATTCGGAGTTGTAAGTAAATTTGAAGCAAAATAATTCTTTTCGCATCGCTTTTTGTCAATTGTAATCTGTGCACTAAAGACTGGTAGGTGATCGAATGCCATTTAAAGTTGTGTTACCGGATAAAGCACTCTGGCTGTTTTTTTGGGCAGGCCTGGCGCTTCTAGCAGGCGCACTCGTTCCTGTAATTGGTACGACAGCAGCTATCTATTTTCTTATCGTTGTGTTATCTGGTTTAATTGCTGTTTTCTTTTCCACCCTTTTTGGACATCCGCCGCTTGTTCTGAAAATTATTCTTTTAGCTATTTCGGTTCGCGTTGTGATGCTGGTCCTGCTGAAAATCTACTCCTATCAAAATGGCCTGGATGGCTTTTTTCCGGGCGATATTGATGCACTTGCTTATCATGGAGACGCTGTAAAAGCGCTGGCGACCCATTCCTGGTACGAAGCATTGCAAGGAAACCTGTCCTATACCATTTTTGTAGCTTTTTTATATAATTTGTTTGGCATTGATATGATGATTCCTCAGTTGATTAACCTGGGAGTAACTATCATTATCGTACCGCTCTTGTATGAACTTGGTATGCGTGTTGGAGGGAAAAAAGCAGCTGTGGCAGCGGCTTTGCTGTGGAGCTTGTTTCCAAGTGCAATTTTCTGGTCCATCTCGTTATTAAAGGATGCCTTTGTGGTATTTGGTATGGTTCTTTCAAGCTTTCTTGTTCTGTCCCTGACAAAAGCTAAAATTTCGGTAGTGGATCTCGTCATTGGACTAAGCGGGGTTGTGATTATCTCGTATATGCGTCCTCAGTTTTTGTTGGCGATCTCGATTCCTGTACTAATATACCTTGCTGTTCAGTTTTTCAGAGGGAATAGCAGCTTTTTGCGCAACTGTATTTTAATTATTGCAGCAGTAGGTGTGTTCAGTGCCACGTCGGCTGGCGATATTATCGTGCAGACCTTTGGCAGTTCCACTTCTGATGAAGGGGTAGACCGCATTAATGAAATTGCACTTGACGGGGGTTCAGGAATTCACATTGTTACACTGTTTTCTCCTGAGATCCGCTGGCTTGTTCAGCTTCCATTCTCTGTATTTGCTCCATTCCCGTGGCAGTGGTTTTCCTTTAGCCAGGCAATCTATTTAATGTCGGCATTTGAAATGCTTTGCTGGTATGTCCTGTATTACTACATGTGGAAAAACAGAAAAGATATTTTTAAAAATCATACAGGCAAAATGATTTTTCTCTATGCGTTTTCCATCTTCATAGCAGTTTCCTTCAGCCTGCCGAATATCGGATCCATTTATCGCTACCGGCTTGCTGCTATGGCCATGCTGCTGCCGCTGATCTTTTTTACTACCAGAAAGAAAAATAAGAGAGCCGGGCCTTTATGAAGAAAAAGATTCTTTTCGTGACAACGATTGCCCGGACCGTTGAAGCGTTTCTGATTCCTCATATTCAATCTTTTCTTGATCAGGGCTATGAGGTCGGGGTGGCTGCGAACATAGAAGGGACTTCCGTAGATTTTCTAACCCGTCTCGGCGTCAAAGTTCACCATGTTCCTTTTAGCCGCTCTCTTTTTCATTTTGGCAACGTAAAAGCGTTTTTTAAAATGAGGCGCGTATGCAAGGGTTATTCTGTTCTTCACCTTCATACACCCATCGCCTCTTTTTTAAGCCGAATGGCCGCCTCCCCTAAACAAAAAACACTTTATACAGCCCATGGATTTCATTTTAATGAACAGGAATCCTGGTGGAAAAACAGCTTCTTTAAAGGAATGGAAAAAATAGCAGCGATTAAAACAACGGAACTGGTTGTGACAAACAAGGATGATTTAAAAGAGGCTCAGGCACTTTTCCCGTCCCTCTCCCTTCATTACGTTGAAGGGGTAGGCGTGGATACTGAGCACTTTAGCCGGCATCGGGCAAATTTAAAAAATCCCAGGCATGTAAGAAAAAGTATGGGTCTCTTTCCTGGAACGAAAGTGATCGTGCATATCGCAGAGCTGAATGAAAACAAAAGACAAATAGATGTTGTTGAAGCGGCGTCACTGCTGCAAAAAGAAATGAGTGACTTTGTTATTTTGTTAATTGGAAAAGGACACCTGCAAAAGGAGATCCAACAGGAGATTTGGAACAGAAGGCTTGAAAAGCATATTCGCTGCATTGGATTTGTTGAAGATATTCCCTCTGTCTTAAATATTGCCTATATCGGGCTGCTTGTCTCACTGAGAGAAGGGCTTCCGCGTTCTATTATGGAAATGATGGCAATGGAAATGCCGGTCATTGCAACCAATATTCGCGGCAACCGGGATTTAGTCCAAAATGGCAAAACCGGATATTTAGTCGATGTAAAATCACCTGGTCAAATTGCACAAAAATGCAGGGAACTGCTTGAAAACGAGCAAAAGGCAAAGCAATTTGGGATAGTTGGCAGAAAGGTTATTGAAGAGCAGTATTCATTGCCTATTATTCTTAAGAAAATGGATACCATCTACAAAAAGCTCTGGAATCAGCATGAGTAATCAGGTAAAAAGTCTTTGAAGGGGCGGGATGGAGTGGGGAAGAACTTAATTATCATCGGCTGCGGAGGACATTCCAAGGTAATTGTGGACATTATTGAGCACATGCCTCAGTTTCGAATTTTAGGGTTGATTGATGATCATCCTGTCCGGCCATCACATTTTCAAGGCTATCCTGTGCTAGGCGACACAGCTTCCATAAAAACAATAAAAGAACCTGTCTTTGGCGGAATCATTGGTATCGGGGATAACTGGTCACGGAAAAGAGTAGCGGATGAAATTAAAAAATCAAATCCAAACTTTCCTTTTGTCACGATTATTCACCCAACTGCTTATGTAAGTCCAAGGTGTCATATCGGTGCCGGCACCGCCATTATGGCGGGTGCGATTATCAATAGTGATGTAAGTATTGGAGAGCATTGTATTGTGAACACACTTGGGTCTGTTGCCCATGATTGTGTGATTGGGGATTATTCAAGCATTGGACCCGGCGCGCATTTAGGCGGAAACGTTGTGATAGGGGACAATTCTGCGATTTCACTTGGTGCCCGGATCCTCCATGGACGAACGATTGGAGATCATACCGTGGTGGGGGCAGGTGCTACGGTAACAAAAGATTTTGGGGATTTGAGTGTCGTCTATGGAGCGCCGGCAAAGTGGATCAGGCCGCGTCTTCAGGAAGAAACGTATTTATAACCCGGCAAATGGAGGGAGCAAAATGAAAAAAGTCCTCATGATGAACTCTGCTAAAGCCTATTTGCCTCAAATTGATGCCACCATTCGATATTTTGATGAAAAAAAGAGCGATTTCAAATTTTTTGACTCTGCCAAAATCGGCTCTTTTTCTTTTTCTGACTTTGATGCCCTATGGACTTTTCCAGGCATCGATCGCTCAGCACCCGACGGAATGCCGCTTATTCATGAATACGCATCGTTATCTACAGGCATATTTCCAAAGGGGAAAAATATGATTAAACGTAGCCTCAATCAAAAGCCGGACCTCCGGATTTTTTTAAATGATTTCGTTCAAAATGGAATGCAGTTTAAAGATGGGGTCGTATCTCTTCAGCGGGACATGGGAGTAGATGATCTTTTTTTTCGTTACCAGGACCGGGTGAAGCAATATGATTGTGTTTATATTGGAGCGATTACAAAAGCCAGGGGCATTGATCGTTTTCTCCGGCATTTTAAACAGCTGAAGGAAAAACACTCCCTGTTAATGATTGGAACTGTGCCGGATGAGATCTATGAAGAATTTAAGTCAGATGATCATATAATTTTTACAGGCAGCATCCCATACAAGGACGTGCCAAAATACGCCTCTCAAGCTGTTTACGGCATTAATTATATGCCGGATAAGTACCCCTATAACCTTCAAACTTCCACAAAGCTGCTGGAGTATTTAGCCATGAATCTGAGGATTATCTCAACGGAGTATAAGTGGGTCAACCACTTTAAAGAAAAACACAATTTATCCTTTATTACGGTGGATGCCTCCTTGCGGGATTTGGAAAAAAAGCTCATCAGCCCCCCTCCTCAATCCATACAAAAAGAATTTTTGGAATCCTTATCCTGGTCCAATGTCATCAAAAAATCGGGCCTTGAACAAAGATTAAATGATCTTTTCAGCCAGCATAAAAACCTTTCAGGAAAGTGATGTGAAGACGGGATGGGCGCTAAACCGGAAAGGATTTTTCTATCTTCACCACATATGGGTTCAGCAGAGCAATTGTTTATCAATGACGCCTTCGATACAAACTGGATTGCTCCTGTAGGGCCGCATCTGACCAAGTTTGAAGAAGAAGTGGCGGCTTACTCAGGGACAAAAGGGGCTGTTGCGGTCACTTCCGGAACAGCAGCCATTCATTTAGCGCTTAGAGCTCTCGGAATTGGTCCTGGAGATGTTGTTTTCTGTTCTTCCTTTACATTCGTAGCAAGTGCAAATCCTATTCTCTACCAGGGCGCAAAACCGGTATTTATTGATTCAGAACCGGAGAGCTGGAATATGAGTCCTAAGGCGCTGAAACGAGCTTTTGAGGAAGCGGAGAAAAATGGAGAGCTGCCTAAAGCAATTATTGCAGTAAATTTATACGGACAGAGTGCAAATTATGAAGAGTTGAAAAAAATCTGTGAGCCGTATCAAGTGCCGATCGTAGAGGATGCGGCTGAATCACTTGGCGCTACCTATAAGGGCAAGGCCAGTGGAACATTTGGTGAATTTGGCATTTTTTCATTTAACGGAAATAAAATCATCACCACTTCAAATGGCGGAATGATCGTTTCAGACGATACCGATGCGCTGCAAAAAATCCGTTTTTGGTCCACCCAGGCAAAAGACCCTGCAAAGCATTATCAGCACAGCGAAACAGGGTATAACTACCGCTTGAGCAATGTCCTCGCCGGAATTGGCCGCGGGCAGCTTATGGTGCTTGACGATCGGGTGGAAGCTCGCAGAAGAATTTTTAACCGCTATCAGGAAGCATTCAGCGGCTTAAGAGGAATTCAATTTATGCCCGAAACACAGCATGGCCGGTCAACCCGCTGGCTGACCGCCTTGACACTTGACCCATCTGTCATTACCGCTCCTCCTGAGAAAATTATAGACGCCCTTGACGTGCAGAACATTGAAACACGAAGATTGTGGAAGCCCATGCACAGGCAGCCGTTATATGCTCACTGCGATTATTATCCTCACGACGAACAAACCAGTGTATGTGATGAGCTGTTTGCTTGTGGACTTTGTCTCCCGTCTGGCTCAAATTTGACCGCAGCTCAGCAAAATAGAGTCATTGATGCTCTGCTCCCATTTTTTGTGCAGCGATGAAAATGCACAATGCCCTTCCTGTACAGCCAACATTTACACACATGCATTCCCTCCACTTCAGGGAAGGATAGGTGATTATGTGGAAAATCGAATAGTAAGCGAGATAAACAGCTTTACGTGTCCTTTTGAGCAGCGGATTGCAACCGTCGGCACCACTGCCAGAGATTCACTGTCATTTGCTGTTCTCCCAAGAAGAACGGCACTTGGATACGAAGCGATCAATTTCCTGGTTGTTTCACCTGACGCCGCCAGGGAATTATTTTCATTAGTAGATCCTCATGTCGCTTATTTGTTTATCGATATCGAGTCAAAAAAGGAAATTGACTTGCTGCAAATTGCCAGAACCGTAGTAAAAAAAGCCCGAATTATCGCTTATAAACCAAATGATACGACTCTTGAAGCTGCCGATTTGTTTCTCCGCCATTCCTTTAAAGATGAACTCGAAAACAAAAAAATGCTTATTTATGGAGCAGGCAATCTTGGTTCCAAGCTGGCACTGCGATTAGCTGAACGGGGCTGCAGCATTTATTTAAGCTCCAGAAACGATGAAAAAACAAAAGAAATTGTAAAGGTGCTGAATTATCTTCTGCCTAAATTCTCAAAGAACACGATTCACCATCTAAAGACAGGCACGATGGACCCTCTGGAGCTTGATTGTCTGATTTCGTTTACCTCATCCTCTCATGTCATTCCTTCTGAAATGTCTGCTATGATGAAAAGAAAGAGCCTGGCACTGGATGGAGGAATTAATAACTTTACCCCCCAATTTATTGTAGAAGCGAGCAGGAAGGAAATTACCTGTTACCGGCTGGATGTCAGAGCGGCTTTTCCTCATACGCTTTTATATTTAATTCAGTATATACGTGATTTTTATACGAATATTCAAGGAGAAGAAAAATGGGAAAACGGCATTAGAGTTGTAGCGGGGGGAATCATCGGCAATGATGGGGATATCGTGGTGGACCGCATCCAGCAGCCTACCCAAATTGTGGGGATTGCAAATGGAGTGGGCGGCTTGAAGGATGAGCAGGATTATACAGCTAAAGACCAGGCACAGCTTACTGCTTTCCTGAAATCGCTTCATCAAAAAAAACGATAAAAACCTTCAGAGAGATTCATGAATTCGATGATCGATTCCTGAATCATTTTCTGGAGGTTTTTTCTGTGCATGAATCGGGAGACTTGACAGAAGAAAATTATTGTCCGTTTTCATCGGCTGATAGCAAATAGGACGGCACAATTTCTTTTAAACACTTTTTAAGATCTTCTGTTTGTTCTTCCTTTTCATTATTTTTAATCAGTTCTTTCAGCCTTTGGATTTTCTCCGGCATATTGCAGGTTTCAATGTCCACAGGCTGCGCAATAAAAATCAGCTCATGCTTTGAGGACCGATTGCCTTCCTCAGCAGAAAGCAGCTCTTCGTAAAGCTTTTCGCCAGGCCGCATGCCAGAGTACTTTATTTCAATGTCTTTACCCGGCGTCAGACCGGATAGGGTGATTAAATTTCTTGCGAGGTCGCTGATTTTTACAGGCTCTCCCATATCAAGTACGAATGTCTCCCCACCTGTTGACAGGCCGCCTGCCTGGATCACCAGCTGAACCGCTTCAGGAATCGTCATAAAATATCGTGTCATATCAGGGTGGGTTACCGTAATGGGGCCGCCTTCAAGAATTTGCTGTTTAAATAAAGGAATCACGCTTCCTCTGCTTCCTAGAACATTTCCAAAGCGCACAGCGGCAAATCGGGTGGAACTGAAAGAGTTGATGTGCTGGATATACAGCTCAGCAATTCGTTTGGTAACGCCCATCACGCTCGTCGGGTTAACCGCTTTATCTGTAGAGACAAGAACAAATTTCTCGGCGCCGCTTTCATGAGCACACTCAGCCATTATACGTGTGCCAAATACATTATTTTTAATGGCTTCGGTCGGATTGTACTCCATGAGAGGAACATGTTTGTGGGCAGCAGCATGGAAAATAACCTGTGGATGGAAGTCGCGGAAAACACGCTGAATCCGTTTCCGGTCCTGTACATCACCAATAATCGGCTCAATTTGCAGCTGAGGAAAACGGCTTCTGAGTTCTCTTTCAATCAAGTAAATACTGTTTTCACCATGTCCAAGAAGAAGGAGGTTGGATGGACTGAATTGAGCAATCTGCCTGCACAATTCGCTGCCGATTGACCCGCCTGCCCCGCTGACGAGAACCACTTTATCGGTTAAGTAGCTTGCGATTAAATCAAGATCGAGCTTAATGGGCGCTCTCCCCAGCAAATCCTCCACTTTTACTTCCCGGATGGTTGTCGCAATCCGTCCATTAATAATATCGTTAATTCTCGGGAGAATTTTCACATCAATCCTGTGGTCCTTGCAAATCGTAACGATTGACGAAATCTCGGAGCCAGAGGCGGAAGGAATCGCAATAATAACCGTTTCAATGGCGTACTCCTTAATCACTTTATGAATGTCATGACGGGACCCAACGATTGGAATGCCGCTTATTTCTGCATCGAGCTTATCGAGTGCATCATCAATGAAGGCTACAGGGTAAAGAGGGGAGTTATGGGATTTTCGTAATTCATTCAGCACAAGCCGCCCTGCATTACCGGCGCCAATAATCAGCGTTCGACGTCCATTTTCATTTCCGGTCTCTTTAAGACTGTAGCGTATTTTTGTGAGAATCCTGATAAACGATACTCCGCAAACAATAAAAACCCAGCTAAGCAAAAATAAAGCAAAGGGAATCGCATATCCGTTGATCTTTTCAAGTAAAATCTGTGCACTCCAGCAAACTAAAATCGACAAAATCGCCGTTTTCGAAATGAGATAAAACTCATAATGACTCACATACCGCCAGAAATTTTTGTACACATTAAAGTATAAAAATGCTCCGATGAAGGTGAGGGAGTAGAGCAATGTCAGATAAACAGCTTCAAGCAGGAAATCACTAAAATAAGGGCCAAGCAGCAGGTAACAGCTTCCAGCAACAGAAGCAAAAATAATGAAGATATCTGTCAAACTGGAAAATAAAATCCGTTTATTTCTTTTCAACTTAACTCCTCCATTTTTATTTTTAATTCGCAGCCTGCCCGACTTTTTTCTCTGGTTCAACTGCCCAGAGAAAAATCTAGTAAGCTACTCTCTTTATATGATAAAAACCGGAAAATGGTGATGGGCAAAGAGCAAAAAGGGCATGTGGGATAAGGGTTTACTCCATTTTTCAAGAGGCTGCTGTTTTTCACATGGAAAGGCTGGGGACAAGCTTTAAGGCGAGCATCTGAAAACACTTCCAATTAATATCGTAAGACATAGACTAAGAAAAAACGCATTGAGAAATAAATTTGTAAAAGATCAAACGGCCTCTCTTTCACGTAGGAAGGAGACGTTCTAGTATGAAAACATCTCGTACTACGCCTATTCGCGTCAATTAAACTTTCCATTTTTACAGGAAGTAAGGGTTTTTTGTTGAACTAGTTAAATAGTAATATTTCGAAATTATTCATGCAGATAGGAGAAGGTAATATGTCGATTAAGAAGGTTAGCAAAGAATTTAAACTTGTGGGCTTAAAAGGTAGTGGAGAGTTTGTTACCTTTGGTAATGAGGTGCCTTTGCTTGCAAAACAGCTATTAAGTCGCTCAAACGAAATCCTAAATGCTACAGAAACTGAAATTGCACTATTTGAACCTAAAAAGGGTGAAAACCATAGCAGAGGTCACTATTATGTAGGATTAATTGTAAATAAAAAAGTAAATAAAGTACCAACTGGGATGGAATATATTGAAACAAATAATAATTACATCACGATAAGAGGGAACATGTCTAATTTGAGAGAACTCCATTTGAAGGTATTGAATTGGTCAGAAGAACGAGGGTATGAAAGAGATCTCGATTCTTATATTGTCGAGACCTATCACCCTAATGAAGTAGAAGAAGAAGTACAAATCTACTTGCCCATTCAAGCATAAAAACAGAAGAGCAGTGAGCCGATCTTAGAAACTGCGACATATTCGTTCCAGGTTTTTTTCCTGATTTCATAGTTAATTCATTCACCCACGGAAATCACACACCTATAACACAAACGAACCCGTTTTTATAAGAAATCATTAAATAAAAAAATGAAAACGCTTTAATAAATAGAAATATTACTATATTCTGAAATCTTATTGCGATTGGTGTCGCAAGTTAGTATGATATGACATACACAGTTTCGATTTGGTTAAATCGTCTGGAAACTATAGATGCAGGGAAAGGGTGGAGACAATGGACAAAAAGAAAGATATGCGAATCCGGAGCAAAGTAATCAGTGAAGGTGTGAATCGGGTGCCAAACCGCTCCATGCTGAGGGCAGTCGGCTTTACAGATGAAGATTTTAAGAAGCCCATGATCGGAATTGCCAGCACATGGAGTGAGGTAACCCCTTGTAATATACATATCGATGAACTAGCAAAACAGGCAAAAGCAGGAGCGAAAGATGGCGGCGGAGCCCCGATGATCTTTAATACAATTACCGTGTCAGATGGTATTTCAATGGGCCATGAAGGAATGTTTTACTCCCTGCCAAGCCGTGAAGTTATTGCAGACTCCATTGAAACAGTCACCAATGCGGAACGCCTTGACGGCATAGTGGCAATTGGGGGCTGCGACAAAACTACACCCGCCTGCGTAATGGCGATTGCACGTATGAATATCCCTTCTGTGTATGTATATGGAGGAACGATACAGCCGGGAAAACTGGACGGCAAAGATATTGACATCGTCTCATCCTTTGAAGCAGTGGGTCAATATCAGGAAGGCATCATCGACGACGAACAACTCTACAAAGTTGAATGCCATGCATGTCCGGGAGCAGGTGCCTGCGGCGGAATGTATACCGCCAATACAATGGCTGCGGCAGTTGAAGCACTTGGCATGAGTATTCCAGGATCTTCTTCCACACCTGCTATTAATAAATACAAGGAATCTGAATGTCGTCAAGCAGGCGAGCTAGTCGTATCTTTACTTGAAAATGATATTTACCCTCGCGATATTATGACGAAAAAAGCGTTTGAAAATGCTATCACAGTAGTCATGGCTCTTGGCGGCTCAACCAATGCTATATTGCATTTGCTGGCCATGGCTCATTCTGCAGACGTGGATTTGACGCTTGATGATTTTGAAAGAGTCCGCCAAAATGTCCCGCATTTAGCCGATTTAAAGCCGAGCGGCAAATATGTCATGCAGGATTTGTTTGAAGTAGGCGGGGTGCCTGCAGTCATGAAGCTTCTACACGAACAGGGACTCATACATGGAGATTGTCTGACCGTAACGGGGAAAACTATTGCCCAAAACCTGGAAAGCGTAGCACCATTAAAAGAAGGACAGCAGGTTATCAAACCTTTCAACGAGCCGTTTAAAAAGACCGGACCGCTTGTTGTGCTTAAAGGAAATCTGGCGCCGGACGGAGCAGTGGCAAAAATGTCCGGACAGAAAATCAGCCGTTTTGAAGGACCGACCCGTGTTTATGACAGTGAGGATGAAGCTGCTAAAGCGATTGAAGACAACCAGATCAAAGAAGGGGACGTCCTCGTAATCCGTCATGTGGGTCCTAAAGGCGGACCTGGGATGCCGGAGATGCTGTCGATTACAGCGATGATCGTCGGCAGGGGGCTTGGCGGTAAAGTCGCGCTAATGACAGATGGCCGTTTCTCTGGCGGTTCACATGGTTTTGTCATTGGACATGTTTCTCCTGAGGCACATGTGGGAGGGCCAATTGGACTCCTGAAGGAAGGCGACACGATTACAATCGACAGTGATACACAGGAAATCAATTTCAACTTATCCGAAAGTGAGTTGGAAGAGCGTGCGAAAGCCTGGGTCAAGCCTGCTCCAAAATTCCGCAAAGGCATGCTTTCAAAATACACGAAGCTCGTTTCTTCTTCTTCAAAGGGAGCGGTAACAGATTTGGATGAAGAATAACACGTTTATGAAACAAGAACGGTACTAATAATATGGGTTGATAAAGGAGCCAGAGACAACATGTGTCTCTGGCTCCTTGACCGGTTCACTTCGCTTCAGGCAGACGCAGGGACGGCGCTGAGCAAGTTTCTCGATTCTTTTCTGTCCTTATGGTTTGATAAAAGGAAAGAAAAGAAATTTATCAGCCAGGAGTGATGATCATGAATGTACAGATTTGGTCGGATTATGTTTGTCCGTTTTGTTATATAGGAAAAAGAAAGTTTGAAAAGGCGCTGGAGAATTTTGCGCATAAAGATCAGGTGCAAATTGTATATAAAAGCTTTGAGCTAGATCCCAATGCCCCATTGCATGCTGAGCAGGATATGATTGAAACGCTTGCAGGCAAATACGGCACAAGTCTTGAACAGGCGAGAGAAATGACCAGAGGAGTCACACAGCAAGCGAAGGAAGTCGGACTTGCATATGATTTCGATAAAATGAAGCGCACGAACACACGGGACGCTCACAGGCTGACTCACTGGGCTGCCTCGCAGGGGAAAATGGAAGAACTAACAGAGCGTTTACTCCAGGCGTACTTTATTGAATCAAAGCATATTGGAGAGCATGAAACACTTGCACTTCTTGCAGAAGAAGCTGGTTTGAATAAAGAAGAAGCCCTTGAAATACTGACATCTGATGCTTACACATCAGAAGTGGAACAAGATATAAACAAAGCTTCCCGGATTGGCGTCACAGGCGTACCATTCTTTGTTTTTGAAGAAAAGTGGGCTGTTTCTGGTGCACAGCCAGTAGAAGCGTTTGAGGAAGTGTTAAATAAGGTTTGGGAGGAACAGCAGGGATCTGGTTTCATTCACATGACCAGTAAAGAAGGATCAGAGGATCAGGCATGCAAAGATGATTCTTGCAGTATCTAAAAATCGCCCGGGAGCTTAGACAGCTTCCCGGGCGATTTTTTACATTACCATAGTCATGCAGCGACAGGCTGCTTAAGATACCTTATCATGCTCTTTCCTGATGGCATCCCAGCATTCAGTTCCTTTTATGCCGAGCTTCCCAGGGGAGAAGGTTGGATCAATACCCTGATTTTTCTGCGTTTCATAATCTTTCAGTGCAATGATAGCAATTTTTCCTAACAGCACGATGCCTATAATATTAATCAATGTCATCAGTGCCATGAATACATCAGCAAGTGCCCAGACAAGACCAAGGCCTGCATAAGATCCAAACATAACAAGTCCCATTGTCAGGAATCGATAGACATTAAGTGCGATTTTGCTTTTCTTAATAAATTCAATATTCGTTTCCCCGTAATAGTAGCTTCCTACAATCGAACTGAACGCGAACATAAAGATTGCGGCAGCCACGAAGATTCCGGCCCAGTCACCGATTTGAAGACTGAGTGAGTTTTGCAGAAGCTGAATTCCTTCCAGTCCGCTTGCCTGATAATCTGTGTTTACCAGAATAATAAAAGCTGTGGCCGAACAAACAATTAATGTATCGACGTACACACCCAGCGTCTGAATAAAGCCCTGCTTAGCAGGATGACTGACATTGGCAGTAGCAGCAGCGTTTGGTGCACTACCCATACCGGCTTCGTTGGAGAATAATCCACGGCGAACACCCTGCATGATAGCAGCACCGATCCCGCCGCCAAGCGCCTGTTCAAAACCAAATGCGCTGCTGATGATGGTTGAAAATACAGCAGGAATTTCAGAAAAGTTCATCGCAATTACGACTAAAGCAATTCCGACATATAAAACTGCCATAATCGGCACGATCACACTTGAGAAATTTGCAATTCGATGAACACCGCCAAAGATAATCAGCCCTGTCAAAAGCGTAACAGCCCCGCCGACAATCAAACGGTCAATACCAAATGCACTCTCAAATGCAAGGGCAATTGTATTACTTTGTACAGAGTTAAAAATTAATCCGAATGTAACGGCGATTAATACGGCAAAGATAATGCCTAGCCAGCGCTTGTTTAAGCCTTTTTCGATGTAATAAGCTGGCCCGCCGCGGTAAGCTGAGCCATCACGAACTTTATAAATCTGGGCGAGTGTGCTTTCAATAAAGCTTGTCGCACCCCCCAAGAGTGCCACAACCCACATCCAAAACACAGCACCAGGACCTCCGACTACAATTGCAACAGCAACACCAGCTAAGTTACCTGTTCCAATTCGGGTAGCGGCCCCAATTGAAAAGGATTTAAAGGAGCTGATGCTTTTCATCCCATCCACGACGACCGACTTATCGCCGAGCACCCGTATCATTTCTTTCAAGTAGCGAAACTGAACAAAGCGGGTAGTAATTGTAAAATAAAGACCTGCACCAAGTAAGGCAGCAATAAGAACATAACTCCATAAAAAATTATTAGCACTATCAATGATTCCTTGCATTCTTTCATCCCCCTTTTTTTGAATTATCTGAATATGGAATAATATACACAGAAATTTTAATTAAGTAAATAGTAATTTTAGGAATGTAAATCTTTGAAAACCCTTTCTTTTAGGGGTTGAGGAAAAAATGATGAAAAACCTGCAATTTTTTGCAAAGTGGTTTCCAGAGAAAAAAACCTTAAATATAATGCCTTCAAGACTTTTAATCATTTATTTACGTAAAAATTTCCATTAGAAAATCGAAATATTCTGTTAACTTTTTATTTTAAAAAATCTGCGAAACCGGTAAAGTTTCGCAGAAAAATCAGGAATTAAAATATGTTTTAATCAGCATACGGTATTTTTCATCTGTCAAATCAAGCTCTTTTCTGCCGCTTTTTTTCAGCAGATTCTGTGTATTGGTGTCATCAAATTCAACTGAACGCGATAAATAAGACCGGAAGACACTCATCGGTTCATTAATGACCTTGTCGCTCTCAGTCAGTCGATCAGGGGTACTGACCAATTCCAACTGCGTAACTCCGCTGATTTCTTTAATCCAATTCATTACGTCTTTGTTTTTAGGAGCATGGTTATTTGCAATGTGGTAAATGGCAGATGGTTCGGCATGAACGGCAGCTGCACTTAATACATCGACTACATAATTGACCGGGACAACATTATTTGATGCTTCCTCGTTGCATAATAGGCGGATCACATGGTCTGAAGAAATTCTTCCGCGCTGAATCAGTTTCTTAACAAGAGCTACAGCTTTTAAAAGGCCGTATAAGGCAAATGTTGTATCTGCTTCGCCAGTATTGGAATCACCAACAATAATTGCCGGACGGAAGATCGATACCTGAAGGGCATCCCGCTCCTGCCAGACAAGATGTTCAGCCTGACACTTACTCTCTTCGTAGTCATTTACGAACATACGGGATAAGGAGTGAATAGTTTCCTTTCCGTAATGATCAAGCCCCAGCGTATAAGCAGTACTGATATGAAAGAATGAAGGAATCCTAATTTTATGTGCAAAGTCAATCGCGTGCTTTGTTCCTTGAACGTTGACAAAAAACGTTTTTTCGCGATCATCCGGATCAAAAGATAAAAAAGCTGCAGTATGGTAGAGTATATGAAGCTGGCCCAGCAGGTTTTTCTGATCAGCAGCATTTACTCCAAGCATTTCTTTTGTCACGTCCCCGTAAACCGGATGAACCCGCTTCGCTTCTTCAGGAGTAAGAGAAGCTAGAATCGCACTCTTTTTTTTCTCGCTGCGGACGAGAGGAAAGAGGGTATGTCCGTCCTTTAAAAGGGATTTAACTAATTTAGTGCCAACAAATCCAGTAGCACCTGTTATCATGATGTTCATAGGTGTCTCCTTTTTAAATGCAAGATTCTTTTAGTATAGCAGACGTCAAGCTGAATCTTAACTGAAGAAACGACAAATACTGCGCAGAGAAGTAAAAAAGGTATAATAGATCGAAAGAGGTGTATGTATGAAAGAATTTTTATCGCTTGGTCTCTCCCAGTCGGCCGGCACTCAACTAGAAAAGCAAATGATTTTGAGCCCAACGGATGTGCAGAAAAAAGCCATTCCCATTCTGTTAGACAATAAAGATGTATTGGTACAGGCAAAAACAGGAACAGGGAAAACACTCGCTTTTTTGCTTCCTGCACTTGAAAAAATAGATCAGTCCAATTCTTCGCTTCAGGCGCTTGTATTAGCTCCTACCAGGGAACTGGCAATTCAGGTCACTGAAGAGCTAAAAAAGCTGCAGAAGAACGATAACGAACCATCCATTTTATCCATCTATGGCGGTCAGGATTTAGATAAACAAGTAAAAAAACTGGCGCGCGGCGTTCAAATTGCCGTTGCAACACCGGGAAGGCTGCTTGACCATGTCAGACGGGAAACCATCGATCTGTCGACGGTTACGACACTGATCATAGATGAAGCAGATCAAATGCTTCATTTCGGCTTCCTTGAAGAAGTAGAGCAGATTATCGAACTGACGAGCGAAGATAGGCAGATGGGGTTATTTTCTGCAACGCTTTCCAAGGATATTCGCAAGCTTGCAAAGCGCTATATGAAAAAGCCTGAAACTGTACAGATCAGGGACCAGTCCAGCATGGTGGAAGAAATTCAGCACTATGTCATTGAGGTTAGCGACAGGGAAAAGCTCGGGGCCTTATGTCAGACGATTGATGAGACCAGACCATTTTTAGGGATTATTTTCTGCCGGACGATCCGCCGAGTAAGCAAGCTGTATGGAGAGCTGCGATCAAGAGGCTATCTTGTAGGTGAATTGCACGGCGACCTGTCTCAATCAAAGAGAGAAAATGTAATGAAACAATTTCGAACCGCCAAGCTTCAGCTCCTTGTCGCAACCGACGTTGCATCAAGAGGAATTGACATAGAAGGCGTTACCCATGTTTTTAATTACGATGTTCCGGAGGATGTTGAAGGCTACATTCACCGCATTGGAAGAACAGGGCGTGCGGGAGAAGATGGGGCGGCCTTTACGCTGTCAGCTCCAAAAGACAAAGATCTTATGCGTGATATCGAGCAGGGGATCCAATACGAAATTCCGAGAAAAATAGTGGAAGTCAATGCAGCAGACTATGACCGTCATGAAGGTCCTTCAAAAAAGGATTCCATGAGTGCTAAAGAAAGAAAAGAAGAAAAGATTGAAAAAAACAAAAAACGACAGCAGCGCTACAGCGGCAGTCATACTGCACCTAAAGCATCACTGAGTAAAAGAAGAGGAAGATCTTAAAAAAAAACGACCCTGCAGCCATTTTTGGACTGCGGGGTCGTTTTATCCTTTGCTGAGCTTCCATAGCCAAAGTAACGGCTTAAGATCCTCCGGCTTTTCTTCTCGTATTAGCCACTTTCTTTGCTTGCTGGCTTTTCATTTTCTTCTCGTTGCCAGGTCCCTGAGAAGCTGCATTTGCTTTAGATTGATTTTTCTTATTCGCAAGCTGCTGCTTCACTAAATCCTGTAAACTTACCTTCTTCTGTTCACTCATGAAATCGATCCTTTCCATAGCAGGTACCCATAATTATAATCCATGCCTTCCCCTAAAGAAAGATAAACAGCCGATTCAAATTCGCAATAATGAAAAAAAGTGATGTAAACTAAAAGAAAATGGGGTCAGACCCCTTTTGTTTGGTAACGTACTAAAATCAAAAGAAAAGTGATCTGAAGTTCTATTTTTCTCGTTATCTATTTAAAGACTATTAGACTATGGGGAGGTGCATGTCTTGGCGAAAAAACTGCTGTTATCCATATTAGTCGGGATTGCAGTATTTATGGTGTCATACGGCGTCATGATGGCTGCACAAAAATATACAGGATCTTCTGCAGAATCAAGCGATGCAGATGAAGGAAATTCTCCTGCGGTGCAAAGCAGTGAAGAAGATGACCTCGGATCTCTTGGGGAACAAATTGAGACGAGCCCTGAAAAAGAAGAAGAGTTTCCGATTCTTGAAAAAGATGAAGAAAAATTTGAAGAGCTGCTGGCAGTTCAAGAACAGGAAGTGACCCCTTTAACCCCGGTAAATGTCTCCATCCCTGCTCTTGATATAGAGGCTGACATTATTCAGGTGGGAATTGAAGAAGATGGCGCGATGGAGGTTCCTGAAAATGTAAATGAAGTCGGATGGTTTGAACCGGGTACGAAGCCAGGGGCAGTTGGAAACTCTGTATTAGCAGGACATGTAGACAGCTATGAAGGACCGGCGATCTTCTTTGAGCTTCGCAATCTTTCAGAAGGAGACGAAATTATCGTCACTGGAGAAGATGGAGAATCTTTGACGTTTGCTGTAACTTCCATGGAATCATACCCGGCTGATGGCGCTCCCCTTCAGGAGATATTTGGTCCCTCTGACTCCAGAAATCTTAACTTAATTACGTGCACAGGTCCATTTGATCGGGAAAGCGGACAATATCCAGACCGTTTAGTCGTCTATACTGAGCTTGTAGAAGAAGAACCGGAAGAATTGGAATATGAACCGACCGTGCCTACCAATGTAGCTCTAACAGGCAATCAGTTTTCATGGTATGCGGTGCGTGATCAAGAAGTAGTGGGGTACCGCATCTACAAAGAGCTGGAGGACGGAACGAAAGAAAAATTGGACAGTGTAAGCTATTTTGAAAGAAAAAGCTTAATTGTAGAAGACCCTGAAGCTGTCTACTCTGTAACGGCTGTATCGATTGATGGAAAAGAATCAGAGCATGCTTATCTGACTGAAGAATAGAACTGCAGGACAGCGTGAAAAAACATTATGTTTAAACGCTGGCTGGGAGATAATTGAAAAAGTGTAGAGAATTGAGTCTGTTTTTACTATTAATGAAAAATGAGTGGAGAGTTGATTCCAGCAGTAGATGATGGCAATCCGAGTTTCTGGCTAAGCTCCTAAAAAAGCTCAGCGCCGTCCCTGAGGAAATCTTCCACCTATACTGCTCGATGAGTCTGAGACATTTTGTCCCAGGCTTTTTTGTCGTCATTTTTCGGGGGTGAAGCATATTGAATAAAATTAAAAACCCCTTCCTGCGATCCCAAAAGGGGAGGCAGGAAGAGGTGCTTATTCACTTACGTTAAAATTGACCTGTTTTACGAAGTTCTTTTCCACGTCTCCTGAATTTCAAAAAGACGATATAAAGCATTGGAACAATTACCAGTGTAAGCAGGGTTGAAAACATGATTCCGGATATAATCGTCACAGCAAGCGGTGTAAATAGTGCATCTCCGCTTACAGCTACAGGAATCAATGCGACAATGGACGTAAAGGCTGTAAGAAGAATCGGGCGTATACGAACACGTCCTGATTCAATGACGGCATCTTTCACCTTCATTCCGTTTTGAAGACCCTGTTCTATAAAGTCAATAAGCACAACGGAGTTCCGGACCACGATTCCTGTTAAGGAAACCATACCCATTACTGCCAGGAAGCTGATTGGTGTTTGTGTGACAAATAATCCAAGTATCGCACCAGCAATGGCCAAATAAACGGCCACCAATACTAGCAATGGTAAAGACAATGAATTAAATTGGAACGCAATTAGTACATACACAAGGAAAATAACGATTGTAAACAGAATGATAATTTCAGAGAAGAAGTCATCCTGGGCTTCGTTTTCTCCACCTAGAACCAGACTGTAATCTTCTGAAAGACCTTCACGTACTTCTTCAGTAATTTCCGTTACTTTGGCTTCCAGATCTTCGACTTCACCAGGGAACGCCCGAATCGTTATCGCACGTTCTCCTCCATCGTGAGGAATCCGCTGCAGCTGTTCGGTTTCTTCAGCAGTTACAAGTTCATCCAGCGTCACTAGAGCAGGAGGGCCCTGTTCACCACTCTGAGCGGCGGCAGGCAGTTCAATTTGGGTTAAATCAATTTCTTCCCCTTCTTCCACAGGATCCACTAAAAGGGTCATATCCCGTTCAGTCACGCCATCATCAAAGCTGTCCATCGGTATTCCTTCTGTCACCACTCTGATCTGCTGGCTGATCTGCTGCAGCGTAATGCCATTTTCATTTAGTGCATCACGATCCGGTATATATTGAATAGTAGGCTCTTCTTGTCCAATATTATCGAGAACCAAATCGACACCCAGGTCATCAATTTCACTCATCACTGTATCGCGGATTGAAATTATTTCTTCCAGCTCAGGTCCTTTCACTGTAACCGTTACAGGAGCTCCAGCAGGAGGCCCTTGCTGAATCGTTTCCATGAAAATAATGGCATCCGGATACTGATCACGAAGCTCGTCAGTCCAATCTTCGATCAGGCCTTGAGCGGTTTGGTTTTCCCGGTCCACTCTTGCGACCAGCTGTCCGGTATAATCACCTGTCGTATCAAGCGAACTATTAAAAAGGTTCGGCAGACCGGTACCTGCGAAAATGGATGTTTCCTTTACGCCCTCATCTTCTTTTAACGTACTTTCCATTTCCTCAAGCGTTGAAAGTGTTTCTTCAAGTGGTGTTCCAATCGGCAGCGTGACATCAACCGTCACTTCTTCGCGATCTGCATCCGGGAAAAACTCAAAAGGCGTCAGTACGACAAGACCAAACAGGGCGGTCGTCACAGCCAATCCAATTAATCCTGTCAAAAGCGGCTTTTTGGATGTTTTCACCAAAATTTTATCAGCGTAAAAATCAGAAATCCAATTCAACGGTTTTCCTAATAAACCTGGAGAATCCGACATTTTTTTATTCGATTTACGGTAAAAACTGAAACGCATCATTGGTACAAATACAAGAGCAACAATTGTTGATGCCAGAATGGTTGTAATTAATACCGTTGGAAGCGCGCGGATAAAGGCTCCGTTTCCTCCAGATAAAAAGACCAGCGGCAAAAAGGTAAAGACGATTGCTAGGGAGGACGTAACGATGGATACCCAAACTTCTTTTACCCCTGTAATAACGCCACCAAGTGCTTTATCCCCCAGTTTAAATCTGCGCTGAATATTGTCATTTACCACAATGGAGTCATCCACCAGGATACCGAGCGCAATGATTACGCCAATGACGGAAATCTGGTTTAAATCCACACCCGCAAAAGGGAGAGGAATAATCCCAATCAGGACTGATAGCGGAACCGCAATGGCGACAACAATTGCACCGCCTGGAGTTAAACCGAGTGCACTTGTCACAATGACAGCCAATACTGCAATCGCAAGTGAAAAATACAAGCCGTCAAAAATGGTATTCACCAGATCAGCCTGGGAATAATAAGGCACCAGTTCAATATTTTCAGGCAGTGTTTCTTCTAACTCATCCATCTTTGAAACGACAGCTTCATCCACACTTGGGATGTCCTGTCCTTCGTCTAAATAAGCTGTAAACGATACAGCAGGCACCCCATCATAAGTAATCAGATCCTCTGTCTCTTTTGGTGCAAGCTCAACAGATCCAATATCTGCTATGGAAACAGCATCACCTTCAGGAGATTGGCCTACTGTCACTTGTTCCATTTCTTCAACTGTTTCATACGATTCAATAGAAAGCTGATAAATCGTTTGACCGGTTTCCTGTTTCCCAAGAGGAACTGGATTGAATTCACTTTCAATTGCGGTCATAACATCCGGGATGGCAAGACCATTTTGACCCAGCTCTTCAGAATCAACCGTCAAAATAATTTCAGTAGGCTGAACGCCTTTCACTGTCGTACCGGAAACACCGGCCACAGCTGAAATTTCTTCATCCCAATCATCCATTAAAGGCTGCAGATCTGTAAATGCATCCCGATCCTCGCTCGTTAACATATACGAGACGATAGGGAAATTTGCCTGCGCTTCCTCTACAGAAGTGGAGACCACCTCTTCCGGGAAGGAGGCTTCAGCATCGGATACCTGCTGCTGGATAGATGAAAACACTTCCTGCGAGTTTGCTCCATCTTCTAGCGTTACAACAACGGATGAGAAGCCTGCAGCAGATGCAGAAGAAATTTCCTCAATTCCCTCGATTGATTCCAAATTTTGTTCAATCGGATTGGTGACGGTCCGTTCAACCACCTCAGGCGTCGCACCTGGATACACAGTGGAAATGGTACCGACATTTACAGAAGTCTCGGGAATTTCCCTTTGAGGCAGCTGCAAAAACACCATAACCCCGACAATAATACTTAAAACAAAAAGCACCATGAAAATCTTCGTGCGCTTTAATACCCATTCAAACATCCTGCAGCCTCCTCTTGGCATTTCTAAAATAATTATTCCTTTAAAAGATGGTTAGTATAAGTCCTTTCATCACTATTCTTCACGTTTTCGACAGTTGTGTCAAGAATGAAGGTGTTGGCTTCTATTTCTGTCCAAAAAAATGAGCCTGGGACAAAACTCAGCTGAATAAACGAGAATGCCCTCATGAACTTTAGTAGCTCATGAGGGCATTTTTTATTTAGATAATTAAAATTTTTAATAAAAGATAAGGACAACCTCTGGTAAAATTAAAGTCACCACAACAAAAACCACCGGAGGTGTCCTTA
Source organism: Jeotgalibacillus proteolyticus (assembly GCF_050107735.1). Lineage (GTDB taxonomy): Bacteria > Bacillota > Bacilli > Bacillales > Jeotgalibacillaceae > Jeotgalibacillus > Jeotgalibacillus proteolyticus_A. The sequence goes on from NZ_JBNILO010000001.1 coordinate 565,027, forward strand.
TGTTTAAAGATTATAACATGAATCAAGTTGTTTTGCCCCTAGACTTGGAAATCAAACTTCAAAAAAATGATATTGCTTACGCGGTACATGATCTCGTAGAACAGATTCCCCAAGAAGCATTCGAGTCTTTCTTGCGAAAGACCGGCTGCCCTGCCTATCATCCACGTATGATGATGAAAATTATTTTATGCGCCTACTCCCAATCCGTTTTCTCCGGAAGAAAAATTGAAGGACTCCTTTTAGACAGTGTTCGGATGATGTGGCTGGCTCAAGGGCACCAACCCAGCTATCGAACCATAAACCGATTCCGGGTTTACCCAGAAGTTCAAG
>NZ_JBNILO010000002.1:0-496179 GCF_050107735.1 Jeotgalibacillus proteolyticus
GATGCAGAATGCCTGGAACGCATCCTCTTGATCAAGCATTGTAACATATGGGTAAGCCGTATGCCTTAATAGGGCACGTACGGTTTGATAAGGGGGGAGCCACGAGAGTGGTTTCCCTACTTTATTTAATGCCTACATATTTTAAAATTAAAAGAACATACCGGCAATCGAAGCAGATAACAGCGATGCAAGCGCACCGGCAATGACTGCCCGTATTCCAAGACGCGCAATATCAGGTCTGCGTTCAGGCGCAAGATTTCCTAATCCGCCGAGAAGGATGGCAAGAGAAGAAATGTTGGCAAAACCGCAAAGCGCAAATGTAATGATCGCCACAGTTTTTTCTGATAATTGATCAATCATAGGAGCAAAACTTGCATAGGCAACAAACTCATTTAATACAAGTTTTTGACCAATAAAGTTACCGGCTTGAATCGCCTCATTCCAAGGAATTCCAATAGCAAAAGCAAGAGGGGCGAAGATATAGCCAAGCACTAATTCAATTGATAGATTATCGTAGCCGAATAATCCTCCAATGCCTCCTAAAATTCCATTCAGCATGGCAATTAATGCGATAAAAGCAATCAGCATCGCTCCAACATTCAATACTAGCTGAAGACCAGTGCTTGCGCCTTTTGCAGCAGCGTCTACTACATTTGCTGCTTCAGCATCTGCTTCCATTTCCAAATCTTCCGGATCCGGCCGGTCATCTGTTTCAGGTACGAATAATTTTGCCATTACCAGACCGGCTGGTGCAGCCATAAAACTGGCAGCCAGCAGATATTCAAGGGGAACACCAAGCTGGGAATAACCGATCAGTACCGAACCGGCAACAGATGCGAGTCCACCTGTCATGACAGCAAATAGCTCTGAGTTAGTCATTTTGGCAATATAAGGTTTAACGACTAAAGGAGCTTCTGTTTGTCCTACAAATATATTTGCTGCAGCAGACATGGATTCCGCTTTTCGTGTACCCAGCAGCCAGGAAAGACCGCCGCCAAGAAATTTGATAATGACTTGCATGATTTTCAGGTGATACAGAACGGAAATAAGTGCTGAGAAAAAGATAATGATACATAATACATTAATCGCAAAAACAATTCGGTCATCCTGATATACGAAGCCGCCTAAAACAAATTCAATTCCTTCATTGGCGTAGGTGATAATGTTGTTGACGCCAAATGTCAGTCTTTCAAGTGCCCATTGACCGGGACTTGTCTTAAGTACGAGAAACGCAAACGTCAATTGAAGGGCAAGGCCTACAAATACAGGCCTCCAATTGATTGAGCGTCTATTTGATGAAAGTGCAAAGGCAATCCCCAAAACGACGATAATGCCTGCCAGTCCCCAAAGGATATTTATCACTGTGTACAACTCCATTCTTTTAATCATGCTTGTCAAAACACTTCACTCATTTTACAATGCAATTGCAAGCGTTTCAATAATAGTCACAAAAGTGTCAAATTAATGTCAGAGGTCTGACAACTGGAGGAAAAATTACCATGAAAATTAGAAAAAGCATATCAGGAGTTAATGAAAGAAAAGTTTTTATTCATGAAAATAAAAAAGAGGAAACCATTTTAGTAGCTATTCCCGCACTTTCGTGGTCTGCAGAATTTACATACGATGAATTAGGTGAGGAATTAAGTCATAAACTTATGGGAACGTTGGAAAAAACAACAGATGCTCGGGAATCAGCTGAAATTGCCCAGCGAATTTCCCAGTGGACCAATGAAATGTAAGAGGATCGATACATGTATGTTGTACAATTGCACTCCTGGCTATACGATTTAAAATTAAAATCGTTATTGCAACTAGAAAACCTTCTTCTGTTCGTTCCAGAAGAAGGTTGTTTGAGAATGGAATTAATTTAATGCTCTCTTTCGAAGTGCTGCAAATGCAATGGCACCGCTTAAAACAGCAAGTGTCAAAGCGTAAGGGAAAATCGAATTATTTTGACCTGCCGCTCCGCCAAAGCCTGCTTCAGGCATTTTACTTGGCATTGTTTCAGCACCCGGAGCAGTCAATACAAGAGCCTCAATGCTGTCAAGTGTATTTACTGCATACACGCTGTAAGCCATTCCTTCTTCAAGTGCTGTTCCGGATAGATCAAGCACCTGATCTCCTTCTGGTGTTCGTACTTCAAGGTCGTAAGTATCAGCAGGAAGTTCAGTGAAGTCTGTCACTGCAGGAAATGATGCGCCGCTGAAGACTGCGTCTCCCCCAACAAGTCCTACATCAACTGTAGGTGCATCGGGAGAAAAATGTCCCGCGCGAATCTTTACCATTCCTTCTTCTATCATAAGATCATCTTGTGTAACATTCAGTTCAATTGCTTCTAAGAGGTTAATGGCAGAAGCAGTGTAATAGCTTCCTGCTTCAACAGTTATCGTTTCTGTGATCACGGCAGTTTCCTGAACACCGGCAGGGAAAATTTCCACATCATGTTCACCCGCTGACAGAGCTAAGTAATCTGTGTATGCCTTAAATTCGGCTCCCTCCACTACAGCTTCTCCATTAACGTATACATCCACAGCAGGTGCATCAGGTGAAGCATGCAGGATTCTTACCCAGCCTTCACCTTCGTGATCGTCAGCAAGGGCGGCTCCTCCCATTAGCGCAAGCATCATTACAGCAGCAAATAAAGAAGCAAAAAACTTTTTCAATCCACTCACTCTCCTCGTTAAAGTAGTTGTACAACATGTGTACAATCTATTTATAACTTATGTACAATTTAGAATCAACTTTCAATATGCTGAAAATTCAGTTTGCGAATTTAAAATCGCTTGAATACTTTTATAGCAGCGATTGATTAAGGTCAACAGAAGAGAAGAATAACGGATTAAATTCGATATACTTTAGGATTTTTACTTAATAAGATCATTTATAAAGAATAAGAAAGTCTTGAAGATAAAAATACACATTTGCATTCCTTTGAATGAACCACTATCATTTAATGGATACAGTTTAAAGATCGAGAGGATTAAAAAATGACTACATTACAAAATGAAGTATTATCAAGGCGCACATTTGCTATTATATCCCACCCGGATGCAGGGAAAACGACCCTGACAGAACAGCTTTTATTATTTGGCGGCGCCATTCGTGCTGCTGGAACGGTTAAAGGAAAAAAAACAGGCAAATATGCTACATCAGACTGGATGGAAATTGAGAAACAGCGTGGAATTTCAGTGACATCTTCTGTCATGCAGTTTGATTATGATCATAAACGCGTAAATATACTTGATACACCCGGTCACCAGGATTTTAGTGAAGACACCTACCGAACGTTAATGGCTGTAGACAGTGCCGTGATGATTATTGATGCGGCAAAGGGAATAGAAGCGCAAACGCTGAAGCTTTTTAAAGTGTGTAAAATGAGAGGAATTCCAATCTTTACATTTGTAAACAAGCTTGACCGCCAGGGAAGAGAACCGCTTGAAATTATGGAAGAGCTTGAAGAAGTTCTTGGGATTGAATCTTATGCAATGAACTGGCCAATCGGAATGGGTAAGGAGTTTCTGGGCATTTATGACCGGCATCATAAAAGAATTGAACAGTTTCGAGTGGAAGATCATGAGAGGTTTTTGCCTTTAAATGGTGAAGGAGAGCTTGATGGTGATCATGCCATTAAGCAATCAGGTCTTTATGATCAGGCACTCGAAGATGTGATGCTTCTTGAAGAAGCAGGAAATGAATTCACTGAAGAACGTCTGGCGAATGGAGAAATTACGCCCGTTTTCTTTGGGAGTGCTTTGACAAATTTTGGAGTACAAACCTTTTTGGAAACTTATCTTGAATTCGCTCCTGCACCCCAGCCGAGAGAATCTGATATAGGTCCGATTGCGCCGGCTTCAGAAGAATTTTCAGGATTCGTTTTTAAAATTCAAGCCAATATGAATCCCGCACATAGAGACCGGATCGCATTTTTGCGTATTTGTTCAGGTAAATTTGAGAGAGGGATGTCCGTACAGTTATCCAGAACGGGCAAAACCATTAAACTTTCTTCCTCCACTTCCTTTTTAGCAGATGACCGAAACACGGTCGACGTGGCGGTAAGCGGCGATATTATTGGAATCTACGACACAGGGAACTATCAAATCGGTGACACGATAACAGAAAGCAAAAAGAGCTTTCATTTTGAGAAGCTTCCACAGTTCACACCTGAGTTATTTATGAGAGTCACCGCTAAAAATGTTATGAAGCAGAAGCATTTTCACAAAGGAATTAATCAGCTTGTACAGGAAGGGGCAATCCAGCTTTATAAAACTCTTCGGACCGAAGATGTCATTTTAGGGGCTGTTGGCCAGCTGCAATTTGAAGTATTTGAGCACCGCATGAAAAATGAATACAATGTGGATGTGATGATGGAGAATATCGGCTCTAAAATTGCACGATGGATCGAAAACGAAAATGAAGTAAAGGATTCCATGTCTTCAAGCAGAAGCATGCTTGTTAAAGATCGGCATGACCGCTTAGTGTTTCTATTTGAAAATGATTTTGCTATGCGCTGGTTTTCTGATAAACATCCTGATGTAAAACTTTACAGTCTGCTGTAGAAAATTTCCTCTATTCATGTATAATACAGAATTCATAAATTTCACAAAGAATGAGCTTGGGACAAAAGTGTCTCAAGCTCTACGACCGGTTCACTGAGGTTCAGGCGGACGCTTTCCGCAGGGACGGCGCTGAGCCCTCCTCAGGCTTTGCCTAGCGGGGTCTCAGCTTGCCGTCATATCCTGGAGTCGCCACCTTCCGCTCCGCTCAATTACTACTTTTAATAAAATTTCCTCATTTTTTACACTTTTTTTAGTTTTGTCCCAGCCTCATTTCTTTTAAGTTTGCAAATTAAATCCCCCTGATCAAGTACTTCTCTCACGATATGACATTACATAAAACTGTCCTGATTATATTTAAATAAACTAAATAAAAAAATTTACTAAAAAAGGTTTTCATAGTGACTATTTACATATAAAATAATAATAATACTATTTAACTATAAAAGGGAGTGGGTCGAAAGATGGATTATTCTTGTAGTCAATGCGGAGTGTCAGTGGATTTTAACAAACAAGGGACTTTTTTTGTATTACAAATACAGCTTAGTGAGGCAAAGGAGATCTCCGATTCGTTTTATCAATCTGGCAAGTCTGCAGCACTCGATTATACGAATCTTAAAGAAATAGAAGAAGTTGCAGTAAAATTATACAAAGCGGGCTATCATCATGTGAATTGTGGAGTGGCTCAACAAGGCGCCAAAGCAGCTTTTATGGACATTCAATTATTTTTGGAAAGAATTCAAAACCGTGAAACCATTGACTTCATTCAAAATGGAAAGTTCGTCAGTCATTTACAGCCAATAGTAAATGTTCAATCAGGAGATGTTTACGCCTACGAATCCCTGCTTCGCTCGAACGATCCATCCAAAAGCATCTCTCCATTTGAACTATTTAAAGTCGCCAATTCCACAGGTTTTCATTCTCTTCTTGATCAGCGGGCTAGAGAAGAAGCTATTAAGGCTAAAAAAATGCATATCGAGGCTGGAATTAAAAGCTTTATAAATTTTCTCCCATCTACCATTTACAATCCTGAGTATTGTTTAAAACATACGTTTAATATCGTAAAAAAATATGATATAGATCCTGAAGACCTGGTATTTGAAGTCGTTGAAACAGAAAAAATTACAGACGTAGATCACCTGAAATCCGTGTTCAATACATACAAGCGTGAAGGAATTAAAGTAGCACTGGATGATGTGGGGGCAGGATTTTCAACGATTGATATGCTGAAGCTTCTAGAGCCTGATTATGTGAAAATTGACCGATCATTTGTGTCCTTCTGCGATACGGATGAGGAAAAACAAGCTTTCTTAAAAGAAATTCGTCAAACATCTGCTAATTTAGGCATAAAAGTACTGGCTGAAGGAATTGAACGTAAAGAAGAATTAGAGATATGCCAGAAGCTCGGGCTTGACCTGTGCCAGGGCTATCTATTTGGAAAACCATCAGAGTCTGCACAGTTGCCAGCAGTGAATGCATTATTCGTTTCTTAATTTGAGAATGAAACTGATTATTCAAAAGCCGGTTGACTGTAGTGAAATTTATGCTATTATTAGAATGATTCTTTAGTGCTTAAAAGCGTTTAAGTGAAATAGCATAAAGCGACGATCCGGCAGACAGAGTAAAAAATTCATGTGCAGCATACAGAGACTAAGCGGATGGTGAAAGCTTAGGCAATAAATTTTTGAATTACACTGCCAATAATGGATGTACGAAATAAAGCGAACTGTGTACGCAGTTTATCAGGGTGGTACCGCGGAGAACGTCTTCGTCCCTAACCAGGGATTAAGTCGTTCTCTTTTTTGCATTGGCTATAAAAAAGCCATTAATCGCCCTATACTGTTCACAACCATGAGAGAATCTGAAAAACGCATGAACTAATAAGGAGGTAACAAATATGAACGGGTCAGAATCTTTAAAATCTTCAAAAGGTGAAGCAATTTTCATTCTTTTTACTATAGTAGCGTGTATCAGTGTCAGTATGATCCACTTTCAAACAGTTCCACACATTCCGATTGTCATCAGTATTCTGCTGCTATTTGGGTTTGGTTTATGGAAACGAGTTTCACTTAAAGAACTGCAGGAAGGGATGACATCCGGCGCAGCTTCAGGATTAAGCGCCGTCTTTTTATTTTTCTTTATCGGAATGCTGATCAGCAGTTTCATCCTCTCAGGAACGATTCCAACTCTAATGTTCAGCGGGCTGCTGATCGCTGACTGGCCATTTTATTTTTCAATTGTCTTTATCGTTACAGCGATGGTTGGGATATCAATAGGAAGTTCATTGACCACCACCGCTACATTGGGGGTAGCGTTTATAGGAATGTCTTCTTCTTTGGATTATTCTCTTGCAGTAACAGCCGGGGCAATCGTGTCCGGTGCATTTTTTGGAGATAAAATGTCTCCTTTGTCCGACACTACAAATCTTGCTTCTACGGTTGTTGGGGTTGATCTGTTTGATCATATAAAAAATATGACATGGACAACCCTCCCGGCGTTTGTTCTTTCATTACTGGTGTTTGGAATTCTATCACCTGCTAATGATGAAGCAATTGCGGGCGAAAGTCTGGATATTCTAAGAAATGGGCTCAGCGATACGGGGCTCATCCATTGGTACTCTCTGCTGCCAATCGCAGGACTGCTTATAATGGCGGTAAAAAAAGTGCCAGCCATGCTTGCTCTTGCAGTAACCATTGTTTTTAGTATTTCATTGTCATACCTGCACACATTTACCTCTTATTCAGATTTGGCATCGATCTTAATGGATGGGTATGTTTCTTCTACAGGAATAGAAAACATTGATGAGCTCCTTACAAGAGGCGGATTACAGTCCATGCTTTTTACTGTTTCCCTCGTCCTGCTTGCACTTGGACTGGGAGGACTGCTTTTTAAACTGGGCACGATTGAAGGATTACTTTCCCTGGTGGAACAGAGTTTGAAAAAATCATCCTCTGCGCTGCTGTCCGCAGCTGGAACAGCTTTTGGCATTAATGTCGTTATAGGAGAACAATACTTATCAATTCTTCTGGCTGGAGAATCATACAAACGGTCCATTGATGACTTATGTCTTGAAAGGAAAAATTTATCCAGGGTGCTTGAAGATGCGGGTACTGTAGTTAATCCACTCGTGCCATGGGGTGTATGCGGTGTATTTATTACCAGTGTGCTCGGTGTTCCAACGCTTGAGTATCTTCCTTTTGCACTCTTCTGTCTGCTATGTCCAGTATTGACTGTTTTATTTTGCTTAACGGGATGGACCATTACGCACAGAAAAAAGGAAAGCTCTGTATTGTAATCCAAAATGATTTGCAGAGTTTGGTCAAAACGTAAAAAATCTAAAAAATGAGGAAGTATTTATCAATAATATGAGGAGAGGGAAGCTGAAGGCAGCAACTGCAGCAGGAGAAGGCGATTGCTTTAGACTTTACAAGGCTGGACACTTGGAAGGGCTAAAGCTCCCGTCACTGCAGAAATTGTCAGTCTAAAGCGCAAAGAACCGATCAAAGAGTTTAAGACACTTTTGTCTCAAGCTCTTTTTTATTTTAAAACAGCAATTTGTCCAGTGCCTGACCCTGAAGATTCCACCATCCAGATAAGCACTAAGCTGAATAAATCATGATCTGCGGAATAAAAAAATCATTAAAAAAGAGTGTGGAATTTTGTTTATATTGTGAACGGGCACTTTAAATATTGAATAACGACACTCTAGTCAGTATAGTAAATAGACATAGTATGATAGTTGGACGATGTCTATTTTGTCCAGCGGAGGGAGCGTTTCGGTTGAATATCAGTAATTTCTCAGTAAGAAGGCCTGTTTTTACGATTGTCACCATGCTTTTAGTTATTTTGCTCGGGACTATTTCTTTAACAAGAATTCCAATTAAACTTATTCCGGATATAAATCCTCCGGTTGCAGTCGTCGTAACCTCGTATCCCGGTGCAAGCCCAACGGAAGTTCTTGAAAAAGTCACGAAGCCGATTGAGTCTCAGGTAGCGCTGCTTCCTGGATTGAAAAATGTTCAATCCACTTCAGAAGAAGGATCCAATCTGGTGTTCCTCGAGTTTACTTTTGCAACAGATATAGATGAAGTAGAAGGAGATATCCAGCAGGCTGTTCAGCAGGTGGAAGTGCCTGAAGGAGCTGCCGAGCCTAGGGTGCTGAAATTTGATCCTTCACAGTTTCCTGTTATCCAGCTCAGCCTCAGATCTTCTGACGATTCAACCGATATCCGGGAATTGGCTGAGGAACTAGAGCTGGAATTAACGCGTACAGATGGCGTTGCAAGCGTCGATGTTTCCAATTCACTCTCAGAAGAAGTCCGCATATTATTGGATCAGGACCAACTTGAAGAATACGGTCTTACACAGTCAGATGTGTTAAATTCGATTCAGTCTAATAATGTTTCATTTCCGGGAGATACCGTTCAAACAGAAGGAAAGGAACTCACAACTAGAATTTTAAGCACGCTTACTTCAGTTGAAGACATACAGGACCTTGTGGTTACCGTCAATCCTGCAGATGGTGAAAATATACGCATCAGCGATCTTGCAGAGGTTACATTGCAGGAAGAAGAGTCAGATGTTATCACACGTGCAAACGAAGAACAAGCGGTCCTGATTAGTGTGCTGCAGGAGTCAGATGCGAATACAGCTGATGTATCCACAGCGTTTCAGGACGAGCTTAGCCGCTTGCTTGAAGAAGACCGCTACGATTCGATTACCGCAGACGTGTTATTTGACCAGGGCGATTATATTCAGCTTGCCATTGGGAATATCGGTAATTCACTGATTATTGGTGGACTTTTCGCCATGATCGTCTTATTCCTGTTTTTACGAAATGTAAAAAGTCCAATAATTATTGGAGTGGCAATCCCGTATTCGGTTATTGTTACATTTGTTTTAATGTTTTTCTCAGACTTCTCCTTAAATATCTTTACACTTGGTGCCTTGGCACTTGGAATCGGGATGCTTGTGGACAATGCCATAGTCGTTCTTGAAAATATATTCAGGCATTTATCCATGAAAAAGGATCCTAAAACAGCTGCCAAAGATGGAGCAAAGGAAGTAGCCGGAGCGATAACCGCTTCTACCTTAACAACGGTTGCTGTATTTATTCCAGTTATTTTTATCGAAGGATTGATTGGCGATCTTTTCACAGAATTTGCTTTAACCATTTCATTCAGTTTATTCGCTTCATTGGTAGTGGCGCTGACAGTTGTGCCAATGCTTGCGAGCAGACTGCTCAAACAGCCGCCTAAAAACTTTGAAGCAGAGCGAAAGCAGACATCGTTTATGAAGGGCTTTGAAAAAACGATTCGCTGGGCCCTTCGCAGACGCTGGGCGCCTATACTGTTGACATTCCTGCTTCTTGCAGGCGGTGCAGCAGGAATTACCACTGTAGGAACGCAATTTCTTCCTGCAACAGACGAAGGGTTCTTTAACATCCGTGTTTCATTAGAAAACGGCACGGCCCTTGAAGAAACAGACAGAGTAGTAGAAGCTATAGAAGAGGAATTGAAAGAGGAAGAAGCAGTTGAGGTGTATGTCAGCCAGGTTGGTGCACTGCAGCAGGGCTCTTTTGATGGTGGATCGGATGGAAGTATAGCTGATATATCAGTGAAGATGATTCCACTTGATGACCGGGATGTATCTGTCTTTGAGTTTATCGAAGATCTTTCTCCTGAAATTGAGGAGGCAGCACTCGAAGTAAACGAAACAGCAGAAGTGTCAGCGGATCTGCAGACGGCAACAGGATCCTCTCCGCAGACACTGTCCTTCTCCGTGAGGGATACAGATGAGTCCAGGCTGGAGGAAGCTGTTGATGAAATCGAAACAGCTTTACTGGATCTTGATTCCATCACAGAAGTTGAAACCGACCTTGAAGATACAGTTGAGGAGATACAGCTTACAATTGACCGGGAAAGCGCACGAGAGTATGGCTTTGCACCTGCTCAAATCGCTCAATCCGTTAACAACGTAACAAGAGGGGCACTAGCTACCCAAATTATCTCTGAAGATTCTCAAGTATACAGTGTGTTTGTGCAGTATGAGGAAGAAGTAGCGAATACACTCGACGGTCTTAGATCTCTATCTTTGCGTGCACCAAGCGGACAGTTTGTAGAATTACTGGAGCTGGCTGATATTGAGACAGCGGAAGGACCTGTGTCGCTTCAGCGAATTGACCAGCAGGCTGCGGTTGGATTTACAGCTACTTATACCTCTGAAACCAATCTCGGTGCTATATCAGCCCAAGTGGATGAAGTAATTGCTGATCTTGAACTTGCGGACGAAACAGAAGTTGTATTCGGCGGAGACAGAGAGCTATTGGATGATTCTCTGAATGATATGCTCTTAGCTGTTGTTCTTGCGATCATTTTGGTTTACTTTGTGATGGCTGCACAATTTGAATCCTTTAAATACCCGTTCGTTATTATGTTTACAGTACCGCTTATGGTCATAGGTGTCGCAATTTCATTGGTAGTAACTCAAACCCCTGTTAGTGTGACTGCCATCATCGGGCTGTTGGTGCTGTCAGGAATTGTAGTAAATAACGGAATTGTTTTAGTGGATTATATTAACCAAAGAAAAGCGGATGGCATGTCGAGCTATGACGCTATTATCACATCTGTCCGGGACCGGCTACGACCAATCCTGATGACAGCTTTAACGACGATTCTCGGTTTAATCCCGCTTGCCCTTGGGATAGGGGAAGGGACTGAAATTAATCAGCCGATGGCCATCACTGTAATTGGCGGACTGATCAGTTCAACATTCCTGACCTTGTACATTGTTCCTATTGTTTACAGCTTCTTAGATCCTGAAACAAGAAAGATGAATCGCAAAAAAAGTAAAAAGCATACACCAGTGAAAGAAAACTAATGTAAAGGGGTTCAGCCAAAATGGTTGAACCCCTTTTTTAATAGCTTTACTATTGAATGAAAAGGGGGAGTGAAAAATGAAAGAAGGTTACTTTATTACAGGTTTTCCTGGTTTTATAAGTGAACAACTTATAAAACGCTGGCTTTCCGACAGCAGTGACAAAAGAATTTATGTGCTTGTGCTTCCTGCTATGATGAAAAAAGCAAACGAAACCATTGAGAAGCTGATGCGGGAGGGAATAAATACATCAACCATTCAGGTTATAGAAGGAGATATTACAAAAAAAGATCTGGGACTGCCGCTGCCTACAAAGAAACATCTTCAGGATAAGATACAATATGTTTGGCATCTCGCAGCAGTATACGATCTTGCTGTAGAAAAATCTCTGGCCTATAAAGTTAATGTTACTGGTACATATCATGTGAATGAATGGGTAAAGGAGCTGACGAATTTAAAGCGCTATATTTATTTCAGTACGGCTTATGTTGCCGGAAGAAGGGAAGGAGCCATCAAAGCGGATCAACTGATACGTCCATATCAGTTTAGAAATTACTATGAAGAAACAAAATACGAAGCAGAAGTGTTAGTACAAAAATGCAAAAAAGAACTTCCGGTTACCATTTTCCGGCCTTCTATTGTGAAAGGAGATAAAAAGGGTGCTACCTCCAAGTTTGATGGTCCATATTATTTACTGAATATAATGGACCGATTAAAGAAATACGGATCGATCCCCTACATAGGAAAGAGCAGTGCCGAATTAAATGTTGTGCCGGTAGATTATGTGATTGAAGCTGCGGACTGGCTGAGCAGAATAAAAAACAGTGCAGGAAAGACGTATCATCTGACAGACCCGCAAGCGTATCCTGCGCGGGAAATTTTCCGATTTATGATGATGGCGCAGATTGGCAAGAAACCAACGTATACTGTTCCTTATACTTTAGCTGATAAACTCCTCAGCCTATCTTATATTAGAAAGTATTTGGGGGTGGAGAGACAGGCGCTTGACTATTTTCAGTATATGGGAAGATTTGAGCAGGAAGAGACAGAAATGGATCTGGCGGGTTCAAACATCAGCTGTCCGGACTTTTTAGAGACAATCGGAGCAATGGTAAGGTATTATGAACAGAATAAAAATAATAAAAACCTGCATCCTCCTGTAAAATGAAAAAAATTAAACATTTGTGTACAATTTGCCATTAGGTGATATAATAAATATAAATTAAATATTTCTTTGACATGCTGTCAAGGGGGAGTAGCTATAGTCGCTGAATCAGGCGGCTAATTACTGGTCGTCATCACATGGAGTTAACATCCATCGGCCTTAATGGCATATACATATGCTTAGCAAGACCTTTGCCTTTTATTAGGCAAAGGTCTTTTTTGCGATTTTTTGCATAGGCACCCCATGATATTGGTGACAATGAAGTAGAGGAGGAAAATTAATGGATGCAGCTTTACTATTGGAGTACGGATGGGTTTTACTCATTCTTGTTGGTCTAGAAGGTATACTTGCAGCGGATAATGCAGTAGTAATGGCAGTGATGGTAAAGCATCTCCCGCCAGAGCAAAGAAAAAAAGCTTTATTTTACGGTTTATTTGGAGCTTTCATATTCCGTTTTGCCTCATTATTCCTGATTGCAGTCTTAATTGATGTATGGCAGGTGCAGGCACTTGGAGCTATTTATTTGTTGTATATTTCAATCAGCCATATTATAAAGCAGGCCCGTTCTTCCAAAGCAGAACTTACTGACGTAGAAAAAGCAAAAAAAGAAACGCAGGGCTCAGGATTTTGGATGACTGTTTTAAAAGTGGAAATTGCAGATATTGCATTCGCCATTGATTCCATGCTTGCTGCAGTTGCACTGGCATTGACATTACCAGCAGTTGGAGCATTCGAAATAGGGGGCATTGATGGAGGCCAATTTATCGTAATCTTCCTTGGTGGATTGATTGGATTGATCATCATGAGGTTTGCAGCTCACTGGTTCGTTCGTCTGCTTGGCAAATATCCATTGCTTGAAACAACGGCATTTTTAATTGTCGGCTGGGTTGGGGTTAAGCTAGCAGTTCTTACTCTGGGACATCCGAATCTTGCTATTATCGATACTCATTTCCCGCATTCAACGACATGGAAAATTATTTTCTGGAGCATACTCGTTATCATCGCAGTGGGAGGCTATATCCTGGCTAAAAAGAAAGGAAGTCAGGAGAATATAGAAGATCTATCTGTTTAAAGATTAAAAATCTTTCCAATGGGCTTTTTGGGAACTCATCTGCTTTTGAGTTTCCAGGAAGCCTCTTTGTATGTGTATCGACTGATAAGCTAAAGGACGTTTAAAATTGTTTACCTTTTTCATTCTGATGTACAGTAAAATATAGCTCCTTCAGCTGGTAGGAATTTAGGCGAAAAAAGGGGTATAATAACGATATTGTGCAAATTTTTGATGGTTTTTCATTTACTCATTCCTTTTCTGTCGAAAATCAGCTAAGCTATCATTAGACTAAGGCAAGTGAAAGGATTTAACCTATGTGGGCAAAAATAAAAAATAGAATTAGAACATTAAAGCCGTTTCAATTAATTGTTGTGTATTATTTTCTCGCCATCAGCCTTTCTTTTATTTTGCTAAGGCTTCCGGGGGTCCATCAAAATGGAGAATACATTTCATTTGTTGATTCACTGTTTACTGCGGTTAGTGCCGTAAGTGTAACAGGCTTAACCGTTATAAATATTTCAGAAACCTATACGACATTTGGTTTCTTTATGATGATATTAATTCTGCAGCTTGGCGGGATTGGAATTATGTCTTTAGGAACCTTCGTCTGGCTGCTGGTCGGCAAGCGGATTGGGCTTAGGGAGAGACAATTGATTATGGTTGACCACAATCAATACAACTTGTCCGGTGTCGTGAAGCTTATTATTGAAATCATAAAAATTCTTCTTTTAATAGAAGCTGCAGGCGCTTTACTGCTAGCCGTTTACTTTACACAATTTTACGATTCAATAGGAGAAGCATTGCTTCAGGGAGTATTTGCTTCCGTATCAGCTACCACTAATGGAGGATTTGATATTACAGGCCAATCTCTCCTGCCTTATGCAGATGATTACTTTGTGCAAACGGTGAATATTTTATTAATCATACTGGGTGCCATCGGATTTCCTGTATTAATTGAGTTAAAACAGTTTTTATCAAATAAAACCGGTAATTTTCGGTTTTCATTGTTTACAAAACTGACGACCATTACATACAGTATATTGCTGGTGCTTGGAACGGTTTTAATTTTCCTCCTGGAATTTAATCAGCGCTTTGAAGGGATAAGCTGGCATAAAGCATTTTTTTATTCCCTGTTTCAATCCGCCTCCACAAGATCAGGGGGACTTGTAACGATTGATGTCAGCACCTTCACAGAAGCAACTCAGATCTTATTAAGTTTACTGATGTTTATTGGTGCCTCACCAAGCTCTGTAGGCGGTGGAATCAGGACGACTACATTGGCGATCGCGATTTTATTTTTAATCCATTTTTCAAGAGGAAACAATCAAATACAAGTATTTGGACGAGAAGTTCATTTAATTGATGTTTACAGATCTTATGCAGTCATTATACTGGCTTCATTCATGGCCATCACATCCGTCCTGTTAATAATGGTTTTCGATGCTCATGACTTTATTTCTGTCGTATTTGAAGTTACTTCAGCCTTCGGTACATCAGGAATGTCAATGGGCATCACGCCTGATTTATCCACCCCGAGCAAATTTATTATCATGGTCCTGATGTTTATCGGGAGAGTAGGGCTGATTTCATTTCTATTTATGATCGGCGGAAATAATAAAAAAGCAAAATATCACTATCCAAAAGAGCGTGTTATTATCGGCTGATTATTCTAAGCAAAAAGAGGCATAAACCACACCCGAAACTTTGTAAATTAAGTCTGTTTACATTGTAAAAAAGAGGCGAGCGGAGCATTCAAGCAGGATAGGCCTAACGTGTTAAGTGAAGTTCAGAACGGTCAAAAAAGCCTGAGACAAGTGTCTCAGGCTTTGTTAATATCATGCTGTATAAGGTATATGTTCTTAAGCAGTAAATTCAAACAGGGTAGGCTTTCCGCTTTTTGGGTTGTAGTACGCCATCATAAAAACACTTGTGGAAGTGCCGTCAGTCCCCTTAATCAAGCCTTCTTCAATAAAGGTATGTTTAAACAGATCTTTTTGCTTCAGATTTAGTGCTGCAAACTCCTCACCAGCAAGAAAGGGATTAGCCAAAAGCTTTTGATAGATTTCCTGTTTTCGGTCTGAATTATCTTCCTGTTCCCACCATGGTTTACGAGGCTTAAATTTTTGATTGAGCATATAGTCTTTTTTCATAAGCGATTCAACGATATCAATTTCTGTGATGTTTTTTGAATGCAGGAATTGATACAGTCTTTTAAATAGGTCTTCAAGCTGATGACCGATTCTTGACCAGCCTTGCTGATCCCAGTAAGTTCCGAACTGCTGAAAAAAATCAAAAGGTGTTTCGAAGCAATTTTCAGCTGTATAATTTACTGTTAAGTCCATTCGGTGATCATTCCAGTATTTCTCCAGAACATCTTCCACATGTTTAATACGAATAATATCATCAAATTCCAAAACATTATTGCTTAAAATTTCATAAGGTGCATGGTCCATATATACATAGTGATGCCGGTCAGCATTAATTCTAAGGCCGGTGCCCCGCAGCATTTTCAAAAAGCCGAGCTGAAGCTCTTCAGGGCGCATTTTAAATACATCATTAAAGGTTTTCCGGAAAGAGTCATAATCTTCTTCCGGCAGGCCTGCTATTAAATCTAGATGCTGGTCAATTTTATTGCCATCTTTGACCATTGTAACGGTTCGCTTTAATTTTTCCCAATTCTGCTTTCTCATAACTAATTCATTCGTTTCATCATTTGTGGACTGCACCCCAATTTCAAACCGGAATAACCCTGCAGGTGCATGATCGTTCAAGTATTGAATTACTTCCGGCCTCATAATATCAGCGGTGATCTCAAACTGAAATACTGTTCCTTCAACATGTTCACGAATAAGAAATTCGAACATTTCCATCGCATAGCTTCTGCTGATATTAAATGTCCGGTCAACAAATTTTATCACCTTAGCCCCGTTCGCCATCAGATAACGGATCTCATCTTTTATTGCTTCTCGGTCAAAGTAGCGAACGCCTACTTCAATCGAAGATAAACAAAATTGACAACGGAATGGGCAGCCTCTGCTTGTTTCAATGTAGACAATCCGCTTTGACAAATCCTGTTTGTCCTCATCGAACCTGAAAGGGGAAGGCAGTGTTTTTAAATCCAGCTTGTTTGTCTGAGGATGAATTACAGGTTTGGAATCCTTTTGATAAGCAATGCCATTTACTTCTTTTAACTCGATTTCACCGTGAAGCGAACGAAGAAGCTGTTTAAAGGTTTGTTCTCCTTCACCGACTACGATGTAATCAATCGTATCGAGCCGCTCAAGCCAATAGGGAACGTCGTAGGAAACTTCCGGGCCTCCTAAAATAATCGTAGTCTGCGGCGATATTTTTTTAAATAAATTAATAATTTTAATGGTTTCCTCGATATTCCAGATATAACAGCTGAAGCCCAGAACATCGGGCTTTTTGGCGTATAGCTCCGCCACGATATTCATTTCCGGATCTTTGATGGTAAATTCCTGAATTTGAATGGAAAAATCCGGCTCTGCATAAGCTTTAAGACATCTTAGAGCTAAGTTCGTATGAATAAATTTTGCATTAAGCGTAGATAAAACGATATTCATTTTTAAAAACTCCTTCTTCGGGTCTAACTTTTACTCATTTTACATGAGGCGGGGAAAAGACACAATATGGGCTCTTTTGATGTCTCTAATTACTTGGTTTTCTTTCACTATTTTATAGGAGGATTGGTCCTGATTAAGAGTGTAATTACTGTTCTCAATAATGAATAAAAATAGAAAAACAGTTTCTTTATTCCTTATTAAATGCTAAAATTGGGAAAAGAAAAACAGTCCGGCCTAAGGACTGTTTCTGAGTTTGAAACTATTAAGCAGTGCGCAGTTACATGAATCGCTGATGACTTCGCTGCCATTCAATTAGCGTCAAAAGAGCAGCAGTGGAACCTGCAGCTCACTTCATCGTCTTTTTAACCGGCTGGCCTTTAGTTCGATTAGCGGCTGAGCAAAAGCTGTCACCCAGTTTGTTGAAAGTAAAATGGTCAGCAGCCACGAACTGATCATGATGAATAATAAAGATACATACGGATTAATAAAGACTCCAAAATCAGCTTCCCTGTAGAACTGAATAATGAAACCGTGCAGTAAATATACGTAAAGCGTATTTTTCCCCCATTTAGTATAAAAGTGGTTCTCCTCAGGGGTTAAA
The DNA here is from genome assembly GCF_050107735.1 of Jeotgalibacillus proteolyticus. Classification (GTDB taxonomy): domain Bacteria; phylum Bacillota; class Bacilli; order Bacillales; family Jeotgalibacillaceae; genus Jeotgalibacillus; species Jeotgalibacillus proteolyticus_A. Next base: position 17,831 of record NZ_JBNILO010000002.1, read on the forward strand.
GCAAAGAACGAAGCAACCAGCCAAATGTTAACGGTATAAATGATGATTCTGATAAGCGGGCTGATTTCGGTTTGAACCCCTGTGTTTTCATAGGAATGGGAGCCCAGCAGCCAATTATTGCTCCATTCAGGAACCAGTATCATAAATAAAAATGCACTGGTTAATGAAAATATAGCCGCCAGTCGCAATGGCTTTTTTTTCAGTGCATAAAACCAGCTTCGATCAGCATAATAGCCTAACAGAAAAAAAGGAAAAAATACAAATGTTCTTGAAATACTTAGAATGGTAGAATAATCACCTATAAAACCTACCAGCAAGCCAAGAGCAATACTTATAGGAAGCGCTGCTTTTAAGCTGAGCTTCATTACGTGCACAAACAGCAGGAGCAGTAAACTCCAGAAAAACATACTGATTAAAAACCATAATGACCATTGAGGATTGAATGGATCAACCGTTAAAGACTGCTCATTCCTGAGAAAATAGTAGTACAGCGTATAAATCAGCTGGAAAATTAAATAAGGTATAATCAGTTTTTTTATGAGCTTTGTAAAAAGACCTTTTTTATAAATTCCTTTGGCAAAGTATCCGGCAACCAGAATAAAGGCCGGCATATGGAAAAAATAAATGGTTTTGTACAATGAAAGCAGCAGCGGGTCTGTTTCAATAAGAGATTGAATAGCATGACCAAACACCACCAGGAAGATAAGCAAAAATTTAGCGTTATCAAAATAATAATCACGTTTCGTCATAAAGGCACCAACTTTTCTTAAAGATCTTAATTGTTTTACCCGTTTTTGCAGAAATGAAATCTGGTTAAAAGGTTTTGTTTTATACGGGCAGTCTTAAAAGGATGCTTACTCATGGAAGTTGAGGTGATGACTTTGCAAAAATTTGGAAAGTTACAGGAAAACTGGTCTATTAAAGATACTCTTCAACCCGTGGTGATGGAAGAAGTTGCGCTGCAAGTTTTAATGAATATGAGTGAAGGCGTTCTATTATTTAATGATAAAGGAAAAATCCTGCTGTATAACTCTACTGCAAGTCAATTTCTGCAGCTTGAATCACCAACCCGTTTAGCAGAAAGCATAACGGATCTGATGCCTCAGGAAGATCATGCCGGCTTTTACCGTCTTTTGCTGTCCTTAATTAAAGAAAAAAGAATGACAGATCATTTTGTATTCAAATCCGGCGGAATACATCTTAAGTGTAAATGTGATCTTATACTGATTGAGCGTGATTCGGTTGTGCTGCTTATAATTAGAGATTTTACAGAAGTTGAACCTCCTCCAGGAGAAGATGTTTATCAGCAGGTTTTTACTAAAGCGATGCATGGGCTTCTTCTTTCTGATCAGGATGGAAATATCGTCACGATGAATCAGCAGGCCGCTGCATTTTTATCTATTGATTCTGCCTTATGTTCAAATTATACAATCAGCATTTTTAAAGACCACGAAATTACCTTGCCACTCGACAATGATTTTCAAAAAAAACTGTCACCCTATCTTCATTCTGATTATCTTCAGACTTCCATCTGTCAATTTGAGGACCGTTTTTATGAAGTGGTCACAGAGCCGGGTATTACTGAACAGTATACGCTTACTGTCTTAAGAGATGTAACAGAAATGGTGCAGATGGTGGAGCAGATAAATAAGCATGATACATTAAAAATTGTAGGTCAGCTTGCTGCCGGTATCGCTCATGAAATAAGAAATCCAATGACTGCACTAAAAGGGTTTATTCAGCTGCTTGAGTCCAGTGTAAAAGAAGATCACAGCATGTATTTTGGTGTTATCATGTCTGAATTGCAGCGCATAGAGACGATTATGACAGAATTTCTAATGCTGGCAAAGCCAAAAGCCAGTTCGTTAAAAAATGTGAATCTGGCGAATATTATAAGAGAAACTGCTGATTTAATGCAAGCTCAGGCTACATTATATAATATTGAGCTATCAGTGCAGTCAATTGGACAAGAACTGGAGCTTTATGGAGATGCTAACCGTTTAAAACAAGTGTTTATTAATCTTGTCAAAAATGGAATAGAGGCCATTTCAGGAGGCGGGAAGATTTCACTGAATTATCACACTGACAACTACGCTCAGTATGTAACGGTAAAGGATTCCGGCTGCGGAATACCAGAAGATCATCTGAAAAAATTAAATCAGCCTTTTTACACAACAAAAGAAAACGGTACAGGGCTTGGGTTAGTGGTAAGCTATAAAATTGTGGAAGAGCATGGAGGCAGAGTTGAAGTGAAGAGCTGGAGGGAAAAGGGTTCTGTCTTTACTGTTATATTTCCCTTTGCAAAGGATGAGAAAAATGTATGAGCGCGTAATGAAAAGTCCGATAAACTACTTACGATTAACTGCAAATGAAGAAGCGCTGATTAAAATTGAATTTATAAATAATAATGACTTTAGTGATGCAGAAGCTTCAAACGGTATTTTGGATGAAGCGGAACAACAGCTTAACGAATACTTTTCCGGACAGCGAAAAACCTTTGAATTGCCACTTCATTTTGAGGGCACCGACTTTCAAAAAAAGGTCTGGTCGGGTTTACTTGATCTCCCCTATGGAACAACTTGTTCCTATCAGGATCTAGCGAGACAAATTGGCAGTGTAAAAGCCGTAAGAGCTGTGGGGCAGGCAAATCGGAAAAATCCATTGCCAATTGTAATCCCATGCCATCGGGTTATAGGTAAAAATGGCTCTCTGACCGGCTATGCTGGGAGCGAAACAACTAAAAAGGAAACCCTTCTTCAGCTTGAAAAGCAACAAATTTGAATGTACAGCAAGTCCAGCATCTCGCAATATCCGGCTATGCAAGCGAGATTATAAACAGTTAATGATAGTATTATAAAATTAATTAAATATACATCTTTAATATTAAATGAGCATAAGGAAGCTGCTGCAGCTGGATGAGAGGGTGTTTTTAGCCTTACAAAACAACGCCTTGAAAATCCCTCCGGAAAGCATCCGTCTTCAGCAAAGTAAACCAATCAGAGAGCCTGAGACATATTGTCAAAGGTTCTTTTTTTTGCCTGCTTTTCTGAAAATAAATCAAAAACTAAATTGACAGAATACTATTAGTTTGATATAAATCTAATTAGATGGTTATGAAAGGAGATAGCTATGCAGCTTGAAAAACAGGTGCTATTCTTAAAATCAATTGGTGACCCGACCCGTATTAAAATTCTTCATCTCCTTGCTGCGAAGCCTCTGCACGGCCAAGCTATAGCAGGTAAATTAGGTCTCACTCCACCTACGATTACTCATCATTTAAATAAATTAAGAGAGAGCGGAGTGGTAATTTCAAGAAGAGATAAAAACACCATTTATTTTGAACTGAATAAAAAAATGATGACACAGCATTTGACCAGCATTCTAGCAATTATGGATTACAAAGAGGAGGTGCAGGAAGTGGAAGATAAAGATAAGATACTTAAAAATTTTTTTTCTAAAGAAGGCAGATTGAAAACAATTCCAGCTCAACGGAAGAAAAAACTGATTGTACTTGAATATCTTGTAGAAAAATTAGAAGTAGGAAAAAAATATTCAGAAAAAGAAATAAATATATTCATTGAAAAGTACCATGAGGATTATGCCACGCTCAGAAGGGAATTTATTAACCATCAGCTCATGTTCCGTGATAAAGGTATTTACGAAGTAAATCCTCGTGAAATGTGGCTTAAGTAACCAGGCAGTCTACGTACAAGAGAAAGAACGTTAAGGCGGTTGGGGTATTGCAGGGAAGTTTGCAAATGAAGCAGAATATATTAGCAGTTTAAGGCAGGAGGATGAAAAGGTCCGTCCGTGCTGAAAGCGTCCGCCTGAATCGCAGCGAACCGGTCAAACGAGCCTGAGAAAGTTTTGTCCCAGGCTCATAAACGAGTAAAAGCCGCTTACCGCCATAACAACTGCAAGCGGCTTCCCTTACCGGTACTTTCATCTTAAATAAAATTTTTCCCTCCGGTCATCAAATACCGGTATTTTTAATCTTGTTTGTTTAACCAATGACAGATCAACATAAGCGGTGACAAGCTCTTCCCTTGCAGATCCCTGAACGATAATTTTCCCCCAGGGATCTATAATTAGTGAGTTCCCTCCAAAGGAGTTGTTCGGATCCTTTCCAACACGGTTGCACGCAAAAACATAGCTTTGATTTTCAATGGCCCGTGCCCGCAGAAGGGTTATCCAGTGGTCTGTCCTTGCCTCAGGCCATTCCGCCACTACTGCAATGACCTCTGCACCATCCAGGACTGGTTTTCGAATCCATTCAGGAAATCGGATATCGTAGCAGATAAATCCTCCAAAATGAATATTGTTCAATGTAAAGGAAGGCGAGTCTTCACCCGCTGACAGATACGTATGTTCATCCATCAGTTTAAACAGATGCAGCTTATCATACAGGTGCACAAGTTCTCCCTGTTTATTGACCACAATTAATGTATTGTAAACAGAATCTTTCTTTCTGTTGGCAACAGAACCGCCTATTATATTCACGCGGTATCGGACTGCCAGACGCTGAAGGAAGGAAATCGACTCTTTCGCCTCCAAATCTCCTATCTCCTCAAGCTGTGTTAAATCATAACCGGTTGTCCATAACTCTGGAAGCATAATTAAATCATACTGCTGATTTTCCAGCCTTTTAAATTGAGTTTCCACATGCTTCCTGTTTTTTTCTGGCTCTCCAAATGCTATATCCATCTGCAGTAATCCTATTTTCATTTCTAGCCCTCCCATGGTCGAAAGAATCTTTACATACGGTTTTATTCGTTATACCATTTGTTACAACGATTTAAAAGAGAAAGAGAGGATGTTTAAATGAAAAAGTTTGAAAAATCAGTTCGTTTGACAGAGCTGCCTGATCAATTTTTTGCTTCACTTGCAAAAAAAGTAACGAAACGGGTTTCAGAAGGCCATGATGTCATTAATTTAGGGCAGGGCAATCCTGATCTTCCAACACCTATACATATTGTTGAAAGACTTCAAAAAGCAGCTGAAAATCCACTGAACCATAAATATTCACCGTTTCGGGGAATGGACTATTTAAAGGAAGCTGTTGCGCGTTTTTATCATAGGGAGTACGGGGTGGAAATTGATCCTCATTCAGAAGTATCGGTGCTTCTCGGGGGCAAGGCAGGTCTTGTGGAACTTCCCCAATGTTTAGCCAACCCTGGAGATGTTGTTTTAGTTCCGGATCCAGGCTATCCGGATTATTGGTCTGGAGTTTCTCTTGCTGATGCGATCATGCATAAGATGCCGCTGCTTGAAGAAAACGATTTTAAACCTGATTTCTCCCAAATTCCTGAAGACGCCGCTAAAAAGGCAAAATTAATGTTTTTAAATTATCCTAATAATCCTACTGGCGGTATTGCAGATGAAGCGTTTTTTGAATCAGCTATCCAATTTGCAGATAAACATGGCATTTTTATTGTGCATGATTTTGCATACGGTTCCATTGGGTTTGACGGAATAAGACCGCCAAGCTTTCTTCAGGCAAAAGGATCGATTGAGAATGGTCTTGAAATTTATACGCTGTCTAAAACGTTTAATATGGCAGGGTGGCGGATTGGTTTTGCTGTAGGGAATTCTTCTGTCATCGAAAGTCTTAATGTCCTTCAAGACCATCTGCATGTCAGCGTTTTTGGAGCTGTTCAGGAGGCAGCAGAAGAAGCACTGTCTTCTTCTTATAAATCTGCTCTTGAATTAAGTAATATATATGAAAGCAGAAGGAATTTACTCGTTCAGGAGCTTCGATCCATAGGCTGGAATGTGCAGGCTCCTAAAGGATCATTTTTTGCGTGGTTTAAAGTGCCTGAAGGATTTACCTCTTCTACTTTTTCTGATCACTTATTAGAGCAGGCTAATGTCGTTATGGCTCCGGGCATCGGATTTGGAGAATATGGAGAAGGATATGTAAGAGTCGGCATGCTTGCCACAGAAGACCGGATCAGGGAAGCAGCCCTAAGAATCAAGAAACTGAATTTGTTTTAAAATAAAGAAAGGCTGATCAGCGGGGGTGCTTAAAACCTGCTGGTCAGCCTTTTCTTATAATAACTCAATTAAAGCAATCATAAATAAAATACCAATAATAAATGAATAGGTGGAAGGTCTTTCATTTCCGTCGCCATGGCTTTCTGGAATTAATTCTTTATAGATGATAAATAACATAGCTCCAGCAGCAAATGCCAAACCGTATGGAACTAAGAATTCAACATAGGAAGTTAAATAAAATCCAAGAAGTCCAGAGACAATTTCAATCGCACCTGTTAAAGTAGCAATGATAAACGCTTTCCATTTATTCATTTTCTGGTTCATTAAAAAGAGAGCAACTAAAAACCCTTCAGGCGCATTTTGCAAACCGATCGCAAAAGCAATTAAGTTGCCTGTATCTCCAGTTTCACCCAATGCATAGCTCACACCCACTGATAAACCCTCCGGAATATTGTGAAGGGTAATCGCTGCAACCACCAGCATGGCTTTTGGATCTATTTCCATATTGCTTTTGCTGTGATCCAAATCCATATGAGGGATGGCTTTTTCCATTGTAGTCAATGTAAGAACTCCTATAAAAAGACCCACGGCTACCGGAACAAGTCCTCCACTGTTTAGCGATTCTGGTATCAGACTGAGCATAGCGGCTGCCATCATAATTCCTGCTGTGAAAGCAAGCAGCATATCTCTCCATTTATGAGTGAGACTGCCCTGTAAAAATAAAACGAGCAATGCGCCTAAGCCAGTAGACATTGCTGATAAAGTACTGCCTACAAAAACATTGTCCATAGCTGACCAACTTTCTTTTAAAGTACTGCGAAAAAAATAACTAAACACTACTTTATCATATATAGTCAGCAGCAAGGGATATATATGCTTCCAAAAAAGAAAATTGCATCTGCTATGAATGTAAATAGTTGTAAAGAAAATGTAAATCCTAAGAGCATGACATCGCTTTCAAATGAGGTAGATAAAGAATTATTTGTAAATTTTCTGAATAATATTACAAACAAGTAAAAAAAGTAATAGAATTAAGTCAAATAGTCCTGTATATTGAGTATTGCAAGTTGATTACAACTATTTTAGGAGGAAAACACGAATGAAAAAGCTTTACGGTTTTATGCTTGTTCTTGTTCTTGGGTTGTCTTTAGCAGCATGCGGTGAAGAAGAAACGTCAGGCAGTGAAGGTTCTGATGGAGGAGATCCTGATAAGCTGGTTATCGGTTTTGTTCCTTCCCAGGATTCTGATACAATCGCTGACACAGTTGAGCCTTTAGCAGACCGACTTGGTGAAGAGCTTGGCGTTGAAGTAGAAGGAAGAGTGTTAACAAGCTACAATGCACTGGTTGAAGCTATGGGGGCTAATCAGGTGCAGGTTGGTTTTATACCAGCTTTTGGCTATGTTCTAGCAAATGAACAATATGATGTCGAAGTTATTTTAAAATCAATCCGTTACGGCTCCGGAACGTATAAAGCACAATATGTTGTACAAGCAGACTCAGGTATTGAAACTCTAGCAGACTTGGAAGGTAAAGTATGGGCATATCCAGACGGAGCTTCTACTTCAGGTTTCTTATTCCCTGCTTCTCAGTTAATGAACGAGTTTGATCTTGACTCAGTTGAAGCGCTGCAGACAGAGTTTTTCTCCAATTCAACTGCTGCTGGCGGCCACGATAACGCAGCAATTGCAGTTTACGAAGGCGATGCAGACGTAGCTACTACGTTTGATGATGCAAGAAGTGAACTTGAAGAAGAGTATCCTGATGTGATGGATAAACTTAAAGTGATTGGTTATACAGACGAAATTCCTAATGATACAATTTCAGTTGTGCCTGAACTAAGTGATGAGATGGTTGCTGAAATCAAAGAAGTTTTTCTTTCTTTTAATGACGATGAAGAAATGATCGAAATTATGAACTCTGTTTATAATTGGGATGCAATTGATGAAGCAACAGATGAAGAATATCAGGTAGTAAAAGATACGTACCAAGAGTTTAAAGATTCAATTTCTCTTGACTAATTATCAAGTAAACTGATTTTAGAGGGGGAGAGGAGACTCTTCCCCTCTTTATTTTCACGTTGTTTTTCAATGAAATTCAAATTAAATTAAGTGGATTGAAATTACATGGGATCAACTTTTTAAGCGGGTTGGAAATCGAGATATTCCTATTTAAAAAGCTGGTATTGTTATCAAAAAAGCATAGATAATTTGGGGGTTGAAGAAGGGTGATCGAATTTAAAGATGTATCTCTTGTCTATCCAAACGGTACACAAGGGCTTAAAAATGTAAATGTAACAATCAATGATGGGGAATTTGTTGTGATTGTCGGATTATCCGGGGCTGGAAAATCGACGTTTATTCGCAGTATAAATCGAATTGTGACTCCTACTTCAGGAGCACTTCTGGTAGATGAACAGGATATTTTAACTTTTAAAGGAAAAGATCTTCGCCGGCTCCGTACAAAAATCGGTATGATCTTTCAGAATTATAATCTGGTAAAACGGTCAAATGTCATGAAAAATGTATTGGCAGGAAGACTGGGCCACACGGGAACGTTCCGGTCAATTGTGAATCTATTCAGTAAAGAAGACCGTTCTTTAGCCTATGAAAGCCTGAGAAGAGTGAATATTGAAGAAAAACTCTACAACCGTGCAGATGAGCTTAGCGGCGGACAGCAGCAGAGGGTTAGTATTGCGCGGGTTCTCACTCAAAAACCTTCTTACATTCTGGCAGATGAGCCTGTGGCCTCACTTGATCCCCCCACTTCTCATCAGGTTATGTCTTATCTGAAAAAAATTAATCGTGAAGATAAGATCACCACCATCGTAAACTTGCATTTTATCGATATGGCGATGGAATATGCAGACCGTATTATCGGTATGAGAGCAGGAGAAGTCGTTTTTGACGGTCCGGTTTCTGAAGTCAATGAACAGACATTTGAACAAATATACGGCCGTGCGATTCGTGAAGACGATATGCGCGGAGGTGCTGATCGTGAAGAAGACTGATAATGGGCAGATAATGCCAGGGAAAACGCCGTCAATTTATACAGCAAAAACCAAGTCCCGTTTACTGCTCATATTTGGTGTGGTACTGGCTTTATATTTATTTAGCACTTACCAAACGAATTCAACACCAGCGGAGCTAGTGATAGGTTTGCCGAATTTATTTGCTTTGCTGGCTAAGTTCTTTCCACCGAACTTTGAAGTTCTTACTGCTTCATCTGTAGTTGCCGCTTTTTCAGAAACGATTCAAATGGCTATTATTGCGACAACAGTAGCGGCTATTTTATGTGTACCACTGAGTTTGCTTGGCGCACAGAATATTACCACTAATAAATATTTATATGGATTTATGAGGTTTTTTCTAAATGTGTTAAGAACGATACCCGATATTGTGTTAGCGCTTATTTTTGTCGGCATTTTTGGCTTGGGTGTTTTTCCAGGTATTCTGGCATTAATCATTTTTTCACTTGGAATTCTGGCTAAATTGATAAGTGAAACGATTGAATCCGTTGATATGAATCCACTTGAAGCCATGCAGGCTTCTGGGGCGGGGACGATTCAAACCATTTATTATGGACTGGTTCCTCAAGTCCTGCCGCAATTTTCATCGCTAGTCTTGTATGTGTTTGAGATAAACATCAGGGCATCGGTTGTGCTTGGTCTAGTGGGAGCAGGAGGAATTGGACTGGTGCTCGATCAACAAATAAGACTATACAATCTGGAAAATGCAATGGCAATCATCATAGGGATTTTTGTGCTGGTTGTTATTATCGAATTTATCAGCAATAAAATCAGGGAGGCGATTGTGTGATGGCTGAATTGCAGATGCCCCCGAAGAAAAAAAGCAGCCCGGTTAAGACTGTAAAGAGAAGTATTATTGCAGCAGTTGTAATTGCTCTTTATATTTGGACGTTTCTTGGAATCAATATTGATTGGGCTAGAGCAATTGAGCGGATGGCTAATAACTTTGAACGGGTTATTCCTAGGCTGTTCAGTCCTGATTGGAATGCATTAGATAAAGTGATGGATGCAATGATTGAAACACTTTATATTGCATTCGCCGGCTCGTTAATGGCGGCTATTTTAGCTATACCTTTAGGGTTTTTGGCAGCGAATAATATGACCAATAATCGCTTTTTAACAGGGGTTGGAAAATGGATTTTGAGTGCAGTTCGTGCGTTTCCTGATTTAATCCTTGCATTATTATTTGTTGTGGCAGTTGGCCCTAATCCGTTTGCTGGTGTACTTGCAATTGCGATCGGATCAACAGGCATGCTTGGGAAATTGTATTCTGAAGTGCTTGAGTCTATTGACATGAAGGTTGTTGAAGCGATGGAAGCAAATGGCGCAAATAAGCTGCAAATTTTATTTCACGGTGTCATTCCGCAGGTAATACCTGAGTTCTTATCTTATGCAATCTACCGTTTTGAAGTCGATGTTCGAGCGTCTACTATTCTTGGAGTAGTAGGAGCTGGAGGGATTGGAACGCTGATATTCTTTGCTTCAAGCAACCGGAATTGGAATGAGATGGGTTTGATCATTCTGATCATCATAGTGGTTGTGACAATTATTGACTTTATATCAGCTGCGATTCGAAAAAGGATTGTTTAAACCCGATCAAGCGCCTGTTATACTTAAAGTACTAAATCAGCTGAAGACTTAATAGAAAATATAGAATAAAATTAGAGTGAAGCCAATAATAGTAGTTGGCTTCACTTTATTTTTGGTAAGATATTTACAAAGAGAAAGGGTGGATAAGATGGCACTCAATGAAGTATCAATTACCATACTCGAAACCAGTGATATTCACGGACATATCATGCCGCTGCATTACGCTGCGAATAAAGAAACCCCTAATGGTCTTGCGCGTATTTCTTCTTATATAAAAGATATGAGAAATCTGGAGCCGGATCTTTTGCTGATTGATAATGGGGATTGCATACAGGGTACACCTTTAACCTACCACTATGCAAAATTCCGCGATCATCTGCCAAACCCCGTCATTTCAGTAATGAACCATCTGCAGTACGATTGTGCTGTGATTGGAAATCATGAGTTTAATTACGGAATGTCAATTGTCAGCAGAGCGGTCAGTCAATCTTTTTTTCCGTGGCTGTCAGCAAACATATTACACAGCGGTACAAAAGAATCGTATTTCGGCTATCCTTACACAGTCAAGGAAGTAAAAGGAGTAAAAATTGTCATAGTCGGGATCACCACACATTACATACCGAATTGGGAGAATCCATCTCATATAAAAGAATTGGCATTTGAGGATGCTCTTTCATCTTTAAAAAGATGGGTGCAATTTATTCATGAAACAGAACAGCCCGATGTTCTTATAGTCAGCTATCATGGAGGGTTTGAGTGCGATCTGGAAACAGGGGAACCTACTGAACAGCAAACAGGTGAAAATCAGGGATGCCGAATCTTAAAGGAAGTAGCTGGAATTGATCTTTTATTAACCGGTCATCAGCATAGAACCCTGTCTACGTGCGTGAATGACACATTTATTATTCAGCCCGGTTTCAATGGTCAGGAGATAGGCAAAGCAGTCATTCATCTTAAAAAAGGAACAAACTCCTGGAGGGTTGAAAAAATAGAGGGCGAAATCGTATCAATGGCAAATCAGCGCCCTGACAAAGAGGTATTAGATATTGTTTATTTTCAGGAGCTGGAAACGCAAAAATGGCTGGATCAGCCAATTGGCTATATTGATGGGGATATGACGATTCAAAATCCTTTGAACGTCAGAACGCATGAGCATCCGATGATAGAGTGGATCAATAGAGTACAAATGAAGGCTTCGGGGGTAAGTATTTCTGCGACATCTTTATTAAGCAATGTCTCTGAGGGTCTCCCTTCAAAAGTGACAATGAGAGAGATCGTTTCAAACTATATTTATCCCAATACCTTAACAGTGCTTGAGCTTTCAGAAGCAGATATAAAGAAAGCGCTTGAACAGTCTGCATCTTACTTTAAAGTAGATGAAGAGGGTCAAATCGGCGTTAACCCTGAATTTGTTTTGCCAAAGCCTCAGCATTATAACTACGATATGTGGGAAGGCATTTCATATACAATAGATGTTGCAAAGCCAATTGGGGAGCGGGTAATTGAGCTCGAGTTTCCCGACGAAGGACCTCATCACGTCGTTATGAATAATTACAGAGCAGGCGGTGGAGGTAATTTTACCATGTTTAAAGACAAGCCTGTTGTAAAAGAAATACTTATCGATATGGCTGAGCTTCTAGCTGAGGATCTCCTTGAAAAGCAAACGATAAAAGCGGAAGTGAATAATAATTTTAAAGTAATTAATTCTAATGCTCACAGATGAGTCAGACTCACACAATCTTTCGCTGCGTTTAGTGTTGTATGCTATTTTTTGTGGCGGCAGGAGATAAGATTCCAGCAAAGCTTATAAACTGTGTTTGACTTCCTTTAAAATATATCGATATACTACTATAAAAAGTGTATAAAAAAGGACTGACTGTAATGAGCGAAACTGTAGACTATGAACAATCCTTGAAATTATTTATTGTACTTTCACGGGCATATAAATCAATGAACGAAATGAGTAATCGTTTTATTCAGCAGCAGGGATTAAATCCTACTGAATTTGCGGTGCTTGAGTTGCTTTATCATAAAGGGAAACAGCCCCTCCAGAAAATAGGCGGGAAAATTTTATTAGCAAGCGGCAGTATAACCTATGTAGTAGATAAACTGGAGAAAAAAGGTTTTATAAAACGGATTGCCTCCCCTCAGGACAGAAGAGTCACCTATGCGGAGACTACAGAAAAGGGCAATGATTTTATGTCTGAAATTTTTCCCGACCATGAAAAAAATCTGCACAGCATGATGTCCGTCTTAACATCAGAAGAGCAGGAACAGGCTATAGAACTTTTGAAAAAGCTTGGATTATCTATAAGGGACCTCTCATACTGAGAAATAAATATTTTTGTCATTTATTTTGGATATAAAGCAAGATATTTTAAGAAACTGCCGATGTCTGGGCAGTTTTTTTATTTTCTTGAAGGAAATTGCTATTTGAAAATAGAATGTGATTTAAAAAGGGGGATTTTAATTGAAAACATTTGATCAATATGAGTACAAGCGGCCAGAGCTTGAAGAAGAAAAAGTCCGGTTTCAGCAGCTGCTGAATTCGTTTGAGCATGCTGGTTCTGTAGAAGAACAGACAGAAGCCATCACCCAGATAAATAAATTTAGAAATAAGCTGTCAACTCAATTTAATTTAGCGTACATTCGTGCATCCATTGATACGAATGACGAATTTTATCAAAACGAGAGAGACTTTTTTGATGAAGTTGAGCCGCAATTAACTGAATTAACAAATTTGTTTTATCGTGCTCTGGTTGATTCGCCTTATAAGGAAGAGCTTGAAAAAAAATGGGGGTCACAGCTTTTTGATCTGGCAGATTTTTCAATGAAAGCTTTTTCCCCAGAGGTCATTTCATTGCTTCAAAAAGAAAATAAACTGACTTCACAATATTCAAAGCTTGTGGCATCTGCAGAAGTAGAGTTCAATGGAGAGAAGTTAACATTGGCTCAGCTGTATCCTTATGCTGAATCCACTGATCGCGAAACTAGAAAAAAAGCAACGTTTGCAAATTATGATTTTTATAAGGAACACGAAGATAAATTTGATGACCTTTATGACCAGCTTGTAAAAGTGCGTCACGAAATTGCAGTTAAATTAGGATATAAGAATTTTACAGAGCTTGGCTACATACGGATGCTCAGGATTGACTATGATGCAGAAATGGTTAAAAATTTCAGAAACCAGGTGCGTGATTTTATTGTACCGCTGGCAACAAAGCTTCGGAAAAGACAGGCAAAAAGAATTGGCGTTGAAAAACTGATGTTTTGGGATGAGCCGTTGTCTTTCCTCTCCGGCAATGCTGTGCCTAAGGGGTCTCCTGACTGGATTATTGAAAATGGTCAAAAGATGTACCAGGAACTCTCGCCTGAAACGGATGAATTTTTTACGTATATGATATCTCGAAAACTTATGGACCTAGAAGCAAAAAAAGGGAAGGAAGCAGGGGGCTACTGTACATTTATAGAAGATTATCAGTCTCCTTTTATTTTTTCAAACTTTAACGGGACATCAGGGGACATAGATGTTTTGACCCACGAAGCCGGCCATGCATTTCAAGTGTACTCGAGCAGACACATAGACATTCCCGAATATTTATGGCCGACGCATGAATCAGCCGAGATTCATTCCATGAGCATGGAGTTTTTTACATGGCCCTGGATGGAACGGTTTTTTGAAGATCAGACGGAAAAGTATAAATTCTCTCATTTGAGCAGCAGTCTTTTATTTTTACCATACGGCGTCGCGGTAGATGAATTTCAACACGCAATTTATGAAAACCCTGAAATGACGCCTGCGGAAAGAAAAGCAGCCTGGAGAAAAATTGAAAAGATTTATCTACCCCACAGGGAATATGGAGGTCATTCTTACTTAGAGGCAGGGGGAGTCTGGCAGCGTCAGGGGCATATCTATGAATCCCCGTTCTATTATATTGATTATACTTTGGCTCAAATCTGTGCATTTCAATTTTGGAAGCGGTCCCGCGAAGACTTTAATGAAGCTTGGAAAGACTATCTGCACTTATGTCAGCTGGGAGGATCTAAGTCCTTTACAGCCCTTGTAAAAGAAGCCAATTTACTTTCTCCATTTGAAGACGGATGTGTGGAATCTGTAATCGGCATCATTGAAGATTGGTTAAATTCAGTAGATGATAAATCTCTTTAAGTTTAAGATGAATGGAAAATGAGCAAAGAAGTGACTCCTGTTTGATATGGAGCTTGCTTGAGACTATACAGGGCAAGGCCATGGAATGGCTCACCATTGTCCCTGCGAAAGAATCCGCCTGAACGTCAAAGAGCCTGAGACATTTTTTGTCTCAGGCTCTTTCCTTACTACTTACAATAGATCCCTCTATTTACTTTTGTTTTAACGTCACTGTTCCTGCTTCTAAAACTGCTTGAACATTCTTAATTTCAGGATGCTCAAACATAAAGTCTGTAATAGCATCTTCTATATGCTCCTGTATCACTCTTCTTAGTGGTCGTGCACCAAAGGCAGGGTGGTAGCCCAGTTCAGAAAGTTTTTCTTTCACATCATGATCAACAGACAAGGTCATTTCCTGTTCAGCCAATGTCATGTCAAGATCTTCAAGCATAAGATCAATAATCTGAAGCAGATCTTCTTTTCCTAGGGAAGCAAATTCAATTATGCTGTCAAACCGGTTTAGAAATTCCGGTTTAAAAAAGTCGCTTAATGAATCTAATAGATTTGCTTCATTTAATGCTGTATTTGAGCCAAACCCGACTGCCTGCTTTTTCACACCTACACCTGCGTTGCTTGTCATGATGATTACGGTATCCTTAAAGTTAACAGTTCGGCCCTGGCTATCTGTTAAACGGCCATCCTCCATAATTTGAAGGAACATGTGGAGAACATCCGGGTGCGCTTTTTCAATCTCATCCAGCAGAATGATACTGTAAGGAGATCTGCGTACTTTTTCGGTTAATTGCCCAGCTTCATCATGTCCGATGTAACCTGGAGGTGAGCCGATTAATTTAGCCGTACTGTGTTTTTCCATATACTCACTCATGTCAAGACGGATCATATGGTCTTTGCTTCCAAATAATTCGGATGCGAGTGTTTTAGAAAGCTCCGTTTTCCCTACCCCTGTTGGGCCAACAAATAAGAATGAGCCTGTTGGACGGTCTTTTGATTTCAGGCCTGCCCGGCTTCTTCTTACAGCTTTGGCTACTTTTTTAACTGCCTCCTGCTGACCAATCACTTTTTCATTTAGGCTTTGTTCAATGCGCTTCATCTTTTCCTGCTCATCTTCCTCGAGCTTGCCCACGGGAATACCGGTTTTTTGTTCAATCAGCTGCTGAATTGTTTCTTTAGTAACAGTTGGCTGAATCGAGGTACTGCTGGAATTTAAACGTTCTTCAAGCTGTTCCTCTTCGTCCCGAAGTGCAGCAGCGAGTTCATAGTTCTCTTCTTTTAATGCTGCTTGTTTTTCAGTGTGAATCGCTGATAGCCTCTGATTGATTGTTTCGGTATCTGCTGCATCCACAGTTAAATTCAATTTTGAGCCGGCTTCATCAAGCAGATCAATCGCTTTGTCCGGTAGAAAACGATCCTGAATATACCGGTGAGAAAGGTTTACGGCCGCTTCAAGAGCTTCCTGGTCATAGGTAACCTCGTGGAAATTCTCATAGTGAGGAGCAAGTCCATTTAAAATAACCAGTGCTTCTGTTACTGAAGGTTCATTAACTTGAATTGGCTGAAAACGTCTTTCAAGCGCTGCATCTTTTTCAATTTTGCGGTACTCTTTTAACGTCGTAGCACCGACGAGCTGCATTTCTCCCCGGGCAAGGGCAGGTTTAAGAATATTGCCTGCATCCATAGAACCTTCTGCAGAACCGGCACCCACAATTTGATGAATCTCATCTATAAAAAGGATGACATTCTTCTTAGATTGCAGCTCTGCAATCAATTGCTTCATCCGCTCTTCAAATTGTCCACGGATTCCTGTGTTAGACACAAGAGATGCGACATCAAGTAAAATAACCTCTTTGGATTTCAGCTTAGACGGAACTTTTCCTTCTGATATCCGTGCCGCAAGGCCTTCCGCCACTGCTGTTTTACCGACACCTGGTTCACCGATGAGAACCGGATTGTTTTTATTTCTGCGATTCAAGACTTCTATCATCCGGTCAATTTCTTTATCACGGCCAATAACAGGATCTATAAGACCGGCTTTTGCCAGATGTGATATGTTGCGACCGTACTCTTCTAACAAGCCATCTTTTTGACCTTGCTGAGCAGCTTTATTTTTAGCATTAGGCTGACCCTGGTTAAAAGAGGATAGAAAATCATCAATAGGTGATTCATTAGACGGTTTATTTTGTTTGTTCATAGCAGAATGAAGTTTCGCTTTTTCTTCTCTATAGCAATTGGAGCACAAGTTGAAATCCTGCTGCTGACTATTAATTTGAAGACGTAGCTGAACATTCGCTTGATTTGATTGACATTTTTCACAAATCATTGTGACTCCTCCTTATATAAAATCATTATAATTTATTGAATGTTTTGCTATTGTATCGAAAGGGCAATGTCGTGTCTATTGATCTGCTTATTTGACTATTATTGACCTTATACTCATAGTATAATTTGACCTTATTTGACTTTCAAGTATTTTGATTGAAGTATATTGAAATTGAACATTGATGATAAGGAATGAAAGTGATTTAAAAAGCTGCTAAATTCAAAATTAAAATAAAAAGGAGAGGAAGGCAAGCCAGCCAGTATGATCTAAATGTTTTATTATCCCATGCACAAAAAAATGCCCCAATAAAAAACATGGGACACTCTATTTGCAAGTATTCAATTTCTTAAAAGTAATTTAGCGTATATCCCTCAACATTCCGGAGCAATGGATAATGTCAAATGAGTATACGGATGTCATTTACATGCCATACTTTCTTCAGATAAAAACGACGTAGAAAAATAGTAAGTCGAACACTAAATGTGAAATGACAATTAATGAGATACTCCGTTTCCAATTATAAATAATTCCCCATATGATGGATCCCATAAAAGCTGCGGCCATCCAGGTCCACTCCCCTGAATATAAAAATACAGAAGCAGATAAAATTGAAGTAATCGCTACGCTCATGACAGGTGATGCTTTTTCAAGCAGCTTTCGCTGAATAAAGCCCCGCCAGAATATTTCTTCAGCAGGTACAATGATTAAAATGAGTGAAAGGAGCTGCCACACCATATCCGGTTTTAGATCTTTATAGAGAGAAGAAATAATCTCATCAAGCTGACCAGGCAGCAGCAAGAATAGCTGGTAGGTAAAGAAAAGTATGCCGTATAGGATTAGCCCGGAGAAGATGCCGTACATAATTGAGCGATTTATCGGGTGCCGGCCCTTTTCGATGCCGGATTGTGAGATACTAAAAGCAATCATCACCAACGCTGTACCTGAATACAAATACCAGAATATCTTCTGATCAAAAAATGTAAAGTACATTAATAGATGAATCACTGCCAGGCCTACTGCCGGCCATAAAAATTGCTTAAACAAATAATAAACCTCCCGGGTTCGACCCATGAAAAATGAATCTTAAAGATGATAGATTTTAAACAGCAAAATATAAAGAACATTTTAACAGTAAATAATAGAAGAATATAGTGAAATTTTTTAGATCGGCCAAAATCCATATTTCATAACTGGTTTATCAACAGAATACTAGTTAATAATAAAGTAAAGAAGGGTAGAAGAAAGGAGCAGCAAATGACAGAAGATAGAATGAAAGAAATGCTGAACGATTTGAGGAATGGTGAAATAGCAAAGCTTGAAATTTCAAAGGAAGACTTTCAATCTTTCAGAGAGCAGATTGTTGCGCAGCCTGATTTTAAGCATTTCAGGGGAATAGCCCAGCGCAATGGTCATGTCCTCTATGAATACCTGGAGGATCCAAGAAGCTAAGGAGGTTTTTATCTATGGCAAAAAGAGTGGCAGTGGTTACTGGAGCAGCAAAAGGCATAGGCCTGGAGATTGCTAAGACATTTCTTTCACGGGGAGATGAGGTTCATTTAGTGGACGCAGATGAAGAGACTCTGATGAAAGAAGTAAATCAGTTAAAAGAAGATGGCTTTCCAGCTTTTGGCCAATATGCGGATGTTGGAAATCTGGAGCATGTTGCAGGGATGGTACAGCAGGTTATGAATATATCAGGGAGAATTGATATTCTCATCAATAATGCGGGCAGATCGGAATTTAAATCGATATGGGATGTTACAGAAAAAGATTGGCTGTCCATTATAAACAGCAATTTATCGAGTGTCTTTTATTGTTCCAGGGAAGCAGCCCGTTTTATGAACGGCGGTTCCATCGTTAATTTATGTTCTACCCGCGCCTTTATGTCTGAAGAGAATACTCAGGCGTACTCAGCATCAAAAGGAGGCATACATGCTCTAACCCATTCGCTTGCTGTAACATTTAGTGAAAAGAATATTTCCGTAAATGCTATAAGCCCTGGATGGATTGAAACCGAAAACTATGAAGAATTAAGAGATGTCGATCACAATCAGCATCCATCAAATAGAGTTGGAAAAGTAAGTGATATTGCCAGAGCTTGTTTATTTTTGACGGATAAAGACAACAACTTTATTAATGGAGAAAACCTCATTATTGATGGAGGCATGTCCCGAAAAATGATCTACGAACATTAAGTAAATACGTTTATGTATATTCGAGATGTGAAATTTCCATCATAAAGTCAATGAAGGAAGTTTCTACAACTGCAAAATCGTTGTTATAGAAGGGTTTACATGTTATTCTTAGTTCTTAAGAAAGTTAAAACAAACTCATCGTATTATTTTACAATTAATATTTTATTGACTCTTATGTGTTAATTCGTTAATTTAATATGGTGATGTTGTAAATACAAGTTAAAAGGAGAAGATAAATTATGGCTCAAAAACAATTTACAGTAACAGCAGAAACAGGTATCCATGCACGTCCGGCTACATTGCTTGTTCAAACAGCGAGCAAGTTTGATTCAGATGTACAGCTTGAGTACAAAGGCAAAAAAGTAAACCTTAAATCAATCATGGGTGTTATGTCTCTAGGTGTTGGCAAAAACGCTGAAATCGTTATTCATGCTGAGGGCAGCGATGAGCAGGAAGCTCTTACAAGCCTCGAAGAAACATTGCACAGTGAAGGTTTGGCATAAAAGATGTCCTCTATACTTAAAGGTATTGCAGCTTCAAGCGGCATTGCAATTGCAAAGGCTTACCGTCTGGTAGAGCCGGATTTGTCGTTTGAAGAAAAAAAGGTAGATAATCCCGGCCAGGAAATTGAGCGCTTTCAACAGGCGATGGTGACTTCGCGCTCTGAGCTCGAAGTGATTCGGGACCGTGCAAAAACAGAACTTGGAGAAGACAAAGCAGCGATCTTTGAAGCGCATCTTCTGGTTTTAAGTGACCCTGAATTAATCAGTCCTATTGAGGATAAAATTAAGCAGGATGCTGTAAATGCGGAAGCAGCATTAAAAGAAACAGCTGATATGTTTGTCACAATGTTTGAACAAATGGATAACGAATATATGCAGGAACGTGCTGCGGATATTCGTGATGTTACCAAACGTGTGCTTTCTCATCTGCTCGGTGTAAAAGTACTTAATCCAAGTATGATCTCTGAAGAAGTAATTGTAATAGCTGAGGATTTAACACCTTCTGACACAGCTCAGCTTAACCGGGAATTTGTTAAAGGATTTACTACAAATATCGGTGGAAGAACATCACATTCCGCAATTATGGCGCGCTCAATGGAAATTCCTGCAGTTGTAGGAACAAAAGAAGCAACATCAGAGATTCAAAACGGCGACCTGGTTATTGTGGATGGGCTTAATGGTGAGGTTCACATTAACCCGACAGAAGAGATTATCAGCAATTATAAAAAAGAGCAGGGTCAGTTTGCTGAACAAAAAGCAGAGTGGGCAAAGCTTGTTAACGAAAAGTCTGTATCAAAAGACGGACACCATGTGGAGCTTGCTGCAAATATTGGAACTCCTGCAGATCTTGAAGGGGTTCGCAATAACGGCGGCGAAGGAATCGGACTTTACCGTACTGAATTCCTTTATATGGGGCGAAATGAACTTCCAACTGAAGAAGAGCAGTTTGTTTCCTATAAAGAGGTTCTTGAGGGAATGGCAGGGAAACCGGTTGTCGTTCGTACATTGGATATTGGCGGAGACAAAGAGCTCCCATATTTAAACCTTCCTCATGAAATGAATCCATTCCTTGGCTTCAGAGCGATCAGACTTTGTCTGGAAGAAACTGATTTATTTAAGGTTCAACTGCGTGCGCTTCTTCGCGCCAGCGTGTATGGCAATCTTAAAATCATGTTCCCGATGATTTCGAATCTTTCGGAGTTTAGAAGTGCGAAAGCGATTCTTATGGAAGTGAAAGAAGAGCTTCTTGAAGAAGGAGTAGCCGTTTCTGACGATATTGAAGTCGGCATCATGGTTGAAATTCCTTCAACTGCTGTCCTTGCTGATCAATTTGCCAAAGAAGTTGACTTCTTCAGTATCGGAACGAATGATTTAATTCAATATACGATGGCAGCTGACCGTATGAATGAACGTGTTTCATATCTGTATCAGCCTTATAATCCTGCCATTTTAAGATTAATTAAGATGGTTATTGACGCTTCTCATAAAGAAGGTAAGTGGACTGGCATGTGCGGTGAAATGGCTGGGGATGAAATTGCAATTCCAATCCTTTTAGGACTTGGACTTGATGAATTCTCCATGAGTGCAACATCAATTCTTCCGGCCCGTGCTCAGCTCCTTAATCTTTCACGAGATGAGATGAAATCTCTTGCAGAGGAAGCTCTTTCATTATCAACAAATGAGGAAGTAATCTCAATCGTAAAAAACGCAGTAAAACTGTAATCAAATTGTTACTTTAAAAATGAATAAAGTATTGTGAATCGGGGAAGCATATAAGTAGTACAAGCATACTTTTTCATTCTGATTTCCCTTTTTTGAACCGGATAACCCCCATTATCCGGTTCTTTTTTTATTTATTGGAACGGGTTTTTCCATTCCATTAGTACTGCAGAGTTACCAGACTCCTCATCCTCAATATAATCGTGTATAAGTTTGACAGGTGTTCTCCCTGCGCCTACTAAGAAACTAAATACAGGATCTTTTAATTTACCGGTTGTTAAATGTTCAAAATAAGTTTCAATGGTTAGCTCGTTTTTATGAGCTGCATATCCGGGTATTCTGCAGCCGCCTGCAAGTCTGTTCATTCCTAAATAAATGACTGTTTCATACGCACCATACATAAGCTGTCTTCCTAAACCAAGACCTCTGAACGTAGGATCGATGCATATATCAACAATGTAAAGCGTTGTGCCTGCGTCATTATGTTTTTTTATCCATCCTGCATCGGTAATTTCCTCCCACGTATGCTGCTTCTGATCATCCAAATCAATTCTCATGGCCGTTATCGATCCCGCAAGCTCCCCATTTACTTCAAGACATAATGCACCATCTGAAAATAAAGATACATGCTGGGCGATTTGTTCTTTACTCCAGAGCAATTCTTCAGGAAAAGGAGGCGGGAATGCTTTTTTCTGAATCTGAATCAGCCCTTCTGCGTCATCAACAGTGTAATTTCTGATTTTTACTGGCAGTAATTCCTCTCCCTTATAAATATAAAAAGTTTTAATCATAGCAAAGCCTCCTATTATAATTATTATCTATCATCCTACCATAGCTTTGCTCTTTCTCCTTCATTAAGGAATAATGAAGGATAGAAGAAAAAGGAGGGGTTTCATGGAACAGAAAAAGATTGGCTTTATTGGGACAGGAGTAATGGGAACCGGAATTATTCAGCATTTGCTGGCGTTGCCAAATGAAATTCACATTTTTAACCGTACAAAAAAGAAGGCCGATTCTCTAATTGAGAATGGAGCATTTTGGCAGGACTCACCAGCTCATATAGCCCAGACCTGCCAGATTATCTTTACAATGGTTGGATATCCAAAAGATGTTGAAGAGCTGTATTTGGGAAAGGATGGATTGCTTCAGCATGCACAAGAAGAGACGATTTTCATTGATTTGACTACGTCTACTCCTTCATTGGCAGTAAAGCTCAATCAGTCTGCTGAGGAACTTGGTTTGTTCATTTTAGATGCACCGGTTTCAGGGGGAGACGTTGGAGCGAAAAATGGTACTCTGTCCATCATGGCAGGAGGAAGCGAAAAAAGCTTTTCCAAGGTTCTCCCGCTTTTTAAGACGTTTGGCGAAAATATTGTTTATCACGGTTCTGCAGGAAGCGGTCAGAACACTAAGATGAGTAATCAGATTGTTATTGCTTCCACAATGATTGGGGTATGTGAATCACTGACGTATGCAAAAAAAGCAGGTTTAAGCTTAGATCTCGTGCTGAAAAGTATTTCAACAGGCGCAGCAGGCAGCTGGTCTTTATCGAATCTGGCTCCAAGAATGATTGACGACGATTTTGCACCGGGCTTCTACGTAAAGCATTTTATAAAAGACTTGTCGATTGCTTTAGAAGAAGCTGAACGGATGGAACTCAAGCTCCCGGGGCTGCAATTAGCCTATTCTCTATATAATGAACTATCAAATTCAGGATACGATGACAATGGAACACAGGCGCTGATTGCGTATTACGGATAGTGGCAACGGGAAAGCCGGATAAGCACATGAAACGCTGTGCTTATCCGGCTTTCTAAATTAGATGAAAGAATTACTCAATTTAATTATCTAGAAACTTGCTGATGCGGTCGAATGCCTCATGGATGGAATCTTCGGAACATGCGAAAGAAATTCTAATGTACCCTTCTCCGTGGCTTCCAAAGGCAGTGCCGGGGATCACCCCAACCTTTGCGCTTTCTGCAAGCTGAACCGCAAAATCAAATGAAGTCATGGAAGATGGAATGCCAGCCAAATAATAAAAGGCTCCGTCCGGCTCTACTGTTTTAAAGTTCAGGCTTTTAAGGTAGTCTCCAGTAATTTTACGTCTTTTC
This sequence comes from Jeotgalibacillus proteolyticus, assembly GCF_050107735.1. Lineage (GTDB taxonomy): Bacteria > Bacillota > Bacilli > Bacillales > Jeotgalibacillaceae > Jeotgalibacillus > Jeotgalibacillus proteolyticus_A. The sequence goes on from NZ_JBNILO010000002.1 coordinate 41,455, forward strand.
CGATATTCCTCTCTCATTGGAACAGCATCCTCCATACCGGTGGTAAAAGCGGCATGTGCTGCTTTTTGAGAGATGGATGAGGCGCATGAAACATTATATTGATGCACTTTAAGGCACTCTTTTGCTATCCACTCTGGTGCCATCAGCACCCCAATGCGCCAACCCGTCATGGCATGAGACTTTGAAAGGCCATTAATAGTAATCGTATGTTCTTTGATCATGCTGCCTATAGAGACATGCTTACGATCATAGGTGAGTTCGCTGTAAATTTCATCAGCCAAGATAAGTAAATCATTTTCTTTTACCACTTTGGCGATGGCTTCAAGCTCACTTTGAAGCAGACTAACACCTGTTGGGTTAGAGGGGTAAGGCAGTATGATGCATTTTGTTTTAGGTGTTAAAGCGTTTTGGATTTGATGTGCCGTTATTTTAAAATTTGACTGGGTGGTATCAATCAGTACAGGTACGGCTCCGCACTGCTCGATAATGGGCATATAACCGGGATAAACCGGGCTTGGCAGAATGACTTCGTCCCCTGGCATCAGAATGGTTCTTAGTGCAGTGTCAATTGCCTGTGAAGCTCCGTTCGTAACGATAACCTCATTTTCAGGCTGATAGTGCAGATGATACTTCAGTTTCATAAAATCACTGATTGCCTGCCTTAGCTCAATGAACCCTGCGTTATGGGTGTAGGAGGTGAAATTTTGATTAATTGCCTGAATGGCTGCCTTTTTTATATGTCCTGGTGTTTCAAAGTCAGGCTGACCTAATGTCAGGGAGATCATATCGTCTATGTGAGATATACGATTAAAGAATTGTCTTATTCCGGATATCTCGAGTTTATGTACATGCGGATTTATTTTCATACTCAAAGAGAGTTCCCTCCTTTTCATGTTTCTACGATAGTTTACCATTTCACTAATCAAAAGGCATGTTTCAATAAAAGCATTTTCATTAAATAGGATTAAACGTTTACTAAAATGGATAAACCTAAGTATCGAGCGTGAAAGGAAGAATTACATGATTAGAACGATCGGCTTCAAAAAGGATGGAACCTGTCAACAAAATGCTTCTCTTGAAGACATTAAACGGGGTGAGTTTGACTGGTACTGGGTGGATTTTGACCAGCCGGACAAAGAGGAGGAAGGGGAGCTTGCAGCAGCCTTTGATTTTCACCCGCTTGCAATAGAAGATTGTATGGAAAGAGGCTATCAACGGCCAAAATTAGATGATTACCATGAGTATATATTTTTTCTGGTACACAGCCTGTCAAAAGACACGTATGATGCACAGGAACTGAATTTATTTGTTAATGACAGCATGCTTGTCACGTTTCATCACGAAAAGCTTGAAGGTATTGAGCAGCTTTGGAAGAAGCTTCAGCAATGCACGGACGTGGAAGAGTTTGATCCTGTCAGCTTAGTACATGCCGTCGTTGACAACATAGTAGACGAATATTTTCCATATGTATACGGAATTGAAGACCATTTAAACCATATAGAAGAACGTACTGATGAAAATTCTTCTCATGATTTAATGGATCGGCTGTTTGATGTCAGGCATGATATGCAAAAGCTGAGGAGATCTTTGCTTCCAATGCGTGATCTTTTATACAGATTGCTAAGCACTTCGAAAATCTCTATGGATAAAGAGCAGCAGCTTTATTTTCAGGACATTTATGACCATGTAATAAAACTTGTAGAGATGCTTGAGTCCTACAGGGAATTTTCTTCAGACATTCGGGATAACTACATATCTGTCAGTTCGGACAAAATGAACAATATTATGATGACGCTGACTGTAATTACGACGATTTTTATGCCATTAACTTTTATAGCTGGTCTTTATGGGATGAATTTTGTTCACATTCCGGAACTTGAATATCAAAACGGCTATTTCGTGGTGCTGGGTATTATGGCAGCTATCGCGATAATCATGTTTTTTGTATTTAGAAAGATTGGCTGGCTGCGCTTTTCAAAATCAAAAAAGAAGAAGAGAAGAAGAATTTTCCTTAAATAGGTAAGCAAAGCGGAGGGGCTTGTGCCTGTTATACCATTTTTAATAAATGCTAAAACCACGGATGCTCTCACGGAATTAGGTGAGAGCATCTTTTAGGTCTTCTTATAACGAAGGGAATATTGATATTGGTGCTTAAACGGGAATAAAACGTGTTTTTAAAATTCGTAAGATACTATTCAGCTAAGAGCTTTCATAATGTAAATGTAAATAATGCGTAAATGAGAAGGAAAAGTACCCCTGTTGCCGGAATTGTATAGAGAGCAGATTGGAGGATCTATTACCTATGCAAAAAACACCAATTCAAGCAAGTAACACGCACCCGCCGAGGAAGGGATGGAAGCTTTATTTAACACTGCCTATTTTGTCATGGGCTTTGTATGATTTTGCCAACACCATCTTTTCTTCAAATATAAACACTGTTTTTTTCCCTTTTTATCTTGATTCTGTGATAGGCAGCAGCGAAGAAATGAGCCAGGTGGCAAGTACATTTATCTCATATGCAAATGCTCTGGCCAGTTTTTTTCTTGTTCTTTTTTCCCCTTTATATGGAGTCTGGATCGACCGCACAGGCCAGAAGAAGAAATATATTGTCTGGTTTGCCTCTATTTCTATAATCGGAACGTTTATGATGGGGGTCCTGGCGCTTGGCAATTTAGATGCAGAATGGTTTGGGCTGCCTGCAGAACTGTTTTTAGTGGTTATTATGTTTGTGATAGCAAAGTTCTTTTTTAATAGCTCTCTTGTCTTTTACGACACGATGATGAGTGATCTGGGCACGAAAGAAGAAATGCCCTTAATCTCAGGATTCGGCGTAGCGATAGGCTATCTTGGCACGCTGGTTGGTTTAACGGTTTATTTATTTGTGCAGGAAGGAAGTCCGGAACAGGCATTTATCCCAACAGCCATTTTATATCTGCTTTTTTCACTTCCACTTTTTTTCTTTTTAAAGGATCCACCGGCAAAGTATAAAAGTAAACAATCAAATGAATCGTTTTTATCAGGATATAAAGAAATCTGGTCGACATTTAAAGAGATGAAATCGTATAAAAATGTTTTTACATTTATGATTGCTTACTTTTTTCTCAATGATGCCATTGCAACGACCATCGCGATAATGGCAATCTATGCTACAGCTGTGGTGGGGTTTAACAGCGGGCAATTTATTATTTTGTATTTGGTTTCTACAATCGCGGCCATTATAGGATCTTTCATGTTTGGATACATAACAAAAAAAATCGGCTCAAGAAATGCTATTATTGCGGTTGCATGCATTTTAATCTCTGCGCTGGTAATCGCAGCACTCGCTGTAGCGCAATGGATGTTCTGGTTGGCCGGCAGTCTGGTAGGCATAGCACTCGGCTCGATGTGGGTAACATCGCGAACATTGATCGTGGAATTGACACCAGAAGAAAAAAGGGGGCAATTTTTTGGCTTATTTGCCTTTTCCGGTAAAGTTTCATCTATTATTGGACCCTTAATTTATGGCACCATTACGCTCAGTTTAAGGGGATACGGCGATATAGCAAGCCGTTTTGCTATATCATCCCTTGCAGCTATGGCGATAATTGGATTAATTATCTTATTTAAAGTTAAGCAGCCCCCGCATAATGAAATATCCTAATCAAAGCGTTTTTCTTGACTGACAGCGTCCTCATTTCTATAATGGAAAATGTGTTTTTTAATAATTATTTTAATGTGGTGAAAAAAGATAAATCACACCATTTGGTTTATACATGAATATGGTGAAGAGAATCTGATCACGCTAATGTTAAGGAGGCTGTTTATATGAAATTGCGAGAACAAATGCCCGAACTGCAGGGAGCTACAAAATGGCTGAATGGCAAGGTGTCAAAGAATGATCTGGTGGGAGAGAAGCCCACTTTAATACATTTTTGGTCTGTAAGCTGCCATCTTTGTAAAGAAGCAATGCCGGATATTAATGAGTTACGTGATGAATATGAGGACGACCTTAATGTGATTGCGGTTCATATGCCGAGATCTGAAGACGACCTCGATTTGGGTGTAATTGAACAAGTGGCAAGAGGTCATGACATTGTTCAGCCGATTTTTGTAGACGGAGATCATAAGCTGACAGAGGCTTTTGAAAATCAATATGTACCTGCTTATTATGTATTTGACAAAGAAGGCCAGCTCCGTCATTTTCAAGCAGGCGGAAGCGGCATGAAGATGCTTCGCAAGCGGTTAAATCGTGTTCTTGGAGTCGAAGAAAAGAAATAAGCCTGCGGACCACTACTAGAAAAATGAGTAATCCTACACATTGTCAGTAAAAGGTAAGCAGAGCGGAAGGTTGCGGTTCTGTAGGAGATGGCGCCTAGCTGAGTATTTACAGGCAACGCCCTTTAAATGTTCAAGCAGCCGTCTCTGCATTAAGCGTCCCCTTAAGTGGAGTAAACGTGGAAGAGAGCCTGAGACAGATTTGTCTCAGGCTCATTTTTTTCGTGCCTTCAACCTTTTGTCATGATATAGTATAGGAAAAAAGATACAGAGGTGGACCCAGTGAAAGAAAATCAGGGCATTCTTCTTGAAAGCGGAACAAATGAACTGGAAATAATTGAATTTGAGATCAATCAGAACAGGTACGGAATTAATGTTATCAAGGTAAAAGAAATAATTCAGCCTGCAGCTGTTACCCCGATTCCCCATGCCCATCCTTTCGTCATGGGAATCATTCAGCTAAGAGGAGAAGTTCTTCCGGTAGTGGATATACGTAAAGTTCTGGGGGCTCCACTCCAGAAGACTATGCCGCAGCAAAAATTTATTGTTTCAGAATTTAATCAGCAGAAAATTGTTTTTCAAGTTGATAATGTTTCCATGATTCACAGAATATCATGGGATCAAATTGAAAAGCCTTCACAAATATATCAAAATGATGCCTCTCAGGTTATTGGCGTCATTAAACGGCAGGACGAAATGCTTTTACTGCTTGATTTTGAACAAATTTTGCTCGAGATCAATCCGGAGACGGGAATTAATGTGGGGATGGTAAAACAATTAGGAAAAAGAGAACGTTCCTCAAAAAAGCTTCTTATAGCAGAGGATTCTCCAATGCTCCGCAAGCTTTTATTCGATACATTAAATGAAGCGGGGTACGATCAAATCGAGTTTTTTGAGAACGGAAAAGACGCTTTTGATTTTTTGACATCCATAGAAGAGGCAGTCAGCGGAAGTAAAATAGAAGATAGTATTCAGCTGATCATTACAGATATCGAGATGCCCCAGATGGACGGCCATCACTTCACAAAAAAAGTAAAAGAACACCCTGTTTTTTCTAAGCTGCCAATCATTATTTTTTCTTCTCTTATCACGGAGGATTTAAAACACAAGGGAAACCAGGTAGGCGCGGATGAACAAATAAGCAAGCCTCAAATCAGCGAATTAGTGCAGTCTATTGACCGGCTGGCTCTTTAAGCAGCCAGCACCACAATTTAGAAAATAATTTTTTTATCTTTTTGTGCAAGGACTTGTTAATATGAGTGAGACCTGCCTCAAAAAGTATAGATCTCAGCTGCCTGCTGAAAGAAGCGCATTGAACCCATATTAGAGCCTGAGACGTTTTTTGTCCCAGGCTCTTTACACTATAGTTCCATTATTCACCAAGTCTTTTAAATACCGGTTTTTGATATGTCCTATGCTTTCCTGGTGCAGGCGGCTGATGGTCAGAAAGTCCGGTATAAGATTGAAGAAGGGTTTTTGCTTCTCTTAAGCTCATTTTGGTTTTGGGGTTTCGAAAAGTATCAGAAAGCTTTCCTAGATGGGGGAGCGTAGTAAAATCTTCTTTTTTAGGCGGCAGGTGAAAAAGATATTCTCCGCATTCTACCAATACATCAGATCTTTGCTGGCTCATGCCGGGATTTCTGGAAAACTGCAATCCTATTTTCCTGGCTTTATCCTCCTGGAGAAGCTTAGAGAGAGCTTCTTTTTTTAGCTTGTATAAATATTTTGGGTCAGAGGCAGTCTTGGCGTGTTTATTTACGGTAAACAATGCTTGAGAAAGTGCCGATACGGTATTTTTTTTGGAGTCATATTCAGTCATATCATCATTCCCTTGTTTTTATGCTTTTTTAAAGTATAGCCCCTATTAGAGGATTTTTAAAGGCAAGAAGAGGGAAAAGGAATAAAGTAGCAGAGAGTCGATGTAAGATATAATAGAATGTGGAGTAAATTAAATGGAGATGAGCACATGAAAAAGACTGCAGTCATTGATATTGGTTCTAATACGATTCGATTGGTGATTTATCATTACGAATCGGATAAAGGGATGCGCGAAATAGAGAACATTAAAACAGTTGCAAGACTCAGCACGTATTTAAACGAAGCAGGACGAATGAGTAATGAAGGCATATCAATCCTCATTAAAACTCTCGAAGCGTTTAAAGAAATTGTGGATTATCACAAGCTGACTGATTTGAGGGTAGTGGCTACAGCAGCTGTAAGACAGGCAGATAATCAAAAGGACATTTTAAAAGAAGTGGAAAAAAAGGTAGGCTGGAATGTATCCATTTTGACAGAGGAAGAAGAAGCCTATTTCGGTTATGTTGCAGTGGTGCACAGCACGCCGATCAAATCAGGTGTCACCATTGACATGGGGGGCGGAAGTACCGAAATTACGTATTTTGAAGATAAAAAGCTTAAGCATTCACATAGTTTTCCATTTGGTGCTGTTACACTGAAAAAAAAATTTATGAAAGGAGAGATCATGACTTCAAGTGAGCAAAAAAAGCTGATTGCTTTCTTAAAAGATCGCTTTAATTCTCTTTCGTGGCTTCACAATAAACAAGTGCCTATTGTCGCGATAGGAGGAAGCGCCAGAAACATTGCTCAAATTGATCAGCAGTTAAAGGAGTATCCAATCGCAGGCGTCCATCAGTATTTCATGTCTAAAACTTCTCTATTTACACTCAGAGATCAGTTGTTGTCAAAAACGATAGATGAACTCGAAAAATTAGATGGACTTTCATCTGACCGTTCTGACATCATTGCTCCGGCTTCGCAGGTATTTTGCCAGCTATTTGAAATTACCCGCGCTACCGGATTTTTGTTCAGCCGCAAAGGCCTTCGGGACGGAATTGTCATTAAGGAGCTGATGAACAATAACATCACTCCTGTCAGTAAACATGAAGTTTTTATTAACAGTTTAAAAGAGCTGTCTTTTGATTACTCCATCAACTCCTTAGATGCAGAGTACATGATGAAATTATCAGCTGACCTCTATCAGCAGCTATGCACTATCGGAGAATTTCAGCATTCAGAGGACGATCTTCTGCTGCTGAAACGGGGGGCATACTTATATTACCTTGGAGAATATATCGATTCTGAATCAAGCAGCCAGCACACATTTTATCTGATCGCCAACCGTTCGATTGACGGAGTGCTCCATCATGACAGAATTAAACTGGCGTTGATTGCATCCTTTAAAAATAAATCCTCTCTGCAGCAATATTTGCAGCCTTTTTCAGAATGGTTTACAAAAGAAGAACAGCAGACAATCAGGGAGCTTGGAGCACTGTTGAAATTTGCTTATAGTCTAAATGGATCCAAAAGGAGACTAATTAATAAGGTAACGGTTCAGCAATCCTCCCGGGAATTGAAAATGATACTGAAGGCTGCTGGCAATACACTTGCTGAAGAATATCAATCAGAAAAACAAAAAAAACATTTGGAAAAAGCTATAAAGAAATCGATTGTTCTGGAGTTCGTAAAAAAATAAAACTTTAACACTCTATACATGCTGGCTTCATATTCATTCTTTTATAATTAGATCTAACGACTATTTTCTATATCAGAGGTGAGGGCAGAATGAAGGAACAAAATCAATTCTTTGAAAGCACATCTTTTTACAATAATAGAGAACTGAGCTGGCTTGCTTTTAACGAACGGGTGTTATGGGAGTCAATGGATCATAAAAATCCTCTGCTCGAACAATTAAGGTTCCTCGCCATATTCAGTTCAAATTTAGATGAATTTTTTATGGTTAGAGTAGCAGGGCTTAAGGATCAGGTAAAAGCTAACTTTACTAAACCAGAAAATAAAGCAGGGCTTACCCCTAAGGAGCAATTAAAAGAAATATCACAATATAACCATTATTTGGTTGATCTTCAAATGAAGGCTTTTATGGATGAGATCTCCCCTGAACTGGAAAAAGAAGACATGTTTTTTCTAAAACCATTTCAGCTGACAGACTATCAGCTTGAGTACATTGAGTACTACTTTGAAGAGCATATCGTACAAAAGTTAACGAGTATGATGATCGGGATCAATAGTATTTTTCCTAAACTTCCTAATAAAAGTCTCAGCCTGCTCGTTTACTTGAATAATGAAACGGGAGCCAGTGGTGAACCTAAGGAAATGGCGGTTATTCAAATGCCCGCTTCCTTAAACCGCATTATTCGTGTTCCATCAGATGAAGGCGAGACATTTGTTATGCTCGAAGATGTAATATCCCGTTTCATTTACAAGCTTTTCCCGGATTATATTGTATCTTCAACGACTGCTTTTAGAATTACCCGGAACGCAGATCTAACCATCCATGAAGATGAATCAAGCGATTTATTAATTGAAATTGAAAAAGAGCTGAAGAATCGGAAATGGGGAGCGGCGGTTCGGCTTGAAATAGAGGAGCATGAGCAGAATCACGAAGCAATCAGCTATTTAATTGATGCACTTGAAATAGAAGAAGAAGATGTTTACAGAATAAATTGCTTTTTGGATTTAACATTTCTGTCTGCATTTATAAAGGAAGTAGAAAATGAAAAACAGCATTTATTGTTTCCGCCATTTGAACCGCATACACCTGAGATCCTGAAAAGCGATGTTAATCTGTTTGAACTGGTTTCCAAACAGGATTTATTTTTTCACCACCCTTACGATTCTTTCCATCCGATCGTTGATTTTGTCGGCATTGCAGCAGAGGATCCAGACGTAATAGAAATAAAACAAACCTTATATAGAGTAAGCAAAAATTCTCCTGTGATTGCAAATTTAAAGAAAGCTGCAAAAAATGGCATAAAAGTAACTGTGCTTGTAGAATTAAAAGCCAGGTTTGATGAAGAAAAAAATATAAAATGGGCAAAGGAACTTGAAAGAGCAGGCTGTACAGTCATTTATGGAATGAACTACTTAAAAACACACAGTAAAATTACACTTGTTGTTAAGAAAATAGAAGACCGTTTGAAGCACTATGTTCATCTTGGAACTGGCAACTATAACGAAGAAACAGCGAGAATTTACACAGATATGGGCATTCTTACTTCACATCCTGAGGTTGGGAAGGATGCGGAAAAGTTTTTTAACTTTATCAGCAGGAACACTGAAAAGCCGGTTTATGATCATTTAGTGGTGGCACCTTTCTCGATCAGAGATAAAATGAGTGAGTTAATCGATGAAGAAATTGCTTATCATGAAAAGTGGAAAAATGGTCATATTATAGCAAAAATGAATTCCCTGACAGATAAAGAACTCATCAAAAAGTTTTATAAAGCCTCGTGCAAAGGCGTCAAAATTGACTTAATAGTTCGGGGGATCTGCTGCTTAAAGCCTGGTATTGAAGGGGTAAGTGAAAACATTAAGGTACTTAGTATTATTGGACGGTATCTGGAGCATAGCCGGATTTATTATTTTAATCAAAATAACCATCCAAAGATTTATCTTTCCTCAGCCGATTTAATGACACGCAATATGGAAAAGCGTGTGGAAATTTTCTTTCCTATCCTTGATCAAGAGAATAAACTGAAGCTGCTGGAAATATTAAACTGGCAGCTGCGTGACAATATCAAAGCCCGTTATCAGGACCATACTGGAAAATACAGCTACATATTAAAAAAACAGGACAAGTCGGTTCAATCCCAGCAAATTTTCCTGGAAAAAGCGAATAGAGATATATAAGAAGTGTCTTTAGTCATGGTTAACCTTTCGATCGGGTAACGAAAACATGACTAAAGATCTGTTTTATTGTTGACAAAATCTTCATATTCTGAAATGATTATAAGTACTTATTGCGGGATTGAGTCTTTTATCCTGTTATCTGAATTCATGCTCCTACATATTAGGCGGAAGGACGAACCTATGGAAGCACCGCTTTCTGAAAGTGCACCTATTAAAGATCAGGCTGCTCATAGAGATGAACAGCAAGTTGTTTCAAAAGTTTTAATGGAAATGATTACTGAGCATATATCAGATAGTGTCTTTATTATGAAAGTCACAGAAAACACTGAATTTATTTATATGTTTGCTAATAATGCAGCGCTGGACTCAATCAACCAAAAAAGAGAGAATATTATTGGGAAGTCAATAGATTCTATCGTAAAAGGTCCGCACGGCGATAAAATCCGTCAAAGCTATAAACAGGCCTATGAAAGTAAGAAAACTGTGAGGTATATAGACGAGGTATTCATCAACAGCAAGCTTTGTTTCTATGAAACCCTGCTTACACCCATTTTTGAAAATGGTCAGGATAAAAAGAAATATATTGCTGCTATAACACGTGATATCACAGCACAACAAAATGAAAAAAATGAATTGAAAAAAATGAAGCACTATTACTCATCCTTAATCAGCCACAATCTGGATTCTATTTTTATTCTTTCAATTAATGGAGAAATTTTAAATGTAAATAAAGCAGCATCTGAGTTGTTTCAAACTGACAGGGCCAACGGCCTGATGCCGAAAATAGAAGATTATTTCGATCCCGAATTTTTTCTTGATATTTATGAAACGATGAAGATGATAAGACAAGGCCGTTCACTCAGTATTCCTTCAATTAACATGAGAAAAACGAACGGCGCGGCTATAATAGCGGATATTAAATTTATTCCCATTAAAATTGAAGAAAAAGTGGAAGGGATGTATTTAATTGCACGGGACATTACGAGTGAAAAACAAAAAGTGGAGCAAATCCACTTTTTGTCCAGGCATGATCATTTGACTGGACTGCTCAATCGCCGTGCTTTAGAAGACCAGCTTAATCAGATTATAAAAAAACACGATGAAGATTCTTCTTTTGCAGTGATCAGCCTAGATCTTGACAGATTTAAGATACTGAATGATTTTTTAGGATATAATAATGGGGATGACCTTTTAAAAGAAGTTGCAGCCAGACTGGCTTCATATACATCATTGTCTGTTCAGTTATACCGTTTAACGGCGGATGAGTTTGTTTTTATCGCAAATGGTTTAGACAGACATGAGACAGAATCATTTGTAGAGCAGGTAGCAGCTGATTTTTCCCGTCCATTCACCATTGAAGGAGAGGATTATTATCTTTCCACATGCTTTGGAATTTACATGATTCAGCATAGTGAAAACCTAACAGCAGATTCTGTCATCAGCTGTTCAAGACAGGCATTAACAGCAGCAAAAGCCAAAGGGAATGCACAGTTTCTATTTTATAGGGATGGCTTGAAAGATTCTTTCCCTAATGAATTGCTTATGGAAACACATCTTAGAAGAGCCATTGAATTAAATGAACTGACTCTTTTTTATCAGCCGCAGGTAAATTTGACAGACGGAAGAATACATAGTGTAGAAGCTCTTCTCAGATGGAACAATGGAAAATTCGGCTCGGTCGCTCCATCTCAATTTATTCCTTTGGCAGAAACAACCGGACTTATTCTGCCCATCGGGAAATGGGTGATCGATCAGGCTTGTCTTCAGCTTGAATTGTGGAACAGAAAAGGCCTCGAAAAAACCAGAATTGCCATAAACATCTCTCCTCAACAATTTAGTCAGGAGGATTTTGATGAGAGTATTAAACAGGCGCTCGAAAGACACCAGCTCGAGCCCTCAATGCTTGAAATTGAAATTACTGAAAGCGCTATGGGGAATGTTCTTGAGACGCTTAATATGCTTAAAAAACTTAAAAAAATTGGAATCAAAATCTCTATTGACGATTTTGGTACAGGGTATTCTTCTTTAAACTATTTAAAAAATTTCCCAATAGACATATTAAAAATTGATCAAAGCTTTGTAAAAGAACTGCAAACAGATGTAAGGGATGCAGCCATCACAAAAACCATTATTCATTTAGCTCATAGTTTGGGAATGGAAGTGGTAGCGGAGGGAGTAGAAGAGCCTTATCAAGTGGATTTTTTAAAAAATGAAAAATGTCAAAAAGGACAGGGCTACTTCTTTAGTAAACCGGTCTCTTCAAAGGAAATTGAGAAACATTTAATAGCCATTGGGTAAGTGAATATAGGCAGCCAACTGTTAAATTTTTTCGTTCAGCCTTTGGTTGTATTGACATTTACTCTGCTGTCCTATACGGTAGAAATAGTGTTTTTAAGCAAGTCAAAGGTAAAGGAGTTAATTTCAGCTGTGAAAAAAGGCATAAAATTAGATATCTTACGAATTCCTACAGATTTTGGAACGGTTGTGGTTTATACAGACGGGTTCGGTGACAAAGGTTCAAAAGGAAAAGTATTTGCTGAACTAAATGGTTTTTCAGCTTTTGCAGTGGGTCACCATCGAAAACGCACCATCATTCGTGCGATTGCACAGCTTCATCAAAAGCTTTCATTATCTCAGGATTTTTCACAATAATGTTGTATGAACAAAAACCTGCATTTGTTTTGCAGGTTTTTTTGATTTTTAATATGGCTTAACGTATACTTTAATGAGTGAATATTCATTCATTTTAAAGGGGGAGTTAAGATGGAGAAAAAAGTGTATATCATTACAGGCGGTTCAAATGGAATGGGGAAATACATGGCACAAAGGTTTGTACAGGATGGACATTCGGTTCTCATTACAGGGAGAGATCAAGAGAAATTGACACTTGCTAAAAGTGAGTTAGCCAGTATTGGACAAGGGGATATAGAGACTTTTCAAATGGATGTGAGAGAGCCCGAAATGGCAGCAGCAATGGTTAAGGAGGCGGTTCATACGTTTGGTAAAGTAGACGGTCTGATTAATAATGCTGCCGGCAACTTTATTTGTCCAGTCGAAAAAATGTCGCCAAACGGGTGGAAATCGGTCATAGACATTGTATTAAACGGGACATTTTATTGTTCTAAAGCTGCCGGGGACTATTGGATTTCAAACAATAGTAAAGGAAGCATGATTAACATGGTGGCCACATACGCATGGGATGCTGGAGCAGGCGTAGCACATTCGGCGGCCGCAAAGGCCGGTGTACTTTCTTTAACAAAGACGCTTGCGGTGGAATGGGGTCACAAATATGGAATCCGGACCAATGCGATTGCTCCGGGACCCATAGAACGTACAGGAGGAGCAGAAAAACTGTGGCAATCTGAAGAAGCTGCTAAACGCACACTTGCTTCCGTCCCTTTAAAAAGGCTGGGTAAGCCTGAGGAAATTGCGGGGCTTGCTGCTTATTTATTTTCAGAGGAAGCCGCTTATATAAACGGTGAGTGCATTACGATGGATGGCGGGCAGCACCTTAATTCTTTTCCATTTTAAGGCGAATATTCCCTTTCAAATCTGGACATTCTATACGTAAAGGATGTGATCAGATTGAGTGAGGGACCTTATATAGGTTTAATTTCATTTTTTATCTTAATTGGTGTGGCGGGGTTCTTTGTTACTCTTCGTATTGCTTACAGAAACTCTAAAGTTCAAGATCCAAAAGATGAAGAAGTGGCAAAAGGACCGCGAGCGCACAATATTTTAATGAATCCCGTTTTTATTGTTTATATACTGGCGACAATATTTGTAATCGGGTACATTATTTACTGGATCATGATCACGTAAAAGCCAGCTGTAGGGAATTTTCCTAATCAACTGGCTTTTTATTCACATTCAATGTTGAGTGCAGATGCCAGTTCCTCGAGGTTGAACCCTCTAATAATTTCCTGTTCATTCACTACTACAGTAGGTGTAGAATACGCTTCTAGCTGATTTAGCATATATCGTTTCGCTTTTTGGTCCTCTTTAATATTTATTTCATAAAAATTAATATCGTAGGCCTTTAAAAACCTTTTTACGATCTCGCATGGAGGGCATTGGGGCTGCGTATAAAGTACAACCTTATGCATATTTTCACTTCCTGACTATCATGTAATGGAATTCTTAATCTAGTTTGTCCCAAAGAGGCCGCTGTGTCAAAAATTATGCTGAGGCCGCAGCTTACATGTAAGTAAGATTTCTTTCGGTAATCTGTTGAAACTATATAAACTTTACTTTAAGTATGATATAGTATTCCTTGTTTTGTAATGAACAGATTAGGGGAAATAAATAAAGGCTGAATTTACTTTCCAGACAAACGCAGGATGTTTGTCTTTACTAGCTGAAATTATTGCGATACTTTATTTTAAAGCAACAGTACCGGCACTGTAGCCATACTTTATCAGGGAAGGGGAATGCCATATGTCACAATCACAATTGATGGGCATTATTCAAAGGTTAAAAACACTGCAGGAGCAAGACGATTCAGGAGATGTTCAATCAAGATTTTTTGAAGTCAACGGAAGAAGAGTTTGTCAGGTGAAATATTTTTCTGCTAATGACACGTTTGAGCTTGAGGTTTATGATCGCGATAATAAAGCACAAAAATATCCATTTGATAATATTGATATGACCGCGATTGAAATTTTCGAACTGCTTCAGGAAGAAAACGAATTATAGAAAGCAGCAAGCTGTTTTTTATTCTAATGGACAGCTGATTCATTTAATAGCCATCAGATATTGTTTAAAGCCATCGCTCACTCCTCTGCAAACGGAGTGAGCGATGGCTTTTCGTATATAATGATGACACATGCCCTGCACTCTCAGAGCGGGATCAACTCACGGCAACTGAGGTTGTGACAGTTTATCAATCTTTCCTTACAGAGTTTTTTGAAGAATATGTTATGATGGAGAAGAATGTTCATTATAAAAGGGGTATAAGATAATGATTTCAATAGAACATAAAGACTTTCTTGAAACGGCAATAGAGGATTTTGTTATCTCATCAGAGAAAATTGCCCATGTTCAGCCGGCAAATACAATTGAACATGCACTGCTGTTATTAACTAAGAGCGGGTATTCCGCGATACCTGTACTGGACGTGCACTACCATTTAAAAGGTTTGATAAGTATGCAGATGATTACAGATTCAATCCTTGGGCTTGAGACCATTGAATTTGACCGCTTAGATGAAAAAAAGGTAGAAGATGTAATGGAAAAAGATATTCCTCATTTAAAAATGACTGACCAATTTCAATATGCTTTAAACCTTCTTGTAGACCATCCATTTTTATGTGTTATGGATAAAGATGGTTATTTCCAGGGGATTATGACGAGAAGAGTTATGCTTAAACAGCTTCAACGGCATATTCATATGCAAATACAACAGTCATAATTCTTGAAGGGAACCACAATTATATGAATGACTCTGAAAAAAATAAATCTCAGCATAAGTATCGGCCTTTTATCTTGGCTTCAGTCATGCTTGCAATGTTCGTAGGAGCTATTGAAGCAACCATTGTATCTACTGCCATGCCGTCAATTGCAGCAGATCTTGGAGGATTTGACCTTTACAGCTGGGTGTTTTCATCCTATTTACTCATGAGTACGGTTACAGTACTAATTTACGGAAAGCTTTCAGACCTTTATGGACGAAAACCGGTTATGACATTTGGAATGACATTGTTCTTAATTGGCTCAATTCTATGCGGATTGGCAACTTCAATGGAATGGCTTATCGCTTTCCGCTTCATTCAGGGAATTGGAGCCGGTGCTGTCCTTCCTATTGCGACCACGATTGTTGGAGATATCTACACCAAGGAAGAACGGGCTAAAATTCAAGGGTATTTATCCAGTGTGTGGGGGATTTCTGCCATTATGGGTCCTGCAATTGGTGGACTATTGGTCGATACTATAGGCTGGCAGTTTGTTTTCTGGGTGAATATTCCGCTTGGAATGCTCTCACTCATTGGCCTTTGGGTCTTTTTAGACGAAAAAGTTCAAAAGAAAAAGCACCATATAGACAGCAAGGGAGCCATTCTTTTGACGGCAGCCTTGACTGTGCTGCTTTATTTGCTTGTAGAAGGAGGCATTTCGGTCGGGTGGACTTCACTAACTGCTTTTGTTCTTCTTTTAGCCGCAGTCGTTTTATTTGTTTTATTTTTAAAACATGAAATGAAAACTGAAGAACCAATGATGCCTTTTTCAATCTGGAAAAACAGGTCCATTCTGATTGCGAATGTTGTATCACTTTCCACTGGCATATTAATTATCGGAATATCAAGCTATCTTCCCGCATTTGTCACCGGTGTAATGGAACAAAGCGCGAGAGTCGCAGGGTTTACATTAACAGCTATGTCTATAGGCTGGCCGATTGCTGCTGTGATTGCAGGCAGACTGCTGATACGCATCGGCTATTATCGTACTTCGCTTATTGGCGGATGCTCGCTTGTTATAGGTGCAGTACTTTTCGTCCTGATGGAGCCTTCATACGGTCCATGGTGGGCTGCAATCTCCTCTTTCTTCGTCGGCACAGGAATGGGCTTAACCACGACAGCTTTTATTGTCACGATTCAAAGTGCAGTACCCTGGAATTTAAGGGGGGCAGCTACTGCTGCGAATATCTTCATGCGGAACCTCGGAAGCACAGTCGGGGTGGCCCTGCTTGGGGGCATTTTAAATGCCAGCCTGTTAAATTCTTTTCGTACGAGCACAAATGAAGATGTGAACGATCTTGGCGTAAATGCAGTGAATGATCTCTTAACTAAAGAGGGTCGAAAAGAACTGGATGCGGATATACTGAGCTCTCTTCAGCAGGCAATGTCAACAGGTTTAAAGTCTGTGTATGCAATTGTTCTTGTTATTGCTGTAATCAGTTTAATTTTAATTTTGTTTTTACCAAAGAAGGATATACCTTCAGGAAGAGAGGTTCCTGAAAAATGAATCGTTCCGACTACCGGCTGCTTGTTGTACTTTCGCAGGAAATGAATATGAGAAAAGCTGCAGAGCGTCTTTTTATCTCCCAGCCGGCTCTTTCCCAGCGTCTTCAGACAATTGAAAAAGAGTGGCAGCAGCTCCTATTTCTGAGATCTCAAAAAGGTGTTACCCTGACACCCGCAGGAGAAATGGTAATTCAGCTTGCAAAAGATGTCCTGTCAAAGGAAGAAAGTGTGAGCGAACAGCTTCAGCTAATGGATTCAAAAGTATATGGCACGTTGAAAATTGCCTGTGCTTCAATCGTTGGTCAAAACTGGCTGCCGAAAGTATTAAAACGGTTTGTAGAAAAGAACCCTCATGCCCGGATCTCCCTGATTACAGGCTGGAGCAGTGAGATTCTTCAGGCGGTTTATGCCGGAGAAGTGCATGTAGGCATTATCCGGGGCACTCCAGATTGGAAAGGACCGAAAATGCATTTATTCCAAGACCAGCTTTATCTGGTTGATAAAGAAATTAAATCAATAGAAGAATTGCTTAAAACAGAAAGACCGTTTATTCAATTTAAAAGTGATTCAACCTATTATCAGGAGATTCAAGATTGGTGGAATCAGCATTTTAAAACGGCGCCCAGACAAAACATCCTTGTTGATCAAATTGAGACCTGCAAGCAAATGGCGATCAACGGCATCGGATATGCAATTCTTCCTTCCATAACCCTGACTGGAACTGAAGAAAATATCCATAAGATTCCTCTTGAATCAGAGGCAGCTGCTTTAAAAAGGGATACGTGGCTTTTAGGGTATCAGTCATCATTTGAACTTCCTCAAGTTGAAGCATTTACAAAAGTGGTAAAAGAATATCTAGAGGAAATGGATTTAAATTGATCGTGAATCACTTGTTTTTGAATACTCTGTTCTGATAAAGTAAAAGAGCACCATGAAGACTACCATTCGGAAGGGGACTTTTAAAAAATGAATCAAATGAATGCAAACGAAATTATTTCATACATACAAAATGCAAAAAAATCTACACCGGTAAAAGTGTATTTAAAAGGTGAAAATCTTGACCAGATTAATTTTGGGGAATCTGCGCAAACATTTATATCGGGAAGCACAGGTGTAGTGTTTGGAGAATGGGCTGATCTTTCAGAAGCCATAGAATCAAACGAAGATAAAATCACTGACTATGTAATAGAAAATGATCGTAGAAATTCTGCTATTCCATTATTGGACTTAAAACATGTAAAAGCAAGAATTGAACCTGGCGCAATTATTCGTGATCAAGTAGAAATCGGAGACAATGCAGTGATTATGATGGGTGCTTCTATTAATATTGGTTCTGTAGTGGGTGCAGGCACTATGATTGATATGAATGTAGTACTGGGCGGCAGAGCTACGGTAGGGAAAAACTGTCATATTGGTGCAGGATCTGTTCTTGCAGGTGTAATCGAGCCGCCATCAGCGAAGCCGGTTATAGTGGAAGATGATGTGGTGATTGGTGCAAATGCAGTTGTGCTCGAAGGCGTAACAGTCGGTAAAGGCGCAGTAGTCGCGGCAGGAGCGATAGTCATTGAAGACGTACCTCCTTATACGGTTGTGGCTGGAACGCCGGCTAAAATTCTTAAAAAAATTGATGAAAAAACGAAATCAAAAACCGAGATTAAACAGGAACTTCGCCAGCTTTAATTCTAAAGAATTCAGAAGCAGTTCAATTTAAAGTCTGAGACGCAGATTCCGTTCTGCGTCTTTTTTAAGGAGAGCAGGATAATGAATTCATTTATAACAATCCGAAGAGAATTGCACAAAATCCCTGAGACTGGCTATAGAGAATTTAAAACACAGGCATTTTTACTTGATTATATAACGCAGCTCCCACAGGACTGTTTAACTGTAGAAAAATGGGAAACCGGTCTATTTGTTTTTGTCAAAGGGACTTCGCCTGAAAAAACTATTGCCTATCGAACCGATATTGACGGCCTTCCAATTAAGGAAGAAACTAATTTTTCTTTTAAATCAGAGCATCCTGGTTATATGCACGCCTGCGGTCACGATTTACATATGTCAATCGCTCTTGGCCTGCTGACAAAGGCGGCGGCAAATCCCATTAAAGATCATCTTCTTTTCCTGTTTCAGCCTGCTGAAGAAGGACCTGGAGGAGCTGAGAGAATGCTTCAGTCCGATCAGATGAAAAAATGGTGGCCGGATCAGATGATTGGTCTTCATATCGCTCCTGAATATAAAGCAGGGGAGATTGCTACAAAGCCCGGGCTGCTTTTTGCCAATACCTCTGAACTCCATATAGAACTTACCGGTCTTGGAGGGCATGCCGCCTATCCTCATAAAACGAAAGATATGATTGTAGCAGGAGCGCATCTTATTACACAGCTGCAATCGATTGTCTCAAGAAGTCTTGATCCGCTGGACAGCGGAGTCGTCACAATCGGAAAGCTAGAAGCGGGAACCGTAGGTAATATTATCGCTGAAAAAGCTGTTTTGAGCGGAACAATGAGGACACTTAATCCAGAAACAATGACCATTCTTAAGTCCAGAGTGGAAGCAATTGCGCAGGGTATCGGCGCATCGTTTGACTGTGAGGTCAAAGCAGAATTTAATCAGCCCTATTACCAGGTATACAATGACGACGAGCTTGTGTCCGAATTTATGAAATTTGCTGATGAAGCACCAAATGTAAGGATGATAGAGTGTGAGAAGGCAATGACCGGAGAGGACTTTGGGTATTTTTTAAAGGAGATCCCTGGTTTTATGTTCTGGCTTGGAGTCGAATCTCCATACGGACTGCATCATTCCAAACTAAATCCCAATGAAGAAGCTATTCCCATTGCGATAGATTTAATGTGGAAGTATTTAAATAGAGACTAGACAAAATCTGATTAAGAAAAAACTTATGTGAGTAATAGGTAGTCAAGAGCTCAGGAAAAATAAATCCACGTTCCTAGAACATTTCACTACGCTTCAGGTAAATTCATTCTGCAGTGACCGCCTGGGTCTAAATCAATTTCGTATCCAGCCGGGAGTTTTAAGCATCCTTCATCTTTTTATAAATGTAATATTTTTTAAAAAAAAAATTCAAAAGGGACATGTTTTAATAAGCAGAGGAGGTAACCATAGGGATAAAAAGTAGGCCTTGGTTTAGTTCTCATTTCTTTAAGGAAGGGTACTTAAGTTTGTCAGTGCAAATTCTTTAGTAAGAAACAACAGGGAACGGGACGTCACTAAAAAAGTTTAAATTTAGAAAGCTTACTGTAATAGTAAGAGGTGAGCGGAGCGGAAGGTGGCGACTCTTTGCAGGATATGACGGCAAGCTGATACTTCGCAGGGCAGCGACTAAGAAGGCTCAGCGCCCCGTCCCTGCGGAGCGTCGGCCTGAAACGCAGTGAACCGGTTAAAGAGCCTCAGACATATTTTGTCTGAGGCTCTTTGCTTCAAAAGAAAGACAACACTAATATTAAACAGACTCCGTAAAACTAAACTTATCTCTGGGGTTCTTTCTTTTCTACATATACTTGGTGCGGGAATGGAATCTCAATGCCATTTTGATCAAATGCCTCTTTAATGGATTTTCTCAAACTACGCTCAACACCCCATTGCTCCATATTTGCCGTTTTGGCTATAATCCTCAGCACGACGTCGGAATCCCCTAAATTCTGAACACCCAGTACATTTGGTCCTTCCGTGATTGCGGGGTTTGTTTGAGCAAGTTTATCGCAAACAGACTGAAGTACTTCAATAGCTTTATCCACATCATCATCATAGGAAATCCCTATATCTACTAAGGCTTGCATATTTCCTCTTGAATGATTGCTCATGCCGGTAATTTCCCGATTAGGAACGTAATGAAGAGTCCCGTCGAATCCGCGAATCTTAGTCTGTCGGAGCCCCACCTCTTCACATATACCAGAGAACTCACCAGTAGTAATGTAGTCGCCTACATCAATTTGCTTTTCAAGTAAGATGAAAAACCCTGTAACTACATCACTAACCAGCCCCTGTGCACCAAAGCCAATGGCCAGGCCAATAATACCTGCTCCGGCAATCAGTGCAGTTACATCATAATTAAATACTTGTAAGACTGTAACAATTAAAATAAAAACAAGTGTATAGCCAAACACATTTTTGGTCAATCCTTCAAGAGTACGTGCTCTGTTTGCTGAGACATTTTCTCTTTTTTCATAGCGCTCAAATGTACGGGTCAGAACCCGGTTGCCCAGACTCCTGAAGATTAAAAAAGCGATAATAATGCCGATAACTTTTACCGCGCCGATCCCAAGAGTAATTAACAAGGCACCCCATTCATATTCAGTCAGTCTTTCATTGATCAGCGAGAATTGTAACATATCCATTTCATCATCCTTTCCATCTTTAGAGTGTCAATTTTACCGCCTTTAGGTTTTTTCATCAAACGATAACGTAGCATGAGGAGTGGATTCCGTCGAATCGAACCGATTTTTTGATTTAATTGCTCTTAATTGACTCTGTATGTCGATTATATTATCATTTGGAATGTAGATTTTTATTAAAAGAGCTTTTAGCTCAATTTGAATTAATTTTTGGAGGGATAACAAATGGCAGAACGCATGGTTGGCAAGCAGGCACCACGTTTCGAAATGGAAGCTGTACTTGCAAATAAAGAATTTGGAAAAGTAAGCCTTGAGCAGAATATGAAAGAAGACAAATGGACTGTTTTGTTCTTCTATCCAATGGATTTCACTTTTGTATGTCCAACAGAAATTACGGCAATGTCTGATCGTTATGACGAATTTGAAGATCTGGATGCTGAAGTAATTGCTGTTTCAACCGATACGATTCACACACACCTGGCATGGATTAACACGGAGCGCAAAGACAACGGTCTTGGAGATTTAAACTATCCGATCGCAGCAGATACGAATCATCAGATTTCACGTGATTACGGTGTGCTGATCGAGGAAGAAGGCGTTGCACTTCGCGGATTGTTCATTATTTCTCCAGAAGGGGAACTTCAGTATCAAACTGTTTTCCACAACAATATTGGCCGTGATGTGGATGAAACTCTACGTGTACTTCAGGCATTGCAAACTGGCGGACTTTGCCCTGCAAATTGGAAGCCTGGCCAAAAAACACTTTAATAGCAATGTAAAAGACCAGCCTCAGTCGCTGGTCTTTTTTTTGTGGTTTTCATTTGAATGGTTGATTGCTGGTGGCAAAGCCTGAGCAGAATCTGACTTTCTTCTTAATTCTTTTTACCATTCAAAGTTATAGAATGTTATTAAAGTTTCTTGGTTTCTCAGGATGATAATTCATTAAAAAGTAAGAATATTTTATGTTGAAAAATAATTCAAAATAAAGGTGGTATTATATTTCGAAAACCGATATATTAAATAGTATGCTTTAAAATGTGGAAGGAGGAGAACTATGGACGTCTTTCAAAAACTTAAAAGCTTTTATTGGCCCCATAAACGGTATTTTATCGTATCCATCATTTTTCTTATCGTCATGACAGCCATCACCGTTGTCTACCCCATCATACTCCAGCTGACAATTGATGAGGTTGTGCTTCAAGGCCGGTTTAGCATTGTGCCCTACTTAGCTTTAGGTTTTATAGGAATTATGGTTATTAAGGGAATAGCTACTTACATATCCCAATACAATGGCGATTTATTTGGCATTATATCCGTCTATGATTTGAGAAATACGCTTTATAAGAAGCTACAGCGACTCCCTTTTCAATACTATGATAATGCTAAAACCGGAGATCTTATGTCCAGGCTGACAGCCGATGTAGAAATGTTTCGTTTCTTTCTGTCCTTCGGATTCGCAGAGTTAATTCGTCTGGTCCTTCTGCTAATCGTTACAACAGGAGTTATGCTTTTCTATTCTGTTCCTTTAACGATTGTGACGATGCTGACCATTCCTTTTCTTGCAGTAGCTGTCTATCAATTTGATAAAAAAGTACATCCGGCTTTTCGCAAAGTGAGAAAATCTTTCGGACAGCTGAACACAAATGTACAGGAAAACATAAGTGGAATTAATACAGTAAAATCTCTATCCCGGGAAGAGCACCAGATTAACAAGTTTAATCAATCTAATGAGGATTATAAAGATAAATACATCTTTACCTCTGATATATGGGCAAAGTATTTTCCTCTTATGGAGTTTCTGGGGAATGCCAGTGTCATCCTGCTGCTGGGGTACGGAGGTTTCCTTGTAGTTAACGAAAATTTATCTCCTGGTGAATTAACTGCTTTTTACAGTTTAGTCGGATTTATCATCTGGCCTATTATGAATCTGGGTTTCACAATTAACCAATTTTCACAATCCAAAGCATCAGGCGAACGCTTATTAGAAATCTTAGAAGCCGATGAACCTATTTCAGACAGAGAAAATGCTGTTGTCATGACTAGAAGCAGAGGGGAAGTTGAGTTTGAAAATGTGAGTCTCAGATATACCGAAAATGATGAGAAAGCGCTCAATAATATTTCCTTTAAAGTGGAAAGCGGTAAAATGATCGGCTTAATCGGAGCAACGGGATCTGGTAAAACAAGTGTGACCCAGTTAATGACCAGATTTTACGAGCCTACTGAGGGAAGTGTAAAGATCGATGGAACAGATGTGCGGGATTACACCTTATCATCTCTTAGACAAAATGTAGGCTTTGTTTTACAGGAATCATTCTTATTTTCTTCTACTATTAAGGCGAATATATCCTATGGCAGACCGGATGCTTCGTTAGAGGAGATTATCAATGCGGCAAAGCGTGCCCAGGCTCATGATTTTATTATGGAACTTCCTGATGGCTATGACACGATGCTTGGAGAAAGAGGGCTTGGTTTATCAGGAGGTCAAAAGCAGAGAATTGCCATAGCTCGTGCCATTTGTCTAGATCCAAGCATATTAATTCTCGATGATGCCACCAGCGCAGTGGATATGCAAACAGAATTCAGTATTCAAAAAGCCCTGATGGAGGTAATGAAAGGGAGAACTACTATTATTATTGCTCACCGGATTTCATCTTTAAAACATGCTGATGAAATATTAGTTTTTGAGAACGGGCAAATTACCAACCGGGGAACACATGATACTTTGGTAAATGAAGAAGGGCAATATCAGCGGATTTATAATATTCAATATAAAGACCAGAAAAAAATTCTGCAGGCTCAGTCTAAAGCGAGGTGATCCTATGAGTAAAAATGAAGCAAGTTATTCTATAATGAACAGATTTAAATATTCCACTGATCAGGTAATTGAAAAGCCTTTTAACTGGATGCAGCTCTGGAGACTTTTAAGGTACCTGAAACCCTATTCCAAAAAATTGCTGCCGCTTTCCATTATTATGGTTTTGATTACTACAGCAATCCGTCTTGTCATCCCAATATTAATAGGTATTTACGTAATTGGGGAGGCAATCGAAAATCAAGATCGAAGCTTACTTTTAATTCTGGTCGGGGTCATTGCTGCCTTATATTTACTCAATTATGTGGCCAATATTTATCGAATCAAATGGATGAATGTACTGGGGCAAAGTGTTATTTATGATTTAAGAAAGCATTTATTTACCCATGTTCAATGGCTGAGCAATCGATTTTTTGATCAGCGCTCAGCCGGTTCAATATTAGTCAGAATCATGAATGATATAAACTCTTTACAGGAACTCTTCACCAATGGCGTTATTAATTTACTGATGGATGCATTAATGCTGATCGGGATCTTCATCATTTTATTTACAATCAGCCCTGAACTGGCATTAGCCGTAATGGTAATTCTACCTATTATGTTTTTTATCTCAACCAAGCTAAGAAGGCAGATTCGACGCTCATGGCAGACAGTGCGATTAAAGCAGTCAAAGTTGAATTCTCACTTAAATGAGAGCCTTCAGGGAATTCGTGTGACTCAATCCTTTAATCAGGAAAATGAAAATGCTCAATTTTTTAATGGAGTGAACACTGAAACGTTTGAGAGCTGGCGTGATGCAACGAAGAAGAATGCGACGTTCAGACCCCTCGTGGAAATGACGAATGCAGTTGGTTCAGCTATTCTGATCTGGTATGGAGCTTCGCTTATTCAATCAGATCGTCTTGAACTTGGTGAACTCGTGTCTTTTGCTTTTCTTCTGGGCATGTTTTGGGAGCCGATTTCACGGCTGGGAATGGTCTACAATCAGCTTCTGATGGGGATGGCTTCATCTGAACGAATCTTTGAATTTTTGGATGAGCAGCCGAATGTTTCCGAGAGAAAAAATCCGGTTCAGCTTGAACAAATTAAAGGAGACATTTCATTTGATCAGGTGGATTTCGCTTATTCCAGGGATCGTAAAGCGCTCGATCGTGTGTCGTTAAACATTAAAGCGGGAGAGACAGTGGCACTTGTTGGTCATACAGGGTCCGGCAAAACAACGATCGCGAATCTAATAACCCGTTTCTATGATCCAACAGGCGGTCAAATTAAAATGGATGATCATGATCTTAAGGATGTTTCTTTAAGAAGTCTTCGATCACAAATTTCGATTGTGCTTCAGGATACGTTCATTTTCTCAGGCACCATTAAAGACAATATACGATTTGGTCACCCGAGTGCAACGGATGATGAAATTATTTCTGCTTCAAAAGCAGTTGGAGCCAACTTATTCATCGAAAAACTTCCCTCAGGATACGATACTGAAGTAGAAGAAAGAGGGAATATTCTTTCTGTGGGTGAAAGGCAGTTAATTTCATTCGCAAGAGCATTGCTGGCAGATCCAAGAATTATAATTTTAGATGAAGCAACTGCTTCTATTGATACTGAAACAGAAGTTCAGATCCAAAAAGCATTAACTACTTTATTAAAGGGAAGAACCGCTATAATTATTGCGCACCGGCTGTCAACCATCAGGGACTCTGATCGGATTTACGTACTTGATCACGGTAAATTAATGGAGCAAGGCAGTCACGATGAACTGATGATGCAAAACGGTATATACAGTCACCTTGTTCACTCTCAATTTAATATGCTGAAGGCATTGTAGTTTTGACGTATTAAGTATTTAAAATCCGCTGGTTAAGCCTGGGACAAATTCGTCCCAGGCTCATTTTTTGTTCGCAACAAGCAAATGTTCAAAAGGAATGACTTTAAAGTTCTTCTCAGTCTCAAAATAAAAATCACATCAGCCGGCCGTTTACATCTTTAAAATAAACAAGTATTGATGCGAAGGCTCGAATTGAAATGAATCGTCACATAACATTTCTGAGCTTAAAACGGAGGACTTCGTGATGCTCAAGTGGAGATTGTGAAGAACGTCACAAAATGTTCATGTTCAACATATCACAAACTACCTTTATGTTTTATAATTGTCTTTGCGAAGTGATATAGTGGGTATATAAGATTGGTGAAGAGTAAAAGGAGGCGAAATTCATTGGAATTAGATAGCATCATGCTGAGTCGGATTTTGACCGCAAGTACATTAATGTTCCATGCTATTTTTGCAACAATTGGTGTGGGAATTCCAATATTTATTATGATAGCAGAGTTCCTGGGCATTAAGAGGAAGGATGCGGATCTATTAGTATTAGCTAGAAGGTGGGCTAGAGGATATACAATTACTGTTGCTGTAGGTGTAGTTACAGGTACGGCTATTGGGCTTCAGTTATCCCTTCTCTGGCCAAGCTTCATGCAGCTGGCAGGTCAAGTAATCGCACTGCCGCTGTTTATGGAAACATTTGCTTTCTTCTTTGAAGCGATTTTTCTCGGCATTTATTTATATACTTGGGATCGCTTTAAAAACAGATGGTATCACTGGCTGCTTACCATTCCAGTGGTTATAGGTTCTACGTTATCAGCATTCTTTATTACATCCGTCAATGCATTTATGAACTTCCCTCAAGGGTTTGATTTGGTTGATGGTGAAACAGTAAATATTGAGCCGCTTGCAGCAATGTTTAATCCTGCAACCTGGCCTAAAGTCTTTCATGTGGTTATGTCAAGTTACATGACAGCAGCGTTCATTCTTGCGGCCATTGCAGCTCTTGCTATTCTTCGCAAGAAGGGCTCGGATTATCATAAAAAAGCATTGCGCATCACGATGATTGCAGGTCTGGTTTTTGCTTCGGGCACCGCACTTGCAGGTGACCTGTCAGCAAAATATCTGGCAGAATACCAGCCTGAAAAGCTTGCGGCTGCTGAATGGCATTTTGAAACAGAAACCAATGCTGACTTAATTGTTTTTGGTACGATTGATGAAGAAGGGGAAGTAAGCAATGCGCTGCGGATCCCAGGCATGCTGAGTTTTCTTTCCGGCAATTCTTTTGATACTGAAGTAATAGGGTTAAATGAATTTCCTGAAGAAGAACAGCCTCCTCTATGGATCCATTACGCATTTGATACGATGGTGGGAATCGGAATGTTTTCACTATTGATCTCGGGTGTCTTTATCTTTCTCATGCTCTTTAAGAGATTTAACGAATGGAACAAACCATTGCTTTGGTCCATCGTAGCAAGCGGACCATTGGCTCTGGTAGCCATTGAGTGCGGCTGGGTGCTGGCAGAAGTAGGGCGCCAGCCATGGATAATGAGAGGCTTTATGACAGTTGAAGAGGGTGCAACAACGTCCGGTGATGTCGGAATTGCACTTGCGATGTTCATACTGCTTTATATCGTCCTGGCAGTATTTACCGTAACCGTTTTGACAAAAATGTTTAAAAACAGACCACCTGAAGCAGAAGTTAAAAAACGCTATCCAAATGGCATAGTAGAATAAATAGCAAGCTGTAAACGATTCTTCTGCCTGATAAGTTTTTATCCCTGTGGTAATATACAATTTATTTAAAAGCTTTATTCTGAATCGTTACAAGGGTAAAAAGAGAGTGTTCTCACCTCTCTCTTTTTATCTATTCTTACATAAGGAGGGTGTTATATGAGCTTGGAAGTATTGGGAATTTCAGTACTTTGGGTATTTTTATATGGTTATCTCATTATAGCTTCGATCGATTTTGGAGCTGGATTTTTTGCTTATTACGCCAGAATTACAAAACGTGAGCACATTATGAGTAAATTGATCAGCCGATACTTATCACCGGTTTGGGAAGTAACAAATGTGTTTTTTGTCTTTTTCTTTGTCGGCCTAATCGGATTTTTCCCTGATACGGCATATTATTTGGGTACAGCTCTGTTGCTTCCGGGCAGTGTGGCAATCATACTTTTATCCATTCGCGGTGCGTTTTATGCATTTGGAAATTACGGTGTGAGCAATAACACCTTCTTTCTTTTTCTCTATGGAGCTACAGGATTATTAATACCGGCTTCACTTTCTACTGCTCTGACGATATCAGAGGGAGGGTTCCTGGAGGAAACGGAAAATGGCGTCCAATTTCTCGCAGGTGAGCTTTTCACGAGCTTTTATTCATGGAGTGTCGTTTTACTCGCTATTGTCTCTGTTCTTTATATCAGTGCCAGCTTTTTAACGTTTTACGCTCACCGTGCAGAAGATGTGGATTCAAGACAGATTATGAGGAAGTTCTCTCTGTTTTGGAGTGCTCCAACCATTTTAGCAAGCTTTCTTGTATTCCTTTCATTGCAGCAGCATAACCCGGAGCATTTTGAAAAGGCACTAGACTTATGGTGGATGTTTGGATTGTCATTTGTCTTTTTCTTAATTGCAACTATTCTTGTATACATGAAAAAGAATTATGGTATCGCATTTATCGCAGTGATGCTTCAATTCTTCTTTGCTTTCTTTGGTTACGGTGCGTCTCACCTCCCTTATATTGTGTATCCTTATGTCACCATTACAGGCAGTGTTGTAAATGAAACCATGGGTACAGCGCTGGTAATAGTATTTATTGCAGGCTTGCTTTTATTAATTCCTTCATTATTTTTACTCATGAGATTGTTTTTATTTGATGCTGATTATGTTAAAGGCAAAAAGTAGAAGCATTTGTGATAAAATAAGGAAAATGAGCAAGAATCAATGGGGGAGTTACAGTGAAGAAAGAGTTTGTTGTGATTGGGTTAGGCCGCTTTGGCGGAAGCATTGTCCGTGAACTGATTGAGCAGGGCATGGAAGTAATGGCCATCGATAAATTTGAAGATAAAATAGACGAATTTGCCAATATCGCCACTCATGCGGTCATGGCTGATTCAACTGACGAATCGGTATTAAAAAGTCTTGGCATCCGTAATTTTGACCACGTGATTGTTGCCATCGGGGACGATATCCAGGCAAGTATATTAACGACCCTGATGCTGAAAGAAATCGGTGTCAAAAAAATAACGGTTAAGGCTCAAAATGATTATCATGAAAAAGTTCTTAAAAGAATCGGTGCAGACAAAGTAGTTCATCCAGAGAGAGACATGGGAAAAAGAATTGCCCATAATATAGTATCTAATAATGTACTCGACTATCTGGAGCTTTCAAATGAGCACTCGATTGTAGAAATTGTTGCAAATGATTTATTAATTGGCAACACAATTATCGGACTGGATATCCGTGCTCAGTATGGGATTAACATTGTAGCTATTAAAAGAAAAGATGATATTATCGTATCCCCACAGGCAACAGATGAAATACAGGCAGAGGACATTTTAATTGTTATAGGGGCTGACACTGACATCAACAGATTTGAGAAAAAAGTGATGCAGGGCTCATAAAACTATCTGATTTATCCAGAGAGATTTCCTTTCCTGTTAAATTAAAAAGCTGCAGGTTCATTTTATGAAATGAACCTGCAGCTTTTTTGTTTTAAACTTCCATTATGATTGGTAAAATCATCGGGCGGCGTTTTGTTTTCTCATAAAGAAATGGTTCAAGCGTATCGGTGATTTCGTTTTTAATTTCAGACCATTGAGTAGTTTTTCTAGATAATACCTTGTTCAAATGTTTGTGAATAAGCGATTGTGCCTGGTGAATTAATTCACCAGATTCCCTCATATATACAAAGCCTCTCGAGATCAAATCAGGTCCTGAAGAGATTCGGTGGTCTTTCATGTTAATGCTTACTACAACAACCACTAATCCTTCTTCTGATAAAAGTCTTCTATCTCTTAAAACAATATTTCCTATATCGCCAATTCCGCTCCCGTCGATATATACAGAGCCGGAGGTGATTTTGCCTGCAACGTTTGCATGGTCACTGCTTAAAGCCAGTACATCACCATTGTCCATAACAAAACAATTTTCTTCAGGTACGTCACAATCTACGGCAAGTGTAACATGCGTTTTCTGCATTCGATATTCACCGTGAATAGGAACAAAGAATTTCGGCTGAATCAAACGGATCATCAGCTTTTGTTCTTCCTGTGACCCGTGCCCGGAAGTGTGAATATCACTTAATGGACCATGAATGACATCTGCACCGGCGCGATACAGCAAATTAATAGTACGGTTAACGCTAATCGTATTCCCTGGAATTGGTGAAGATGAAAACACAACAGTATCCCCAGGGATAATTTGAATCTGACGATGAGTGCTGTTGGCAATTCTGGACAGAGCGGCCATAGGCTCGCCCTGGCTTCCGGTACAAAGGATTACAACTTTATCTGCCGGCAATCTATTCAAGGTATGTGCATCAATAAAAGTATCCTTTGGCGCACTGATATAACCAAGTTCATGACCGATCGATATGGCGTTATCCATGCTGCGGCCAAAAACCGCAACCTTTCTGCCATACTTAACTGCCGCCTCGGTTACTTGCTGCAGTCTGTAGATATTTGATGCAAAAGTGGCAAAGATAATCCTGCCGCTGACTTTTCGGAAGATATCTTCAATGCTTTCTCCGACTTTGCGTTCTGACATAGTAAAATTAGGCACTTCACTATTCGTGCTGTCAGATAGAAGTGCAAGCACTCCTTCTTTACCTATTTCCGCCATCTTAGTCAGGTTAGCTGGTTCACCTACAGGAGTAAAATCAAACTTAAAATCTCCTGTATGAACAATATTGCCTGGAGGAGTTTTTACGACAACCCCGTAAGAATCAGGAATACTATGTGTAGTTCTGAAGAAGCTTACAGCTGTTTTACGAAACTTAATAACATCATCTTCACCTATCGGGTGGAGTTTTGCGTTTCGGAGTAAACCATGCTCTTCAAGTTTGTTCTTCAGCAAACCAAGAGCCAGTTTCCCTCCATAAACAGGAATGTTTACCTGTCTTAAAAGATATGGGATTCCGCCAATATGATCTTCATGACCGTGAGTAATAAAAAGACCCTTAATCTTATCAGCGTTTTTTTCCAAATAGGTGTAATCAGGAATCACATAGTCAATTCCTAAAAGTTCATCTTCCGGAAATTTAATTCCTGCATCAATTAAAATAATTTCATCTTGAAACTGAACACCGTACGTATTTTTTCCGATTTCTCCCATGCCGCCGAGGGCAAACACTGCGGTCTGGTCATTTTTCACAAACTTCATTTGTTAAATCTGCTCCAGCTTATAGTTTTCATGATTTTGTTCGTACTCTAGATATTTGCCCTCTAATTTTTGAACCATTTCGATGTTATAGTTCCGGTCTTTCAGTTTCAGCCGAACGTCCATTTCCGAATCAGCTTCTAAAAAGAGTGTTTGTGTTTTTTCTCTCACCGGTACTTCTGAAGCACTTTCCTGATAATACACTTTGTAAATCATCTCAATCTCTCCTTCAACTAATAAAACTTATTTAACGCCTGGGACAACTTGTCCTTAGCTTTTGCTCATGTATTCACTGTTATTAGCAAAATTCTGTATTTTTATATCAAAAACCCCTAACATAAAGAACAGCCCTCCTGAATATGAAGGGCTTTACAGGGGCCTAGGCAATTGTCTTTTTACGCAGCATGTCTCTCCACTGTCGTGCAAGCTTTTTTCTCAGCTTCTTCAACATTGCGGATCACTCCTTATTAATATCATACTCGTTTTGATGCATTATGTAAAGAAGAGGCTCTTGACATCAATCATCCTTACAGCATGATCGTGATAAGAAATGGAGGACCAGCATACCGCATATTTTACTGATTTTTTTATAGCTAAGTGAGTGTGCGAAAGCAGCACTTATCTTTCTAGCGGTATAGACCCGGGAGGTTCGTTGTAAGGGTCCTTAAGGTTTATATGGTCATAAAACATAATTCCGTTTAAATGATCAATTTCATGCTGAACGGCGATTGCCGCTAACCCCTTAAGCCGCAATTTGACAGGAGAGCCTTCTAAATCCAGTCCTGTCACGGTTACACGCGAATATCGGTGAACGTAGCCGGGTACATTACGATCTACAGATAAACAGCCTTCCCCGGATGTCAAAAACGATTTTTCTACAGAATGACTGACAATTTTGGGGTTGAACAGTGCATAGCTGTGAAGATTTCCCTGGCCATCTTCTAAATGAACAGCAAACATTCTTTTTGAAATATTTATTTGAGGTGCAGCAATGCCAATACCCGGTCTGAGTCCGTACTTCTGTGCAATTTCAGGGTTTTGGCTATTCGTCACGTATTGCAGCAGATCAGATAAGATTTTTTTATCTTCACTAGAAGGAGGGAGTGAAACTTCCTTAGCTACTTCGCGTAAAGCCGGGTGGCCATCCCGAATTATATCTTCCATTTTAATCATGTAAAAATCCTCCTGATTTTAAACTTATCATAAGCCGATTGTCTTAATGAAAAGCAATTAGAGTAATCATATCAAAGTTTTCTAAAGAAAAAAATAGGCGGGAATAGAATAATGTTGTGGGTTTAGAGTGAAAGAGTAATGAAAATCATTGCGTATTGATTTAATCACCTATATTATAATAATTGTCAATATCTCAAGGGGGTACATAGATCGTGAAAAAATCTATTTTAACAGGAACGGTATTTTCTTCTCTTTTCCTGGCAGGTTGTGTTTTTGGAGGTTCACCGGAAGAAGATATTAGTGAAACATTAGATTCAACTGTGGAAAAAGAACAGGAATATGTTGATTCCCAGGAGCCTTTTAAAACACTTGAGCAGGAAGAGCAGGAGCTGTTTAATAATATTATGGCTTTGGGCATGGAAGAGTTTGAAGAAGTAGAGTCCCTGGCAGATGAAGCGCTGGAGAACCTGGATCAGCGGGAAGAACAGCTTTCAGTAGAGGCAGAATCAATGCAGGAAGCTGAAGAAGAATTTATGAAGATTGAAGATTACGTCGGGGATGTTGAAGATGAAAGTCTAAAAACCCATGTTGAGGAAATGGTGTCCGTCATGACTGAGCGTTATGAGCTGCATGGGAATCTTGTTGAACAGTATACGGACGGCATAGAATACGACCGCGAATTGTATACAATGTTAAAAGATGAGGAACTTGAACTGGAAGACCTCGAAGGGCAGATTGAAAAAGTAAATTCTCAATACAACACGATTACTGAGACGAATGACGCGTTTAACGGTTTAACAGATGAATACAACTCATTAAAGAGCGAATATTACAGCATGATCGAAGAAGAGTAGGGGATCCCTGCTTTTTTTTTGTGAAAAAACGATATAACCTATAACAGATGTGCGAATCCAAACTAGATTAGTACAGATAAAACCAGTTTTATAATACAGTTTCTTAAAAAAGAAAGACTTATTGCGTTATGACTGGATGGGAAAGCAGATGGAAATGAATCATATATCCTGTTATATTTTATCTTTTTTAAGGCTTTTTAAAAGTGGAGACAAAGCAGCTTTAGAATATAAACTCTTTGGAAAATATAGTTCAAAGTGTGATAGACAAGTAGTTTTTATGACAGCAGACTAACGATAATGAGATTTAGTTAAAAGAAAATAACCCCTCTGCTAAAAACCTTAATTCGTTCTTATTGACTCTGCGGTTTTTAATATTGTAAACTAAGCAGGTACGTAATATTGTATCATTAAGATTAAATTAAAAATTGATACAGTTAATAAAATATAAACTTTTATGTTTTTTCCCGGCAATTTTGTGGAAAAATAAAAAGTATATGTATTTTTGAATTAAGGAAGAATTCCTTAAATTTAAATATGGAAGGATAGGTGGATGAAATGGCTTCAAATAAAACAGCACAATTTGATGCAGTGAAAACACTGAGTAAAATTGAAGAGCATTTCGAAATGTTTCAAATTTTAGATCAAGAAGGAAATGTTGTAAATGAAGATGCAATGCCTGAAATCAGCGACGAGGATCTTCAGGAACTAATGCACCGCATGGTCTACACAAGAATTCTGGATCAGCGTTCTATCTCGCTTAACCGCCAGGGCCGTCTTGGTTTTTATGCACCTACAGCCGGACAGGAAGCATCTCAGATCGCTTCTCATTTTGCACTTGAAAAAGAAGACTGGGTTGTTCCTGGCTACCGCGATGTTCCACAAATTATTTGGCATGGCCTTCCGCTTTCTCAGGCTTTCCTTTTCTCACGTGGTCATTATCTGGGAAATAAATCTCCTGAAGGGGTTAATGTATTGCCGCCGCAAATCATTATTGGAGCGCAGTACGTTCAAACTGCTGGAATTGCTCTAGGTCTGAAAAAACGCGGTAAAAAAGCTGTTGCCATTACATACACAGGTGATGGCGGATCTTCTCAGGGAGATTTTTATGAAGGAATAAACTTTGCCGGTGCCTATTCAGCACCTGCGATCTTTGTTGTTCAAAATAACCAGTTTGCGATTTCTACTCCAAGAGATAAGCAAACGGCGGGTAAAACCATTGCTCAAAAAGCAGTTTCTGCCGGTATCCCGGGGATTTTAGTAGATGGAATGGATCCTCTTGCCGTTTATGCAGCAACAAAAGACGCACGCGACCGCGCTGTTAATGGCGAAGGACCGACATTGATTGAAACGCTTTGCTACCGTTACGGGCCGCATACGATGGCTGGTGATGATCCAACCCGTTACCGTACAGATGAGATGGATACGGAGTGGGAAAAGAAGGATCCTTTGGTTCGCTTCAGAAAATTCCTGGAAGATAAAAATCTATGGAACGAAGAAAAAGAAAACGAATCAATTGAAAAAGCCAAAGAAGAAATTAAAGAAGCGATTAAAGTAGCAGATGATACACCTAAGCAAAAGGTGACAGATCTGATGGAAAATATGTACGAAGAAATGCCGAACAATCTGCAAGAACAGTATGAAATCTACAAAGAGAAGGAGTCGAAGTAAGCCATGGCGCAAATGACAATGATTCAAGCAATCACTGATGCTCTTCGGACAGAGATGAAGAACGATGAAAACGTACTTGTCTTTGGTGAGGACGTAGGTTTAAATGGCGGAGTTTTCCGTGCAACTGAAGGACTGCAAAAAGAATACGGCGAAGATCGCGTATTCGATACTCCTTTAGCTGAATCAGGTATAGGCGGTCTGGCGATCGGTCTTGCACTTGAAGGATACCGGCCAGTTCCTGAAATCCAATTCTTTGGTTTCGTTTTCGAAGTAATGGATTCAGTCAGTGGTCAAATGGCCCGGATGAGATACCGCAGCGGCGGAAAATATTCTTCTCCAATCACCATCCGTTCTCCTTTTGGCGGTGGTGTTCATACGCCTGAGCTTCATGCAGACAGCCTTGAAGGATTAATGGCTCAGCAGCCGGGTCTGAAGGTAGTTATTCCTTCAACTCCTAAAGATGCTAAAGGTCTGCTGATTGCATCCATTCGTGACAACGACCCTGTTATTTTTCTTGAGCACATGAAATTGTACCGTTCTTTCCGGGAAGAAGTGCCGGAGGAAGATTATACAATTGAACTTGGAAAAGCAGATGTTAAGCGTGAGGGAACGGATCTCTCCATCATTACTTACGGAGCAATGGTTCATGAGTCATTAAAAGCTGCAGAAGCTCTTGAAAAAGACGGCTACTCTGTTGAAGTGATTGACTTGCGTACGATTCAGCCAATTGATATTGAAACGATTATTGCATCTGTTGAAAAAACAAATCGCGCAATCGTTGTTCAGGAAGCGCAGAAGCAGGCAGGAATCGCTGCAAGCGTGGTGGCTGAAATTAATGACCGTGCAATCTTAAGTCTTGAAGCTCCTGTGCTGCGTGTTACTGCTGCAGACACGGTCTTCCCGTTTTCTCAAGCTGAATCCGTATGGCTTCCAAATTCAAAAGATGTAATTGCTACAGCTAAAAAAGTACTAGAATTTTAATTTTACAAGATGAAACAGAGATTATTCTCTGTTTCAAACTATTTTAGAAAATAAAGATTTCCAGGAGGGTGAAAACATTGTCATTTGAATTTAAATTACCGGATATTGGTGAAGGTATTCACGAAGGTGAGATTGTTAAGTGGTTTATTAGCAAAGGTGACAAAGTTGAAGAAGACGATGTACTTTGTGAAGTTCAGAATGATAAAGCTGTCGTTGAAATTCCTTCTCCAGTAGCAGGTACAGTCGAAGAAATTCTTGTTGAAGAAGGAGCTGTGGCAGTAGTAGGCGACACGCTTATTAAGTTTGATGCTCCAGGCTATGAGAACTTGAAATTTAAAGGTTCTGACAGCGACGATGAGAAGAAAGAAGATTCAAAAGAATCGCCGAAAGAAGAGTCAGAGGAGAAACCAGCAGAACAAAAAGAAGAAAGCTCTTCTGAATCTGTGCAGGAAGAACCAAAAGATGACGTAAAACCTGATTCTTCATCTCAGCCTGATGTAGATCCTGAACGCCGCATCATTGCGATGCCTTCTGTGCGCAAGTTTGCAAGAGATAAAGATGTTGATATCCGTTATGTATCGGGTTCAGGTAAGAACGGCCGCATCAGTAAAGAAGATATTGAAGCATACTTGAGCGGAGACAGTGCTGAAGAGAAATCTGCTTCTTCTTCACAAGAAGAAACTACTCAGCCTCAATCTGAAGCTAAGGAAGAAAAAGCACCTGCTAAGCAGCAAGTTCCTGAAGGCCAATATCCAGAAACACGCGAGAAAATGAGCGGAATGAGAAAAGCGATCGCAAAAGCGATGGTTAACTCTAAGCAGACAGCACCACATGTTACATTAATGGATGAAATTGATGTAACGAAGCTTGTCGCTCACCGCAAACAGTTTAAGGAAGTGGCAATGGAAAAAAATATCAAACTTACATTCCTTCCATACGTTGTTAAAGCACTTGTCGCTGCACTTCGTGAATTCCCGGCTCTTAACACATCAATTGATGATGAAGCGCAGGAAATTATTCAAAAACATTATTATAATATCGGCATCGCTGCTGATACTGAAAAAGGTCTTGTTGTACCGGTTGTTAAAGAAGCGGACCGCAAATCTATTTTCAGCATCTCAGATCAAATTAATGAACTTGCTACAAAAGCCCGCGATGGCAAGCTTTCAGGAAATGAAATGAAAGGTGCATCATGCACCATTACAAATATCGGTTCAGCAGGAGGGCAATGGTTTACTCCAGTTATTAATCATCCTGAAGTTGCCATTCTTGGAATTGGCCGCATTGCTGAAAAGCCGGTAGTAAAAAATGGTGAAATTGTAGCAGCTCCTGTGTTAGCATTATCATTGAGCTTTGACCACCGTATCATCGATGGTGCAACGGCTCAAAATGCATTAAATCTTATTAAACGTTTATTGAACGATCCAGAACTTTTACTAATGGAGGCGTAAACCATGGTAGTTGGAGATTTCCCAATTGAAACAGATACACTTGTCATTGGATCAGGTCCCGGAGGATATGTTGCGGCTATTCGTGCAGCACAGCTAGGACAAAAAGTAACAATCGTTGAAAAAGAGTATATGGGCGGGGTTTGTTTAAATGTCGGCTGTATTCCTTCAAAAGCAATGATTACGATCGGACACCGCTACGAACAGGCACAGCATTCTGATGATATGGGAATTGTAGCTGAGAACGTTAAGCTGAATTTCGAAAAAGCTCAGGAATGGAAAGCTGGCGTCGTGAAAAAATTAACAGGCGGTGTTGAAGGCCTACTTAAAGGGAACAAGGTTGAAATTGTTCGCGGCGAGGCTTACTTTGTAGATGGAGAAACAATCCGTGTTATGGACGATAACTCTGCTCAAACGTATAAGTTTAAAAATGCGATTCTGGCTACCGGTTCAAGACCGATTGAAATACCATCATTTAAGTTCTCAAAAAGAGTGCTTGATTCTACAGGAGCACTTGCACTAAGCGAAGTTCCAAAAAGCCTTGTCGTAATTGGCGGAGGCTACATTGGAACTGAATTAAGCACTGCTTATGCCAATATGGGTACGGAAGTTACGATTCTTGAAGGTGCTGACGACATTCTTGGCGGATTTGAAAAGCAGATGACAAGCATCGTTAAAAAAGGTCTTAAGAAAAAAGGCGTTAATGTCATTACAAAAGCAATGGCAAAAGGCGTTGAAGAATCAGATAATGGCGTAACCGTCACATATGAAGCTAAAGGTGAAGAAGTAAAAGTTGAGGCGGAATATGTACTTGTAACGGTAGGCCGTCGTCCAAATACTGACGAAATTGGCCTAGAGCAGGTAGGCATTGAAATGACTGACCGCGGAATCGTGAAAACGGATAAGCAATGCCGCACAAGTGTGAGCAATATTTACGCAATTGGTGACATTGTCGATGGACCGCCATTGGCCCATAAAGCTTCTTATGAAGGAAAAGTGGCTGCTGAAGTCATTTCAGGCGAAAAATCCGAGGTTGATTACATGGCTATTCCAGCGGTTTGCTTTACAGATCCTGAACTTGCAACTGTCGGGTATTCTGAAGGACAAGCTAAAGAGGAGGGCATAGAAGTGACTGCAGCGAAATTCCCGTTTGCTGCTAATGGACGTGCGCTGGCTCTTAATCAATCTGAAGGCTTTGTAAAAATTGTTACTCGTAAAGAAGACGGATTAATTATCGGTGCTCAAATTGCCGGTAATGGTGCTTCTGACATTGTGGCTGAACTTGGTCTTGCTATTGAAGCAGGAATGACTGCTGAAGATGTAGCCATGACTATTCATGCTCACCCTACCTTAGGGGAAATTACAATGGAAGCTGCTGAAGTAGCTCTTGGCACACCGATTCACATTGTAAAATAACGATTTTCTGCCCTCTGGAAAAATCCAGAGGGCTATCTTTTTTTAGTGAATTAGTACCAAAACATTACATATTTAGTTAACTATGATAAAATTAAGTGATCTATTTTGAAGGGTGAGGAAATATATGAAGCACACAGCAGCAATTGGATTAACAAGCTTATTACTTTTATCTGCATGTTCAACGGAGGACAGCACAGCACTGGACGAGGAAACGGTTGAAACGATGACAGAAGGTGAATCGGAAGAGGAGAACCAAACATCTGAAGATACATCTGAGGCAGAGGAAACAGCAGAAAAAGCTGAACAAGATGAGGAATCAGAAACTGTTCAGGAGGAAGTAAGAGTGGAAAAACTATATGAATTAAATGATGTTAATTGGTCGGTTCAGCCAATTGGTGATGCAAATCCACAAGTAGCCCTGCTTACAATTGATGATGCCCCTGACAAGCATGGAGTAGAAATGGCCCGTACGCTAAAAGACTTGGATGCAAAAGCAATCTTTTTCGTGAATGGACATTTCCTTGATACCCCTGAAGAAGAAGAAATGCTGAAAGAGATTCATGAATTGGGATTTCCAATCGGAAACCATACATATTCTCATCCAAATCTTGGCGATATCAGTGAAGAAGAGCAGCGGGAAGAAATCGTTTCTCTCAGTGATCGTATAGAAGAAATTATTGGAGAGCGCCCTAAGTATTTCAGAGCTCCATTTGGCGCTAACACCGATTTTTCTAAACAAGTGGCTATGGAAGAAGGAATGCTGCTTATGAATTGGACGTATGGCTATGATTGGGAGGCTGACTACCAAAATGCTGACAGCTTAAGTGATATCATGGTCAATACAGAATATCTTTCAAACGGTGCAAACCTTCTTATGCATGACAGAAGCTGGACAAATGAAGCGCTTCCGGCAATTGTGAGCGGCTTAAGAGAAAAGGGCTATGAAATTTTAGATCCAGCCGCAATTAAAGGTTCAGAGGTTGAATAATAAGTATTGAAATTTGCCTCCTTTTGTTATAATATAATGAAGGAAGCGCTTTCAATCCTGTGGGGATGGGAGTAAGTGCTGGGTATTTGCAGATCGGCAAAATGACCGTCATGAATAAAATGGGATAAAAAAGAGGCCGATTCCGGCCTCTTTTTTAGTTTGCCTCTATTTAATTGCACGATGTTCTTTAATTACCCGTAAGTTTTGAAGAGACTCATCTTCCGGACCTTGAACAGGAAGACCTGCTTCAATATTTTCATGAATATAGGTTAAGTTATCTTTTGTAATAATTTCTCCAGGTATAAAAATAGGTATTCCTGGAGGATAGACCATAATAAATTCTGCACAAATTCTTCCGACCGTCTGATCAATCGGCAAAAGCTCTGTTTCAGAATAGAATGCTTCCCGTGGAGAAAGTGCCAGGAGAGGAATATCAGGCAGCATCACATGCGGCGAAACAAAGCTGTCATCATGCCTAAAGGTCTTAGCGAGTGACTGAATGGCTTCTATCAGGATAGTAGCCTCTTTCATAGTGTCTCCTGGCGTGATGATACAAAGAATATTATACAAATCTGAAAGCTCTACTTCGATATTGTAGGTTTCTCTCAGCCATTTTTCTGCATGATATCCTGTAATTCCAAGCTCTTTAACTGAGATGATTATTTTAGTAGGATCAAAATCAAAAGTGGCTTTTGTTCCTACAATTTCAGCACCTATGCAGTTAATCAGTTCAACTTCCTTAAGCTGCGCACGGATTGTTTCAGCAAGTTTTATTGTTTTTTCAATTAATTGCTTTCCTTCCGTAGCCAGCCTTTTTCTTGCGACATCTAAAGAAGCAAGTAAAGGGTAAGAAGTTGAGGTTGTGGTAAGCATGCTTAAGATGGTTTGCACTCTTTTGGCTGAAACAAGCCCTTCTCTCACATTTAAAATAGAGCTCTGTGTCATTGAACCCCCAAGTTTATGCACAGATGTAGCAGCCATATCAGCTCCTGCCTGCATGGCGGAAACAGGGAGTCTGTCATGAAAATGGATGTGAACTCCATGAGCTTCATCGACTAAAACTGGTACATCATATGAATGAGATATCTTCACAATGCTTCTTAAATCAGCTGCTACTCCAAAATAAGTCGGGTTAATCACTAATACTCCTTTGGCATCTGGATGCAGCTGTAATGCAGATGAAACGGAATCCGGCGTAATTCCATGGGAGATTCCAAGCTCTTTATCTACTTCAGGGTGAATAAAGATTGGGATTGCACCGCAAAATACAATGGCAGACATGACAGATTTATGAACATTCCGAGGGACAATAATTTTATCTCCGGGTCCGCAAACGCTCATTACCATCGTCATAATGGCACCGCTTGTTCCTTGAACCGAGAAAAAAGTGAAATCAGCGCCAAAAGCTTTTGCAGCAAGATCCTGTGCATCTTTAATTAAGCTTCTGGGCTGGTGCAGATCGTCCAGAGGAGCAATATTGATTAAGTCGATGGACAGGATATTTTCTCCTATGAAATCTCTAAACTCAGGATCCATACCCGTTCCTTTTTTATGACCTGGTATATGAAACTGTACAGGCTTTGCAGCGCTGTGCTTTTTTAAACCGGTGAATAATGGTGTATCATGCTGCGTCAAATTGCCTGATGACCGTAAAACATCTAGTGTAACTGAATTTGCTGGTATTTCTGACAATGTCTATTCCACCTCATTAAGGGTTTAGTATATATTCAATGATAACAAAAAAAATTATAGCATTTACAGGCCGGATTGAAAATCATAAAGCAGCAGGCATATATGTATTTAAAAAAATTTTTTGTTCCGGTACAATAAAGAGGAATATAAGAAAAGCAGGTGATGGAATGGAGTTTCAATATCCACTGTCTATAGACTGGAGTACAGAGGAAATTATTGATGTCATGAAGTTTTATGAAATAGTGGAAAAAACATATGAGTCGACTGTTAAAAGAGTCGATTTCATGAACGCCTATAAACGGTTTAAAGAAATAGTTCCAAGTAAATCAGAGGAAAAAACGATTGACAAAGAGTTTAAAGAGTCAAGCGGATACTCCATATATCAGGCAGTAAAATTAGCCAAAACCGCAGATGACCACGAAAATATTTCTTTAAAATCATCCAGATAAACAGTCTGAGTTCTTTTCATTCAGGTTAAATTTTTGTAGATGGTAAATATGAGGTGGAAACTGCAGGGATGACTGGCTCAAGCGCTGTATCTGGGAAAGAGTCAGCTTAAAAGCGCAGCAAACGGGTTAAAGAGGGTGAGACAAATTTGTCCCACCCTCTTTTTATTGCAGTTGCTAAAAAATTAATGATGGCTTTAAACACTTAACTGCTTTGTACTTTCATTCCGTGTTTGTAGAGCGGGAGAAGCTTTGCATAAATCTGTTTAATTTCTTTTAATAATTCTTCCTTATTCTGAATAACATGATCAGTAGGAAGGAAGCGTTTCCCTACAAGAAACTCTGCTTTCTTTACATTTTTAAATCGTTCGAGCACTCTCATAAAATCGCCATCATTCATTTCGCTGATTTGCTTTGCCTCTTTTTTCATATGATCGCTGGAGATCCAGCCATCTTCTGGAAAAGTTTTAATCACGTCATCAAATTCTGTGAGAAATGAATCAGCTATATTCGATTTATTTGGAAGTTCGTATATGAATGCGAGCCACACAAATAAGTGATCATCCCAGAGCCCAACTTGAAAGTGGGGGAGTTTTTTATACCCTCTTTTGCTTGAGGAGATCGCCATCCATGTATCATTTGGAGGGTTAATCGTTCTTCTCGCATGTCTGGCTATATGAAGATGCATCTCTTCGTTAACAAGCTCAGATAAAAATGGAACTAATTCCTCACCAAGCATTTCAAACTTCGGTTGTATGCGTGATTGGATCTCGGACATTCTCGTTTCGAGACCATCAAGTTTAAATACATCAAAATCCTGCTTTTCAAAAACCGCTGGCATTGTATCACTCCTTAATTTCTAAAAACTTAGCTGAAGGGGGCTTGCAAAAAACTTTTACTCATCGTTTGAACAAAGAATATTTAGGCTATAATACTAATAAGAAATTTCAGTTATTGGTACGGAATCAGCTTTACGTTATTGTAGCATAATTCTTTCCTGAGAATAAACTGATTCATACCGCATAGAATGGAGTAACCAGAAACAACAACTAACTATGAAAAAGCCGTCGAAACGGTTAAGGTGAGGGGTGCAAGAAGATGAAACAGGTCATCCAGGTTACTAGAAAAAGAGATCTCAAATCGGAAAAAATGGCCGTTTTGCGAATGGAACTGGATTATGAACTGGCTGTCCTTTTTGAAGCCATGGAGGAAAAAAACGATCAAGTGATTACATCATCTAAAGAAAAGCTTGTCGTAATCCGCCAGGATCTCCTTGATCTTACAGGCGGCATCTGACAACGAATGAAGACCAGCAGACAAAACTAAGACGAATGCTCTAAATTTAAAGAGCATTCGTCTTAGTTTTGTGTGTTTATTTCTTGCGATAAAGAACTCGGTAAGATACGCTGTTCAAAAGGAAACCGATTTTTGCAGGAGGGATTTTATGACGACACAATGGAATGAAGTGGATGAATTTGCCAAAAAATTAATTTATAATGCAGGCAGCACCATCAGAAAATCTTTCTCCAGCACTTTAAATATAGAAACTAAAAGTGATGCCAACGATTTAGTGACAAATATGGACAAAGAAATTGAGCAGTATTTTGTTAAAGAAGTAAACCAATTTGATTCGAGTCACAAGATAATGGGTGAAGAAGGATACGGTGATTCACTTTCAACGCTTGAAGGAGTGGTATGGATCGTGGACCCGATTGATGGAACGATGAATTTCGTGCATCAGCAAAGAAATTTTGCGATCTCGGTCGGAATTTATCATAATGGTACAGGGAAGCTGGGATACATATACGATGTAGTTGCAGATGAACTTTACCATGCTCACTCAGGGAAAGGAGCATATCTGAATGACACGCCCATTCCCCCTTTAAAACCCGCCAGACTGTCTGAGGCCATATTGGCGGTGAATGCAACGTGGGTAACACCGCATAGTAAGGTGCCTTATGAAGTTTTCGGAGCACTTGTCCATAAGGTCAGAGGAACAAGATCCTATGGCTCAGCGGCTCTTGAGCTTGCATATGTGGCCTGCGGCAGGTTAGACGGCTATTTAACGATGAGACTC
The DNA here is from genome assembly GCF_050107735.1 of Jeotgalibacillus proteolyticus. GTDB lineage: Bacteria > Bacillota > Bacilli > Bacillales > Jeotgalibacillaceae > Jeotgalibacillus > Jeotgalibacillus proteolyticus_A. The sequence goes on from NZ_JBNILO010000002.1 coordinate 85,440, forward strand.
TCACCCTGGGACATTGCAGGAGGAAAAATTATTATTGAAGAGGTCGGAGGAGTCGTTACGAATCTGCATAATCAGCCTCATACCCTTACAAATAAAGATTCTTTGTTTGCCGGGAATCCTTCTGTGCACGAAGAGATTTATACTGAGTACTTAAGAGGAAAGCTTTAAAAAAAGCGCTGAGCATGTGCTCAGTGCTTTTCCATTTCAAGCTCTCTATATTTCTTCTTTGTTTTAAAGCCCATTCCAAAAACTACAATTAAGGCTATAATGGACAGTATGGCCCAGAGTATGCTTCTTTCTCCAACTGCAATGCCTACCCCGGACATTGCAAGTACAGCAGCAAATGCATATAGTACAAAGATTGCGTTCGTTTTTTTCATGTGCAGCGCCTCCCAACAATCATTTTACAGAATTAATTTTTGTATTTCCACCTAATATGATATAATAGTACAGTTAATAAAGCTTGGAAAAGCATTCAGGAGTGAAATAATGACAAAATTAAGACAAGATCTTAGAAATATTGCAATTATCGCTCACGTAGACCACGGTAAAACGACACTTGTGGACCAATTGTTAAAACAATCGGGGATCTTCCGTTCAAATGAACATGTTGAAGAGCGTGCAATGGATTCAAATGACCTGGAAAGAGAACGCGGTATTACCATTCTGGCTAAAAATACTGCGGTTCAATACAAAGATACACGCATCAATATTCTGGATACACCTGGACATGCCGACTTTGGCGGTGAAGTTGAGCGTATCATGAAAATGGTGGATGGGGTTCTTTTAGTTGTAGATGCATATGAAGGATGTATGCCTCAAACCCGTTTTGTATTGAAAAAAGCCCTTGAGCAAAATTTGACGCCAATCGTAGTTGTAAATAAAATCGACCGCGATGCAGCCCGTCCTGAAGGTGTAATTGATGAAGTATTAAACCTGTTTATTGAGCTTGATGCAAACGAAGATCAGCTTGAATTTCCAGTCGTCTATGCTTCTGCTATCAATGGAACGGCAAGTTTGAACCCTGAAAAACAGGACGAAACAATGGAATCGCTGTATGAGTCTATTGTTGAAAATATTCCTGCACCAGTTGACAACAGCGAAGACCCTTTGCAATTCCAGATTGCACTTCTTGATTACAACGACTACGTCGGCCGTATCGGAATTGGACGTGTATTCAGGGGAACAATGGAAGTCGGTCAGCAGGTTTCATTGATGAAGCTTGATGGCAAAGTGAAGAACTTCAGAGTAACAAAGATTTTTGGTTTCTTTGGACTTAAGCGTGAAGAGATTCAAAAAGCGAATGCCGGTGACTTAATTGCGGTTTCCGGAATGGAAGACATAAATGTCGGAGAGACGGTATGTCCGGTTGAGCATCAGGAAGCCTTGCCGGTTCTTCGAATTGACGAACCAACTCTTCAAATGACGTTTCTTGTAAATAACAGCCCGTTTGCTGGTCGTGAAGGAAAGTATGTCACGTCAAGAAAAATCGAAGAGCGTCTTCGTGCGCAGCTTGAAACGGATGTCAGTCTTCGTGTTGAAAACACAGATTCTCCTGACGCATGGGTAGTATCCGGGCGTGGAGAGCTTCACCTGTCTATTTTAATCGAGAATATGAGACGTGAAGGATTTGAACTTCAGGTGTCAAAACCGGAAGTTATTGTTCGTGATGTGGACGGCGTTCGGAGTGAGCCTGTAGAACGTGTGCAAATTGACATTCCGGAAGAATATGTTGGATCGGTTATAGAATCCATGGGTGAGCGTAAAGGTGAAATGCTTGATATGATCAACAATGGAAACGGACAGGTGCGCCTTGCATTCATGATCCCTGCACGTGGTCTTATCGGCTATACAACTGAATTCCTGACGCTTACACGCGGCTACGGAATTATTAACCACTCATTTGATTCCTATCAGCCAATGCAGACCGGCCGAGTGGGAGGCAGACGTGAAGGAGTTCTTGTCTCTATGGATAAGGGCCAGGCTTCACAATATGCGATCCTTGGTGTTGAAGACCGCGGAACAATTTTCGTTGAACCGGGTACTGACGTATATGAAGGAATGATCGTTGGTCAGCATACTCGTGACAATGATTTAACTGTAAACGTGACTAAAGTAAAAGCTGCAAATAATATTCGTTCTGCCAATAAAGAGCAAACAACTACACTGAAAAAGCCGCGCATCATGACACTTGAAGAATCTCTTGAGTATTTAAATGATGATGAGCTTTGTGAAATTACACCGGAGTCAATCAGACTTCGCAAGAAAATTCTTGATAAGAGTGAACGTGAGCGTGCTCAGAAAAAGAAAAAAACAGCTGAAGTAAACTAATACAGTGACAGGAGTGATTTTGCATGGTGAATGTGGAAGACAGATTATCTTTCTTTCCTGCTTTGTACCGTGTAGATGTCAATCCAGAAATGGGCATGTGGTTTCTTTATGTCACCATTGTTGCTCTTTCGATTTTAGTTTATAAACTGGGTTTTGCTAAAAAGCTTCCCTTATTAAAATCAGCTGTGATTTACATCTTCTTAATTCTTGGATGTACGGTTTTAACGTTCCTGGCCATTTTTCTTCCCATTACAGAAGGGTTGATTATAGCGGCTCTGATCCTTATTATCTATAAAATCCGTTTGCGCAGAGAACAGGCAAAAGGAACCATTTAACTAGTGATCAGCAGCAGGGTGCTGGGACAAATTAAAAGAGAGCGTCTGCATGAGTTTCATGCAGATGCTCTTTTTTTTTTTGCTGAATGAGCATGGGACAAAAGTGTCTCAAGCTCTTTGACCGGTTCACTGCGCTTCAGGCGAACGCTTTCAGCAGGGACGTGGGCTTGAGCCTCTCCAGGCCCTTGGCCTGTACAGTCTCAAGCAACCGTCAAATCCTGCAGGAGTCGCCACCTTCCGCTACGCACTCCTCTTACTATTGATAAATACTCCTTCATTCTGTAAATTTTTCTGAGTTTTGTCCCAGCCTCTTTGATCTGCTCTCTCTGATTCTAAGCGGACGCTTTCTGTGGAAATGAGAATTTTAGGCTTTCTAAGGCGTTGCCCTGTAAAGACTCTAGTAACCGTCATATCCTGCAGTCGCCACCTTTCGATCCATTCACCTCTAACTTATGATAATTACTGCCCCTTTTTATAAACTTTGTTTAGTTTTTTCCGCCATCCTTTTTTTGCATAGTATCTCTACCCACCTTCTGACAGATCTTTTACCGAGTGTATGGAAACATTAACTTGTTTTCAAGCTATGAAAACCATTGGCTATTTCCAAACGCTGATTCGTCCCTTAATTTGATCCCATCTTCATTTTTCTTTAATTTCCTCTTTTTTTGTCCTCACACAGCTGCGGAAGATAAATAAATTTTTCAATTTCATAAACGTTGATTTACCGGATATGAAAACGCATACAATTTAATTAAATATTCAAATTTATCTAATAATTCAACTTTTTCCGGTTGACGCCTTGTTTTATCCGAGTTATGATTGTCAACAATTCAAGTACATCACCTTATACAACACGTAATAAGGTCACGGGGAAGGAGTGATTAGGTGAGTGAACAATTGATCTTTTTAAATGGCGAATATGTTACAAAAGAAAATGCTAAAGTGTCTGTTTATGATCATGGCTTTTTATACGGAGATGGGGTGTTCGAGGGCATTCGTTCTTACAATGATAACGTCTTCCGTTTAGACGAACATCTGGTCCGATTATATGATTCAGCAAAATCCATTTTACTCGAAATACCTTATACGAAAGAGGAAATGACGGAAATTGTGCTTGAAACGTTGCGAAAAAATAATTTATCAAATGCCTATATTAGATTAGTTGTTTCAAGGGGAATAGGAAACCTCGGCTTAGACCCTTTTTCCTGCAAGGTTCCTAATGTGATTGTTATTGCCGAATCCCTTTCACTGTTTCCCAAGGAGCTTTACGACAGCGGAATCGAGATCGTCACAGTAGCAAGCAGGAGAAATCGCTCCGATGTGCTGAGCCCTAAAGTGAAATCACTGAACTATTTGAACAATATCTTAGTAAAAATCGAAGCTGGACTTGCCGGAGTACCTGAAGCACTTATGTTAAACGATCAGGGCTATGTTGCAGAAGGTTCAGCAGATAATATATTTATTATACGGGATAAGAAAATTTTAACGCCGCCGGGTTATGTAGGCGCCCTTGAAGGGATTACCCGAAATGCGATTATCGAAATGGCAAAAGAAAAAGGATACTCCATGGAAGAAGCGGTATTTACCAGACATGATGTTTATGTGGCAGATGAGGTATTCCTGACCGGAACAGCAGCTGAAGTAATTGCGGTTGTTAAAGTCGACGGCAGGTCTATTGGAGAAGGTGTACCGGGAAAAGTCACAAATGAATTGCTTCAAAGCTTCAGAGATCTCGTTGTCAAAGATGGGGTTAAAGTTCATAATTCAGAATTAAATGCAGGATAACATAAATACGTTAATACGTTCATAGGTTAAAGTGAAAATGGTTAAATCATTGATGAGGCAAAAGTTAACAGCATCTGCAATTACAGAGAGCCGGTATTGCTGGAAGCCGGTATTGCTGCTGTTGACGACATCCCCTCGGAGTGGAGCACTGAACGTCATCTCTAGTAGGTGCATCCCGGACATACGGTGTATGTTCGTTATCAATGAACAGAGATTCTGTTCAAGAGGCAGCAAGCGCTGCGAAATAGGGTGGTACCATGAAAAGTCTTTTCATCCCTATACAAAAGGCATTCTTTTTGTATGGGCTGAAAAAGGCTTTTTCTTTTGTTTAACGCCATTTTGTCCATACGTCACTGAATTTATTAAAGGAGGCGCTAAAAATGAGCGTAAATGTAAATCTAAAGCAGGAAGAAGCACAAACCATAGGTGGCGAACTGCCAAAGACCAGACTTCAAGGCTCAGATGTTTTTATTCAATCTCTTCAAAATGAAGGAGTGGAAATGATTTTTGGCTATCCGGGAGGAGCGGTCCTTCCCATCTATGATGCACTTTATAAAAATCCGATTCCTCATATTCTTGCAAGACATGAACAGGGTGCCATTCATGCAGCTGAAGGGTACTCTAGAGTATCCGGAAAGACAGGCGTAGTCATTGCCACCTCCGGACCCGGGGCCACAAATCTCGTTACAGGCATTGCGGATGCGATGATGGACTCGCTTCCTCTGGTTGTATTTACCGGACAGGTCGCAAGTGCTGTAATTGGAACAGATGCATTCCAGGAAGCAGACATTGTCGGCATCACACAGCCAATCACGAAACATAATTATCAGGTGAAGAGAGTCGAAGACCTGCCAAGGATTATACACGAAGCTTTTCATATTGCTTCTACGGGAAGACCGGGTCCCGTATTGGTTGATATCCCTAAGGATATATCGAATGCTGTTTTTACATCAGCTGAAATCAAAGCAACTGAATTAAATTTGCCAGGCTATCAGCCGACCACATCGCCAAATTTTCTTCAGATTCAAAAAGTCGCCCAAGCTTTGCAAAAGGCGCAAAAGCCATTGATTTTAGCTGGAGCCGGTGTCCTTCACGGCAAAGCTTCAGAGGAATTTGTAAAATTTGTTGAAAAGACAGGAGTTCCCGTAACAAATACACTTCTTGGTCTTGGATGCATCCCTGGAGATCATCCTCAATTTCTGGGTATGGCAGGCATGCATGGGACATTCACGGCGAACATGGCGATATGCGAAGCGGACCTGCTGATCAATATTGGAGCAAGGTTTGATGACCGCCTGACAGGAAATCTGGAGCATTTTGCGCCAAATGCCCAAGTTGTCCATATCGATATTGACCCTGCTGAAATTGGAAAAAACGTAGAAACGGATATTCCAATTGTAGCAGATGCAAAAGAAGCGCTAAATTCACTGTTGAAACTTGAGATAAATAAGCTTTCCATTGAACCATGGATGACCGGTTTAATGAAGTCGAAAGCTGAGTATCCACTTGTCTACTCAAACGATTCAAAAAAAATGCTGCCGCAGGAAGTCATCGAACTGGTGCATAAGCATACAAAGGGAGATGCAATTGTAACAACTGATGTCGGCCAGCATCAGATGTGGGCCGCTCAATTCTACCGCTTTAATCATCCGGACCACTGGGTTACTTCAGGCGGACTTGGAACAATGGGATTTGGCTTTCCGGCTGCAATAGGAGCCCAAATTGCAAAGCCGCATGAAACAGTTGTATCTTTCACCGGAGACGGAGGCTTCCAAATGACCCTGCAGGAACTGTCCCTGCTTCAGGAAAGCCAGCTGCCTGTGAAAGTAATCATCTTAAATAATCAATGTCTTGGTATGGTGCGTCAATGGCAGGAAACCTTTTACGATAAGCGGTACAGTGAATCGCTTATGCCTTCACAGCCGGATTTTGTCAAGCTGGCTGAAGCTTACAATATTGAAGGATTCAAGGTCGATAACTACCACGATGCAGACGAGCTTTTCAAAAAAGTTTTCTCATCGAATAAACCGGCTTTAATCGACTGCAGAGTGGAGCAAATGGAAAATGTTTATCCAATGGTAGCTCCCGGAAAAGGGCTGCATGAAATGATTGGGGTGAAAGGATGAAACGTGTCATTACAACAACCGTGATCAATCAAAGCGGTGTATTAAACAGAGTAACCGGACTTTTAATGAAACGTCAGTTTAATATCGAAAGCATTACCGTTGGACATACAGAAAAACCAGGGATTTCAAAAATGACATTTGTTGTGCATGTAGAAGATCAGCGTAAGCTCGAACAGCTTCTCAAGCAATTGCAGAAGCAAATTGATGTTCTGAAGGTTAATGACATCACCGACAAAGCAATTGTTACAAGAGAGCTGGCGCTGATTAAGGTGCTTTCACCGCCTGGAGTCAGAAGTGAAATCAACAGTATTATTGAACCGTTCAGGGCCACGGTGATTGATATGAGCAAGAATGTCATAACTGTTCAAGTAACAGGCGATCCGGGCAAAATTGAAGCATTTATTGATTTGTTAAAACCTTATGGAATCAAAGAACTTACACGTACCGGGGCAACGGCTTTTGTAAGGGAAACGCAAAAAGCCCCAGCTCAGCAGCTGTCAATCTTATAAACCACTATTAGGAGGAATTTAAAATGGCAAAAGTTTATTACAATCAGGATATTAATGATGAAACACTTAAATCAAAGAAGGTAGCCGTGATTGGTTATGGGTCACAGGGACATGCTCACGCACAAAATCTGAAGGATCAGGGTCACGATGTAGTGGTGGGTGTCCGCAAAGGGAAATCCTTTGATCAGGCAGCAGCAGATGGTCTTGAAGTACTGACTGTAAAGGAAGCTTCAGAAGCAGCTGATATCATCATGGTCCTTGTTCCTGATGAACGGCAGACAGCAGTCTACGAGGCAGAGATTAAGCCGGGTCTGCGTGAAGGAAAATCGTTGGTATTTGCCCATGGCTTTAATGTTCATTTTAATCAGATTGTTCCTCCTTCTGATGTCGATGTTTTTCTTGTAGCACCAAAAGGACCGGGGCATCTTGTAAGAAGAACATTTGAATCTGGTGCCGGTGTTCCTGCACTCTTCGCTGTCTATCAGGATGTATCCGGCAAAGCAAAGGAAACTGCTCTCGCTTATGCAAAAGGAATTGGCAGTGCACGGGCGGGCGTTCTTGAAACCACATTTAAAGAAGAAACAGAGACAGATCTCTTCGGAGAACAGGCTGTCCTTTGCGGAGGGCTTACATCATTAGTGAAAGCAGGCTTTGAAACATTAGTGGAGGCCGGCTATCAGCCTGAATTAGCCTACTTTGAATGTTTACATGAACTAAAATTAATTGTGGACTTAATGTATGAAGATGGAATGTCCGGCATGAGATATTCGATTTCCGACACAGCTCAATGGGGTGATTTCGTATCAGGTCCACGAGTGGTAGACGGAGAAACAAAAGCGAGGATGAAGGAAATTCTTACAGACATTCAAACAGGAAAATTTGCTAAAGGATGGCTGCTTGAAAATCAATTGAATCGACCAGAGTTCTCGGCAATTGAGAAACGGGAGAGCGAACATCAAATTGAAAAAGTCGGTCGTGAATTAAGAAGCATGATGCCTTTTGTGAAATCAGGTAAAAAAGAACAAAAGGAAGTGGTCTTTAGTGCAGAAAATTGATGTTTTTGATACGACGCTGCGTGATGGGGAGCAGTCAGCGGGAATCAACCTGAATACATCTGAAAAACTGGAGATTGCCAGACAGCTTGAAAAACTTGGTGTAGATGTAATGGAAGCAGGATTTCCTGCTTCCTCACAAGGTGATTTTGAAGCTGTTAAAAAAATTGCTCAGACCGTCCAATCCTCTATCGTCACAGGTCTTGCAAGAGCAGTGAAAAGTGACATTGATACATCTTGGGATGCATTAAAATATGGAGCAGAGCCGCATTTGCATATTTTTCTTGCTACGTCGCCAATCCATATGACACATAAATTGAAAAAAACACCTGATCAGGTGGTTGAAATTGCTGTTGAATCTGTAAAACATGCTAAAAAGCATTTTCCTTTGGTTCAATGGTCTGCAGAGGATGCTTTCCGATCAGATCCCGATTTTCTTGTACGGATCGTTGAAAAAGTCATTCAGGCAGGTGCGACAACAATAAATTTGCCGGATACAGTGGGCTACGCTACACCAGCTGAATACGGTGCAATGTTCAATTATTTAAAAAACAATGTGAAAAGTATTGATAAAGTTAAGCTCTCGGCCCATTGCCACAATGATTTAGGTATGGCAGTCGCTAATTCAATTGCTGCTATTCAAAATGGAGCTGATCAGGTCGAAGCAACCATTAACGGAATAGGTGAGCGGGCGGGAAATGCAGCCTTAGAGGAGCTGGCAGTTGCGCTTCATATCAGAAAAGATGTTTACCAATACGAAACCGGAATCCATTTCCAGGAAATTAAACGAACGAGCCAGCTAGTCAGTCAGCTCACCGGTATGGCCATTCAGGCGAATAAAGCTGTGGTAGGGAAAAATGCGTTTGCCCACGAATCCGGAATTCATCAGGATGGCATGCTGAAAGATCGATCCACATATGAGATTATTACGCCTGAACTAATCGGCGAAACGTCCAATCAGCTTGTTCTTGGCAAACATTCAGGACGGCATGCATTTAAAAATAAAGCTGTTGAACTGGGATTTGATTTAACGGATGAAAAAATTAATGAAGCCTTTAAAGCTTTTAAAGCACTTGCAGATAAGAAGAAACAAATCTCAGAAGATGATTTATATGTTATTTTAACAGATCAGCAAATTCAGGAAGACGATACACCTGTTTATGAACTTAAATCAGTTCAAGTCCAGTATGGAAATGGAAGTATTCCAACTGCCAGTGTTTCAGTGAAAAATCCAGAGGGCGATCTTCTTCAGGAGGCATCTACAGGTTCTGGAAGTGTTGAAGCAATTTGCAATACTCTGGAGCGTCTTGTTCAAGGGAAAGTTCATTTGCTCGATTACCGAGTTACCTCAATTGGCAAAGGCAGAGATGCTTTGGGGGAAGCGGTGGTTAACTTAACGTACAACGGTAAATCTTCTACAGGCAGAGATGTAGCCCAGGATGTCCTTGAGGCTTCAGCCAAAGCGTATTTAAATGCGATTAACCGTCAAATTGTAAATGAACGAAACCGCTCTTTTGCAAAAAGTGTGTAAATTCCAGAGGAGGAATCATCATGAATAAAACAATCGCCGTGCTTCATGGAGATGGAGTGGGAAAAGAAGTTACTAAATCTGCTGTGAAAGTTTTAGAATCAATCGGCAAAAGGTTTGATCACTCCTTTAGAATTCAATCTGCTCTCATTGGCGGAGAGGCGATCGATCACACAGGAGAACCGCTGCCAAAAGAAACGCTGGACGTTTGTGAAAAAAGCGACGCAATTCTGCTTGGAGCTGTGGGCGGACCGAAATGGGATGCTCATCCATCCGCTCTGCGGCCGGAAAAAGGACTGCTTGCCATTAGAAAGCATTTTGGACTCTTTGCTAATCTCCGCCCGGTAAAAGCGGTGCCTGACATGATGGATGCTTCTCCATTAAAAGAGCATTTGGTAAAAGAAGTGGATATGATGATCGTCAGGGAACTTACAGGCGGATTGTATTTTGGAGAACCTAAAAGAAAAACCGCAAACGGAGCAGTCGATACATTAACGTATTCTAAGAGTGAAATTGAACGGATTGTTGAAAAGGCCTTTGAACTTGCGAGAGTCAGGAAAGGAAAAGTCACATCCGTAGATAAAGCGAATGTTTTAGAATCAAGCAAGCTTTGGAGAGAAGTAGTGGAAGAAAAAAAAACGTATTATCCCGATGTAGAACTGGAGCATATTCTTGTAGATGCAGCAGCGATGAAATTGATTACCCAGCCTTCTTCCTTTGATGTAATTGTTACAGAAAACCTGTTTGGGGACATTTTAAGTGACGAAGCCTCTGTTATTACAGGTTCACTCGGGATGCTTCCTTCTGCAAGCATTAGAGGAGACGGATTTGGTTTATATGAACCTGTGCACGGCTCAGCACCTGATATTGCAGGGCTTAATATTGCGAATCCTTCAGCAGCAATTTTGTCGGCGGCCATGATGCTAAAGTACTCATTTGGTCTTGTAAAAGAAGCTGCCGCAGTGGAAGAGGCTGTATACAGTGTTTACAAAGATGGTTATTGTACAACAGATGTCCAAAAAACGGGACACAGAGTTCTTTCAACCAGTGCTTTTACAGAAAAAGTAATTGAAGAGCTTGAAAGAGAATTTGTCTCTGATCATATTATGTCTGCTTACGTCTAATTAAGGGAGGAGCTACCATGCCAAAGACCATAATCGAAAAAGTCTGGAATGATCACATTGTTTATGAAGAAAAAGGCAAGCCTGATCTGCTTTACATTGATCTTCACCTTTTACACGAAGTAACTTCTCCTCAAGCGTTTGAAGGGCTGAGATTAAACAATAGAAAAGTAAGAAGACCAGAATTGAGCTTTGCGACAATGGATCATAATGTACCCACTAAAAACAGATCCAACATTACCGATCCCGTTTCAAGAAAACAGATTAGCACGCTGGCGCAAAATTGTGAGGAGTTTGGCGTCCCGCTTGCTCATATGGATCATCCGGATCAGGGGATTGTTCATGTGATCGGACCAGATCTCGGTTTGACCCAGCCTGGAAAAACAATCGTTTGCGGGGATAGCCATACGTCAACACATGGAGCTTTTGGAGCGCTTGCTTTCGGAATCGGGACAAGTGAAGTGGAGCATGTATTGTCAACTCAGACTCTTTGGCAGTCGAAGCCTAAAACAATGGAAGTAAAAGTAATAGGGGAACTTGGTTTTGGAGTCACCGCTAAAGATGTCATCCTTGCGATTATCGCTAAATTCGGGGTAGATATCGGTACAGGTCATATTGTCGAATACACCGGTGAAGCAGTCAGGAAATTTTCAATGGAAGAACGGATGACGATCTGCAATATGTCAATCGAGGCAGGAGCAAGAGCAGGCTTAATCAGCCCGGATGAAAAAACAGTAGACTATCTTAAAGGCCGTGCTCATGTGCCCGATGGAAAAGCGTTTGAAGCACTTAAAGAAAAGTGGCTGAGCTACGCTACAGATGATGGGGCTGGCTATGATAAGACCCTGGAGATTCATTCAGAAGAAATCGAACCATTTGTCACATGGGGGACTAACCCTTCAATGGGTTCGGGCATTTCGTCCTCCGTACCTTATGCTTCAGATTACGCTGTGCAATCCGAACGGGAAGAACTGAGACAGGCCTTAACGTATATGGACCTTGAAGAAGGCACTCCTCTATCATCTATTGAAATTCAGCATGTATTTATAGGATCCTGTACGAATTCAAGGTTAAGTGACCTGAGGGAAGCAGCAGAGGTAGTGAAAGGAAAGACCGTTCACCCCGCAGTTACAGCCATTGTCGTGCCAGGTTCGTTTTCAGTAAAGCTTCAAGCTGAAAAAGAGGGGCTGAATAAAATATTTGAACAGGCGGGTTTTGAATGGAGAGAATCTGGGTGCAGCATGTGTCTTGCGATGAATGACGATGTTGTGCCGCCGGGCGAAAGATGCGCCTCCACCTCCAATCGTAACTTTGAAGGCAGGCAGGGAGCAGGTGCAAGAACACATCTGGTCAGTCCGGTAATGGCTGCTGCCGCGGCTATAAAAGGACACTTTGTAGATGTCCGTAATATGCTGAGTGTTCACGCATAGAATGGAGGGGGAAAATGAAACCGATCAATCAGTTAACAAGTATCGTAACGCCGCTTGACCGCGTAAATGTGGATACGGATCAGATTATTCCTAAACAATTTTTAAAACGAATCGAACGAACCGGTTTCGGCAACTATCTGTTTTATAGCTGGAGATTCAAGGAGGACGGAACACCAAATCCCTCTTTTATATTAAATAATCCTCTCTACGATGGATCTGAAGTATTAGTGGCAAGTCATAATTTTGGCTGCGGTTCTTCAAGAGAACATGCTCCATGGGCTCTGCTGGATTACGGGTTTAAAGTCATTATAGCCCCAAGCTTTGCTGATATTTTTTATAATAACTGCGTGAAAAATGGAATTCTACCCATCAGGCTGAATGAGGAAAATGTCAACCATTTAATTAAGCAAAGTACAGAACATCAAAAAAAGATTTTCATTAACTTAAAAGAACAATTCGTTCAATATGATTCAGAAGAAAAATTTACCTTTGACATTGATCCTTATTGGAAGGAAATGCTTTTAAACGGCTGGGATGAAATAGCCCTGACCTTTCAATTTGAAGAACAGATTGCAGCATTCGAAAAAAACATGCTTAATATGAGAGGATGATCCAATTGGGAATTCACATGACACCGCGAGCTTATTTAAAGCAGCAGAACGTTTAAGCGACATAGTCCATCGAACCCCATGCAAGCAGTCAAAAACGTTAAACGTCCAGTCTGGTCATTCGGTCTGGATGAAACTGGAGAACTTACAAAGAACGGGTTCATTTAAAATCCGTGGTGCTTTTAATAAAATATCGCAGCTTACTGAACTTGAATGCAAAAGAGGCATAGTAGCTGCTTCAGCCGGTAATCACGCACAGGGAGTAGCTCTTGCAGGAAGAGAAAAAGGTGTTCAGGTAACCATTTTTATGCCAACGAATACACCTTCATCAAAAGTGAATGCAACGCGGGAATATGGAGCCAGAGTGGAGCTGACGGGTGACTCCTTTGATGAAGCCTATGAAGAGTCGATGCGCTATCAGGAAAAAACAGGGGCTACTTTTGTGCATCCATTTGATGATTCGGTAATTATTGAGGGACAGGCAACTGTTGCCCTTGAAATGCTGCAGCAGAACCCGGAGCTTGAAACTATTGTGGTTCCTGCAGGGGGCGGAGGACTGTTAGCAGGTACAGCTCTTGCGATTAAATTAATCCGTCCGGATATTAAAGTGGTAGGAGTTCAGGCTGCATCAGCTCCGGCGATTGCTTCTGCTTTTCATCAGCTTGATAAAAACCTGATTCCTTTTCATTCTACAATTGCAGAAGGAATCAAGGTAAAGTCACCTGGAGTGTATACATCAGAGATTATTCAATCGTATGTGGATGACATGATTACTGTATCTGAGGTTGAAATTGCAGAAGCTATTTTGTTTATGCTTGAACGGGAAAAAATGCTGACAGAAGGTGCGGGAGCAGCAGGTATAGCTGCAATTTTAGGTAATCATCTGTCTTCAGAGAAGTCACAGCAAGTAGGAGTAATCGTGAGTGGAGGGAATTTGGATATTGAAAAACTTGAAATCTGCAGACAGACGATTATGGATGATCAAAAAAGAAAACAACGGTCTTCTTATATTCTGTAGATAATAGATTCCTTACAACCATACCTACATTATTGCAGACTGAAATAACACTTCGAATAATGAAAAAAACAGGCAGGGACAAATTTAATGTCCTTCAGCCTGTTTTTTTTTTGCAGCAGCATTTCTGTCCGCAGTATCACATGCAAAGAGACTGAGACACGGTGGGGGTTGCCACCCATGCTCAGGCTTTTTGCACTACCCAGAGTGATGTACCCTCTTCTTTTGAATGGTTTGAATCAATAAATAAAAAACAGGAAGAGAAAACATGTAAATGAAGTGTGCCGTGCTCCACAATCCAAAAGCGATCATATTACCGGGTTCCGGAACTTCCTTAATGGCAAGGAAAGAAAGTGGAAAATATAAAAATATAACCGGAAAAGTAAGCAGAAAAGCAAACACGATCAATTTAGCCCATCCCGTTATTTTTTGAGCTCCATACCAATATACGATCCCTATAATGACAGCTATAATTAAATGAAATAAAAACTCTATCCATTCCGGCCATAGAATATCTCCTATGATTGGAATGAAATCGATATTTAAAAGCAGCGTATATACTTTAAGGGATGTAGCAGCTTCCATCCCTTTTAATATAAAGCCTAGCAGGAAGCCGGATAGCAAGCCGAGAACCGTCCCTTTTGCAACCATTAAAAATCGTCTTCGATACGCTGGGAACTTTTATAGAAGGTAAAATTCCCGGTAGCTATTCTTTTTTTAGTTTTATCTTCAATACGTTTATTGCACTCATCACATAAATAAGTGTGGATAGGACGATTGCGGAGTTTTTTTGCCAGGGGGCTCCAGTCTTCAATCGACTCAATTTTGTCACATATAAAACATTTTACTCTCACAAAAAGCACCTCCAAAAAAAGTGAACCGTACGATAAATTCAGTATAGCATGAGAATAGGGCGGTTGTTTGAAATCATAATTTTGTAATCGTTTTTTATCTGATTTGTAGTGTGCTGAAGTCCAATTTATCTTATACTGTAAGAACCAGGAGGGGATTCGTATGGCAAATCGAATTGAATCAAAACTGACCCCGGCATTGTTCGATGAATTATTGAATGAACGCTTTGTTCAGGTCGCATCAATCGATCGTGAAACCGGCGGTCCTATGATCAGCGCATTATCATGGGTGCATGCGAAAGATGAGTCTACCATTTTATTTGCTGTGGACAAACGGTCGCGTATTATTGCAAATATAAGCAAGCACCCTCTTGTTGCTTTAAATATCATTGCAAACGAAACATGCTATTCAATCAGCGGACATGCACAGACAACAGGCAGTTCTTCAGATAAGGTGCCGATCGAACTTGCGATTGTTCAGCTTGCTGTAAAAGAAGTAAGAGATATTATGTTTTACGGCGCAAAAATAGTAGAAGAACCTAAATTTGATAAAACCTATGATCAGGAAGCGGCTAGGAAACTTGATGCTCAGGTTATGAATGAGCTTAAAAAGCACTGACAGTGAAAAGCTGTGTAACGTACACAGAATATTGATTTATGTTAAAACAAATTCCGTGACATCAGTTATAGGGTTCAACCTGTTAGAACCATCCTTGAAAAGAATATGTACAGGCCCATTATCTGTTAAAGGCTTTCCTTCGGATGAGAAAGCTAGAATAAATGTAAGAGCTTCATCAAGCGGATAAGATACGGGTCCATTTAAGGTTTCAATAGTTAGAGTGCCAGCTTCAGCTAACGGTTCTGCATTTTCCAAAAAAGGCTTCAGCGGAATGCCGAAGGTTCCTGTCAGCATTTTCTGTTTCTCAAATTTTCGTTCTGTTTTTAGCGTTGGCGGATAAGTGGCTCCTTCTTGTATTTCTCTTGAGAAATGTGAGGCTACAGCTTTCGTGTATTCTTCAAGATCATCTGTTTGAGCTTTCTGCTCATCAAAATAGGTAAGTAAATCAATCTTCCGGTCATCCAAGATCCATACCCCGGGATCAAGCGTTATCCTGTATTTTACTTTACCTGTTACTGAAATCGTTTTATTCATCGTATTGTCCTCCCCACAGCCAGTTTTCTATTTAGTCAAAGTATACAGGGGATGGGATAAGATGTCACATAAGAACGAATTTTGCGGCGGACTTCCCATTATGAAAAACAGAGCGAAGCTTGCATTTTAGGGTTCAAAACGCTACAATTTACAAAAGAGGAACATCATGATCGATCGTCTTTTAGTGCAGGATCAGTTTAAACAAATAGAGTTAATTAATTTGCATGGAATGGGGGGATCAATGTGACATCAGAGATAAAAATCGACCATCGTGAAAAAGCATATTCTCTTTTGCGGAAAGATGCTGAAAAAATTGCACAGCTCATAAAAGTCCAAATGGACAATTTGACGATGCCCCAGTGTCCATTGTACGAAGAGGTTTTAGATACGCAAATGTTTGGGTTATCCCGTGAAATAGAATTTGCTGTTCGTCTCGGACTAGTGGATGAAATAGATGGAAAAACGTTAATGGATTCTCTTGAAAAAGAGCTTTCAATCCTGCATGAAGCTTTTACTAATAAATAATTTTTCATGCTCAAACAATGTATAGTCGATTGTTTGAGTTTTTTTATATCAAAAAAGCAGGTTTTTTGACTTAAATGATCGAATAATTAAAATCAAGATAGGACTGATATAAATGTCGACCATTCTGAAAAGAATGTTTAAATCGTACGATTATTCACTGCTCGTTGTCTATATGCTGTTAGGGATATTTGGAGTTGTGATGGTTTACAGTGCAGGAATGGTGTATGCAGTGGAAGTGC
The DNA here is from genome assembly GCF_050107735.1 of Jeotgalibacillus proteolyticus. Taxonomy (GTDB): domain Bacteria; phylum Bacillota; class Bacilli; order Bacillales; family Jeotgalibacillaceae; genus Jeotgalibacillus; species Jeotgalibacillus proteolyticus_A. The sequence goes on from NZ_JBNILO010000002.1 coordinate 102,048, forward strand.
TGGATCAGTCTGCTGATTTTTTTTACAATGCTCAAAGAAGGAATTTACTAATTGGGCTTATCGGCTTCGCAGTGATGGCGCTCATTCCGTATAAGCTGTACAGAGAAAAAATCATGATGATTCTAATTCTGGTATTAATGTTTTCCCTGCTGCTTTTGGTTCAGTTGTTTGGAGCAAATATTAATAACGCTCAAAGCTGGCTTCAGCTCGGATCGTTTCAGCTTCAGCCTTCTGAATTTGCAAAGCTTGGCATTATTGTGTACCTATCAGCAATTTATGCCAAGAAGTATACGTACATAAATGAGTTTAACAGAGGAGTTATGCCGCCTCTGACTGTTTTGGTTGCTACTTGCTTTTTAGTGGCCATGGAACCTGATTTCGGAACCGCTGCAATTATTTTCGTAATTGGCATGAGCGTGATCATTTCTTCCGGGATGAAATTCAAAAACATGCTGAAGCTGGCCGGCATCGGGGGAGCACTTGCTGCTTTTTTCAGCCTGATTTTATTTGTGTTCAAGCGGGATGCGTTTCAGCGCATATTTTCAGAAGAACGAATAGGGCGGTTTGCCGCATACACGGATCCCTTTGCGCACATTAATGATAATGGGTGGCAGTTAGTAGGTTCCTATTATGCAATCGGCAATGGCGGTTTATGGGGAAGCGGACTTGGTCAGAGTGTCCAGAAGCTTGGGTATCTGCCGGAACCTCATACGGATTTTATCATGGCCATCATCTCAGAGGAGCTTGGAATAGCAGGTGTGGGTTTTGTGCTGCTGGGACTTGCCTACATTGTTCTAAAAGGAATTTTTATCGGAATAAAAAGTAAAGACAGATTCGGAAAAATGCTGGCAATTGGCATAGCGAGCATGATTGGTATTCAGGCCTTTATTAATCTTGGCGGCATGTCAGGCGTGATTCCGATTACAGGTGTTCCCCTGCCGTTTATCAGTTACGGAGGCTCATCTCTTATTTTGCTTTCACTTGCCATGGGATTACTGCTTAATGTATCGATGTTTGTCAAATACGAAGATAGATATGCAAATGATAAAACGAAAGAAGCAGTTGAAAAACCAGTTCAGTTCAGTCAGACAACTCAAAAACAGCAGCGCAAAGCAAACAGAGGCTATTAATGTTCTTTAATTTCAGCGTTCACCCTTAAGGAGGTTGTTTCATTGAATCAAATTAAAAAAGTGTTAGTGGCAAACAGAGGGGAAATTGCAATCAGGGTTTTCCGTGCCTGTACGGAGCTTAACATAAGAACCGTTGCTGTTTACTCAAAGGAAGACAGCGGATCGTTTCATCGCTTTAAAGCAGATGAAGCATACATAGTGGGCCAAGGGAAAAAGCCAATTGACGCTTATCTTGATATTGAAGGAATCATTGAAATTGCCAAACGTGCAGAAGTGGATGCCATCCATCCGGGGTATGGATTTCTATCGGAAAATATCCATTTCGCCAGACGCTGTGAGGAAGAAGGCATCATTTTTATCGGACCGTCTTCCCGTCATCTGGATATGTTCGGTGATAAAGTAAAAGCCCGAAAGCAGGCAGTTGAAGCAAATATTCCGGTTATACCAGGAAGCGACGGCCCTGTTGAAGGTGTGGAAGAAATTGAAGAGTTCGGCAGTAATCATGGCTTTCCTTTTATCATCAAGGCCTCTCTTGGCGGCGGTGGAAGGGGTATGAGAATTGTCCGTTCAGCAAATGAAATAAAAGATTCATATGATCGGGCGAAATCTGAAGCAAAAGCAGCGTTTGGCAATGACGAAGTGTATGTTGAAAGATTTATAGAAAATCCAAAGCATATTGAAGTACAGATTTTAGGAGACCTTGAAGGAACAATTATTCATTTATACGAACGGGATTGTTCAATACAAAGGAGACATCAAAAAGTAGTAGAAGTGGCTCCGTCCCTTTCCCTTTCACAGTCTCTGCGTGATGAAATTTGCGAAGCAGCTGTAAAGCTCGCTAAAAACGTGAATTATGTAAATGCGGGAACGGTCGAGTTTCTGGTAGCCAATGGAGAGTTCTTCTTCATCGAAGTAAATCCCAGAGTGCAGGTTGAGCATACAATTACTGAAATGATTACAGGAATTGATATTGTTCAGTCACAGATTATGATTGCCGAAGGGCACTTTTTACATAGCAAAAAAATGCTGATCCCAAAGCAGGAGGATATTCAGTTAAACGGATATGCCATCCAGTCACGGGTTACCACGGAAGATCCTCTTAACGGATTTATGCCTGACTCAGGAAGAATAATGGCTTACCGGTCGGGGGGAGGCTTTGGCGTAAGACTCGATGCAGGAAACGGCTATCAGGGCGCTGAAATTTCATCCCATTACGATTCGCTGCTTGTAAAGGTATCTACATGGGCGCTGACGTTTGAACAGGCTGCAGCCAAAATGGTCCGGAATTTACAGGAATTCAGAATTCGGGGAATTAAAACCAATATTCCGTTTTTAGAAAATGTAGTGAAGCATAAAAGCTTTTTAACCGGCGATTATGCCACTTCTTTTATTGATACAACACCGGAGCTTTTCTTTTTTCCGAAAAGAAAAGACAGAGGCACAAAAATGCTTTCATATATTGGCAACGTGACAATTAACGGATTTCCAGGTATTGAAAAAAGAGAAAAACCGTATTTCGCAGAGCCGAGGATTCCAAAAGTAAATCTCCTTGAAAAGCCTCCTGCCGGAACTAAGCAGCTGCTTGATGAACAGGGCCCTGAGGCATTAGCAGACTGGGTGAGAAAACAGGATGATGTTCTGATTACAGATACTACTTTTCGTGATGCGCATCAGTCTCTTCTCGCAACAAGAGTCAGAACTAATGATTTAAAAAATATTGCAGATGCCTCTGCCAGATTGCAATCAGACTTGTTTTCATTTGAAATGTGGGGAGGAGCTACTTTTGATGTAGCTTACCGTTTTTTAAAAGAAGATCCCTGGATGAGACTGCTGACATTGCGTGAAAAAATACCTAATGTTCTTTTTCAGATGCTATTAAGAGCGTCCAATGCGGTTGGATATAAAAACTACCCTGACAATGTCATTAAAGAATTTGTACAGAAGTCTGCTTATGCAGGCATCGATGTATTCAGAATCTTTGACAGTTTAAACTGGGTTAAAGGAATGGAAGCGGCCATTATGGCAGTGAGGGATTCAGGAAAAGTAGCTGAGGCGGCGATTTGTTATACGGGTGATATTCTGGACTCAAGCAGATCCAAGTATGATCTTGAGTACTATAAATCCCTCGCTAAAGAGCTGCAGGAACAGGGTGCTCATATTCTAGCTATAAAAGATATGGCAGGCCTCCTGAAGCCTGAAGCTGCCTACCGTCTAATTACAGAGCTGAAAGCGACAGTTGAGCTGCCGATTCATCTCCATACTCATGACACTAGCGGAAATGGGATCTTTCAATATGCACGCGCTATTGAAGCAGGGGTAGATATTGTTGATACAGCATTGGGCTCAATGAGCGGACTTACCTCACAGCCTGGCGGCAGCAGTCTTTACTACTCTCTCAGTGGAAATAAACGGCAGCTGAGAATGGATGTGGACCATTCACAAACGCTCTCTCATTACTGGGAAGATGTGCGTAAGTATTATAAGGATTTTGAAAGCGGAATGAATTCCCCTCATTCAGAAATATATAAACATGAAATGCCTGGCGGTCAGTACAGTAATTTGCAGCAGCAGGCAAAGGGTGTTGGACTTGGTGAACGCTGGGAAGAAGTAAAAGAGATGTATGCGCGTGTCAATCAGTTATTTGGAGACATTGTCAAAGTAACACCTTCTTCAAAAGTGGTTGGAGACATGGCATTATTTATGGTCCAAAACGATTTAGATGAAGAGGCAGTTATTCAAAAGGGTGCATCTATTGATTTTCCGGATTCAGTAGTAGAATTGTTTTCCGGCTACCTTGGCCAGCCGCATGGAGGGTTTCCTGAAAAGCTGCAGCAAGTGATTTTAAAAGGCAGAACACCGATCACGGTGCGTCCGGGAGAACGTCTGGAGGCTGTCGATTTTGAAGCGCTGCGTGAAGAACTGTTTCAGGAGCTTGGCCGTCCGGTTACACTTTTTGATGCACTCGCTCATGCTTTGTATCCAAAAGTGTTTAAGGAATATACAGCAACCAATCAGCTTTTTGGAGATGTCTCCGTCATTGATACACCAACGTTCTTTTTCGGTATGAGACTCGGGGAGGAAATCGAGGTGGAAATTGAAAAAGGCAAGACGCTTATATTAAAACTGGTTTCCATTGGTGAAGCGAGAGAAGATGGCACGAGAGTTTTATACTTTGATTTAAACGGTCAGCAGCGGGAAGTTGTGATTAAAGATGAAAGCATCAAGTCGACTGTTGCGATTAAACAAAAAGCAGCCCCTGGTAATGATGAAGAATTAGGAGCGACCATGCCGGGCACGGTTATAAAAGTGCTGATAAGCCGGGGAGATGAAGTCAAACAAGGCGACCACCTGCTGATCACAGAAGCGATGAAAATGGAAACGACCGTACAGGCTCCTTTTAATGGAGTAGTCGATGATATTTTCGTGGACAATGGAGAAGCATTGAAACCTGGAGATCTTTTGATTAGATTAAAAAAGAAAGATTAAAAAAGGGTAGGACATAGCTGAAAAATGTAAAAAATGAGGAGTATCTTTATTTGTATGAGGTGAATGCGAAAAGGGGCTGCACCTGCAGAAAGCATCTGCCTAAATCGAAATAATCCGGTCAAAGAGCCTGAGACACTTTTGTCCCAGGCTCGTTTTTTTGGCAGAATCCAGCAAAGATGGAATTGTACAAATAGCGTGTTGAAGGTTTAATATGTCCTTTTATTCTTCCTGATTTTTAGAATTTACCTTCGCTCTTGACATAAGCAGCAGGAAGTAACTGAGCAGTCCAAACAATAAAGAGATTATAAGTGCGTGCATTAATGCCAATACTAAGTTAAGTCTGGTAATCACAACCAATGCACCGGTAAGTACTTGAGCAGAGACAAGGCCGAAAGCGATCATCCAGCCGTAATAAATGACTTTTTGATGCTTGTAATTCCGAAAGGCCATCCAGGCAATATAAGCAATCCAGACGAAAATCAACCCTGCTGCAAATCTGTGACCCATCTGAAACCATTGTGATGAATTAAGTGGAAGAGAAGCCCATTGACTGTTCACGCACATTGGCCAATCAGGGCAGGCAAGGCTTGAGTTTGTATGACGAACAAAAGCACCGGAATACACAACTAGAAAAATATAGGTCATGACACCATACGTATGATAGCGAATACGCTTATCAATGACAATTCGTTCCGCTTCAAATTTTTTGTCCACTTCAAAAATAAGGAGTGTAAGCAGTAAAACAGAAGCAAAAGAAATAAGAGAAATACCGAAATGCAATGCCAGAATGAGATCAGAATGACCCCACACAACGGCTCCTGCCCCGAGCAAAGCCTGCAGCATTAAAAAGAAGAACGCAAGAACTGCGAGAAAGTTAGTTTCTCTTTTGTGGCCGATTGCCCGCCAGGACCATATGGACAAAATCAATACAAGCATTCCTGCTGTTGCAGATACAACTCTGTGGGAAAGTTCAACAATTGTTTCAAAAAGAAGTTCATCCGGAATAATCTGACCATGACATAACGGGAAGGACTGGCCGCAGCCTGCTCCTGAATCTGTTTTTGTAACTAAAGCACCTCCGAGCAAAACAAGGAGCATAACAATAGTCGTCAGCACCGCTAAAAACTTTAAAGACTTCGACTGCAAGTAGTTCACCTTCTTAATAGTAATAGTAGGAATTTATTTATTTTTAATGAATTGGAATAATTTAAGCGTACATCTCTTCCATTATGGAACAGATTAAAGCATGATGGTACCCTTTTTTAAAAGTGACACAGTTTAGTCAAACTAAGCGACAAAATATTTTCACAAACACAAATTTATATTAAATATTATTTAAGGATAACATAATGATGTGGTATTATAAAAAAGCTTCTGTCAGATGTGAAGGAATTGTTACATTTATCTAAATTCTGAATGCGACAAGTTATCTGAATTTCATTTTAAATATAGAAATCAGATTCGCTATCCTTTATAGTAGATGTAGTAAAATGTATTAGCAAGTTTGGAGAGGAGGGGAAAATGTGTCAAATAGTCGAGTTGTGTCGGCTGTGAAAGAGGCAGATTTTTCTGGAACAACTGCTTGGAAAGATTTCCTCGCTCTTATAAAAATTGGGATTGTCAATTCTAATTTTATCACTACGTTTACTGGATTGTGGCTGGCATTATATTTTACCAATGCCCACTTCCTCGGTTCATTAGATATCATTTTTTTAACCATGATCGGATCCTCGTTAATTGTTGCCGGTTCGTGCAGTATTAACAATTATATAGACAGGGATATCGACCATTTAATGGAACGGACGAAAAACCGCCCAACTGTAACAGGGAGAGTTCAGCCCTCGCGTGTGCTTGTGCTTGGACTTGGCTTAATCACGATAGGTCAGATTATGCTCTTTATGACAACCTTTACAGCTGGTGTAATTGGATTAATTGGTGTATTTAGTTACGTCGTGCTGTACACGATGTGGTCAAAAAGAAGATATGTAAGCAATACCATTGTAGGCAGTATATCAGGAGCGGTTCCCCCGTTAATTGGTTGGGCAGCTGTTGATCCGGGTCTCGGAATGATGCCGCTTGCACTGTTTTTAATTATTTTTGTCTGGCAGATGCCTCATTTTTATGCAATTGCCATGAGAAGAGTGGAAGAATATCGGGCTGCAGATATTCCAATGCTTCCTGTTATTAAGGGTTTTGCAGCAACTAAGAATCACATGCTGGTGTGGATTATTGCGTTATTTCCACTGCCGTTTCTTATGACTTCACTCGGACCTGTATTTCTAACATTGGCAACGCTTTTAAATGCCGGTTGGTTAGCGCTTTCAATTTCAGGGTATCGCATGAAAAAGGATCATAAATGGGCAACCTTAATGTTTGTGTATTCATTGAACTATTTAACGATTCTCTTTGTGGGAATGGTTATTATTACGTTCATTTGATTTTCAGGAATTCTTTCTTTATAAGAAATCCATATAGATCTTGTTCTCCATACTTACTATTATTTAAACGAAAGAGGGGTTTAATGAAGCTATGAAAAAAGGGCTAAAGAAATGGCGGCTTCTGCCGATGATTGCGGCTTTAGCGTTTATTCTGTCCGGCTGTGGAGAGCCGTTTTTGTCTGCGCTTCAGCCGGCAGGTGAAGTGGCTCAAAGGCAATATAACCTAATGGTGCTTAGTGCAGTCGTAATGGTTGTCGTTATTATCGTTGTATCTATCGTATATTCCATTGCCATTACTAAATTCCGGCGTGCAAAAGTCGGCGAAGACGTTATTCCAAAACAAGTGGAAGGAAGCCACACACTAGAAATCCTGTGGACGGTTATTCCAATCATTTTAGTTTTGGTGTTAGCGGTGCCAACTGTAGCTGTCACATTTGCTTTGGCAGACACGGCTGAAATGGAAGAAGTGGACGAAGAAGGAAACAGAACCGCGCTGGTTGTCGATGTCAGGGCAAATCTTTACTGGTGGGAATTTAATTATCCTGACCAGGGGATTGTTACGGCTCAGGATTTAGTCGTTCCAACTGATCAAAACGTTTACTTTAACGTAATTGCTTCTGATGTAAAGCACTCATTCTGGATTCCGGCAGTTGGAGGAAAGATTGATACGAATGTAGATAATATGAATACGTTTTATCTGAACTTTGACAGCGATAGTGCCGAACAGGTGGATAATCTGTTTTACGGCAAGTGTGCTGAGCTTTGCGGGCCTTCCCATGCGTTGATGGACTTTAAAGTTCGAACGCTATCAAGTGAAGACTTTGATGAGTGGGTCGCTGCCATGCAGGAAGCAGGAGAAGAAGAAAGCGAGCCTGAAAATGATGCCATAGCCCGAGGTGAAGAAGTCTTTGGACCGGATGGCCAGGGCTGCATACAGTGTCACGCTGTTTCACCAACTTCAGGAGCAGGTACATCTCAAGGACCTAACCTTGCTACGTTCGGGGAACGTTCTTATGTGGCAGGCATTCTCGATAACAGAGATGGAGAAGATTCAAGAGAAGAAAATATTAAAAACTGGATTCGAAATGCAGATAAGTTAAAGCCTGGGAATACAATGGGCGCTTATAATGAAGATGATTTATCTGATGAAGATCTGGATGCGTTAACTGAGTACTTAATGAGTTTAAAAGTTTATACAGAGTAATGAATTACTTGGAGATTGAACAAGGGAGGTTTAATGAGTGAGTACCGTTGCACAAAAACAAGGATTCCTGGCAGTCCTGTGGGATTATCTCACAACGGTCGACCACAAGAAGATTGCGATCCTTTACCTAGCATCCGGTGGTTTCTTCTTCCTGGTCGGCGGTATAGAAGCCATGATTATACGGATACAATTGGCTGTTCCTGACAATAACTTTGTCAGTGCAGGACTTTACAATGAAATCTTAACGATGCATGGAACGACGATGATATTTCTTGCAGCCATGCCATTATTATTTGCTTTTATGAATGCCGTTGTTCCTTTGCAAATCGGAGCACGTGATGTAGCATTCCCATTCTTAAATTCTTTGGGGTTCTGGCTGTTTTTCTTTGGAGGGATTTTCCTTAACCTTTCATGGTTTTTAGGTGGTGCGCCTGACGCCGGGTGGACATCTTATGCATCTCTGTCCATAACCTCTGAAGGCCATGGGATCGATTTTTATGTACTGGGGCTCCAAATATCAGGGGCAGGTACTTTAATCGCCGGGATTAACTTTCTGGTAACCATTATTAATATGAGAGCACCTGGTATGACTTACATGCGTATGCCTTTGTTTACATGGTCTACGTTTGTTGCATCCGCTCTAATCCTGTTTGCCTTTCCTCCATTGACTGTCGGACTTTTCCTTATGCTTTTCGACCGTATGTTTGGAGCGAATTTCTTTGATGTTTCAAATGGAGGTAATACGATTATCTGGGAGCATTTATTCTGGATTTTTGGACATCCTGAAGTGTACATTCTGATTCTGCCGGCATTTGGTATATTCTCTGAAATCTTTGCGACATTCTCCAGAAAACGTCTTTTTGGGTATGCAGCGATGGTTTTTGCTACTGTACTGATCGGATTTTTAGGATTCATGGTTTGGGCTCACCATATGTTTACAGTGGGACTTGGACCAACTGCAAATGCGATTTTTGCTGTTGCTACAATGGCAATCGCGGTTCCAACAGGAGTAAAGATTTTCAACTGGATGCTGACGATGTGGGGAGGAAGCATCGTCTTTACAACACCTATGCTGTATGCAGTTGCTTTCATACCTTCCTTTACAGCAGGCGGCGTAACGGGTGTTATGCTCGCATCAGCAGCAGCTGATTATCAGTACCATGATACGTATTTCGTTGTGGCCCACTTCCACTACGTAATTGTAGGGGGAGTAGTATTAGGACTGCTTGCAGGAACTCACTTTTACTGGCCGAAAATGTTTGGAACTATGCTGAATGAGACATTAGGTAAAATTACGTTCTGGCTGTTCCTGATCGGATTCCATGCTACTTTCTTTGTTCAGCATTTCCTTGGTTTAATGGGAATGCCTCGACGTATCTGGAAGTTTCTTGACGGACAGGGGCTTAACCTGTTCAACTTAATCAGTACTATTGGTGCAGTCTTTATGGCAGTCGCTGTTTTAGTGCTGGTGTACAATATTATTATCACGCAAATTAAAAATGTAAGAGTTGGGAATGATCCTTGGGGAGATGGCCGTACATTAGAATGGGCGATCGCTTCACCACCTCCATTTTACAACTTTAAACAGCTTCCATTAGTTCGGGGTCTTGACCCTTACTGGATTGAAAAAATGGAAGGCAACACAAAAATGACTCCTGCAGAACCTATTGGAGACATTCATATGCCGAACAATTCATTTATACCATTTGTTATGTCACTTGGATTATTTATCGCAGCATTTGGAGCGATGTATCAAGTGGACTGGAGAGCGTCGGATGGCGAAAGCTTCGTCTGGTCGATACCGGTGCTGATTATTGGTTTATTGATTACACTTGGCTCAATGGCTGTACGTTCGCTGAAAGATGATCACGGTTACCATATTCACAAAGAAGATTTGTTAAAAGATGAAGAGGGGGGTAGGGAATAATGGATGCTGAACAAAAATTCACAAGCAGAACATGGCCGGAATCCCCTGAAAAAACCACCCTTGAAGGAAAAAATAAATTTTTAGGTTTTTGGTTATTCCTTGGCGGAGAGACTGTTCTGTTTGCATCATTATTTGCAACTTATCTTGCATTAAAAGATAAAGTGCCAAGTGACGATCATGCCCTTGCAATTGATATGTTTGAATTGCCGCTCGTTTTCATCATGACGATGCTGCTTTTGACTTCATCGCTGACAAGTGTATATGCAATGTACCACATGAAAAATTACAATTTCCAAAAAATGAAAACCTGGCTGATTATCACAGTGGGCTTAGGATTAGCATTTTTAGGATTTGAGATTTATGAGTTTAATCATTATGTGCATGAGTTTCATCATACGTTTACCAGCAGTGCTTTTGGATCTTCCTTCTATACTCTGGTAGGTTTTCATGGTGCTCACGTAGTGGTGGGACTAGGATGGTTCTTGCTTCTGCTTATACGGAATACCAACCGGGGATTAAATCTTTACAACGCACCAAAATTCTTTGTAGCATCTCTTTACTGGCATTTTATTGACGTTGTTTGGGTATTTATCTTTACGGTTGTATATTTAATGGGAATGGTGGGATAACTGATGGCGACTCAACAATCAACTTCAGCGAACCCGAAAGTGAACTATGAGTACAGACGTAAAAAAGCAGCAGAGGAAATGCGCAAACATGTTACCTCGTTTGCATTAATGATTTTTGTCACTCTTATTGCTTTTATTATGGTGCTCGCTGGGTTCGACAAAACTTTCGTATATCCTGTTCTGCTTGCATTGGCAGCACTTCAAGTAGTTCTTCAGCTATACTATTTCATGCATATGAGCCATAAAGGCCATGGTGCTGCTGCTTTATTTTTATACTCCGGTGCGCTAGTCGCATTTATCACTATTCTTACCTTTCTAACGATTGTCTGGTGGTAAAACAGTGAAAAGACTGTTGAGCATGTGCTCAGCAGTCTTTTTTACCTTATTTGCACGATTACCTGCTTAGGACAGGATGAGATTGTCAACACTTTGTCATGTAAGGGCGTTGAAGTAAATCTTGGTCACCGATATAATTAGAGTTAAGTACGTAATCAATGAAAGGAAGGTGCCAGATGTCAATAGAGATCTTTGGCTTCCAGGCATTATGGAGTCCCTATTTTCTCATTAGTTTGATTGTGCTCACGGTGCTGTTTTTTTTACTGGCAACCAAATGGAGACATCGCTTTAAAGACAGCGAGCCATTAACAAGGAAACAAATGGTATTATTTTTAACAGCGATCACGATCACGTATATCGTGAAAGGCTCTCCAATTGATTTGCTTGCACATATAATGTTTTCGGTCCACATGATTCAAATGGGGATCTTTTATCTATTGATCCCGCCGTTATTTATCGTGGCAGTTCCGAGCTATATGTGGAAGGCTGTCATTCGGAATCGGTTTGTCAGACCTGTATTCAGATTTTTTACACTGCCGATTATTGCCCTTATTTTATTTAATGGTGTGTTTTCCTTTTATCATATTCCATTAGTGTTTGATACCATTAAAGTGGATGAGGTCCTGCATGCCGGATACACGGCGCTGTTATTGACATTGGCTTTCTTTATGTGGTGGCCGCTTGTAAACCAGGTGGAAGATGAATACCGACTGAGTGGTCTTAAAAAGATTGGATATATTTTCGCAGATGGGATATTACTGACTCCCGCTTGTGCGTTGATTATCTTTGCAGACGCCCCAATGTACGAAACGTTCTATAATGGAGGAGCATGGCTTGAGGCCATGGCGCTGTGTGTGCCGGCTGGGACTTTGCAAAGTCTGTCGTCACTTGGATTAACAGGACCTGAGCTTTTCAGCAATATGCCTCCTTTAGATGACCAGCAGACGGGCGGAGTTGTGATGAAAATCATTCAGGAGATTGTATATGGAGTCGTTCTTGCCCAGGTATTCTTTGAATGGTACCGCCGTGAAAAAGATGAGGGCGATCTGTTGAACGCTTCATATTACAAAACAGAAGAAGTTTAACTTAATGATTATTCAAGGGAAAGAGGATATTGCGGATGAGTTTACCTTTATTGCCGACACTGAGCACAATTTTTATTGTGCTTAGTGCTATATTAGTAGCAGCTGGCTGGATCCTTGTAGTTAAAGGAAGAGTAGAAGCTCACAAGAAAACAATGTTTGCAGCTGCTGTGGCTGCTCTTACATTCTTTATTATTTACGCCAGCCGCACCATTTTTGTGGGAAATACTGCTTTTGGCGGACCGGATGATATAAAAATCTATTACACAATTTTTCTCGTTTTTCATATTATCCTAGCTACAACCGGAGCAGTATTCGGACTGGTAACCATTTGGCTCGGCTATAAAAACAGAATAAAACAACATAGGAAAATTGGTCCCATTACATCTGTAATCTGGTTTTTTACTGCCACCACAGGTGTTATGGTCTACTCACTTTTATATGTCTTATATGATGGCGGAGAAACAACTTCGGTCATTAAAGCAATTCTTGGCTCATAGCATTCATCTTAAAAATAAAAAACTCACTTTCGAATTTGAAAGTGAGTTTTTTTGTGATTATGAATCAGCCGCTAAAATTTAAAATTAACTTTAATAATGCCAGCTTCTTTTGAAGAATTGAAAATGATTAGAACCAATGGTCCGATGATAAAGCCTAGAAGTCCAAAAAGTTTCAATCCGATAAACATGGCGACGAGGGTGGCAAGCGGCGAAAGCCCGATATGGCTCCCCATCACTTTAGGTTCTACGATCCGCCTGATAAGAAGAAGCAGGATTGCCAATACAGAAAGCTGTATCCCTTGCTCTATATCACCCGTTATCAGCTGAAAAATGGCCCACGGACCTAATATCGCAATTGACCCAATGATCGGAATAAGATCGATAATCCAAATGACCAGGGACATGATTAAAGCAACTTCCGGCGCAATGATCCATAAGCCGATTAAAGAACCCGCTAATATCAGTAAGCTAACAAGAAATTGAGCTTTTGCAAATCCCCAAATTACTTTTGATAGCCTGGCAGTCATAAATCTGACTTTTTCTGCTGTCCGCTCTTTTAAATGGGTGTATATGCCGGATCTGATTCTTGGCAGATCAATCATGATTAAAAATAAAGCAATTAAGTAAACAATAAAGCTGACAAGATATTCGGGGATATTGGTGACAGCACCTGTTACCGTTTCCGCATTAATAAAACCTGTAATGCTGGTTCTGAAATCTGTAAGAAAATTTTCCATTTCTGCGCTTAACTGATCCAGAACCTCTTTTGGAACTCTTGCAAAAGCCACTGTCAGATCGGCCTCAAATTCTCCCCACCAATCTGTTAATTCATTAACATAATCTGGTAAATTTTCAACAAATTGAATGGCCTGACCAACTAGACGCGTTATGGAAAAATATAAAAGAATGCCGATTGAGGCAATAAATAGAATGAAAACAGCGCCTACAGACCATCTTCTCTTAATCTTTAATTGATTTTGAAGAAATTTTACGAGAGGCTCTAAAATCAGTGCCGTAATCAGGGCCATTATTAACGGGACCGACACAGGTAATATAAAATAAATAACGAGTATGGCGATTATCAATAGAGATAATAGATAACCATTTCGTTTCGTAAACACTTTTGACAATGTAGGACCCCTTTCCTGTATTTAGTTCGAGTGAATAATAGTGATTTAAACGATGAAATAAATTCACCCGCAGCTGGGTGGAGCAAGAGAAGGAGGCTGCTCAGCAGATGCAGCTGCATGCAGAGAGGATGAATCAAATTGAATTGAATAAAAGAGCCAGACGTTACTGGCTCTTTTATAGTTATTATTCAGTGATTAAAGAAAGTTCCTGGTAAACAGCAACAAGTATTTTTTCACAAGTCTGAACAAGGTGCTCTGGAAATTCTTCACCTTCTCCGTATTCAACACCATGAGGGTAATAATGCTTGCCTAAAAGCGGGGTCATTAATTTGATATCAGCATCGTGCGCGCCAACATCCCCGTCTTCAGTATAGCCGAATATCCGCAGATAAAATGTACCTTCACGAATTTCAAACTTACGGTCGTATGTAACTCTTTCCCAATCCCATTGACCTGCTCGAATTAAGCCATGATTTCTCATGATCTCATCCAGTCGATCCAGTTCAATAAGCAATGTTTCTAAACCAGTGTTTTCAAAGCGCATGGAAAATTTCCCTCCTGTAATTCCTTACTTTAAGTAAAATAATGTTTGTCTCATTTTATAATAGTCGAAAGAAAACCAAGTTGCAATTATGTCCCTAATTAAAATTACGCTTTTTGTGGCGATTTCTTGAAATATCTCGAAAATGAAACATTCTACACATTCAAACATCGTGTGTGTATAATTAAAGTAAGATGATTAAGAAAGGAGGTACAGGAATGAAGGTATTTTTAAGAATACTGGTGGTTCTTGTCGTCATATTTTTAATCGGCTTCTATAGTGGTCCTTCAATACAGGAAAATGAACTTCTTCAAAATGAGCCTGTAAAATTGTCTAAAGATGACAAAACAACTAATGTACCTGCTGACCTTTCGGATGGATTAACACGCCCAAAAACCGGAATCTCTGTTTATATAGGCAAACCTCTTAAAGAGTTTATTGCGAATTGGGGGCAGCCTGACCGCATAGACCCTGGATATTACGACTTAGAATGGCTGATTTATGAGGGAGGAGCTGAGGCGTATATACAGGTTGCTGTTAAAAATGAGACAGTAAAAGCCATTTATGTGCTTGGTGAGAATATTGACCTTTCACCTTTTAAAATAGGACAGCCTTTAGAAGAAATTTATCGGTTCACGATGATAACCAGTGAAATTGTAGTGGAAGATGATAATGGCACCTATCAATATGAGCTTAGTGAACAGGACCTTCATACCCGATTGCTCGTTCCATTTGGAGATATGTTCGGCCAGCTTTTTATAGATCGATTTACAGGAAATATATTAGCTGTTTATTTTATGGACAAGGAGACTCTATTAGAGCAGAGACCTTATGAACTGGTATATAGAGGAGATCTGCCGGCAGTCCCGGTTGAACAGGATAATCAGCATGAAATTGATTCCGCTGCCGAACAGCAAATTTTTGATATGACCAATGTTATTCGGGAACAAAGGGGGATAAGCCTGCTCGAGCCTGATTTTCAATTAGCCAGGGTTGCTAAGGAACAAAGCAGACTGCTTTATGATGATTCCTTACTTACGGATGATTCACCTCAGGGAACGCTTCAGCAAAGGCTTTCAGAAGGAATAGAAGCATTTGATGAGGCTTCTGAAAACAGTGCATCAAACTTTACGCATTCTTTTTCTGTTCTTCATGCGTGGATGAATTCAGAGGGGCATCGGGAAACCATGCTGAAAGAAGAATTTACTCATGTTGGTGCCGGCGTCTACTATTTATTTTTTACTCAGGATTTCATTAAATACGATTCGGATGAAAAAACGGAAGATGAATAAGCCGGGTTTAGGCTGAATCTACTATAGCCGTAACGCGTTAAAGCTGCCACATTGCCTTCTTAGGCATGTGACAGCTTTTTTGATTGAAAAATTCTACTTCATTTCAATAAGATAAAATGATCCGGTGCCATGAGCGGCTATTTTACCATCAGGATTCATAATAGAAGCCTCAAGAACCATCGTTTTGCGCCCCTGGTGAAGAATGCTGGCTGTTGCAGTCATTTCTTCGCCGGATATCGGCTGGACAAAGTGCACATTGAGCTGGCTGGTTACTGCACCCATGCCTTCAGGAGCTAACTGGTTGGCAAGTGCTCCCATCGCTGTATCTATCAATGTAGCAGACATTCCACCATGTACAATGCCCAAGGAATTATGCAAAGTGCTTGAAACAGGCATTTTGATGCTACATGACTTTTCTTCCACATTTCTTTCCATATTCAGCAGGGCACTTGTGAAGGACGTATGTTTTTTGTTTATTTTATCATTCAGTCCAGTAAGAATCTGTTTAAGAACGGTAAGGTCTTCCTGAGTACCGTCAGTCAATAATTTATTTGTTAAATGCCGTACATCCTCTTTCATTAACTCCTGTTCCTCCTTAACCAATGTATCGTACTTATCATATCATAAAGCATAAAGGTGGCCTAACAACGGGTCAGAGTCCCAATAGCAGAGAGGAGAGCGATCTGGATGGAAGAAAGAGAAAAACGCCTGCAGGAATTTAAATCTTTTCTGGTGAAGAATCCGCATATTATACAAAAAGTACGCAAGAAAGAAAGCACCTGGCAGGATTTATTCGAAGAATGGTATTTGTTTGGTGAAGATGATAAGAGGTGGAAAGCAGACAGCTCCGAATCCGCGACTTCCAAGCAGTGGATTCATTCAATCAAAACCAAGCTGCAGTCACTGGACGACGACCAAATCGAACAGTATGTAGAGCAGTGCAAGGATGCTTTGGAAATGGTATCAGGACTGCTGTCCCAGTTTCAGTCACAGTCGTCAAAAAAAGGCGGACCTGCAACCGGTACTAAAAATGAATCTTATATGACGTACTGGAAATAGAACATCATAAAATAAAATAGACTCCAGTTGAAGTCAGAAAGAAAAATTTTCAACTTTTATCCTTTCGTGATAAAATACATTCACGGAGGTGGAAGGATGTTTGCTACCATAGAAGGAATTGAATTACTGGATTCAGCAGATGAGTTAAGCAAAATGATTTTGTTTTCAGAAGACATACAAAATTATTTAACTAAATATAAGCAGCTGCGTGCAGCTGATGAATCAATGGATAAAATAAACCGCTTTGCCAAACTCAAGGAACTTTATGAGGAAGTTCAGCGATTTGGAAGATATCATCCCGATTACTCGAGAGTGATGAAAGAAATCAGGGAACGAAAAAGGGAAATGGATATGGACCCTAACGTTGCAGAGTTCAGAATTGCTGAAAACAATGTGCAGAGTCTTTTGGATGAAGTAAGTAAAATCATCGGCTATTCTGTATCAGAGCATGTGAAAATCCCTACCGGAAACGCGTTTTTCGATTCCGGATCAGGCTGCAGCGGCGGCTGTGGATCCGGAGGAGGCTGCTCCTGTTCCGCATAATTTCAAAGTAAAACCCCCGTTGCTAATACAGCAGCGGGGGTTTTTTGGGATCAATTTATTCTGAAGAAACAAGCTGAAGAGCAATGTCCGGACGATCCGTTACAAGACCATGAGCTCCATAACGGAGCAGGCGATCCATTGTTTCCACATCATTTACGGTCCAATATTCTACATGAACATTTAAAGAGTCGAGGAATTCAATAAATGATTGTGAATCCAGCGGGATGACTCCGTGTTTAGTTGGAATTTGCAATGCATCAGCTTTTGGATAGTAAAGGTGGCCAAAACCGCTTTTAAATAATGAAAAAGCTTTTCTGGCTTCATTTTCTCCAGCCCCGATTGCCACGCGGTCCTGAGCATAAAGAGAAAAACGATCGATTTGTTCATCGTAAAAGCTTGTGACAAGTACACGATCCTCCACACCCATTTTTTCAATCAGCCGCCATACTTTTGAAGGCATCAAGCTTCCTTCGTACGTATCCGGATCCTCTTTCATATCAATATTAATTAAGTGATCAGGAAAAGCTTCAAGTAATTCTTTAAGCGTAATAATTTTCTCGCCTTTTCCCCGGTAAGTCTGTTTTCCTTGTAAGTCACGGAAATGAAAGCCAAGGTCAAAATCTTTCAGTTCATCCAGGGTGTAATCTGCAACTCTACCTGCTCCGTCCGTTGTACGGTCAATAAATCTGTCATGAAAAACGACAAGCTGTTCATCTTTTGTCAGTCTCACATCAATTTCAAAGCCATTGACTCCGAGCTCTGCTGCATGTTTAAAAGCCGCCATCGAGCTTTCAGGAGCTAAATCAGCCCCGCCACGGTGAGCGTATATGCGAGGCTTCTCACCTTCGAAATATTTTTTTGCTGGTCGTTTTACCGGCTTGGAAGCCATCTTGGAGCCAGCCCACAGAGCTGCTCCGGATGCTGCCAATGCCAGGCCTATATTTGTTTTTTTACCCATATTATATCCCCCGTTTCATTATGTATCTTTTCTACCTTAATGGTAGCATGTTACCCTCTTCACAACAAATGTAACCTACTTGCCCCGTTATTTAAAACGAATACAG
The DNA here is from genome assembly GCF_050107735.1 of Jeotgalibacillus proteolyticus. Taxonomy (GTDB): domain Bacteria; phylum Bacillota; class Bacilli; order Bacillales; family Jeotgalibacillaceae; genus Jeotgalibacillus; species Jeotgalibacillus proteolyticus_A. Next base: position 120,409 of record NZ_JBNILO010000002.1, read on the forward strand.
TCAGGGCAGAGATTTCCGCAGCAAAACATTTTTTCCTGAGGAACATAAAAGCGGTGGCGAAAAACATACTCATTTTGATTTTGCCGGACAGGAACTGTTTCAGCATGAAGCCGCTTGCCTCTCATGGCTCTGCCGGCATTTTTTTTGATTTCAAAATAAAGCTGCTCAGTTTCGATCCCGTCTGCAGAAATATATAAAAAGGGGATTCCGGCAATTTTTTTCCACCGCACCTCTGTAATTCCTTCTGTTTTTGAGAGTCTATGTACAAAATCATCCCATATCAGGTTGATATCCATTGCCGATGCTCCTTTTGATATCATTGCCGATCATTGTTCACATATGCTACAATTTAACATAAGAAAATCAGGTGAGGTAATGACTATGCTAATGGATCGACAAGGACTGATCGTATGGCTTCACAGCTTAAAGCATGCGAAGACATTAAGAAGATTTGGAAACGTTCATTATGTTTCCAGAAAGATGAAATATGTACTATTATACTGTAATCAGAATGAAGTTGAAAAGCTTGAGGATAAATTGTCTAATTATTCGTATGTAAAAAAAGTGGAGGTTTCTCAGCGCCCATTTGTTAAAACCGAATATGAAAATGCAAAGCCGGACAAGGCCAAGGAGTATGATTATAAAATGGGTCTTTAATGTTCCTGACCGCAAGTTTTGTTGAAGATATGGTGGACACTGCAGCAGGTGAAGGATTTTGCACCCGCCACTGTAAAAAGCATTGAACAGGTTTAGTGAGGCTGGAACAAAACTCAAAAAAGTTAAAAAACTGAGGACTTTTTTATGAATAGTATGAGCTGAGCGGAGCGGAAGGTGGCGACTCCTGCAGGACATGACGGTGCTTGAGACCCCGCAAGGCAAAGCCTGAGGGGCTCAAGCCCCCGTCCCTGCGGAAAGCGTCCGTCTGAAGCGAAGTGAACCGGTCGTAGAGTTTGAGACACTTTTGTCTCAGGCTCATTTTTTTTACATTTGAGATCAAAATAAACTGACTATGACAGTGGACTGATATAGCGATTCATGCGTAAGATTCCGATTAAGTACTGAAAAAACAGTTCTTTCTCTGCGAATCTGTCTGATGGTTGAACTTCCATCTCGATCAAAGACAGCCCGGCCTCAGCAGCTGCTGATCGAACCAGATCAAACCGTTTATTAGGGGTATGATGGGGATTAGGAATCCCTTCCCGGCAAATGTACATTGCCTGGAAGCTGCCAGGGTCAGTTTTTTTCATAACAGCAACTATTGAAGTCACAGATCTTCCCTTTTTATTTGTATGAAGAGCAAGAATTCTTTCTATCCGGTGTGTGTTTGCTTTAACAATTTCCAGGAACTCGTATAAATCCGAATAGCCTTCTCCTAATTCGATAAATCGTTGAATCATCTTTTCACATCCTTTCGAACCTTTTTTATTTTAACATTGCAATCGTTTTTTAACATCTGTTCTTTAAATACGCAATAGCTTTGCCGTTTAAAATATGGTAGCATTATGTTCGACATAATGACTGAGTGGTGATGAGATGAGAATTATTTCTGGTGAAAAAAAAGGTATTCAACTAAAAGCCGTGCCAGGTTTAAATACCAGACCAACGACAGATAAAGTGAAGGAATCGATCTTTAATATGATCGGCCCCTACTTTGATGGCGGCTTGGGACTGGACCTTTTTGCAGGAAGCGGAAGCCTTGGCTTAGAAGGGCTGAGCAGAGGGCTTGAAAAAGTGGTGTTTATCGATCGTGACCGGGACGCAATACATACGATTAAATATAATATAGAGCGATTGGGTTATACAGAGCAGTCAGAGGTTTTCAGAAACGAGGCAGAAAGAGCGCTGAAAGCGGTTTCTAAACGAGAGCTTCAATTCAGCTGCATTTTTTTAGACCCTCCGTACCGGCTGCAGAAGCTCGTGAGTCTATTGGAGAAAATAGAAGAAAATAATCTGTTAAAGCAGAATGGGATCATTATGTGTGAACACGGTTCTGAAGTGGAACTCCCGGAATCGGTTGGAACATTGGTTTGCAGCCGCAAGGAAGTTTACGGCGTCACAGCAGTAACCATTTACAGGACACAAGGGTTTAACGATGAGGAGGAGTAACGGGATGAAAAGCAGAGCAGTTTGCCCGGGCAGTTTTGATCCGATAACTTACGGACATCTGGATATTATTTCACGAGGTGCAAAGGTTTTTGACGAATTAAGGATTGTCGTCTTGAATAATTCATCAAAAAAACCCGCCTTTTCAGTAGAAGAAAGAATACAATTAATTAAAGAAGTCACAGCGCATATACCTAATATAAAGGTTGATTCCTACCAGGGACTATTAGTGAATTACGCAAGAGAAGTTGAAGCAAACGTCATCATCAGAGGCTTGAGAGCGGTCTCTGACTTTGAATATGAAATGCAGATCACCTCGATGAACCGTGTACTTCACGAGGAGCTTGAAACGTTTTTTATCATGACAAATAATCAATATTCTTTTTTGAGTTCCAGCATAGTTAAAGAAGTGGCAAAGTACGGAGGGGACATTTCGGAATTAGTGCCTCCTCAGGTTGAGAAAGCTTTACAGCAAAAATACAGTTAAACTATAAAAAGAGGGTGAGACAAATAGTCCCATCCTCTATTTTTGTTCCAGGTTCTTTTAATATTAAATTCTGTTGATAACATCAATCATATTCACATGTAAATTACTAATTCCTTTGTCTCTCAAAGAGAATATGACTGCAGGCCTCATATTCGTTTATGGGCAGCATAAAACTGACTCAGGATGATAAAAAAAGCAACGAGTATGCTTGCTATACAGAGAACAGGTCCAAATTCCATAAACCAGTCAAGTACCTCTGAAGCCTGGTATCTTTGAAAGGTGGATACCTTTTCACTGAAGGATGGAAGCCAAGCAGCGGAGCGGTTCATCCCGATGACCAAAAGCATAAAAATGACCGGAGATATAAAAAGATGTACAATTCTCGCAAGAAAAAATGGTTTGTAGCTTATCGGTGACTGATGAATGCAGGCGATAATTTGTGCATGGATGCAAAAACCCCCAAACGAAATAATTGCCAGTACTGCCAAACAGCTAATCAGGATATTTTTCTCATCCTCAGCGACAGTTGCTGCGCCATTTGAAATTTCAAGAATCCCCAATAAAAATCCGTTAACCCAGTCTGATGAAATTCCTGCAGTTAAACTGAGTTCCTTCAAAATGATTTCTGGCATGACCATGAAGTTGAATTTTAATACTAACGTACTGATTACTGAAAATAGTATAATTAAACCACCTATTACCATCAGCTGTTGGACAGATGTGGCCACAGCGTTTTGAAGAGCAGTACCGAAGGATAAAGGAGCGCTTTTTATTACAGGAAGCACAATGTCATTTTTATTCTTTTTTTCTTTAATCATTCTTCCTGCAAAAATGCCGATTACGATGTTGCCTGCGTAATGAGCAATCAATAGTAAAAGTCCTGCTTGAGGAGTATGTAATAAACCGGCAGACACTGCGCCAAGAATAAAGATTGGACTCGCTCCATTTGTAAAGCAGACAAGGCGCTGAGCATCCGATAAACTAAGGGCACCCTGATTGTATAATTTTACAGATAGTTTAGCGCCTACGGGAAAACCTGACGTAAACCCTAAAAGAAGCACCATGGCACCTTTCCCCGAAACATTAAAGAGCGGTTTCATGACTGGCTGAACCAGTTTGCCAATCCATGACATCCAATTGGATTGAGGGAGAAGTTCAGCTACTATAAAAAATGGCAGTAAAGAAGGAAAAATAATGGTCCACCATATTTCCAATCCTTTAATGGAAGCATCAAGTGACGCCTGAGGGTGTACAATAAGACCAAGCAAGCAAAAAAAGACTCCTGCTGAAAACAAATGAGGGTACAGACGCTGCGTCATAGGGTAGGTCCTCTCTTTAAAGCAGTTCCTTAACAAGTAATGTCAAAATTAAAATGGATACTTTGCTTTTTTTATAAAATATGTTTTTGCCATCATATTAGAACGTTCAACTGGGAGGGGAAGAAATGGAACCGAAAATCGGCCTTGCACTGGGCTCAGGAGGCGCAAGGGGATTTGCACATCTTGGTGTATTGAAAGTGCTTCGAGATGAGAACATCCCTGTTCATATGGTTGCAGGAAGCTCAATGGGCTCCCTGGTAGGGGCAATGTATTGCGCAGGCCATGAACTCGAAGATCTATACCGGCTTGCTCACACATTTAGAAGCAAGTTCTTTGTGGATTTGACTATTCCAAGGATGGGTTTTATTTCGGGAGAGAAAGTAAAACAATTTATTAAGCTGTTCACCCACCAAAAACATATTGAAGATTTGGACATTCCTCTTTCAATAGTAGCAACAGATATTGTAAAAGCAGAGAGGGTTGTTTTTACTAAGGGTCCAGTTGATGTGGCTGTAAGGTCGAGCATCTCAGTACCAGGCATCTTTGTACCTGAGAAAGTAGATGGAAGGCTGCTGGTAGACGGAGGAGTAATTGACCGGGTTCCATCAAGTGTCGTCAGGGACATGGGCGCTGACGTTGTGATTGGGGTAGATGTTTCTCAAGTCAAAAGAAATGCTGAAATAAGTACAATTTATGATGTTATCATGCAAAGTATAGATATTTTACAATCTGAAGTGCTACGATATAAGCTGTCAACAGCAGACGTTTTAATGAGTCCCAAAGTAGAGCAGTTTGGAGGCAAAACGTTTCAACAGGCTGCTGATATTATCCTCCTTGGCGAAGAGGAAGCAAGAAAAGCATTGCCTGCTATACATCAGGCAATTGATTATTGGAAGGAGCGTCAAATGTTAAATGAAAAATAAAGTATGGCTTTGGATCCTGACTGTAATGGTTCTGGTTTTTGCAGCTGCGAGCTTTTATACACTTCCTTATTATATTCAAAAACCAGGCAGCGCCTTTGCACTTGATGATATTGTAGAAGTGGAAGAAGGGACAAGCAGCCAGGGGGATTTTTCTCTTATGACGGTGTCCCAGGTTCAGGCGAATATATTTGCTTATCTATGGGCAAAATTCGATGAATACCAGGTTGTATATCCTGTAGATCAAATCAGAAATCCTCATGAAAGTGATGAAGAATATTCAGTAAGACAGCTGCATCTTATGGACAGTTCTGCTGTTCAGGCCATTGAAGTGGCGTTTAAGGAAGCAGAGGCAGACTATTCATTTACCTACCGAGGCATTTATATATTAAATGTATTTCCTGCTATGCCAGCTGAAGAGGTACTTCGTGCAGGAGACAGAATAACGATGATTGACGGGAATGCGTTTGAATCATCTGAAGAGTTCATTGACTACGTAAAAGATAAAAAGGAGGGAGAGGAAGTTTCGATCAGAGTGGATCGGAACGGACAGATAATAGAAGAAACCCTCCCGCTGAAAGCATTTCCTGAAACACCGGAACAGGTTGGGCTTGGAATTTCTTTAGTGGATGACCGGAAAATTGAAACAGATCCTGATGTTCATATTAATTCTGAAGATATTGGCGGACCTTCGGCAGGGCTGATGTATTCACTTGAAATATATGACCAATTGATTGAAGAGGACCTGACCAAAGGCTACAGCATTGCAGGCACAGGTACCATTTCAAGTGAAGGCGTAGTGGGGAGAATTGGCGGCATAGATCAAAAAGTAGTAGCCGCTGATAAACAGGGAATGGAATACTTCCTGGCGCCGGATGATGAAATCCCTGATGAAATTAAGGAAGAAAACCCTGATATCCTTACCAATTATGAAGCAGCGGCAAAAACCGCAAAAGAGATTGAAACGTCAATGGAAATTATCCCGGTAAAAACCTTTGAGGATGCTCTTAATTTCCTTGAAGAGCTGGAAGTGAAGTCGTAATCAAAAAGAGAAATTTGGGAATTACGAAAAATTTTTATTAATGAGTCAGCCGCTATCATTATGAGGTGAGTGAAAACCTTTCTGCTTAAGCGCCGAAAAGGGTCAAATAGAGGCTGGGGTATAAATTAAAAATTGTAGAAAATGATTAAGTATCTTCTGTGAAGTTAGAGGTGAGCGGAGCGGAAGGTGGCGACTCCCTGCAGAAAGCGTCCGCATGAAGCGCAGCGAACCGGTCAAAGAGGCTGAGACACTTGTCCCAGCCTCCTTTTTTTAACTGCTTTAATGAGCAGTAATCGTTTGAAAAAAATAAAAAGATTAACTGAACATAATAGGCGGCTGTGTAAAATCACTGTCCATTAATTGCTGCCGTGCTTCTCTGTTTTGAATTCCCATGGCATAAACTAAACCGGCCCTGATATCGAGCCTCAGCAGCTGTTCATTTTCTTTTCCGATCCTGCTTATTAACGGCAAAGAAAATAGTTTTTTATGCTGCTGCAAGTATTTTCTTCCCGTGTCATTCATACCAAGCAGCCGGAGATAGGCAGGGGTAAGATGAGTGTAAATCTCCTCTTTCTTTGAGCCGTTTAAAAGGTGAGTCAAAATTCTTTGTATTCGTGTCCAGGTGTACCGCTTCGTTTTTACCGCTTCCATAAAAGAATGGAAAGACTGGCAGCTTTTTGCCGCTTCCACCAATCTATACTGAATACCTTCTTCCATTTCATAATAACTGCCCAGTTCCTGAGGTGATTTCGTTAAAATCAAGTGCTGCAGGACGGGCCAGTAATGCGACCACGAATGGAATTGTCCATTTTGCTCATAATAGGCAGACAACTCCTTATAGGTCGGGATCGGCACATGATCTTGTATAGGAGAAAGTGACGACTCTGAGATGGTTTTGCGGATGCTTGTTGCACTCGAAATTTTATTTTCATGGAGCATGGGGTCATGATAATCAGACGATTGACGTTTGATGGTATAAGGACGGATCGCTGGAGCATATCGCTCAATCGCTTCCATGTATTGAAGACCAAGCATATTATTTGGTTTTGATAAATCCAGCCGGTCTATTTGGCTGGTATTTAACTCTTCATAGCTTTGCGCAACAGCTGAAGGGTAGCTCCAGCCTTTTTTGCTATAGTACTTGATCTGACGGTCGAGTACTTCCTGGTTGTCCCTTCTCCAGTTAATCGTGTCTTCAAAGGCTTTCACAGACCCGTCTTCGCTTCCAAAACAAAGGGAGGAACAACCCATGGAATTCAAGAGCTGCACAGCTCCTGCAGCAAAGTGTGTAGCATGCTGAACGGCAAATGGAAAAGGGAGCTCAATTACTATGTCCACACCTGATGCGAGCGCCATTCTGGTTCTTGACCATTTTGATGCGAGAGCCGGTTCGCCTCTTTGCAGAAAAGGACCGCTCATTACCGCAATTAGTACGTCGCTCCCTGTTGATCTTCGTGATTCTGCTGCATGCAGCAAATGTCCGTTATGGAATGGATTGTATTCAACGACAATTCCTGTAGCTTTCATTTTAATCCCCCTGTTCATACCTTGCAGGAATTTATCCTTTATAGCAGGTTTCATTTAGGTTATAATAGCATTTGAGGCCGATGGGTGGAAGCATCGTTCTTTATCATTAATTACTCTTTGCAGCGGGTCGCTTTAATTAAGAAATGTTTTCTGCATGGTGAATGAACCTTAATAAAATCAGGTTTTAAGCTATATAATTAATTATGACATGTTGTAAAGAAAAAATCTTGACATTCCCTATACAAGGGAATATAATCAACTTTGTGCCTTGAGGTGATGACATATGAAATGGTCAATCATTCAATTACAAAAATTTCGTAACGAAGCGTTCCCAATAGACGAGACGATAGAATTAATAGAATTGCCTAAACGCGATTCTGAGATAAGGGATGTAAGTCCTGTTCATGTGACAGGGCGGGCAGATATTAGCTCTTCTAAAATTACGTTTCATTTACACATCGAAGCAATTTTAACGCTTCCTTGTGCGAGAACGCTTGTTGATGTTCCTTATCCTGTTTCTGTTGATACAACAGAAACCTTCCTGCTCAATTCTTCCCATATGGAAGAAGACGGGCTTCATGAAGAAGTACATTTTCTTGACGGTGAAGTAGTGAATCTTGAATCTGTAATTGAGGAAATTCTTATTCTTCAGGTTCCATTGCAGGTGTTCAGCGACAAAGCAATGGAAGATGAAGGCATGCTGAACGGCAAAGGCTGGGAAGTTGTCTCTGAAGAAGAACTTGAAGAAGAAAGAGAAAAGGAACAAAATGAGCAGCCTAAAAAGGATCCACGTTTAGCTGATCTTGCGAAATTTTTCGACGAAAACAAAAATACGTAAAACATGAACCTTCTCAGATCGTTCATTTTACAATCACTCTCTATAAGGAGGTGGGAAACATGGCGGTACCATTTAGAAGAACATCGAAAACTGCAAAGAGAAAGCGTCGTACGCATTTCAAATTGTCAGTGCCAGGTATGGTAGAATGCTCTAACTGCGGAGAAATGAAGCTTTCTCACCGCGTGTGTAAAGCGTGCGGACAATATAAGGGCAAGGAAATCGTAAACAAATAATTGAACTGCAAGCAGTTCGTGTAAGAAACCTGTATGAGAGGCCATGGCTCTTGTACAGGTTTTTTGCTTTTGATGGCATCTGACAGGGAATAAACGAACAAAATGCAATTCAAATTTCCCCCTTTTGCACGATTATATCCTTAGGTGCTGCATGGTACAATAACACAGAACATGTAAAAAGGGGGAGCGGGACTTGGTTTATAAAATTGAAAAAAAGGATGCTGTACTATTTTTTACAATTCATCGTCCTGAGAAAAAAAACGCAATTAATTATGAAGTGATGAGTGGATTGAAGAAGGCAATTGGACAAGCCGCTGAGGATGACGAAATTAAGGCGTTTGTAGTCACCGGAAGCGGTCATGATGCATTTTGTTCAGGGGGAGATGTTCAGGCATTTCACTCATTAAAAACTTCAAAGGAAGCACATGGTATGCTATCTGAAATGGGAGAAATAGTATATGATTTATCGACTCTTTCAAAAATAACAGTCGCATTAATAAATGGCACAGCTATAGGCGGGGGCTGCGAGATTGCTGCAGCCTGTGATTTTCGCATTGCCTATCCGGGGGTTAAGATGGGGTTTGTTCAAGCAAATTTGGCCATTACAACCGGCTGGGGAGGGGGAACTCTCCTTTATGAACGCTTACAGGCCAGCCATGCATTGCAAATTCTGACAACTGCAGGATTATACAGTGCAGAGGAATTAATGAATAAACGATTTATAGACTATATCGTTCAGGAAAAAACACTTGAAGCAGCGATCGGGCAGCTGCAGCCAATCCTGTTAAAAAATGTGCATGTTCTTTCAGCATACAAGAAAATGCTGATTGAAAAATGGAAAAGAGGAGACTTGCAAGAGAGGATGAAAATGGAAATTGAAGAATGCTCTCTGCTGTGGGAAAAAGAGGCTCACCATGAAGCAGTCGAAAGATTCTTAAACTCTCCCACTCGTAAAAACACGAAATCTTAAAATTTCGTGTTTTTTTTGTGTCTATTTCCTATTGTTCTTGCATAGACTAAAAGTAGATTCAATATTACTAGGGGGTTAAAGAGATGACAAAACTTAGACAAGATGGCTGGACAGCAGAAGAAGACAAATGGCTGGAGGATGCGGTATTGTCACATATCCGCAATGGCAGCACTCAATTAAGAGCCTTTGAAGAGATTGCCCAAAAAGTGAATCGAACTCCAGCAGCCTGCGGATTCAGATGGAACTCTTGTATACGCAAAGAATGCCAGCAGCAAATTGATCAAGCTAAAAAAGAAAGATATGCTAGCCGTAAAGCTTCATCTCCAGTCACTCCAGCGGCATCGGTAAAAACATCCAGGAATTGGTCAGCAGAAGAAATGACCACGCAGCTTTCAAACTGGATCGAGCGGATTTCTTCCCACGATCATTCTATAGACTGGAAAGAAAAATACGTTAAAGCAGAACAAACACTAGAGCATGTGAACAAAGAAAAAGAGAAGCTAGAAATCAAGATTCAGGGACTTGAAGAGGACTACAGGGCGCTGCTGTATCTAATAGAAAAAGCAAGAAAACTTGGTGTTGAAGAGGGAAAAGAAGAAGCATATGAAGCACCGGTATTTAAAATGGAGCCAAATGGAAACCTCTTCAGAATGAATCGGAGCCCGGTAAGAGCAGAACAAAGCGAGGCTGCGGATTTATAATAAGAAAGAAAAACAAATAAAAACCCGGAAAGGCCAGGTAAAGGCTTTTTCGGGTTTTTATGCAGTATGAAACGCTTCCGCTTCTTCATTTTACAAATTAATTAGTGCTTCTGTTCTGTAACCCCTTCCGGATACCAAACAAGGGGATTTTCACCGCGATCACGCTCCATGTCATAGGTGACTTCTTCAAAGCCCATCTTCTTCCAGAAATCATGCGATTGAACTCTGGGGTTTGTTTTTATCGGCAGACCAAAGCTCTTGGCGAATTCAACCATTTGAGCTCCGTATCCTTTTTTCTGGTAATCTGGCAGTACTTCCAGCTTCCAAAGCTCCAAGTAGTCCTGAGCAGGTTCAAAATAAAAATCAAATCTCGCGTCTCTCCTGAATAAGTTCATTCTGGCAATCAGCTTATTGCCCAAATAAATCCCGTAAAAAGGGGAATCGCTGTCATTTTCCACCATATTAGATTCAAGCTCTTCTTTCATGGAGAGTTCCTGCAATCCGACTTCCCTGAATTTATTAAATTCTTCCAGCGTTTTGTAATTAATGCGCAAATGTTCAACTTTAAATCCCATGTCCTCACACCCCTTAAAAGCATTATGCTAAAAAATAATCATAAAAAATAATTACTTTTAACAATATTTTTCTTTATTATATAACAATCAAACAAAAAATTCTGCACATTTGAATAGAAAGCGTTTACAATAAGAGAAGAACTTGCTGTAATAGAAGAGTGAAAGGTTCTATGTCTAATAGAGAGGGGCAGACAATGGTGAAAAAAATATTGATTGCAAATCGCGGAGAAATTGCCTTGCGCATTATTCGCACGTGTAAAAAAATGAACATTGAAACCATTGCAGTGTATTCAGAAGCAGATTCCAATCTGCCGTATGTTAAGCAAGCAGATTCTGCTTTTTTAATCGGTCCGCCTCCTGTTGCTCAATCCTATTTAAAAGCACAGGAGATTTTGGATATTGCGATAAAAGAAGGAGCTGATGCCATCCATCCCGGCTATGGTCTATTATCTGAAAATGCTAAATTTGCTAAAATGACAGAGGATGCAGGCATCAGGTTTATTGGACCAGATTCTGCTGTCATTGCGAGCATGGGAGATAAGATCAAAGCCAGAAACACAATGATTGAAGCGGGAGTACCGGTGGTTCCAGGTCAGGAAAGCAAATCTGCTGATCTTGAATCTGCACTGACATTCGCCAAAAAAGCAGGATTTCCTGTGATGCTGAAAGCAAGCAACGGAGGCGGCGGGGTTGGAATGGTTCACTGCAAAGATGAGCAAGCGCTCACTCAGCACTTTGAAAGCACAAAAAAGCGCTCTGAATCCTACTTTGGCTCAGGTGATCTCTTTATTGAAAAATACATACCAAACGCCAGGCATATCGAAGTACAAATTTTTGGGAGTGCTAGTGGGGAAATTTATCATTTATTTGAAAGAAACTGTTCGATTCAGAGAAGAAACCAGAAAATTATTGAAGAATCACCCTCTCCTAATCTGTCAGACGATGCCAGAGCGCATATTTTTAAAGTGGCGATTCAGGCGGCAAAAGCCGTTAACTACAGGAATGCAGGTACGATTGAAATGATTGTTGATGAAAATGAAAACGCGTATTTTCTCGAGATGAATACCAGGCTGCAGGTAGAGCATCCGGTCACAGAAATGATTACGGGGATTGATTTGGTAGAATGGCAAATTCTTACTGCGCAAAATATTCCTGTACCGGTATCGGATCAGCATCAGATTCAGGAAATTGGCCACGCAGTTGAATTCAGAGTGTACGCAGAGGATCCGGTAACATTTTATCCTTCACCAGGAGAAATGAAAACAGCAATCTTTCCTGAAGGAGAAGGAGTTAGAATCGATTTAGGATACGAACAGGGGAATAAAATTACACCCTATTATGACCCTATGATTGCGAAAATTATTTTTAGCGATCAGACAAGAGAAGCCTGTTTAATGAAGGCTGAACATGCATTAACTGAGATTCAAATTGAAGGAGTTAAAACAAATATCCCGCTGTTTCAGCATGTGCTCAAATCTGAGGCATTTAAACGGGGAAATTATCATACTCAGACACTAGAACAGCTAAAAAAAGGAGAGAATTAATATGAAAGAGATTTATTCATCAATGGCAGGAACTGTATTTCAGGTAATAGCGGGAGAAGGAGATACAGTATCAAAAGGACAAACCGTTCTGGTCCTTGAATCAATGAAAATGGAGATTCCTGTGGATTCGGAGCATGACGGGACCTTGAAAGAAATAAAGGTAGCTGTAGGAGATTTCGTCAACGAAGGGGATATCTTAGCCGTATTAGCTTAGTTTGTAAAAGGGGGAAATCGTCATGAACAAACAAACAGAAAATCAAAGCAGATTTGAAGAGGTTACCCGTGCTATAAAAAAAGGCGGCCATGAAAAATATCATGAAAAACAGGCGGCAGCCGGAAAGCTTTTTGTAAGAAAGCGTCTGGAATTGCTCTTAGATGAGGGCTCTCTTCAGGAGGATGGGCTATTTGCTAACCAGACAGCAGGCGATTTACCTGCAGACGGCGTTGTGACCGGAACAGGGAAAATAAGCGGAAGACCAGTTTGCTTTATGGCGAATGATTCGACTGTAAAAGCGGGTTCGTGGGGCGCAAGAACGGTTGAGAAAATCATCCGCATTCAGGAAACCGCTGAAAAACTGATGATTCCTTTGCTTTATCTAGTGGATTCGGCTGGAGCAAGAATTACAGACCAGCTTGATATGTTCCCAAATCGCAGAGGAGCCGGCAGAATTTTTCATAACCAGGTCCGGTTATCCGGCTCAATTCCACAGGTTTGTCTGCTGTTTGGCCCATCCGCAGCAGGCGGTGCATACATACCTGCTTTTTGTGATGTTGTCATCATGGTAGAAGGGAACGCCTCGATGTATCTCGGATCTCCAAGAATGGCTGAAAAAGTGATTGGAGAAAAAGTGTCCCTTGAAGAAATGGGCGGCGCACGAATGCATTGTTCCGTCAGCGGCTGCGGAGATATTTTAGCGGCAAATGAAGAAGAGGCAATAAAACAGGCTCAGGACTATTTAAGCTACATTCCATCCAATTTCAGCTCTGCTGTACCAGTGTGGGAGAATAGCAAACCAGCTTCAGATAAAAAATTGTCAGAGCTGATCCCGCAAAATCAAAATGCTCCATTCAATATGTACGATGCGATAGAATCTCTTGCAGATGGAAAAAGCTTCTTTGAAATTAAAGGGTTATTTGCACCTGAATTGATAACAGGCTTTGCCAGGTTGGACGGAAAGTCTGTGGGAATTGTGGCAAACCAGCCAAAGGTAAAAGGCGGCGTTCTTTTCGTGGATTCAGCTGACAAAGGAGCTAAATTTATTCAATTATGTGATGCGTTCAATATTCCCCTGCTCTTTTTAGCAGATGTTCCAGGGTTTATGATTGGAACTAAAGTAGAAAGAGCAGGGATTATCAGGCATGGAGCTAAGCTGATTGCAGCGATGAGTTCTGCTACTGTGCCTAAAATCTCGGTTGTGGTCAGAAAAGCATACGGTGCAGGCCTATATGCCATGTCCGGGCCTGCGTTTGAACCGGACTGCTGCTTAGCTCTTCCTACAGCTCAAATTGCCGTGATGGGACCTGAAGCAGCAGTAAATGCGGTCTACTCAAATAAAATCCAGGCAATTGAAGATCCTAAAGAGCGCATTGCCTATGTTCAGCAAAAGCATCAGGAATACAAAGAAGAAATTGATGTTTACAAACTGGCCTCAGAGCTGATTATTGATGACATTGTAGAGCCGGATCAGCTAAGAAACGAATTAATCACACGTTTTGACTATTTCTCGACCAAAAGAATTGCACCTGCACCTAAAAAAAGATCAGTTAATCCTGTTTAATTACCTTAAAACAGCAAGGAACTTTACACCCTCCTGTCGAATTATTCGTCAGAGGTGTAAAGTTCTTTTTTAAATGGATCGCATGGCTGTAAGACACTGCATCTCATATGAAAGAGCAGCCGGCAAAAAATAAATAATTATCAGGATCTAAACAATCTTACGAATATACATACACACATTAAAATTTGCTAAACTGGTACTAAAGAAGGTGAGTCTATGAAAATCACAATCATCGGAGCAGGTTCAATCGGTCTGCTGTTTGCAGCAAAACTAACTAAACTTGGTCATGACATACATATTATTACTCGTCAACAAAATCAAAGTGATGAGCTTTCCTCTCATGGAATTAAACTGTACAACGGAACGAACACAGATGTAGTGAAGGTATCTTCAAGTCACTTATTGAAGCACAAAAAAGATCATGATTGTTATATTGTAACGGTTAAACAATATCACTTAGAGGCGTTAGTTCCATTTTTATCCTCTCTCCCTGCTTCTGTACCTATTATTTTTACCCAAAATGGGATGTCGCACTTGAAATTGATTGAAAATCTTCCGCAGCACCATATTTTTGTTAGTACGGTTGAACATGGAGCAGAAAAAATATCAGAAAGAGAAGTTCGTCACAATGGAATAGGGAATTGGAGACTTGCACCGGTGAAGGGTCATACAGATGTTCTTTCTTCTCTTATGAGTGGTAAAGATCATACATTCCCGACTCAATTTTATTTGGACTATTACCCTTTACTGGCAGAAAAAGTAATGAAAAATATAGTCATCAACTCACTAACTGCTTTGTTTGATGTGAAAAATGGGGAGTTAATCAGCAACCCGCACCTGCACAAGCTCCTGCATGCTCTTTATCATGAAGTGCTGATGGTTTTTTCTGATCTGACGGATCCCCCTTCTTTTGCCGAAATTGAATCACTTTGCAAAAAGACAGCCGAGAACAGCTCTTCTATGAGAACGGATCTAAGATTAAACAGACCTACTGAAGTGGATGCGATTATTGGATTTGGCCTTCAAAAAGGAAGAGCGGAGGGGTGCAGTCTGCCGGTGACAGCCTTTGTTTATGAAAGTATACTTGCGATTGAATATAGAAAGGGGATCAGGAATTGACCAACGCGATTGCGTTTGTACTCTCAATATTTATTATTATGCCCTTTTTAGTTTATCTCCTGCTTTTTTCGTTTGCAAAATGGCTCACTGGTAATCATAAGTACGCAGTGAATCTAGCTGTCTACTGTGCAACACCATTTGTTATAGGTTCAGTCTACTTTTTAATGCTTGCCATCTGGAAACAGTCTTTCTTGTGGCTGATTTTGATTCTTATGGCTTTAATTGGCATTTATTTAGCTTTTTATATTTGGAAGAATAATGATGATTTTGATTGGCAGAAAATCTATCGTGGTTTTTGGAGAATGAATTTTGCTCTTTTTACACTGGTTTACGGAATCCTGATCGTTTTTGGATTAGTGTACAGTGTATTCAGGTCAAATAGTTAACAAGAATAGTATGATTTCAGAGCTTGGTAAACACATTGGCGTTTTTTCATTTCCTTATAAATTTTATCAGCTTACCCAGGTTGATTTTCCTGAAGCATCTTCTTTCGTATTTAAGACCCCAAGTGCTATACTCTTTAAGAAGAATGTCCGAAAAAAGGGGTTTTAAGCTATGCTATTTAAAAATATATCACTTCCGGCTATCCAGCCGTTCGCCTCTCGTTATCTGAAAAAGGATGAGAACGTCCTCTCAAATTTTCACTACACGTACGATGGCCAGGAAGCCTATGCTAAGCGGTTAAAAGAATTGCAGGAACGCTCCTTTATGCGGGCAGAGCTTGCTGATTGTATAGAAGCGTATATGAAACCATTCCCATCGAGCGAGGCAGTCGAACAATCACTTGCTGATTTGCGGTCAGAAGGTGTTGTCGTTATAGGCGGTCAGCAGGCGGGTTTATTAACTGGACCGCTTTATTCCATACATAAGGTGATTTCCACCATCCATTTAGCAAAAGTGCAGTCTCAAGAACTGAATGTCCCTGTAATACCGGTTTTTTGGATAGCCGGAGAAGACCATGATTTTATGGAAATAAATCATGTTTACGTGGAAAGAGACGGGAAGCTGGACAAAAAAGGCTACTCAGAGCGTGTACTGGATAAAAGGATGGCTTCAGATACGCCATTTGAGAAAACGTCTATGAAAAAATGGGTTAGATCTATTCTTAGAGAGTTCGGTGAAACTTCCCATACAGCTGATTTAATGGAATTGCTGGATGAGGCTATTGAAACATCGGACTCTATGACGTCGCTGTTTGCGTTTATTATTATGTCGCTTTTTAAAGAAGAAGGATTGTTAGTTATTGATTCAGCTGATAAAGGGCTCAGAAATATTGAACAGCCGTTTTTTCAAAAGCTTTTTGAGCATAGCGATTCCATAACGACATCGGTTTTAAAGCAGCAGGAGATGTTGAAAGAAAATGGGTATCATCCCTTAATTGATATTGCAAACAATGCTGTTAATCTGTTTGTAAATGTGAATGGAGAACGCATTTTACTCGTTAAGACATCTGAAGGATATCAGGACAAAAACGGAGGAAACAAGTTTACTCATGATGAACTGGAAGAGCTTATAAAGAAATCTCCTCACTTATTCAGTAATAACGTAGTGACCCGTCCTCTTATGCAGGAATGGCTGTTTCCTTCCCTTTCTTTCATAGCGGGTCCTGGAGAAATTGCTTATTGGGCTGAATTAAAAAGTGCTTTTGAAAAGCTTGATATGACAATTCCTCCAATCATGCCAAGATTGAACATGACCATTGTGGAAAGAGATATTCAGCAAAAACTCTCTGAATTAAATCTCTCCATCGATAAAGTTTTATCAAGCGGAATAAAAAAAGAAAAACAGCAGTTTTGGGCTGAAGTAAAAGATGAAACAATCGAAAAGTATATAGAAGAAACACAAAACATGATTCTGGATCAATATCGCAAAATGAAACAAAAAGCACAGGATCTGCACCCAGGACTGCCTGACATCGTTGAAAAGAACCTGGCTATTCATGAAAAGCAATTAACGTATCTTAAGCGGAAAGCAAATGACTATATAGCCTTTAAACATCAGGTGGAGCTTTTAAAATATGATCAGGTTGAAAGCAGACTCAGACCTGATGATGGTCCACAGGAGCGCATTTGGAATGTCTTTTATTTTATGAACAAATATGGCATCGAGTTTGTTTCTGAATTAGTCCAGCTCGATTTTCAATTTGATCATAACCATAAGGTCGTATATGTATAATCATTTTTAAACTTATAAAAGTTTTAAAATGAGGAAGTATTCGTCAACAGTAAGAGAAAAACGGATCTTGAGTTGGCGGCTCAACCAGTGGATGACAGCTGCTTTAGAATTTGCGGGATGAAAAGTCCGCATAAAAACGAATCGAACCGGTTAAAGAGGCTGGGACAAAAATCAATAAAGTTAAAAAAAGAAACAGTAATTATTATTAGTAAGAGGTGAGCTTCGCAGAAGGTGGCGACTCCAGCAGAAGATGACGGATGCTTGAGACTTTACAGGAAAAAATTCTGAAAAGGCTCAAGCCCCCGTTCCTGCGGAAATCGTACGCCTGAAGTTCAGAGAACCGTTGAAAGAGACTGAGACACTTTGTCCCGGTCTCTTTTTTATTGTATTTTTCTCAATTACACAAAGAAACATAGAATTTTTCAAGACAAAAGGAAAATATTCTTATAATTCAAAAATTTTTAAATTAAAAATTTTATCCTTTTCTATTTCCCAGATTACAGTTGTGTTAGAATGTAAAGAAAGAAGTGGTACGAAGTGGGGGACTGTGGTACATTTAGGTGGAGAGGTGGGAAAGACGCATGTTCATGGGAGAATATCAACATAATATTGATACCAAAGGCAGAATTATTGTTCCTGCTAAATACCGTGAATATGTGGAAGACGTCTTTGTCATTACCCGAGGACTTGATCAATGTCTTTTCGGCTATCCTATGAATGAATGGCGCCGCCTTGAAGAAAAAGTTCGTTCCCTTCCTGTAACAAAAAAGGATGCCCGTGCATTTGCGAGGTTTTTCTTTTCTGGAGCTGTAGAGTGTGAAATTGATAAGCAGGGCCGTATAAACCTTCCTAAAAACTTACTTGATTACGCGAAAATCGAAAAAGAATGTATGATTCTTGGAGTGTCAAGCAGGATTGAAATTTGGGGGAAATCCATTTGGGAAAATTATTTGGATGAGCAGGAAGACTCTTTTGCAGAAATTGCAGAGAATCTGATTGATTTTGATTTATAAACGCAAAGAAATATTGAGGTGACCCCGAAATGTTCGATCACACGACTGTACTGTTAAAAGAAACGGTGGATGGTCTGGCTGTAAAACCTGATGGAGTGTACGTGGACTGTACACTTGGAGGCGCCGGACACAGTGAATATCTTTTGTCCAAGCTGTCTGAAAAAGGGCGATTATTTTGCTTTGATCAGGATCAGACAGCCATTGATAATGCCCGTAAGAAATTAGAGCCTTATGCAGGGCAGGTTACGTTCATTAAAGCAAATTTCCGTTTTTTAAAAGAGGAACTAGCTCTGTTAGATGTTCATGAAGTGGACGGAATCTTGTACGATCTAGGCGTGTCATCCCCGCAGCTTGATACTCCGGAGCGAGGGTTCAGCTACCATAATGATGCTCCGCTGGACATGAGAATGGATCAGTCGGCTTCATTGACAGCCAAAACGGTTGTCAATGAATGGGCGTTTGAAGATTTGGTGAGAATTTTCTACAGATATGGAGAAGAGAAATTCTCTAAGCAAATTGCTCGCAAAATCGAAGCTGCAAGAGAAGGCAAAGAGATTGAAACCACTGGCGAATTAGTTGAATTAATTAAGGATGGAATCCCTGCACCAGCCAGACGGAAGGGCGGGCATCCAGCAAAACGGGTGTTTCAGGCAATCAGGATTGCGGTCAATGATGAATTAGGTGTAGTAGAAGAATCATTGGAACAGGCCATGGAGATCTTAAAACCGGGCGGACGGATCAGCGTCATTACCTTCCATTCACTCGAAGACAGAATTTGTAAAACCATGTTTAAAAAAGCCTCACAAGGGCCGGAACTTCCGCCGGGATTTCCGGTGATACCGGAAGAATTCAAACCAATGCTTAAACTGATTACACGCAAGCCTATCGTAGCAAGCACTGAAGAACTTGAAGTAAATAATCGTTCCAGATCGGCAAAACTCAGAATTGTAGAGAAAAACACATAAAAAATTGATGGGGGGAATTAGAATGGCAAATACTGCAAGGCAGTACAAAGAATATCAATCAGCGGAACAAGTAAAAAAAGTCAGAGTAGTGAAGCAGAGAACCTCTCCTTTTACCTTAGGTGAAAAAGTAATTGCCATGGTTTTTGTTGCTTTTATCTGCATAGCGAGTCTGCAAATCATTACAGCTCAAGCGGAAATATACAATACTAACAAAGAAATTCAAAATCTGGAAACAACGATCGTGAGCCAGCAGAACATCAATGATGACTTATCTATTCAAATCAGCCAGATGAGTACATATGAGCGTGTATGGGAAAAGGCAAAAGAGCTTGGATTGACACTTGATGAAGCAAATGTGAAGGTTGTTCAGCAGCCATGAAATCGGCTTTGAAAACAGTAAAAAAAAATTGGGGCGCCTACCTATTATTTTTGGTATTTGGTGCTCTCTTTTTTATTTTACTTACAAGGTTCTTAACCCTTCAGATCACTGGTGAAGCAGAAGGCCGCGATTTAGCTGCTCAGGCGGAGGCACAATATGCCAGAGAACGCACGCTTGAAGCAGAAAGAGGCAAAATTGTAGACAGACATGGAGAAGTCATAGCTGAAGACACATCTGCTTATAAAATTGTTGCTGTACTTAATGAAGAAATGAAAACAAGTGCAGGAGATCCAAATTATGTAGAGGATCCCGAACAAACGGCTGAGATTTTGGCTGAACATCTTTCAATTGAAAAATCAGAAATTCTTGAGACCCTTGAACAGGGGATTGCGAATGAGCGTTTTCAGGTAGAATTTGGTCCTGAAGGAAAAGATATTCCTTTAGAGATTAAAAGTGCTCTCGAGGATCTTGAATTGCCTGGTATTTTCTTTTTGGAGGATTTAAAAAGATTTTATCCAAATGGAATCTTCTCCTCTCATTTGGTCGGATTCGCCCGTCCTGAGGAACAGGAAGACGGAACAGTTGATGCAGTTGGTCAAATGGGAATCGAGAAAAATCTAAACAAATATCTTCAAGGTAAAAATGGGAAAATGGAATACGAAGTAGACGCAAGAGAATTTTTCCTTCCTTCCGGAGAGGAAACAATACAAAAAGCTAAAGACGGAAACGATGTTTATTTAACTCTCGATAAAAAAGTTCAGACATTTCTTGAGGATGCAATGAGTCAGGTTGCAGAAGAATACAGCCCGAAACAAATGTATGGGGTTGTTGCGGATCCAAAAACAGGTGAAATTCTTGCGATGAGCCAGCGGCCGACATTTGATCCTGATTCTAGGGAAGGCCTTTCAGACAACTGGTTAAACCAAATTGTTGAAAGTACCTTTGAGCCGGGGTCAACCTTTAAAGCATTTTCTCTTGCTGCTGCTGTGGAAGAAGGCGTATTTAATCCCAATGCCACTTATCAGTCAGGAACTTATGATGTTTTAGGAACGGTTATAGGCGACCATAACAACGGAGCCGGCTGGGGAGAAATCAGTTATCTTGAAGGGGTGCAGCGCTCTTCGAACGTAGCGTTTGCCAAACTCCTTAAATCAATGGGAGAAGAACGTTTTGAAAGCTATCTAGAAGCATTTGGATTCGGGGCTCCAACCGGCATAGATTTGCCTAATGAAGCTGGAGGAAATATCCTTTATGAATGGCCGATAGAAAAAGTGACTACTGTTTTCGGTCAGGGAACGACTGTCACGCCTTTGCAGATGATTCAGGCGCAAACCGCCATTGCAAACGATGGGAAGATGATGACCCCATATGTTATTTCAAAAATTGTTGACTCAAATACAGATAAAACGGTTCTTGAAGGAGAGCCGGAGGTGTCCGGCGAACCGATTTCTGCTGAAACAGCAGCTAAGGTAAGAGAATATTTGGCTACCACCATTTCATCTGAGAACGGAACAGGACAGCCTTTTGCCATTCCCGGCTATGAAGTGTCCGGAAAGTCAGGGACTGCCCAAATACCTGATTCATCTACCGGAAAGTACATGCAGGGGAGAAACAATTATCTGTTTTCTTTCATGGGGATGGCCCCGGCAGATGATCCTGAGCTGATTGTGTATGTAGCCATTCAACAGCCGTCTATCAGTAATTCTGAGATCGGATCAGATCCGGTTTCAAAAGTGTTTAACCCGGTTATGCTCAACAGCCTGAAATACTTAAACATTGAACCGGCACAAGCGCCTTCGGCTAAGGCTGTTGCCATTGAAGATTATGAGGGCGAGAACGCAAAAGAGATAAAAGAAAAATTGGGAGAACAAGGTATTGAAACCGTGCTTTTAGGAAATGGCAAGACAGTCGTTGGACAGTCGTCAAAAGATACTTCGCTGCTGGCTGGTGAAAAATTCATCCTGCTGACAGACGGCGACCTGACAATACCTGATGTAAGCGGATGGTCCGTGAGAGACGTAATCAAAATGGCCAGTCTGGCTAAATTGGAGGTTAACACGGCGGGCTCCGGTTATGCGCAAAAACAAAGCATTAAGCCGGACACACCCATCTCTGGCGATGAGCCGCTCATTGTTTCATTTGGCACAAATGACCAGCAGCAAAGCAGTGAAGCAGAAGAAGAAGAAGACCTTGTGCAGGATTAACTGAATAATTTAGAAAACTAAGCTGGTCTCAATACAACAAAAAGGTTGGGACAAACCTCAAAAGGTCTAAAAGAATGAGGAGAGCGGTGACTTCATCAGGATTTGACGGCTGCTTGAGACTTTTCGGGGCACAGCGAAGAAAAGTTCAACCCACCGCCACTCACAGAAAGCACACCGCCTGAAAGCTTAGTGTACCTCTCAAAAAGAGGCTGGGATAAAACTCAAAAGAATTTAAAGAAATGAAAAAGTTTTTATGAATAGTAAGAGGAGAGAGGAGCGGAAGGTGGCGACTGCAGGATTTGACGGTTGTTTGAGACTATACAGGGCAAGGGCCTGGAGAGGCTCAACCCCCCGTCCCTGTGGAAAGCGAGCCCCTGAAGCGCAGCGAACCGGTCAAAGAGCTTGAGACACTTTTGTCTCAAGCTCTTTTTTGTCATTACTTTCTACACCATTCATATACATTAAGTATTACGAAAATGGAGGATTGTGCTCCTTGAAAAAGATCACAAATCGAATGGTTAGAAAAAGACTGGCACTGGCTCTTCTGCTCTTTTTAACTGGAATCATCATTTTATCAGGACGTATGTTTATTGTTCAGTTTATCTCCCATGACACTTTATTAACAAAAGCATTAAGCAGCTGGAGCAGAGAACTGCCGATGGAAGCGGAAAGAGGATTAATTTACGACCGGAATGGCGAGCCAATTGTGACGAATAAACTGGCGCCAAGCTTGTTTATTATCCCGAGACAGATAGAAGACCGGAAAGAAGCGGCGGAAATGCTTGCTGAAGTTCTGGACATGCCGCTAGAAAAAGCAGTGGAGTTTGTAGAAAGAAAAGGTTCAATGGAAAAACTTCATCCTGAAGGAAGAAAATTATCATTTGAACAAGTCAGAAAGATAGAAGAAGCCGAATTAAAAGGTATTTATATCGCAGATGATTTCGAAAGGCAGTACCCTAATGGACGTTCCCTTGCTCATGTTCTTGGTTTTATTGGAGTGGACAACCAGGGGTTATCAGGACTTGAACTTATGCATGATAAGATGCTGAATGGCGAAAAGGGGGCAATTGAGCTTTACACAGATGCAAAAGGCAGAGATATGGAAGATATGAGTGCAAATTATAATCAGCCTGAAAAAGGGAATGATCTTTATTTAACGATCGATCAAGATATTCAATCCATTCTGGAACGCGAACTAACGAATGCACAAATTCAGTATGAGCCTGATCAAATGCTTGCTGTTGCCATGAATCCAAAAACTGGTGAAATCTTAGGAATGGCCAGCAGACCGGATTTTCATCCTTTGACGTATCAGGAAGCTAATCCAGACATTTATAATCGCATTTTACCTGTATGGAGTACCTATGAGCCAGGGTCAACATTTAAGATAATTACGCTTGCAGCCGCTTTGGAAGAAGGTAAAGTGGATCTTGAAAATGAACAATTTTATGATTCAGGCTCTGTTGAAATTGCAGGTACACACTTGCATTGCTGGAAAAGAGAGGGGCATGGCCAGCAGACTTTTCTGGAAGTGGTTCAAAACTCATGCAATCCCGGCTTTATTGAGTTAGGAAATCGTCTTGGGAAAGAAACACTATTTGAATATATTCATAATTTCGGATTTGGGGAGAAAACGGGGGTTGATCTTCAGGGTGAAGCGAGCGGTATTTTATTTTCACTTGACAATGTAGGCCCGTTGGAGCTTGCCACCACAGCCTTTGGTCAAGGAGTCTCCGTAACGCCGATTCAGCAGATTACAGCGGTTTCAGCAGCGATTAACGGCGGACATTTGCCGACACCTCATATTGCGAAAAAATGGGTTAACGGAGATACAGGTGAGGTGATTAAAGAAGTTGAACCCGAAATTAAAAGACAGGTCATATCAGAAGAAACATCGAAAAAAGTAAGGGAAGCTCTTGAAACAGTGGTGGCACAAGGTACAGGAAGGGGAGCTTATGTTGAAAATTACAGAGTTGGCGGGAAAACAGGAACAGCTCAAAAAGTTAAAGATGGAAGATACATGGAAGACAGCTATATCGTTTCATTTATTGGTTTTGCTCCAAGCGACGATCCAGAATTAATTGTCTATATTGCCATCGATCATCCAAAAAATACGGTTCAGTTCGGAGGAGTCGTAGCAGCGCCAATTGTCGGTAATATTCTTGAAGACGGCTTGAGAACGCTTGGGGTGGAACCTAGAAAAACCCAGGTTGAAAAATCAGTGCGCTGGCTTGATCCGGTCACGTATAAAGTACCTGATTTGATCGGTGTTACAACGAAAGAATTAAAGGATATGCTTCTTCCTCTTAAGCTGGAAGTGGAAGGGACTGGTCCAAAAGTCATTGAACAATCTCCGAAAGCAAATGTCACCGTAAACGAGGGGACAACCGTCCGGGTTATGATGGGCGGGGGAGAATAAGATGTATGGAACTCCAATGCAAAGTAAGCTACAATAAAAACATGCGAATGTGACGGAGTAAGGAGTGAAAAAATGAGACTTTCAGAGCTGGTTAGCTGCCTCCCATTTTATGATATGAAAGGACCAACTTCTGATCCAGATATACAGGCGATTTCACATCACCATAAAAATGTTAAAAAAGGAACACTTTTTATTGCAATGAGGGGAGAGCACAGGGATGGCAAGGATTTTATCCAGCAGGCAGTTTTAAATGGAGCAGCTGCAGTCATTTGTGATCAGGAAATGACGCTGTCTATTCCTGTGGTACAAGTTAGGAACCCAAGGCATGCGCTGGCTCAAATCGTTAATTTATTTTACGGCTATCCAAGCTTTAAGATGAATGTTATCGGTGTAACCGGGACGAATGGCAAGACGACCGTGTCCCATATGATTCAGGCTATTATTGAGATGGCCGGTGAGCATACAGGAGTTATAGGAACGCTTTATATGAAACAGGGAACAGAATCAAAGATAGCTGTAAATACAACGCCGGACAGCCTTCTGCTGCAGCAAACACTATGTGGATTCTTAGAAAAAAAAGTGACTACGTCCATTATTGAAGTGTCGTCCCATGGATTGGCTCAGGGAAGGCTGTTCGGCTGCGATATTGATATAGCGGTCTTTACTAATTTAACTCAGGATCATTTAGATTATCATGGCTCGATGGACCATTACCGATGGTCAAAAAGCCTTTTATTTTCTCAGCTGGGACATCAGCACTACAATGGACTGCCAAAATTTGCGATCGTTAACGACGATGATCCTTTTTCAGAAATGGTGCGCCAGGCGACTTCCGCTCATATTATCTCCTACGGTTTGCATGACAGGTCAGACGTCTATGCAAGCAATATCAAGTATGGGAGGCATTCGACTGAATTTACCGCCCATACTCCTGTGGAGTCAAAAACGATTACAATACCTGTTGTAGGGATCTTTAATGTTTATAATGCACTGGCATCGATAGCTGCTACTTTCGCCAGGAGAATTCCTTTGGCGCTTGCTGCAAAGGGCCTTGAGCAAATGCAGAGTGTGCCGGGCAGATTTGAAATAGTGGAAGCAGAACAGCCGTATACCATTATAGTGGATTACGCCCATACACCTGACAGCCTTGAAAATGTGCTGCAGGCGATCGTCAAAATGAAAGCCGCCAGAACATTTGTGGTGGTGGGCTGCGGAGGTGACAGGGATAGGAGTAAAAGGCCTTTAATGGCTAAAGTGGCCTGCGGTTATGCAACCGATGTAATTTTTACTTCAGACAATCCTCGATCAGAATCACCGCTTGAAATAATTAGAGACATGGAAGAGGGCGTCGCGGGTCATACGTATACCGTAATCCCTGACCGTAAAGAGGCGATTGCCTATGCAATCAGCCAGGCAGCTGAAGATGATATTATTCTTATTGCGGGAAAGGGGCATGAGAAGGTTCAGATCGTTGGAGAAACGCTGATTCCTTTTGATGACAAGCAGGTCGCTTATGAACTCGTTAAAGGGGCCTCTTCTTAAAAGACTGCAAAATAGAGCATCTGATCAATGATCTTCCTTTACATAAAGTGCCGGCACTTTAAAAAGGAGTATTTGACAGGTGTTTTTTAATTTCTTGATTGAGATGGCAAAGAAAAAATTCTTTACGT
Source organism: Jeotgalibacillus proteolyticus (assembly GCF_050107735.1). Classification (GTDB taxonomy): domain Bacteria; phylum Bacillota; class Bacilli; order Bacillales; family Jeotgalibacillaceae; genus Jeotgalibacillus; species Jeotgalibacillus proteolyticus_A. The sequence goes on from NZ_JBNILO010000002.1 coordinate 146,390, forward strand.
TCAGTCAATTCACTACTATTATAATATGGGGAGTTCTGATCATACGTAAAGGGTCAGAACATGGTAAACTATCTGTAAAATGATACATAGGTGTTGAATTTTGTTAGGAGGATCAGGCATGTCAATTTGGGCAATTTTTGCTGCTTTGTTTGGAGCTTTTTTTGTAACAGTAGCAGTGTCACCACTTTTTATTCCTTATTTAAGAAGATTAAAATTCGGTCAGAGCATACGTGAAGAAGGACCGGAATCTCATCAGAAAAAATCCGGAACCCCTACAATGGGCGGAATCATTATACTCTTCTCTATTTTAATTACGACATTAGCAGTTGGAGCCTTGTGGGATATTCTTAATATCACAATGTTTTTATTGTTAATGGTCACCATCACATTCGGAATCCTGGGATTTTTGGACGATTTTATTAAAGTAGTAATGAAAAGAAATCTCGGATTAACTTCTCTTCAAAAACTAATCGGGCAGATTGTTATTGCCGTCATCTTTTATTTTATTTTTCAAGCCAACGGATTTTCATCCGTTATCACCATTCCTTTTACGAACGTCGAATTTAATTTAGGCGTCATTTATGTTGGGTTTGTGATTTTCTGGCTTGTCGGATTTTCAAATGCAGTCAACTTAACAGACGGTCTTGACGGTTTAGTTTCAGGAACAGCGGCGATTGCTTTTAGTGCGTTTGCGATAATAGCGTGGCAGCAGGAACAAATTGCATTAACAGTTTTCTGTATGGCGGTTGTAGGGGCTGTACTTGGATTTCTGGTATTTAATGCCCACCCTGCCAAAGTATTTATGGGGGACACTGGATCACTTGCGCTTGGAGGAGCAATCGGAACCGTTTCTTTACTTGCCAAGCAGGAGGTTCTGCTTCTGTTGATCGGCCTTGTTTTTGTCCTTGAAACGTTATCTGTCATTATGCAGGTTACTTCGTTTAAATTGACAGGCAAACGAATCTTTAAAATGAGTCCTCTGCATCATCATTTTGAGCTTGTGGGCTGGTCGGAATGGAAAGTTGTAACTGTTTTCTGGACGGCAGGACTTGCAGTAGGAATATTGGGCGTATGGATAGGAGTGTCTGGCTGATGAAAAAGATCACGTCATATCAAAATAAAAAAATATTAGTAGTAGGTCTGGCAAAAAGCGGGGTTGCAGCATCTTTGCTCCTTCACCGTCTGGGCGCTTTCGTAACCGTAAATGACTGGAAGCCTCTGTCCGAAAATAAAGAGGCGCAATCTCTCTTAGATGCGGGGATTAAGGTTGTGTGCGGAAGTCATCCGGTTGAACTGCTGGATGAAGGATTTGAATTGATCGTTAAAAACCCCGGGATACCCTATACGAATGATCTGATTAAAGGGGCGATTGAAAAAGGGCTCCCTGTCATTACAGAGGTGGAGCTGGCTTATCAAATTAGTGATGCACAAATGATTGGAATAACGGGGACGAACGGAAAAACAACGACGACCACCCTCGTGCATCATATGCTTGAGGCGGAAAAGAAAAATGTTTTCATGGCTGGAAATATAGGAACGGTGGCATGTGAAGTCGCTCAGGAAGCGGAAGAAAACGATACGATGGTAGTAGAATTGTCTTCTTTCCAGTTAATGGGTATTACCACATTCAAGCCTTCTATTGCTATTATTACAAATCTATATGAAGCTCATTTGGATTACCATTCCTCGGTACATGAGTATGCTCAAGCAAAAGCAGCAATCACGCGCAATCAGACAGCAGATGACTATCTAATTGTTAATGCAGATCAGCCCGAATTAATGGACCTGATCCGCACCTCCAAGGCGCAGCTGCTCCCTTTTTCCACCAAAAATAAAGTAAGCGGCGGGCTCTACGTAATGGATAACGGCATTTATTTCAAAGATGAATTCATCATCTCACTGTCGGACATTGTGCTTCCTGGTGCCCATAATCTTGAGAACATCCTATGTGCAATCGGAGCTGCAAAGCTTTCAGGTGTCAGTCACCAAGCAATCGAGCAAGTTTTGTCGACTTTTACTGGTGTTCGGCACCGGACGCAATTTGTCAGGGAATGGAACGGCGTGAAGTTTTACAACGATTCAAAGGCCACCAATTCGCTTGCAACCAAAAGTGCGCTAAATGCGTTTGCACATCCAACAATTCTCCTTTGCGGTGGACTGGACCGCGGCAATGATTTTGACGATCTGCTGCCATTTCTGACAAATGTCAAAGCAATGGTTGCATTCGGTCAAACGGGCGAAAAGATGCTGGAGCTAGGAAAAAGGGCAGGCATAAAAGAGCTCTGGTCTGTCAGCGGCGTAGAAGATAGTGTTGTCAAAGCTGCAGAAATTGCTGTGCCAGGTGACATTGTTCTGCTGTCTCCAGCATGTGCCAGCTGGGACCAGCATGCGACCTTTGAAGTAAGAGGTGACATATTTATTGACGGGGTGAATAAGCTGTAATAGGGCGTTTACCTGCTCAATCTTTCACTGTGAGGCTAAAAGGTTATGGACCGATGGCTCGTTGCTCTTGTCTGTTCCTGTGTGGCGTTTGGGATTGTCATGATTGATAGCGCAAGTTCTGTATGGGCGCTTGATCGTTTTGGAGATGCCCATTTTTTTTCGAAGAGACAAGCTGTCTTTGCGGTGGCTGGAATTTTCCTGATGTTATTTTTAGCTAATTATAATTATTGGCAATGGAAAAAGTATGCATGGTTTGTATACGGTGGAGGTATCCTGCTTTTGATCCTGGTATTGATCCCTGGTGTGGGTCTCGTGCGAAACGGTTCGCAGAGCTGGCTGGGAGTCGGCCCTTTGTCGCTGCAGCCATCTGAATTTGCAAAAATAGGTGTTTTGCTGCTGCTGGCTAAGAATTTAGAGGAAAGCCGGCATCCGGTTACCCAATTTCGCAAAGGAATGGCGCCTCATTTGTTGTTACTGCTTTTACCCTTTGGCATCGTCATGCTGCAGCCCGATTTGGGAACGGGTACGGTCATTTTAGGTACTGGACTGGCATTGCTTTTTTTAGCGGGAGCCCCGTACCGGTTTTTTGCTGGCCTGATTTTCTTGGGCATTGCAGGTTTTGCTGCATTAATTATTTCAGCGCCATACAGGCTTCAGCGAATCGTTTCCTATCTCGACCCGTGGGAAGATCCTCTTGGAGCAGGGTTTCAGATGATTCAGTCATTGTATGCGATTGGCCCAGGTGCATTATTCGGATTTGGACTGGGGGAAAGCAGACAGAAGTACTTTTATCTCCCCGAACCTCAAAACGATTTTATTTTTGCCATTGTCGGAGAAGAACTGGGTTTTTTTGGAGGAGTCCTTCTTCTGCTGATGTTCAGTGCAATTGTTTGGAGGGGCATCATAATCGCTTTGCATGCACCTGATCAATTCGGACAGCTGCTTGCAGGAGGAATTGTTCTCATGATCGGGATACAGGTTATGATCAATGTAGCCGTTGTGATCGGACTGATTCCTGTTACGGGAATTACTCTTCCTTTCATGAGCTACGGAGGCTCTTCTCTGGTTTTGGTTTTGCTTTCCTGCGGAATTCTGCTGAATATCAGCAAGAACAGAAAAACGTTATAGCATACCATTTTATTAGCAGTTTGAGGTGTAACTCAAGCTGCTTTCTTTGCGTCTAAATTATTATGCAGACTCAATACAAGTGTGAAATGACTGTTTTTAGATTGAGTGTGTCGAAAAACACAAAATGTCAAGATGGCCATAACCGGCACAACCATTCAAGGACTTTCATTTACTAGTATAAATATATGCTCAGATATTAAGCAGTCAATGCCCTATAAATTGTTTTTATAGACTGATTTATTTTACATTTTAATGACGAAGGGTTTTCAGTTATATTTTCTTTGATTAGAATAGTGTAGTATAGGGAAAGAACATACTCGTGGTCTTTATAGCCAAAGCTGTACACTGCGAATATCTGATGCTTTAAGGAGAGAAAGTATGGAGAAGTTTATTAACGAAATAACAGCTGCAGAAATAGGGAAGATTTCTTCAGACGAACATTTAACTAATCATACAACGATGAAAGTTGGAGGCCCGGCAGAAATTTTCGTTGAGCCTGCTTCTATTGAAAAATTACAAACACTTATGAAGCTCATTAACCAGTATAATATAGACTGGCGGGTAATCGGCCGGGGTTCGAATTTGTTAGTAAGCGATAATGGAATCCGCGGAGTAGTCATAAAGCTTGGTAAAGGGCTGGATCATCTTCAAGTAGATGGGACGACCATCAGAGCCGGCGGCGGTTTCTCAATTATCGTTTTGGCAACAAAAATGGCGCGGGAGGGACTTAGCGGTCTACAATTTTCCAGCGGGATTCCTGGATCGGTTGGAGGTTCCGTCTATATGAATGCCGGTGCTCACGGATCCGATATATCAAAAGTATTAACGAGAGCGCATATCCTGTTTCCTGATGGAAAAATGGAATGGCTTACAAATGAAGAGATGAAGTTTTCTTATCGTACTTCAATCCTTCAGGAAGAACGTCCCGGTATTGTTATAGAAGCAGAGTTTAAGCTCACAGAAGCAAAACCGGAAGAAATTAAAGCTGAAATGAAAAAATACAAAGATTACAGAAAAGAAACTCAGCCCTGGAACCATCCTTGCTCAGGAAGCATCTTTCGAAATCCTCTGCCTGAATATGCAGGACAGCTTATTCAGAGTGCAGGGTTAAAAGGGTTTCAAATAGGCGGTGCACAGGTATCAGAGCTTCATGGCAACTTTATCGTGAACGCTGGTGGAGCCACTTCTAAAGATGTTCAGGATTTAATTCAGCACATCAAACACACCATCCTGGATGCCAACGGGGTTGAAATTGAAACAGAAGTTGAGTGGGTTGGAGAAGAAGCACCATTTACAGACAAACTTGATTCATAAAACCTGACTTGTTAACGTTCAGAAATGGACGGATATAGATTGTGGTTTGTTCTAAAAAGGGGAGTGTTGAATCGATGGGCAGAAAGCCAGTCGTTTCACTTGAAGATCGAGTCCCGCAGTTAAAACAGCGCAGAAGAAAAAAAGCAAATCGACGGATGTTAGCTGTGGTGATGTTATTTGTATTCATAATTCTTATCATCCTGTATTTCCAATCTTCCTTCAGCAAAGTGCAGCATTTTTCCATTGAAGGAACGGAGTGGCATAGCGATGAAAAAGTCATAGAGGCTACCGGTGTAAAAATTGGCGATTCCTACTGGACTACAGATGCAGAAGCAGTAGAAGAAAGCCTTCTTGCACAATTGGAAGTAGAATCAGCGGAAGTCACAAAAAAGTTTCCTACAACATTCAACATCAACATTAATGAATATGATCAAGTTGCTTTTATTCAGCAGGATCAGCAATTTGTTCCTGTTCTTGAAAACGGTGCGTTAATGGATGCGGTACCGTCTAATGAACTGCCAGGGCATGCGCCGCTATTGTTTGGGTTTACTTCGGACTCTTTATTAAAAGAGATGGCAGCTGCGTTGGCCAAACTGCCCGCAGAAGTACAGCAGTCGGTCTCAGAAGTCCACTTAACCCCAGATGATACGGATGCTGGTCATATCAGTGTCTATATGAATGACGGCTTTGAAGTTTCAGCCATTATCGACACGTTTGCCGAAAAAATGGAACATTACCCATCTATTATTACGCAGCTTGACCCGGATGTTAAAGGTATAATTGATCTTGAGGTTGGTTCCTATTTCCGCGCTTATGATACTTCATATGAAGAGGCTGAATCAGCTGAAGGTGAGGAAGCAGAAGCAGCAGAAGAAGGCCAATAATAATACTTTTAGAGACGATTTCCGTTATGCGGGTATGCAGATAATATAGCTCAAATGATAGTAAATCTGCTGCTTAGGATTCGATGCAGGTTGTCGCAGATTTGGCAGGAACAAAGCTGATCTCAGTATGAATTGCTGGTATTTAAGTAGGCTTATTTACCGATCTTTTACTATTGAAAAATAAACAGAGTGCTATCAAACTGAGCTTTTACGTTCCTCTTAAACTCCGCTGCAAGGGACTTATGTCTTTGGCAGCGGAACAGGATGATCAGGTTTTTATCGACAGAATTTTTTTAAAAATCATACTCGCTGCAAGTTTGGCTTTTCTAGCCGTTCATCTTGGTGTAGACTTGTTAGTAACAGCCATTTTTACATTCAGAGTGTGGTTTACAGCATATTGCTGTTTTTTGCTGAATGCTTTTCACATAAGTGGTCAGGAAGAAACCTTTAACAGATACAGATTTTTAAAGCCTAAAGGCTTTTTAGCAGAATAAAACAAATAATTAAAAATTCGAGTAGTAAATAATTTGAATTGCTTTTGAGGGAGGTGCCACAGGATGAATAATAATGAGTATTTTGTAAGTTTGGATATCGGAACATCTAACGTAAAAGTCATTATCGCAGAATTAGTACATGACTCTCTCAATATCATCGGAGTGGGCAATGTGCAATCTGAAGGGATCCGAAAAGGATCCATCGTAGATATTGACGAAACAGTCAGATCCATCCAAAAAGCTGTAGATCAGGCTGAAAGAATGACAGGTCTTGATATACATAATGTGATAGTCGGGATTCCGGGAAATCATGTAACTCTGCAGCCCTGCCACGGAGTAGTGGCAGTGTCAACTGAAGATAAGGAAATCAGAGATGAAGATGTGGCACGTGTTATAGATGCCGCACAAGTCATGCCAATTTCTCCGGAAAGAGAAATTATAAATATTGTTCCAAGGCAATTTATAGTTGATGGGCTTGATGAAATTAAAGATCCAAGAGGAATGATTGGGGTCCGGCTTGAAATGGAAGGCACAGTGGTCACCGGATCAAAAACGATGCTCCATAATATTCTTAGATGTGTGGAGCGCGCAGGACTTGAAATTGCAGATATCTTCCTTCAGCCTCTAGCTGCGGGCACGATAGCATTATCAAAAGATGAACAGAGCCTTGGTACAGCCATCATTGACATTGGAGGAGGATCAACGAGCATAGCTGTTTTTGAACAGGGGAATCTCGTTGCTACTTCAATTGTGCCTGTTGGCGGTGAACATATCACTAAAGACCTTTCAATAGGGCTGAGAACGACAACAGATGATGCAGAGTCTATAAAAATAAAACATGGTCATGCATTCTATGATTATGCTTCTGAAGAGGAAGTTTTCAGTGTTCCAATCATTGGAAGTGATCAGCATCAGCAATTCAATCAGCTTGAAATTTCTGATATTATTGAAGTAAGATTAGAAGAAATGTTTGATTTGGTAGTAAACGAATTAAAGAGATTAAATGTTCACTCTCTTCCGGGAGGATTTGTTTTATCCGGAGGCGTAGCAAACATGCAGGGAATCCTTGAACTTGGACAAGCAGTACTGCAGAATCAGGTGCGTGTAGCGATTCCAGATTATATTGGTGTTAGAGAACCACAATATACAACAGCTGTAGGCTTAATAAAATATGCTCATAAGCACGCCAAGCTGCAGGGAAGGCTCGATAAGCAGCCTTCTGCATCCGAATACGAAGGTGCCGGTGATCATTCGTCAAAAAAACAACCGGACTCAAGACCAAAACAGCCGAAACCGAAACAAAAGACCGAAGAAGGAAAATTCAAGAAGCTCTTAGGATACTTTTTTGAATAACCTTTCACAAAAAGTAATTTGGATGAATTAGGAGGACTTATGATGTTGGATTTTGATACGAATGTAGATTCCTTGGCAACCATAAAAGTCATCGGTGTAGGAGGCGGCGGGAACAATGCCGTCAATCGAATGATTGAGCACGGGGTACAGGGTGTAGAGTTTATCGCTGTGAATACGGATGCTCAGGCATTAAACCTGTCCAAAGCAGAAATTAAAATGCAAATTGGAGGCAAGCTGACCCGTGGTCTGGGAGCCGGAGCAAATCCTGAAGTAGGAAAAAAGGCTGCAGAAGAAAGCCGCGAACAGATTGAAGAAGCAATTAAAGGCGCTGATATGGTATTTGTCACTGCAGGTATGGGCGGCGGTACAGGAACCGGAGCAGCACCAGTCATTGCGCAGATTGCACGTGAATTGGGCAGTCTTACTGTAGGTGTGGTCACACGTCCATTTACCTTCGAAGGTCGTAAACGTGCTAACCAGGCTGGCGGTGGTATAGGCGCCATGAAAGAAGCAGTAGATACATTGATTGTGATTCCAAATGACCGTCTTTTGGAAATTGTAGACAAGAGCACACCGATGCTTGAAGCATTTCGTGAAGCGGATAATGTTCTGCGCCAGGGGGTACAAGGCATATCAGACTTAATTGCTGTGCCAGGTCTAATTAATCTGGACTTTGCAGATGTTAAGACTATTATGTCCAATAAAGGTTCTGCCCTAATGGGAATTGGTGTGGCCTCAGGAGAAAACAGGGCATCAGAAGCGGCTAAAAAGGCAATTTCAAGTCCACTTCTTGAAACGTCCATTGATGGAGCACAAGGTGTATTAATGAACATTACAGGCGGGAATAATCTCAGCCTTTATGAAGTTCAGGAAGCGGCTGATATTGTTGCAAGTGCTTCAGATCAGGAAGTCAATATGATTTTTGGTTCTGTAATCCGGGAAGACTTAAAAGAAGAAATTCTTGTTACAGTAATTGCTACTGGTTTCAGTGAAAACCTGAACCAGCAGCAAAAGCCATCGCGTCCGCAAATGGGTGGACAGGTAAGACAGCAGCCAGCTTCAATGGCACCGAAAAGAGAACGGGATCTCGACCGCGAAACTTCCCGTGACAGAGACAGAGAAAGAGACCGTGACAGAAATCGTGACAGAGATGAAGCATCCTCTCATGATCAGCCATCACGTCCTTCTCAGCAGCCTGTAGAAGATACGCTGGACATTCCGACATTTCTGCGCAACCGTAATCGCAGAAGAAACTAATTAGTAAACAGCAGGAGACTGAGTTCCTTTTGGAGCTTAGTCTCTTTTTTGTCTAAAAAAGAAGATGAATCCATCCAGGCTCGGCAAAGAAGCGTCCGGTGTCGAAACATTAAAATATAAGGTAAAGCAAAATCAGCCAACAGAAAACAATAACAGAAGACAACTTCCTGTTTAAGAATGAGGGAATTGTAAACGCTGAGGATTAAAAAAAATAATTTACTTGCCCTCACACTACTTATGAGTTGGAATATAAGGTCTTTTTTTGAGGGTTTTTAAAGAAATATTTATTCCTTTCCATTATTAATTTTGACAATTTTCTCTTTTTAGAAGCGCTATACTTTGGTTCAAAGAAAGGGGGGACACCATAGATGCTTCATGTTGAAGCGCTGTGGGCGTTAAATTCCTGGGTGGACTTTTGTATAATTTGGATGGCAGGACGACTGCTGAATCAACCCCCAAGATGGAGACGCTTTTTATTCGTCACTTCTCTTAGCACCGTTTGTCAAGTTGTCATCATGCTGCTTCATCTGCCTCATGTATATGAACTTCTATTTTTACTTTTCTTTACTCCGGTGATGGCAGCTGTATCGTTTCGCCTCAACGGAATGGCCCATGTGTTTAGAGCGTGTCTGATTGTATGGGGATGCTCAACTTTAGCTGGAGGTCTCATGTATGCAGCAGAGAGGGTGTTGAATCAATCTCTTACAGTATTCATTTCCCATCAGTCCATCTCTCAGTTTATTGTTCTTTCCCTTATTCTTATAGCAGCAATGATTAGCATGAATAAAGTCGTAGCTTCTTTACAAATGAACCGGATCCAGGAAAGCTTTACGTACAAAGTGGAAATTGAGGTGAACGGACAAGCCTGGAGTGGATTTGGTTTCCTGGATAGTGGAAATCATGTGATTGATCCATTTACTAAATCGCCAGTCGTGTTTGCTGATTTAAAAGTTGCTTCAGAACTTTTACCCGATTTTATTGCTCATTCCCTCACTGGTAATCAATTTGTGAACTGGCCTGAAAGCTGGCAGAAAAAAGTCCGTCTTATTCCAGCCAGAACGGTACATTCAAGCAGTCAGATGATGACAGGAATTTTATGCGACCGTGTAGCTTGCTCTGTTAATGGCAAAGAATTCTCATTGACGAATGTGCCGGTTGTCTTTACGAATCAATCTCTCCTATTTGAAGAAAAATGCAATTGTCTTTTAAATCCTCTGCAGCTCTTGCCTTGTCACCAAATATAGGGAGTGAAGAAAATGATACTTATCCAAGCAAAAAGAACGGTTCAACTATGGTTGATTGAAACGTCAAATAAACTGGGGATTAAAGTAAAAGACATCTTTTATATTGGGGGAAGTGAAGCACTGCCGTCCCCATTAGACAGAGAAGAAGAAGCGGTCGTCCTATTAAAGCTTTCCCAGGGGGATGAAGCTGCCCGTTCTACATTAATTGAACGAAATCTTAGGCTGGTCGTATACATCGCAAGAAAATTTGAAAATACGGGAATCAATATTGAAGATTTAATCAGCATAGGTACCATTGGGTTAATTAAAGCCATTAACACCTTTGATTTAGAGAAAAAAATAAAGCTCGCGACCTACGCCTCGAGATGTATTGAAAATGAGATCCTGATGTATTTAAGGAGAACGAATAAATTGCGTTCTGAAGTATCGTTTGATGAACCCCTAAACACAGATTGGGATGGAAATGAGCTTTTGCTTTCCGATGTATTAGGAACAGATAATGATCTGATAGTGAAAGATATTGAATCAAGAATGGACCGTGTGCTCCTTAAACAGGCATTGAATATTCTTGATGAGAGGGAAACATTTATTATTGAATGCAGATTTGGACTAAATGGGCAGCAGGAACACACGCAAAAAGATGTAGCTGATTTAATGGGAATATCGCAATCATACATTTCACGACTTGAAAAAAGAATTATTCGCCGTTTGCAAAAAGAAGTAAGCAAAATGGTCTGATCTATACCCTCCAAATACAGGTAATTTTAAAACCGAATATTTTTTTCTCCGGGGGAAATACTGAACGAGAACCCATACTCCCGACTGGAGGAAAAAACATGGCACGCAATAAAGTATTAATTTGTGGAGTCGATACCTCAACATTACCGATTTATAAAAATGAAGAAATGAGAAAGATTTTTACAGATTTACAAAACGGCAATGAATATGCGAGAGAAAAATTAGTGTATGGGAATATGCGGCTGGTCCTGAGTGTCATTCAGCGATTTTCTCATAGAAATGAAAACCCGGATGATTTATTTCAGGTTGGCTGCATTGGATTGTTAAAGTCCATTGATAACTTTGATCTTGGACAAAATGTCCGATTTTCAACGTATGCAGTACCGATGATTATCGGGGAAATCAGAAGATACCTAAGAGACAACAATCCAATACGTGTATCGCGGTCGCTAAGGGATATTGCGTATAAGTCTCTTCAGGCAAAAGAACAATTAATCAGCGAAACCTCTAAAGAACCCACGATTGAGGAAATAGCAGCACGGATTGACATGCCTAAAGAAGATATTCTCTTTGCACTGGATGCCATTCAGGACCCGGTTTCACTGTTTGAACCGATTTATCAGGATGGTGGTGATCCCATTTATGTTCTCGATCAGGTGAAAGATGACCGTACGAGCGATGAACAGTGGGTGGAAGATCTTTCAATTAAAGAAGGCATGCACCATTTAAATGACAGAGAAAAAATGATTATTCAAAACCGATTCTTTTATGGAAAAACTCAGATGGAAGTTGCAGATGAAATCGGCATTTCACAGGCTCAGGTTTCCAGATTAGAAAAAGGCGCCATTAAACAAATGAATAGATATGTGCATTAGAGGGGAGATAAGTGTTCTCCTCTCTTTTTTTTGCATAAAATAGGTGCATAGAGGAGGCGTTTCACATGAGGATATCGGAATTGCAGCAAAAAGATGTTGTATCTGTTTCTGATGGAAAAAGACTAGGCCCCATTTCAGATATTGATATCAATGTTAAAACAGGGATGATTGAAGCGATTATTATTCAGGGGAATGGAAATTGGAAGGGCTGGTTCAGCAAAGGCGGAGAAGTGACGATCCCATGGAAGGACTTAGTGAAAATTGGCAATGATGTCATTTTAGTAAGAGGACAAATTCTTCAGGAGACCATAGATACAATTTGAGCTTAAGTTTCATTATCCATAATCGCAGGGGATGTGATACACTTTAAAAAAATGTATGGGTGGGGCCTCAATTGACTATGATCAGGGAACGTTCAGAAACATTTTTGTCTATAAAAAAATGGAAAGAGCAACTACCCGGACTGACGGCTGTCTTTTCAACAAAAAATGGAGGGTTCAGTGAAAAAGAATTCGCCTCCTTAAATACCGGACTGCATGTACAGGATAATGACAACCATGTAATCCAAAACAGGAACAAATTAGGAATACATGCTCATGCTCCAATCGAAAACTGGGTTTGTGCAGAACAGGTCCATGGGTCTGTCATTAAAAAAGTGTTTAGCAATGATAAGAGCAGAGGCTCAACAAATTACTTCGATGCCATTCCCGGTACTGACGGATTATGGACATGCGAAACGAATTTGTTTTTATCCCTTTGTTTTGCTGATTGTGTTCCTCTCTATTTTGCAGAACCCAATTCTAAATTTATTGGAGTTGCTCATGCAGGATGGAAAGGGACCGTTCAGAATATAGCAGGAAAAATGATTCAGCAGGCAAGCGAAAATAACGTGGATCCATCGCAGATTCAGATTTACATTGGACCTTCTATCGGAAAATGCTGCTATGAAGTCAACGACGCAGTTGCAGATCAGGTCCAGTTTTGTTTAAACAGGAAAGAGCACAGCTGTCTGACAAGCAAGGGGAATGGTAAATATAACCTGGATTTAAAACAGCTCAATAAACAACTCCTGCTTGATGCAGGAATAAAAAAAGATCAAATTTCGCTGTCTTCAAGCTGTACCTCGTGTGAAGAAGAGTTGTTTTTTTCACATCGAAGAGATCGTGGGAAAACTGGAAGAAATTCAGCGGTTTTAGGGTGGAGGGAATAACTAATGGATGTAGCAGAAAAGGCGCAAACGATTGAATCAAGGATTAAGCAGGCAGCTGAACGCTCAGGACGTTCAGCTGACAACATACAGGTAGTGGCGGTCACAAAATACGTAACTAACGAGCGGGCTAAAGAAGCAGTACAAGCCGGGTATCGTCATCTTGGAGAAAACAGACTAGAAGGATTGCTTGAAAAACAGGAATATCTTCAAGGTGAAGCAACATGGCATTTTATTGGTTCTCTTCAGTCGAGAAAAGTGAAGGATGTTATAAATAAAATAGACTATCTTCATTCGCTTGACAGAATATCCCTGGCAAAGGAAATTCAAAAGCGCGCAGAGAAAAAGATCCGTTGTTTTATTCAGGTAAATGTGTCAGGAGAAGGACAAAAACATGGTATTGAGCCTGAAAAAGTATTGGATTTTATCGAACAGCTGTCGAAATATGATAAAATAGTAATTGAAGGATTAATGACTATGGCTCCTCATACAAAGGATGAAGAAATAATAAGAAAATGCTTTAGTGATTTAGCTCAAATTCAAAACAAAATACATACACGTCAAATGCCCAATGCTCCTTGTACAGAACTTTCTATGGGCATGTCCAATGATTATGAAATTGCCATTGAAGAAGGTTCAACTTTTATACGGATCGGCACGGCACTCGTAGGTGAATAAAGGAGGTATAATGCCATGGGGATGAAATCAAAATTTAAAAACTTTTTCTTCGTAGAAGATGAAGAGGAGTATATCGAAGAATACACAGAAGAACCAAAAGAGGAAACGGACACAATCCGTACAAATAAAAAGCTAACTCCCAATAAACAAAATGTCGTCAGCTTGCAAAGCATTCAAAAGTCCTCTAAAATGGTTTTACTTGAACCGAGAATGTATGCTGAAGCCCAGGATATAGCAGATCACCTGAAAAGTCACAGAGCAGTTGTCGTGAATCTGCAGCGCATTAACAAAGACCAGGCAAAACGGATCGTTGATTTCCTTAGCGGCACAGTGTATGCAATCGGCGGAGATATTCAGCGTGTTGGTACAGATATTTTTCTGGTCACTCCGGACAATATTGAAGTGAGCGGAAATATAACAGATTTTATACAGGAAGATTAATCCTTAACAAGGATAGATAGGTGGTTCAGAATAAATGCTAGTAGATACAATTTTCTATATTATCGGTCTTCTCATGACGTTTTACAGCTACGCATTGATTATATATATTTTACTTTCATGGTTTCCTAATGCTAAAGAAAGCAGCTTCGGTCAGACTTTGGCCAGGATTTGCGAGCCATATCTTGAACCATTCCGAAAGATCATCCCTCCTCTGGGCATGATTGATATATCACCGCTCGTAGCCATATTAGTGCTGAATATTGCCAGAAATGGTCTCCAAACGTTATCGACTATGATTGCGTAAAATCAGATTATTGCCTTTATCCTAAGAGGATAGAGGCATTTTCTCTTAAGAGGTGAATGAAAGTGACGTCAGTATATCAGCATTTTCGAAAAGAAGAACAGGGCTTTATTGATCGAGTATTAAGCTGGAAAGATCAGGTGGAGCAATCATACGCACCAAAGCTCACAGATTTTCTGGATCCCCGTCAGGTTTTTATCGTGCAGTCTTTAATTGGCACGGCAGGGGAAGTGAAAGTGTCTTTTGAAGGAGGGGAAGGGGCTGAAAGAAAAAGGGCATTGATTTACCCTGATTATTTAGAGCCTGATTTAAAGGATTTTGATTTGCAGCTGCTTGAAATCAGCTACCCTTCTAAATTTATTTCTGTTGAACATAAGCATGTGCTGGGTTCATTAATGGGCCTTGGGATAAAAAGAGAAAAATTCGGAGATATCATTATTACAGATGAACATATCTATTTAGTTGCAGCAAAAGAGTTTGCCTCATTTTTCACCCTGAATCTTACTCATATTGGAAGGCATTCTGTATTGATAAATGAGGTCGAGTGGGAAAAGTACACACCTTCAAATGAACAGTGGAAAGAGCGTTTTACTACTTTAAGTTCGCTTCGACTGGATGCAGTACTTGCAGGAGCGCTTGCATTATCCAGGCAGAAAGCTCAGCTTTTGATTCAGGCTGGTAAAATTAAAGTGAATTTTAAGGAGGAAGAACAGCCATCCTTTGATTGCGCGCAAGGGGATATTATTTCCGTCAGAGGGTATGGAAGACTGAGGATAGGTGAAATTGAAGGCAAAACAAAAAAAGATAAATGGCGTCTGACCATTTTTTCAATGGGCAATTAATTTTTACGGCTATTTGACGAAATTAGAAAAAAAATGATGTGAATTACAGAGAATTGCCCACAAAATAGGTAATCATCAGTATAATAGAAATGAAAAGCATAAGAGAGGTTGGAGGTGCCAGTATGCCGCTATCACCATTGGATATACATAATAAAGAATTTAATCGCGGGTTTCGAGGGTATGATGAAGATGAGGTAAATGAATTTCTGGACCAGATTATTAAGGACTATGAAATTTTGCTTCGGGAGAAAAAAGAGCTTGAAGAAAAGCTGTCAAACAACAGTGAACGCTTAGGTCATTTTACTACAATCGAGGAAACACTAAATAAGTCTATTGTGGTCGCACAGGAAGCAGCAGAAGAAGTAAGACGCAATTCTCTCAAAGAATCAAAGCTGATTGTTAAGGAAGCAGAAAAGAATGCCGATCGGATCGTCAATGATTCATTAACAAAAGCAAGAAAGATAGCCATTGAAATCGAAGAACTGAAAAAGCAGTCAAAAGTGTTCCGAACCCGCTTCAAAATGCTGATTGAAGCTCAGCTTGAATTAATAACAAACGGGGACTGGGATGATCTGATGGAATATGATCTGGATACAACTGATTTAAAAAGCCTTCAGCCAGAGAAGGAAAATGACTACTAGTTGACGAAACAACAGGGACTAAAATATAATATTTTGTACAATCAACAATGAAAATGCAGGAATAAACGTTGATGGGAACAGTATCTGGCAAATACACTTTTTGCAGCGAGTCGGGGACGGTGAAAGCCTGATGAAGAATTGCCGGAGAACATCATCCTTGAGTTCTGATGCTGAAAAAAGTAAGCATCAGCGGCTGGCGTCCGTTACAGGCTCCTTTGAGTGGAAAAAGTCTTTTTTTCTATAAGGGTGGTACCGCGTGAAGCAATGCTCTCTCGTCCCTTTTATTGGGACAGGAGGGCTTTTTTTCGCTTTGAGCCTGCTTACTTTAAGATGATGACTCAACTATTTGCTCTTTGTAACAGAAAAGATTTTGGGAGGTACACAATGGAATACAAAAATACTTTATTAATGCCTAAAACTGAATTTCCAATGCGGGGCAACCTGCCTAACCGCGAGCCGGAAATTCAGCAAAAATGGGAAGACATGAATATTTATGATCAAGTTCAAAAACGTACGGAAGGCAGGCCTTTATTTGTTCTACATGATGGTCCCCCTTATGCAAATGGAGACCTTCATATGGGCCATGCGTTAAATAAAGTGCTAAAGGATTTTATTGTTCGCTTTAAATCCATGAATGGCTATCAGGCTCCTTATGTGCCGGGCTGGGATACACATGGATTGCCGATTGAACAGGCATTGACGAATAAAGGCGTGAAGAGAAAAGAGATGACAGTTGCCCAGTTCAGAGAAAAATGTGCTGAATACGCATATAGCCAAGTGAACAGCCAGCGGGAGCAGTTTAAAAGAATTGGCGTTCGCGGCGACTGGGATCACCCCTATATTACTCTTGAACCTAAATACGAAGCACAGCAGATTAAAGTTTTTGGTGAAATGGCGAAAAAGGGATATATTTACAAAGGCAAAAAACCGGTTTACTGGTCTCCTTCAAGTGAGTCTGCCCTTGCAGAAGCAGAAATTGAATATCAGGATAAACGATCAGCATCTATTTATGTTAGCTTTGATGTAACAGACGGAAAAGGCGTTCTTGATGCGGGAGTGAAATTTGTTATTTGGACCACTACACCTTGGACAATTCCTGCTAATTTAGCCATCGCTCTTCATCCTGAACTCGATTACGTGGTAGTTGAAGAACAGGGCAGCAGCTATGTGGTAGCTAAAGAACTTCTCGGAAAAGTGACCGAAACAATGGAATGGACTTCTCCAAAAATCGTTAAAGAAGTCAAAGGAGCAGAGCTTGAACATATAAAAGCTCAGCATCCTCTTTACGACCGGTCTTCTCTAGTCGTACTAGGTGAACATGTTACAACTGATGCAGGAACAGGGTGCGTCCATACGGCACCTGGCCACGGTGAAGATGACTTCCAGGTAGGGAAAAAATATAATCTGGACGTACTTTGTCCGGTTGACGACCGCGGTGTTTTCACCGATGAAGCACCTGGTTTTGAAGGACTATTCTATGACAAAGCCAATAAACCGATTACAGAGAAATTAGAAGAGGCAGGGGCCCTGCTGAAGCTGGAATTTTTCACGCACAGCTATCCTCACGATTGGCGCACAAAAAAACCGATTATTTTCCGTGCTACAGCACAATGGTTTGCTTCCATTGATAAATTCCGGGATGAATTAATGCAGGCAGTACGAGATACAAAGTGGGTCCCGGTGTGGGGAGAAACCCGATTATTTAACATGGTGAGGGACCGCGGTGACTGGTGTATTTCGCGTCAGCGTGCCTGGGGAGTTCCAATCCCCGTGTTCTATGCTGAAAATGGACAGGAAATTATAACAGAAGAAACGATCGAACACGTTTCAGCGCTGTTTGAAGAACACGGTTCAAATATCTGGTTTGAAAAAGACGCCAAGGAATTGCTGCCTGAAGGCTTTGAACACGAGGGAAGCCCTAATGGTCGCTTTACAAAAGAACAGGACATTATGGATGTCTGGTTTGACAGCGGCTCATCCCATCAATCTGTTCTTGAAGCAAGAGAGGACCTTCAGCGTCCCGCTGATCTTTATTTAGAAGGATCAGATCAATACCGCGGCTGGTTCAACTCATCCCTGACTACAGGAGTGGCTGTTACGGGGAAAGCTCCTTACAAAGGAGTGCTGAGCCACGGATTTGCACTTGATGGAAACGGCCGTAAAATGAGTAAATCCCTTGGCAATGTCGTCGTACCTTCTAAGGTAATCAATCAGCTTGGTGCAGATATTCTCCGTTTGTGGGTAGCTTCAGTGGACTATCAGGCAGATGTAAGGGTTTCTGATCCAATTTTAAAGCAGGTAGCTGAAGTCTACAGAAAAATCCGTAATACACTGCGCTTTTTATTGGCGAATCTTTCGGACTTCCATCCAGCAAAGCATTCGGTTTCATTTAACGAGCTTCGGGAAGTCGATCAATTTATGATGGTCCGCTTAAACCAGGTAATCAGCAACGTAAAAGCAGCTTATGATCAGTACGAATTTGCTGATGTCTATCATACAGTAAGCAATTTCTGTACATTTGAACTGAGCTCCTTCTATATGGATTTTGGAAAGGACATTTTGTATATCGAAGCAGAGGATGATCTGTCGAGAAGAGCCATGCAGACTGTGATGTATGAAACGCTGACTTCTCTGACCAAATTGATTTCACCCATTCTTTCACATACTGCAGATGAAGTATGGGCATTTATCCCGGGCGTACAAGAAGAAAGTGTTCAGCTGACGGATATGCCTGAGGTAAAAGAGTACGAAAAAGATAAGGAACTAACAGCAAAATGGGAAGCCTTTTTAGACTTGCGTGATGATGTGCTAAAAGCGCTTGAAGAAGCCAGAAACGCCAAAACAATTGGGAAATCCCTGGCAGCTGAACTCACTATTTACACTGGAGAGCAAACGCATTCTCTCTTAAGTTCAATCAATGAAGACCTAAAGCAGCTATTCATCGTCTCGAAGTTGACTATTAGAGAAGGAGAGGCAGATGCGCCAGCTGAAGCAGTTCAATTTGACGGCCACGCTGTAATGGTTGCCAAAGCTGAAGGTGAAACATGCGAAAGATGCTGGATTATCTCTCCTGAGGTTGGTAAAGATTCCGATCATCCGGCTCTGTGTCCAAGATGTGCACAGGTTGTAAAGGAAAACTATACTCATTTAACAGCTGAATAAAAAAGATCCCGGGAAAATATCGAAACCTTTCCCGGGATTTTCTTTGCCCTTTGATAAAGGTTTGATGTATATCCATTTAAATTATGCTACAATACGATAAGGTATGGCATCATAACTTCGGAGGTAGACCTGTGATCTATTATTTAATTGCTCTTTTTATTATCGTTTTTGACCAGCTGACCAAATATCTAGTCGTTCGAAACATGGAGCTGGGAGAATCGATCAGTGTAATCGATAACGTATTTTACATTACTTCCCATCGTAATACAGGAGCTGCATGGGGCATGCTTGAAGGCCAAATGTGGCTGTTTTATATTGTAACAATTCTGGTTATTTTCGGGATCCTGTTTTATTATTACCGTCACGCAAAAGGAAACCATTTGTTCAGCTTGAGCCTGATGATTCTGCTCGGCGGAGCAATAGGAAATTTTATAGACCGGATCACCAGACAGGAAGTCGTGGACTTTATTCAATTTACATTCTTTAATTTCATTTTTAATATTGCTGATGCTGCTCTTACTTTAGGAGTAGTACTGTTATTTGTTCAAATGATTTTGGAAGAAGTGCAGGAAAAGAGGAAAAAGAATGGAAAGCATTCAACACATCATACAGGAAAATGAAAAAGGGAACAGACTCGATATGGTTATAGCGGGTCTTAAAGAAGACTGGTCCCGTTCACAAGTGCAGCAATGGATTAAGGATGGAATCGTAACCGTTAACGGTTCTGTCTCAAAACCAAATTACAAAAGTGCTTTGGGGGATGAAATTGACATTCAAATTCCCGATCCCGAGCCGCTGGATGTTGAAGCAGAAGAAATGAATCTTGAAATTTATTATGAAGATGAGGATGTCCTGGTAGTAAACAAACCAAAAGGGATGGTGGTTCATCCTGCGCCAGGTCATTTAAGAGGCACCCTCGTCAATGGTCTAATGGCTCACTGCAGGGATCTTTCAGGCATTAATGGAGTTCTGCGGCCGGGTATTGTTCACCGGATTGACAAGGATACTTCAGGTCTGCTGATGGTTGCAAAAAATGATATGGCCCATGAAAAACTTGTCCAGCAGCTGGTGAATAAAACGGTGACCCGGAAATACCGTGCCATTGTTCATGGCTTAATTCCCCATGAATACGGTACGATAGATGCTCCTGTCGGGAGAGATCAAAAAGACCGGCAAAGTATGGCCATTGTTAACAATGGAAAAAACGCAGTCACTCATTTTCGGGTGCTTGACCGCTTCAAGGAATTTTCTTTTGTGGAATGTGAACTTGAAACAGGCAGAACACATCAGATTAGAGTTCATATGAAGTATATAGGCTTTCCATTAGCGGGAGATCCAAAGTA
This sequence comes from Jeotgalibacillus proteolyticus, assembly GCF_050107735.1. GTDB lineage: Bacteria > Bacillota > Bacilli > Bacillales > Jeotgalibacillaceae > Jeotgalibacillus > Jeotgalibacillus proteolyticus_A. The sequence goes on from NZ_JBNILO010000002.1 coordinate 166,734, forward strand.
TGGACCGAGAAAAACACTTGATATAGGCGGACAGGCCCTTCATGCGGGGGTGCTTGGTTTTATTCACCCAAGAACGGAAGAATATATTGAATTTACAGCACCGCTTCCTGAAGATTTTGAAGAGCTTTTAACACAGCTTCGAAACGACCGTTGACAAAATTTGATTTCGGCTATACAATGTAAACAACTTAAATGAACGGACCCTTTAAATCAGTCCAGAGAGGCTGGGAAGGAACTTGCTGCGCTTTTTTTGGTGCACCTATGCCCTCTCAGTCTGCTGACTGAGAGGGTTTTTGCATGGGAGAGGGGCAGAAAATGGGCCAGCAGAACACGGTAATGGATGACCAAATGATGAAAAGAGCGCTGACAAGAATTGCACATGAAATTATTGAACGGAATAAAGGTGTTGAGCAGTGTGTACTGGTTGGAATCAAAACAAGAGGCATATACCTCGCGAACCGGTTAAAAGAACGCATTGAAGCAATCGAAGGTGTTAATGTTCCTGTTGGAGAGCTGGATATCACCATGTACCGGGATGATTTAGAAGCTAAGCATGAAAACGGAGAACCAGTCGTGAATGAAGTAGATCTGGCTGAAGCGATTGACGATAAAAAAGTTATTGTCATTGATGATGTACTGTATACGGGAAGGACAGTACGGGCAGCAATGGACGCCATAATGGATCAGGGAAGACCCAAACAAATACAACTGGCTGTCCTAATAGACCGGGGACACCGGGAGCTTCCCATCCGGGCAGATTTTGTTGGGAAAAATATTCCTACATCCAGTGAAGAACAGATTAAAGTGGAATTGATCGAAGTAGATAAAAAAGATTTAGTATCTATACACAAATAAATATCCCTTTTAATAGCAGTCCAGAGAGGCTGACAAAGGAACTGTAAGCGAATCGAAGACCTCGCTGCATGCCCTCTTTGCATCCCTCTGGAACGAAGAGGGTTTTTGTATATAAGGAGGCCAAACGATGGCAGCAGAAACTAAGAAACCGGTATTGGATGTTCAGGAAGTACCTAAAGCAAACCAGTGGTTGACATTAAGTCTTCAGCATTTATTCGCGATGTTCGGAGCAACGGTGCTCGTCCCGATGCTGGTCGGGCTGAGTCCGGGAGTGGCTCTGATATCGAGTGGACTTGGAACACTTGCCTATTTATTGATTACAAAAGGACAGATACCAGCTTATCTTGGATCATCCTTTGCTTTTATCGCACCTATTATAGCGGCAACAGAACTGGGAGGCCCTCAGGCTGCAATGTTTGGAGCATTTTTTGCGGGGCTTGCCTACGGACTTGTTTCACTTCTTATTTATAAATTTGGTATTAACTGGCTGACCAGAATTCTGCCTCCAGTAGTGGTGGGACCAGTCATCATTGTCATCGGACTGGGTCTGGCCGGAACCGCGGTAAACATGGCAATGTATGAAAATCCGCTTGCTCAAAATCCGCTTGATCTTGTTTATAGCATAAGGCATATCACAGTCGCCCTCATCACACTGGCTATTACGATTATCGGTTCGATCTACTTTAAAAAATTCTTTGGTCTGATTCCGATTTTAATTGGTATTACAGGCGGTTATATTGCGGGGCTCTTTGCAGGTCTGGTCGATTTCCAGCCTGTGCTTGATGCAAAATGGTTTGCGATGCCGGACTTTTTAATCCCGTTTGTGGATTATACCCCAGGCTTTTCTCTTGGTGCACTTGCCTTAATGGTGCCGATCGCAGTCGTTACCCTGTCCGAACACACTGGCCATCAAATGGTTGTCAGTAAAGTTGTCGGCAGAAATTTTTTGGAGAAGCCGGGTCTTCACCGCTCCATTCTTGGAGATGGTGTGGCAACGATTATTGCTTCAATGATAGGAGGACCTCCCAATACAACGTATGGTGAAAACATCGGAGTCCTTGCCATCACCAGAGTGTACAGTGTTTTTGTTATCGGAGGAGCGGCTGTACTTGCGATCTCCTTTGGATTTGTAGGGAAAATATCTGCTCTGATCAGCTCGATCCCGACCGCCGTAATGGGAGGCGTATCGATCCTGTTGTTTGGGATAATTGCTTCAAGCGGTCTGAGAATGCTGATAGAAGCGAAAGTGGATTTTTCATATAAAAGAAATTTAATTATTGCATCCGTGATTATGATTATTGGAGTCGGAGGGGCATTCCTTGAGTTCACCCCTACTTTCACTCTTCCCGGCATGGCTCTTGCTGCGATCGTCGGCATTTTGTTAAACCTGATTCTTCCCGGCCGCAAAAAAGAGGAAGAAACGCTTTTTAATGAAGAAAAAGAAATTGCATAAGAAACCTTTTTAATCAAAGTCCAGAGAGGCTTTCAAAAGGGAAGATAAGCTGCAGCTATCAGGCGCAGTCCATCTTTTAACACCTTTTGAGGCTTCTCTCAAAAGGTGTTTTTTTATGAGGAGGCAGAAACTGTGCATATTTTAACGATGGATGATTTAACCAATGAAGAAATGCTTCAGATCTTGCGTCAGGCAGAGAATTTTCAGCATTCCATTACAAAAATAACGGATCCCTGTTATGCAGCGAACTTATTTTTTGAAAACAGTACAAGAACGAAAAGCAGCTTTGAAATGGCTCAAAAAAAGCTGGGCCTCGATGTTCTCTCTTTTGATGCCCAGACCGCTTCCATTCAAAAGGGCGAATCACTATACGATACGGTGAAAACGCTCGAAGCTATCGGAGTTGATGTCGTTGTGATCCGCCACGGTGAAGATAGGTACTTTGATCAGCTTGCAGGCAGGGTTAAGCTCTCCATTATAAACGGAGGAGATGGAATGGGTCATCATCCTTCGCAATGTCTGCTCGATTTGATGACGATTCAGCAGGAGTTCACCTCCTTTGAGGGTCTTGCCATTACCATTGTGGGGGATATCAGGCACAGCAGAGTTGCGCGGTCCAACGCCGCAGCATTGCGCAGGCTTGGAGCCATTGTCCAGTTTTCAGGACCGAAGGAATGGATGGATGAAGAACTTCTCGAAACCGGAAATTATATAGAATTTGATCAGGCAGTTGAAACGAGTGATGTTCTGATGATGTTAAGAGTCCAGCATGAAAGACATACATTCGGCGTGTCTTTTGAAAAGAATGAGTACCATGCTTTATATGGATTAACAGAGGAACGAGTAAAGAGAATGCCATCAAAAAGCATTATTATGCATCCTGCCCCAGTGAATAGAGGAGTCGAAATAGCAGACGAAATAGTCGAGTGCGAGCGATCAAGAATATTTAAGCAAATGACTAATGGTGTGTTTGTCCGTATGGCGATGCTCCAATTTGTATTACAAAAAAGGGAGGAACTCAAACATGAATTTGTTAATTAGAAATGTCTACATAGAAGAAAGCCTGAAAGAAACCGTGGATGTAAGAATTAAAAACGGAAAAATCGATGAAATTCAATCTGTTCTGTCTGAAACAGGGGAGGACGTCATGGATGCTAAAGGGTTGTTTTTAGCTCCAGGCTTTGTAGATGTACATGTTCATTTAAGAGAACCAGGCGGTGAGCATAAAGAGACGATTCAAACAGGCACACAATCTGCAGCACGCGGAGGCTTTACAACAATTTGTTCGATGCCCAACACACGTCCTGTTCCGGATCGGGTGGAGCATGTAGAAAATTTATTTCAACGGATTGAAGAATCGGCAGTTGTGAAGGTGCTTCCTTATGCTTCCATAACTGAACGGCAGACTGGACAAGAATTAGTGGATATGAGCACGCTTGCTGACCTTGGTGTGTTTGCCTTCACGGATGATGGGGTGGGGGTGCAAAATGCGGACATGATGCTTGAGGCGATGAAAAAAGCAGCGGCCGTAAATAAAGCCATTGTTGCCCACTGTGAAGAAAATACACTTATTCACGGGGGCTGCATGCACGAGGGAGAAAAATCAAGAGCGCTGGGCCTTCCCGGGATTCCGGCTGTATGTGAATCCGTTCAAATTGCAAGAGATGTACTTCTGGCAGAAGCATCGGGCTGTCATTACCATGTCTGTCATGTATCTACAAAAGAATCCGTCAGAGTCATACGTGATGCGAAAAATGCCGGGATTCGAGTTACAGCAGAAGTCACTCCCCATCATCTGCTGTTAAATGAGCAGGATATTACAGAACCGGATGCAATGTTTAAAATGAATCCGCCGCTGCGCTCAATTGAAGATCAAAAAGCTCTACTAGAAGGATTGGAAGACGGAACGATTGACTTTATTGCAACTGACCATGCACCTCATTCGATGGAGGAAAAAGCGGAAGGCATGCAGCTTGCCCCGTTTGGGATTGTTGGCCTTGAAACGGCTTTTACACTGCTGCACACCCGCTTTGTAAAAACGGAGAGGTGGACGCTTGCTCAGCTCTTGGATTGGCTGACGATAAAACCGGCTCAGACATTCAATCTTTCATCAGGAAAAATAGAGGCAGGGAATGATGCCGATCTGGTGCTGATTGATTTGGAAAAAGAGAAAGTAATTGATTCAAACGAATTTTTGTCTAAAGGAAAAAATACACCTTTCAATGGATTAAAAACGATAGGATGGCCAGTGGCAACGATCGTTGGCGGCCGGAAAGTCTGGGAGGAGAATGCACAATGAAGAGGCAATTAATTTTGGAAGATGGCACGATCTTTACAGGAGAAGGGTTTGGAAGCGCAGAGGAGACAGTGGGAGAAGTCGTTTTTAACACGGGGATGACAGGTTATCAGGAAATTTTATCAGATCCTTCATACTGCGGACAAATGGTGACGCTAACCTACCCATTAATCGGAAATTACGGGATCAACCGGGATGATTTTGAATCCATTCAGCCTTCAATCAAAGCATTAATCGTTCGTGAAGCAACTGATCTTCCTTCCAACTTTCGCAGTGAATCAACCATTGATGAGTTATTGATCGAAAAGAACATCCCGGGGCTTTCAGGAATTGATACGCGAAAGCTGACTCGTTTAATCAGAAAGCACGGAACTTTAAAAGGGAAATTAACATCCTTAGAAGTGGACGTGGATGAAGTTGTGACCGGACTGCGGGAAACGGTGCTTCCAAGAGATCAAGTGAAAAGGGTATCGACTCCCAGTCCGTATCCGAGTCCCGGAAGAGGAAAAAGAGTGGTGCTCGTTGATTTCGGTATGAAGCATGGAATCTTACGAGAACTGAACCGGAGGGATTGCGACGTCATCGTCGTACCTTACAATACATCCGTCAATACAATCCTGTCTCTTCATCCGGATGGCGTCATGCTGTCAAACGGACCCGGAGATCCAAAAGACGTCCCGGAATCCATCGAGATGGTTCGTTGTCTGCTCGGTAAAGTGCCGGTGTTTGGGATCTGCCTTGGACATCAGTTATTCGCGCTTGCCTGTGGTGGAGATACATTTAAACTGAAATTCGGACATCGCGGGTCGAATCATCCGGTAAAAAATCTTCACACCAATACGGTTCATATAACAGCTCAAAATCACGGATATACAGTGGATCCGGCGTCACTACATGGCACATTTCTTGAAATTACTCATACCGCTTTAAACGACGGTACGGTAGAGGGGCTGCAGCATAAAACAGCACCTGCATTTTCCGTACAGTATCATCCTGAGGCTTCACCGGGACCTGACGATGCAAATGGATTATTTGATCAATTTATGATGATGATGGAACAGTTTACAAAGGAGGAAGCCATTCATGCCTAAACGAACAGACATTAAAACCATTCTTGTTATCGGATCAGGACCTATTATTATCGGTCAGGCAGCAGAATTTGACTATGCAGGTACTCAAGCCTGTCTGGCGCTTCGGGAAGAAGGATACAGAGTCATTTTAGTGAACTCGAATCCTGCTACAATTATGACAGATACAGAAATTGCAGATAAAGTTTATATGGAGCCGCTCACTGTTGAATTTATCAGTCAAATAATCCGAAAAGAACGTCCGGATGCGCTTCTTCCGACATTGGGAGGTCAAACCGCACTAAACCTGGCTGTTGAATTATCCCAATCAGGTGTCCTTGAAGAAAATGATGTGGAGATTTTAGGTACTAAGCTGTCAGCAATTCAGCAGGCAGAAGACCGAGATCTTTTCAGAACTTTAATGAATGAACTCGGTGAACCGGTTCCCGAAAGCGATATTATTCATACATTTGAAGAAGCAAAATTATTTGTGGAAAGAATCGGCTACCCTGTCATTGTGCGTCCTGCATTTACTCTTGGAGGTACAGGAGGGGGTATCTGTCATAATGAAGATGAGCTCAAGGAAATTGTTTCATCAGGATTAAAGTACAGCCCTGTGACTCAATGTCTGCTTGAAAAAAGCATTGCTGGTTTTAAAGAAATAGAATACGAGGTAATGAGAGATGCCAATGACCATGCCATTGTGGTGTGCAATATGGAAAATATTGATCCGGTAGGCATCCACACTGGAGACTCTATAGTGGTAGCGCCGTCTCAGACATTAAGTGACCGTGAATATCAGATGCTCAGAAACTGTTCCCTGAAGATCATCAGAGAGCTTGGAATCGAGGGCGGCTGTAATGTGCAATTAGCCATCGATCCTGACAGCTACCAATATTATATAATCGAAGTAAATCCGAGAGTCAGCCGTTCGTCGGCACTGGCTTCAAAAGCGACCGGCTATCCGATTGCCAAACTCGCAGCTAAAATTGCTGTAGGGCTCTCTCTGGATGAAATGCTGAATCCGGTAACAGGAACCTCCTATGCCTGCTTTGAGCCTGCACTTGACTATGTTGTAACAAAAATACCAAGATGGCCTTTTGATAAATTTGAATCCGCCAAACGAAATCTGGGGACTCAAATGAAAGCTACGGGTGAAATTATGGCGATAGGACGAACCATAGAAGAGTCGCTGTTAAAAGCTGTCCGTTCCCTTGAAAATGACGTGTATCATTTAGAGCTTGACCAGGGCGGTACTTTATCAGATGAGTGGATTGAAAGAAGGATACGAAAAGCAGGAGATGAAAGACTTTTTTATGTAGGTGAAGCATTGAGAAGAGGTGTTTCGGTTGAAACCATCCATGATTGGAGTAAGATCGACCTTTATTTCCTTAATAAAATGCAAAATATTATACAGTTTGAAGAAATGATCACGAGCAGCCAGACAGATGAAGTTTTATGGAAAGCAAAACGAATGGGCTTCTCTGATAAAACGATTGCTGCCTTATGGGGTTGTTCTGAGCAGGATGTATATGACAGAAGAAAAGAGAAAAATATCGTACCCGTTTATAAAATGGTAGACACATGTGCTGCTGAATTTGAGTCAGAGACCCCTTACTTTTATGGAACGTATGAAGATGAAAACGAGTCTGTTGTCAGTGATCGCAGAAAAGTGATCGTACTTGGATCCGGTCCAATCAGAATCGGCCAGGGAGTTGAGTTTGATTACGCAACCGTGCACTCGGTGTGGGCTATTAAAGAAGCCGGATATGAAGCGATTATTATTAATAATAATCCGGAAACGGTCTCAACAGACTTTTCGATCTCCGATAAGCTTTATTTTGAGCCGCTTACCCTTGAAGATGTGATGCACATTGTCGATCTGGAACAGCCTGATGGAGTAGTGGTTCAATTCGGGGGACAGACTGCCATTAATCTTGCTGAAGGTCTTGTAAAACGCGGAGTGAAAATACTTGGCACGAGCCTTGAGGACCTTGACAGAGCTGAAAGCAGAGACAAGTTCGAAGAAACATTAACAAAACTGGGCATTCCCCAGCCCGAAGGAAAAACAGCTGCATCTGCTGAACAGGCACTAATTATTGCCGAATCAATCGGCTACCCTGTGCTGGTCAGACCTTCTTATGTTCTTGGAGGCAGGGCAATGGAAATTGTCTATCACAAAGAAGAACTGCAGCAATATATGACCAGCGCAGTAAAAGCCAGCCGGGAGCACCCCGTGTTAATTGACCGCTATCTAACGGGCAAAGAAATTGAAGTAGATGCGATATCTGATGGACAAAATGTTTTAATTCCAGGCATCATGGAACATATCGAACGGGCAGGAGTTCATTCAGGTGACTCTATTGCTGTCTATCCTCCCCAGTCCTTATCAGATCATCAAATCCATCAGCTTGCAGACTACACGGAAAAGCTTGCTAAGGGCTTGAATATTAAAGGGCTGATCAATATCCAGTATGTGATTTCAAAAGGGGAAATATATGTTTTAGAAGTCAATCCGCGATCAAGCAGAACGGTTCCGTTTCTAAGTAAAATCACAGGCATTCCAATGGCGAATTTGGCGACTAAAGCCATCCTTGGAGCTGCACTTCCTTCACTTGGATATGGTACAGGTTTAGTTCAGCCGGGATCCGGAGTGTTTGTAAAGGTACCGGTATTCTCCTTTGCCAAATTGAGAAGAGTCGATATTACACTCGGGCCGGAGATGAAATCAACTGGAGAGGTAATGGGGAAAGATGCTACGCTGGAAAAGGCTTTGTATAAAGGGTTAGTCGCAGCTGGAATGAGTATGAAAAACCATGGTTCGGTCCTGTTGACCGTAGCAGACAAAGATAAGCAGGAGGCAGCCAATCTTGCAGGACGCTTTCATGCGCTGGGCTACAAAATCCTGGCAACAGAAGGAACAGCTGCTATTTTTGACGAGCTTAACATCCCTTATGAAACGGTAAATAAAATTGGGCAGGGAGAAAAAACCCTGTTGGACTTCATTCAAACCGGGGAAATCCAACTGGTTATAAATACATTAACTAAAGGCAAACAGCCAGCGAGAGACGGGTTCCGGATTCGAAGAGAATCTGTAGAGAACAGTATCCCGTGCCTGACTTCTCTGGATACAGCAGAAGCAATGCTGAAAGTGTTTGAATCCATGAATTTTATCATGGATCCAATGGGTGCTCCAAGAAAAGAAATGGTGAAAATATGATCGGCTATGAAAATATGAAAATCGTTTCTCACCGGGAAATAGCAGCGAATATATTTGAGCTTAATCTTGAAGGCGAATTAACAAAAAAAATGACATCTGCAGGTCAGTTTGTTCATCTTAAAATAACATCAGGAAACGATCCTTTACTGCGCCGGCCCATCAGTATTTGTTCGATTGATGCTGAAATGAATCAATTTACTATGCTCTATAGAGTATCCGGGAACGGCACCAGGGTTTTATCTGAGCGGGCGCCGGGAGCGTTTATCCATGTGCTTGGACCTTTAGGCAACGGTTTTCCTGACGATTATTTGAAAGAGGGGGAACAAGCGCTGTTAATTGGAGGCGGAATAGGGGTTCCCCCACTCTACGAACTGTCTAAGCGGCTGGTTAAAAATGGAGTGCAAGTAACGCATATTCTCGGCTTCCAAACAGAAAGCGCCGTTTTTTACAAAAATGAATTTGAAGAACTTGGTGAAACTCATATCGCCACTGCAGATGGAACGCATGGAGTAAAAGGTTTTGTTACGGATGTGGCAGAGCAGCTTTCTATTCAGCCGGATGCTTATTATACATGTGGACCCTCTCCTATGCTTAAAGCAGTAGAATCGAAATATGAAACGATTAACGGGTTTATTTCAATGGAGCAGCGGATGGGGTGCGGGATCGGTGCCTGCCTGGCCTGTGTATGTCATGTTGCAGGGGATGAAAGCAGACTTGAGTACAAAAAAGTTTGCAGTGACGGTCCTGTATTTAAAAGCGGGGAGGTAGTAATATGAGCAGGCTTCAAGTTGAACTTCCAGGTTTAACATTGAAAAATCCGGTCATGCCCGCTTCCGGGTGCTTCGGTTTTGGAAAAGAATACAGTCAATTTTATGACCTCAGCCTTCTTGGCGCGATTATGGTAAAAGCTACGACTAGAGAAGTGCGCTTTGGCAATCCGACCCCTAGGGTAGCAGAGACATCCTCTGGCATGTTAAACGCGATCGGATTGCAGAACCCCGGTCTTGACCATGTATTACAGCATGAATTAAAATGGCTCGAACAATATGATGTACCTGTGATCGCAAACGTAGCAGGATCAACAATTGAAGATTATGAGCAAGTGGCAGAAGCCATCTCAAAAGCTCCAAATGTACATGCTCTTGAAATCAATATCTCATGTCCAAATGTTAAAGAAGGCGGAATTGCATTTGGAACACATCCAGACACAGCAAGAGAACTGACTGAGAAGGTTAAGAAGGTATCTTCCGTCCCGGTTTATATTAAACTATCACCAAACGTCAGCAGCATTACAGACATGGCATATGCAGCAGAAGAGGGGGGTGCCGATGGACTTTCCATGATTAATACACTCCTTGGAATGAGACTCGACAGCCGTACGGGAAAACCTGTCATAGCAAACAAAACCGGGGGGCTTTCCGGACCTGCAATTAAACCTGTTGCCCTAAGAATGGTTTATGAAGTCAGTCAGAAAACTGCTCTTCCAATCATTGCAATGGGCGGAGTTTCAGATGAAATGGACGTCATAGATTTTATATCCGCAGGAGCTAGTGCTGTAGCTGTAGGAACTGCCAACTTTGTGGATCCTCTTGTCTGTCCCGAAATCATTAAGAATCTCGGAAACCTTCTTCAGGAATGGGAGATCGAGCATATCCACGATTTAAGAGGAAGGAGCTGGAAGGACATTGGAGAAGCAGCCTATCATCGCTCTTGATTTTTCTGAGATGGAAGAAGTTGATCAGTTTTTAACCTTATTTAATGAACCTTTATATGTAAAAGTGGGCATGGAGCTGTATTTACAAAATGGGCCTGCAATCATTGATTTGCTCAAAAAAAGAAATCATAAAATTTTTCTTGATTTAAAGCTTTACGATATACCGACAACCGTAAGAAAAGCGATGCAGGGCCTATCTTCATTAGGGATCGACATGATCAATGTACACGCTGCAGGCGGAAGAAAAATGATGGAAGAAGCCCTTGAAGGCTTAACAGCTGGCTCATTAAATGGGAACCGCCCAAAACTGATTGCCGTTACACAGCTCACCTCTGCTTCCCATCAAATGGTTGAGAACGAGCAAAAAAGTGCTCTGACGCTCGAAGAATCCGTCCTGCACTATGCTGATCTGGCTCAAATCAGTGGATTGGATGGAGTTGTATGCTCTGCTCAAGAGGCAGGTTTGATTAAAGAAAAAACAGGAAACCAATTTTTAAGAATTACGCCAGGGATTCGAATGCAGGGTGATCACGCACATGATCAAGTACGAACGGCTACTCCAAAAGCAGCATATGAAAAAGGTTCAAGTGCCATTGTTGTAGGACGGTCGATTACCCAAAGCAGCGATCCGGTAAAGGCGTATCATTTAGTTAAAAATGAATGGGAGGGAGCTTTCAATGAAAAATCAAATAGCTGAAAGTCTGCTTCGGATTGAAGCCGTATTTCTACGGCCTGAAAAGCCTTTCACATGGTCGTCTGGAATTCAATCGCCTATTTACTGCGATAATCGGCTGACAATGTCTTACCCTTCAGTGAGAAAAGAGATCGCGAGCGGTTTGGCGGAGATGATTAAAAATCATTATGCAGAAGCCGAACTCATAGCAGGAACAGCAACAGCAGGAATACCGCATGCAGCATGGGTCAGTGATTTGCTCGATCTTCCGATGTGCTATGTCCGCTCCTCTGCCAAAAAACATGGAAAAGGCAATCAGATAGAAGGCCTTGCAGTCAAGGGACAGAAAGTTGTCATCATTGAGGATTTAATATCAACAGGCGGAAGCAGCCTCGAAGCAGCACTCGCATTACAGGAGGCTGGCTGTGAGGTGCTTGGGGTGGCATCCATTTTTACATACGGTCTTGCAAAAGGAAAAAAAGCGTTTAAAGAAGCGGGTATCCGTCACCAGTCATTAACAGACTATGAAACGCTGATAAAACAGGCAGCCGAACTCGGTTACGTTAAAGAAGAGGATCTTGAATATTTAACCGCCTGGCAGTCAACTGTTTAAGTAGAGGCTTTAAAAATTAAAATATCTTGAGCGGCAGTAGGCGGCTCCTGCAGAATATAAGGGATCCTCGAGCCTGCCACGGGCAAGGGCTGAAAGCTCAAGCCTTGCCCTGGAAAGGCTCAGCGCCGTCCCTGCGGAAGCGTCCGCCTGAAGCGCAGTGAACCGGTCAAAGAGCATGAGACACTTTAGTCCCATGCTCTTTTAAAATGATTATTTTTTTGTTTTTCTTGAATTAATTTTTCTTTAACTTCAAGATCAATTCTTCTGTAGGAGTGACAAAAACGGTCTCCTGATGATCATAGATCACATAACCTGGTTTTGCACCGCTTGGTTTTTTAACGTGGCGGATTTTCGTAAAGTCCACTGGGACGGAGCTTGAAGATCTGGCTTTACTGAAATAAGCCGCGATGCTTGCTGCCTCAATGATGGATTCCTGCGATGGATTGGGGTCTTTAATGACTACATGGGACCCTGGTATATCTTTTGTGTGAAACCAAACATCATCCCTTGCTGCGGCACGATTCGTTAAAAAGTCATTTTGTTTATTATTTTTCCCGACAAGAATGAGTAATCCTTCAGAGGAAGTATATTCTTCGAGCTTTGGTTTGGCCGGTTTTGTTTTCTTCTTTTTATGTTTGGCTTTTAAATAGCCTTCTTCACTTAATTCCTCCCGGATTTCTTCAATATCAGAGGTTGAAGCAGCTTCAAGCTGCTGAAGCAATTGATCAAAGTAATGTACTTCCTGCTCAGCTTTATCAATTTGCTCTTCTACAATAATTAAGGCATTTTTCGCTTTTTGATACTTGGTAAAAAAACGCTGGGCATTTTCAGAAGGCGTTTTTCTAGGGTCAAGAGGAATGATCATGTCTTCATTATCTTCACTGTAGTAGTTTTGTACGGTGATTTCTTTCATCCCTTTTTTTACAGCGAAAAGATTGGCGGTTAATAGCTCTCCCTGCAATTGGAACTGGTCGCCTTTTGAGGCTTGCTGAAGCGTTTTTTCAAGCTTTTTAATCTTCGCAGTGTTTTTGTCTTTTTCATTGCGGATAAACCGTTCTAGATCATGCCCCTGCTGTTTGACCCGATCTCGCTCCGCCTTGCCGAAGTAATACCGGTCAAGCATTTCACTTAAGGAATGAAAGGCAGTTATTTTCGCTTCAGCGTATTGTTGAAGTGGAAACAGATAGTAAAAATCCTTATCATTATTTTGCATGAAAGAAGGTTCATATAGATGATTTTGAAGTTTATCTATTAAATCAGCAAAAGCCTCCCATAATGCTTCTTTTGTTGAAAGGCCGGCACGGGCGACTACTTCTTTTGCAAAGAGCGGTGACAGTCCTGCAAAGATCCGGACGAGCTGCCCATCCAGCTTTCCTGCATTCCAGTCGATGCTTTTAATTAACTGGTCTTTGTCTGCTTTAAATGGGTCCAGTTTGTTTTGTTCAGGCGGCCACTCAAAAGGAGAGCCGGGCATAATAGTCCTTACCCGGTTTACAGCAGGTGAAAGATGCTTAATGCTGTCGAGAATGATAGAGCGCTCTTTGTCTACGAGTGTAATATTTGAATGTCTGCCCATAATTTCAATGACTAGCTGCTTATAGGAGATGTCTCCGATCTCATTTCGCCCTTTTACTTCAAGAACAAGAATTCGTTCCATATCTTTTTGATAAATGGATTCAATGATCGCTCCTTCAAGATGCTTTCTTAAAAGCATACAAAACATAGGAGGTTCACTTGGATTATCGCTTTGTTCTTTCGTTAATTGAACTCTCGAGTAGGTAGGATGTGCTGAAATAAGAAGTTTATGGTTTTTTCCTTGTGCACGTATCACGAATAGTAATTCATTTTTAAAAGGCTGATGAATCTTGCTGATTCGTCCTCCGCTGATCGTTTCGTTTAATTCATTTGTCATGGCTCTCGTAAATAATCCGTCAAATGACATTGTGTTCCCTCATTTCAAAGCATTCTTTTTTCATCTTATCATTTTTTTACGTTTCACGTGTAAAATGTGCTATAATGGGCTGATGAATGGACGATCACTCGATAAAATACACAGAATGAAGGTGAGATCGACCTATGGTAGTCAGTATGACCGGATTTGGCACCGGAACAGCGCAGGTTAACGATCTCAGCGTGACGGTGGAAATTAAATCTGTTAATCATCGATATTTGGAATGCGCCATCCGTGTACCGAGAGAGCAAGCGTACCTTGAAGAATATACCAAGCGTTTAATTGGTCAAACAATTAACAGGGGAAAAGTGGATGTATTTATCTCTCTTGCAGGTTCGGGTGCTGCTGACCGGTCATTGTCAATTGACTGGGATCTGGCAGATGCTTATTTTAAGTATGCAAATCAGCTTAAAGACCGGTATAATCTTAAACAGGAAGTGCCGATCTCTTATTTTCTTGAAAATCCTGATCTTGTATCAATAAAAGAAGCAAACATAAATCGCGATGAGGCCGAACCTGTAGTCAAAACAGCTTTAATACAGGCTCTCGATTCGCTGCAAACTATGAGAACTGCTGAAGGAAAAGAACTTGAAAAAGACATTCTTCATCATTTGCATTCTTTTAAATTGTGTGCGGATAAAGCTGCAGGGCTCAATCCTGCTATAGTATCCAAATACCACACCAGACTCGAAAAAAGAATAAAAGAGTTTGCAGATGGACAGATTGATGAAAACAGGCTGCTGACAGAAGTGGCAGTTTTTGCAGAAAAAACAGATGTTACAGAAGAATTTGTCCGGCTTACTAGTCATATGAATCAATTTCAGAATGCACTGACTCTCGACGGAGCCGTGGGAAGAAGACTTGATTTTCTTACCCAGGAAATGAACAGGGAAGTTAATACGATTGGTTCTAAGGCAAATGATGCGGCATTAGTTTCCCTTGTTGTGGAAATGAAATCTTCGCTTGAAAAAATCAGAGAGCAAATACAGAATATCGAATAAACTGATTGGTACGCAAAAGGGGAGTCACGATGTCTATAAAGTTAATTAATATCGGGTTTGGAAATATTGTATCCGCAAACAGGATTATTACGATTATTTCTCCAGAATCGGCCCCTGTTAAACGCCTGGTTCAGGATGCCAGAGAGCGCGGGACATTAATAGATGCTACATACGGAAGAAGAACAAGAGCTGTAATGATTATGGACAGCGATCATGTTATTTTAGTAGCAGTTCAGCCGGAAACTGTTGCATCACGTTTTACTGATAAAGATGACGGTCAGGAAGAAGGGTAATGCTAATGAATGAAAAGGGATTGCTGATCGTGCTGTCAGGCCCATCTGGTGTAGGAAAAGGAACTGTGAGAAAAGAGTTGTTTTCTGACCCGAAAACTACGTACGAATATTCCATTTCCATGACCACCCGTCTTCCCAGAGAAGGCGAAGTCAATGGGACGGACTATTTTTTTAAGACCAGAAGTGAGTTTGAAGCGCTGATTGAGCAGGATAAACTGCTGGAGTATGCTGAATATGTGGGGAATTATTACGGTACGCCAGTAGATTATGTGAAAGAAACCATCAATAAAGGCAGAGATGTCTTTTTGGAGATAGAAGTGCAGGGCGCCCGTCAAATCAGAGATAAATTTCCAGAAGGACTTTTTATTTTCCTTGCGCCGCCTAGTTTGTCCGAACTGCAAAGCAGACTCGTTCACCGGGGCACAGAAAGCAGCGACATCATTGCGAGCCGGGTGGAAAAAGCAAGAAAAGAACTTGAAATGATGAATCTGTATGACTATGTTGTTGAAAATGACCATGTTGAATTGGCGTGTGAACGAATTCATGCTATTGTTCTTGCAGAACATTTGCGGCGGGACCGGGTAGAAGCACGCTATAAAAAAATGCTGGAGGCTGAATAATATGTTGTATCCATCGTCTGATTCTCTTAGAAAAAATATTGACTCAAAGTATTCTCTTGTAAGTGTGGCAGCGAAACGTGCCAGGAATATGCAGGAAAAAGGGGACAAGGGAACCCTTGCTTCTTATCATTCCATCAAATTTGTCGGACAGGCACTTGAAGAGATAGCAGCAGGGCACTTGCTGATGAAGCAGCCTGTTGCAGGGATTGAATATGAAGATGAAAAATAACAGCCTCCGGGTTGTTATTTTTTCTTTTTTCAGCACCTATTTTTAATTAAAGAAAAATGGATCGATAAGTATTTAAGTGAAAAATAGACGAACTTCCTTCATAATAAAAAGTAATGATTGATGATCAAGGGAGATGTGATTCATGGGAAAAAATATCCTGCTTTGTGTAACCGGAGGAATTGCAGTTTATAAGGCGGTTGCGCTGACGAGCAAATTAAGTCAGTCGGGCTTCAATGTGAAAATAATCCTGACAAAAAGTGCAATGGAATTTGTGACTCCGCTGACATTTCAGGTTATGTCACGCAATGATGTCTACTATGATACATTTGATGAAAAAGATTCAAAGAAAATCGCTCACATTGACTTGGCCGACTGGGCAGATTTAATTGTAGTTGCACCAGCTACTGCAAATGCATTAGGGAAACTCGCCAACGGAATTGCTGATGATATGGTATCTACTACCCTATTGGCAGCAACAGCTCCAGTGTGGATTGCTCCAGCCATGAATGTTCATATGTATGACCATCCGGCTGTGAAAAATAATATTGCCACCCTTTATTCCTATGGATACCGGTTCATTGAACCTTCTGAGGGCTTTTTAGCATGCGGCTACGTTGGAAAAGGCAGACTTGAAGAACCAGAAAAAATCGTTGAATTAATTAATAAAAAATTCCAACTGAATAAAGGAAGGTTGGCAGGAAAGCATGTATTAATCACAGCAGGACCAACCAGGGAACATATTGATCCTGTCCGTTTTTTTACGAACCATTCAACGGGGAAAATGGGTTATGCAATTGCCCAAACAGCAATAGATCTTGGTGCAAAAGTGACTCTTATCTCCGGACCAGTGACCTTGAAGGAACCTGAAGGGGCTGAAGTGATAAAAATAGAAACGGCTGAAGAAATGAAACAGGCAGTCATGGAGCATTTTTCATCTGCAGATATCGTGATTAAAAGTGCAGCGGTTGCAGATTACCGGCCGATTATGCGCTATGAAGGAAAAATGAAAAAATCAGAAGGTCCGATGTCGCTGGATTTTGAACGAACAGAAGATATTCTTAAACTATTGGGGCAGCAAAAAGAGCATCAGATTCTGGTAGGATTCGCTGCAGAAACAGACCAAGTAGAGTATTATGCAAAGAAAAAACTGCAAGCTAAAAATGCAGATTTAATTGTAGCCAATAATATTAAAGAAGAAGGTGCCGGGTTTAGCGGTGATACAAATATCGTGACACTCTATTTTAAAAATGGAGAAAAAAAAGAATTTCCGATTCTATCAAAGCACCAGGTTGCTGAAAAACTGTTTGAAGAAATCGCACTTATGAATACAACGTCTAAAAGGATTGATACTGAATGATTGCCTCTGTCATTGTAGATGTACCCGCAAAACAGACGGACCGGCCATTTGATTACAAAGTGCCTGATCATTTGCAGGGAATAATAAAAACAGGCATGAGAGTAGTTGTTCCATTTGGGCCAAGAAAAATACAGGGGTTTGTGATTGATTTTCAAGAGAAATCTTCCTTTAGCAATTTAAAAGAAATTGAAGAAGTACTGGATATTGTTCCGGTTTTGAATGATGAATTAATGTCCCTTTCCCATTGGCTGTCAGAAGAGACTTTATGCTTTCGGATATCCGCTATGCAGGTCATGCTTCCTGCTGCTATGAAAGCGAAATATGAAAAAATATTTCAGCCTTTAGCAGCTAAAGAGGCTCTTCCGGAGGCGGTGTCTTCTTCTTTAAACAGAGATGGGTTTCTGTCGTGGAAAGACGCCGTTGCACAAGGACTGCTCAAAGTCCTTCAGGAATTGGTAGCTGACGGTAAAATGGATTTAAGGTATAAAGTGAAAAGTAAAACCAACTTAAAAAAAATTCGCGTAATTTCCCTTGCTAAATCGAAGGAAGAAAGCGGACTATTACTTGAATCACTTTCGGCTTCAGCTCAAAAGCAAAAAAATGTGCTGCGTTATTTATTAGCTAGTCAGGAAAGTGTTAAAAGTGTCGCTGAAACGAAAGCTGAAGCAGATGTGTCTGACTCAACAATTAAAACCATGCTGAACAAAGGGTATCTTACTGAATTTTATCAGGAAGTATATCGTGATCCTTTTGAGCACCGTTCATTTGAACGCTCTGTTTCATTTCAATTAACCGATCAGCAAAGTGCGTCAATTAAACCAATTTTAGAATCTGTAAAGCAGTACAGCCATGATACATTTTTATTGCACGGCGTCACTGGAAGCGGAAAAACTGAAATATATCTTCAAACGATTGAAAAAGTACTCAGTCAAAAACGGCAGGCGATTATGCTGGTGCCTGAGATTTCTCTGACACCTCAAATGGTAGAACGATTTAAAGGAAGATTTGGCGAACAGGTAGCTGTCATGCACAGCGGTTTATCCGTTGGAGAAAAGTATGATGAATGGCGAAAAATTCACCGAAAAGAAGTTAATGTGGTTGTAGGAGCAAGGTCGGCTGTGTTTGCCCCTTTTGAAAAACTTGGCGTCATCATTATTGATGAAGAGCATGAATCAAGCTATAAGCAGGAGGATGCGCCGCGTTATCATGCGAGGGATGTGGCGATTGAGAGAGCCAAGCGTCATGACTGCCCTGTTATTTTGGGCAGTGCTACACCGTCACTCGAAAGCTTTGCGAGAGCTCAGAAGGGAAATTACAAGCTGCTGACATTGTCCAAACGAATGAATAACCAGGCAATGCCGCGAGTCTCCATAATCGATATGAGAGAAGAATTGAGAGAAGGAAATCGTTCCATGTTTTCCCGTGAGTTATTGGAACAGCTGCAGGACCGCCTGGAAAAAAAAGAACAAACCGTTTTATTTTTAAACCGGCGGGGCCACTCATCTTTTATCATGTGCAGAGACTGCGGATATGTAATGCAATGTCCCCATTGTGAAGTATCCATGACTTATCACCGGAATGCTGAAAAAATGAAATGTCATTATTGTGGAGAAGAGGCGCCTGTTCCCTCTACTTGTCCGGAATGTCAGAGTGAACATATCCGTTATTTTGGAACAGGCACTCAAAAGGTTGAAGAAGAATTGACTAAATTACTCCCGCATGCAAAAGTCATCCGTATGGACGTCGATACGACGACGCGCAAAGGCTCGCATGAAAAGCTTCTGACTGCTTTTGGCGAAGGTCAGGCGGACATTCTGCTTGGCACTCAGATGATTGCGAAAGGCCTGGATTTTCCCAATATAACCCTTGTAGGTGTGCTCAGTGCAGATACGATGCTCCATTTGCCTGATTTTCGGTCTGCAGAAAAAACGTTTCAGCTTCTAACTCAAGTGAGCGGACGTGCAGGCAGACATGAAAAAGAAGGAGAAGTCGTCATCCAAACCTACACGCCAGAGCATTTTTCCATCGATTTGGCGAAAACGCAGCAATTTGAATTGTTTTATAACCAAGAAATGACGATGAGAAAATTAGGGCAGTACCCTCCTTTTTATTTTATGGCGCTTGTCACAATCAGTCACGAAAATGTGTTAAAAGTCGTGTCTGTCAGTGAAGAAATCAGCCATCTTTTAAAGCAGAAATTATCATCCCAGGCCGTTATTTTGGGGCCAGTTGCTTCACCGATTGCCAGAATACAAAATAGATATCGTTACCAATGTTTGATAAAATACAAAAAAGAAGAAGGCTTAAAACCATTACTGAAAGCCATTTTAAATGATTATCAATCGGCTAAAAAAGATTCTGTAATGATTCATATAGATGTGCAGCCATACATCATGATGTGAGGAAAGTCGTCAAGGAGGATATTGATTTGTCAATTTTAGATATAGTTAAACATCCGGATAATCGTCTGGAAAAGGAATGTGAAACGGTTACCGAATTTACAGAGGACCTTCATCTGCTGCTGGATAATCTTTTTGAAACGATGATTCACAGCGACGGAGTTGGTATAGCTGCTCCACAGGTGGGAGTATGCAAAAAAGCTGCCATCGTGGATCTTGATGACGATGAAGGAACGCTTGAAATGATTAACCCAGTAATCACACATACTACCGGCAGTGATATTGATGTGGAAGGCTGCCTCAGTTTTCCCGGCCTTTACGGAGAAGTGGAGCGAGCGGATAAAATTAACTTAAAAGCGCAGAACCGCCGGGGAGAATGGTATGAGATTGAAGCAGAAGGCTATATGGCAAGAGCTATTCAGCATGAAGTAGATCATTTATACGGAGTTTTATTCACCTCAAAAGTCATCCGTTACATCAGCGAGGAAGAAATGGAAGGGTGGGAAGAAGAATGATGAAAGTGATCTTTATGGGTACTCCCGATTTTTCAGTTCCCATTCTTAATCAGCTAATCGAGGATAAAATGGATGTTATTGCAGTGGTTACACAGCCGGATCGTCCTTCAGGCAGAAAAAAAATCATGACGCCGCCGCCTGTTAAGGTGGAAGCGTTAAGCCGTAATATACCGGTCATTCAGCCGGAAAAATTGAAGGGGTCTGAGGAGCTTCAAAGGATTGTTTCATTAGAGCCTGATATTATTGTAACGGCTGCATTCGGTCAGCTGCTGCCGCCTGAATTACTTGCAGCCCCAAAGCTTGGCTGCATAAACGTTCATGCATCGCTCCTGCCAGAGCTGAGGGGAGGAGCACCCATTCACCATGCAATCATGCAGGGAAAAAAAGAAACTGGCATTACGATCATGTATATGGCAGAAAAACTCGATGCTGGAGATATCATTAGCCAGATAAAAGTGGAAATAACAGAGCAGGATAACGTAGCTACACTGCATGATAAATTAAGCAGAGCAGGAGCAGACCTGCTTTCACAGACACTTCCATCGATCGCTGAGCAATCTGCTGAGCGGAGGGAACAAAATCATGCGGAGGCGACTTTTGCATGGAACATTAAACGGGAAGAAGAACAGATTGACTGGACCCGCTCTCAAACAGAGATTTACAACCAAATACGCGGACTGTACCCATGGCCTGTAGCTTATACCCTCTACCGGGATAAAACGATGAAAATATTGAAGGCTGAAAAAATAGAAATGAAACACGATGAAGACCCAGGTGTTATACTGGATAAGACATCCAATGGTCCAATAATTTCCACTGGAGACAGTGCAGCTTTATTAATTACTGAGCTTCAGCCTTTTGGAAAAAAGAAAATGAGTGCTGCAGATTTTTTAAGAGGTGCAGGGTCTGATATGGAAATTGGAGAAAGAGTGGGAAAACGAAATGAGTAATACAACAGCAAGAGAAGCGGCACTTGAAATATTAGAACAAATTGATAAAAATCAATCCTACAGCAACTTGCTGCTCAATCATGCGATTAAGAAATTTTCTATTAAAGGCCCGGATACAGGTCTCTTAACAGAACTGACTTACGGGACCCTCCAGCGGAAACTGACACTGGATTATTTCCTGGCCCCTTTTATTAAAAAAAAGATCGAAAACTGGGTAAGAAATCTACTGCGCATGAGCTTATATCAAATGCTTTATTTAGACCGGGTGCCTGAAAGGGCAGCCATTCATGAGGCGGTTGAGATTGCAAAAAAAAGAGGTCATAAGGGAGTTGCCGGACTGGTAAACGGCATACTCAGATCGATTCAGCGGGAAGGCGCGCCTTCTCTGAACGAGATCAAGGATCCGGTCGAGCGTCTGTCTATTGAAACAAGTCATCCTTACTGGCTTGCAGCGCGGTGGCACGAACAATATGGAATGGAAAAAACAAAAGCCATGTGTGAAATGAATCTGCTTGCTCCTGTTCAAACTGCTCGTGTCAATACATTAAAGACCACGAGGGAAGCTGTATTAAGCCAGTTAAATGAAGAAGGAATCGAAGCACAGGCAAGCAGCATCATTCCGGAAGGAATCTCAATTACAAGGGGAAATATTGCTCATACAAACGCCTATAAATCAGGTTTACTGACCATTCAGGATGAAAGCTCCATGCTTGTTGCTTATGCATTGAATCCTCAGCCTGGAGAAACAATCCTTGATATGTGCGCAGCACCAGGGGGCAAAACAACTCATCTAGCTCAAAAAATAAAAAATGAAGGACAAATTATTGCGATGGATCTCCATCCTCATAAAATTAAGCTGATCGATGACAATGCCAACCGTTTGGGGATTGAATGTATTGAGGGCACGGCACTTGATGCACGTGAGGCTGACAGTAAATTTACACCGGGTTCGTTTGACCGTGTGCTGGTTGATGCACCATGCAGCGGCTTAGGAGTAGTAAGAAGAAAACCAGATATTAAATATGCTAAATCTGAAAAAGACCTTGAGGGACTAACATTTGTACAGAAATCTTTACTAGCAGCCGCGGCAGATATGGTAAAACCGGGCGGAAGACTAGTGTACAGCACCTGTACAGTCGATCATGCTGAAAATAATGACATGGTTGCACAATTTCTGGGTGAACATCCTGAAATGGAGCTGACCGTTATGGACAATCTCCCGGATCCCATAAAAACGTTGACTAAAGACGATATTCTACAGGTTTTCCCACAGGATTTTAACGGAGACGGCTTTTTCATTGCCTGTTTTGAAAAGAAACAGAATTAAGCAAATCAGCCGCTAACGATATGAAGAAGTATGAACACGACCCCTTTTTACGGAGGAACGTACAGCTTAATTAGCAAGATTACAAATGAGGTGACAAAACGTGCAGTCTGCTTTCATTAGCGATCAAGGAAAAGTACGTCGTTTAAATGAAGATGCGGGAGGTATTTATTTACACCCGCAAGGACATTTGCTGGCCGTCGTAGCAGATGGCATGGGAGGCCACAGAGCAGGAGATGTTGCCAGTAAAATGGCAGTCGATAAACTTCAGGGACTCTGGATGGACAGTCCTGCCATTATAAAGCCCATAGATGCTGAAAGATGGCTTCAGTCCAGTATTGAAAACATAAATGAAAATTTACATCTTTATGCAAAGGCCAATAAAGATTGTGAAGGGATGGGAACAACAATTGTAGCAGCCATCTGTACCGATGAATTTGTTACGATTGGAAATGTAGGAGACAGCAGAGGGTACATAATCTCACAAGCAAGTAAAATACGCCAGGTAACAGAAGATCATTCCTTTGTGAATGCGCTGGTTCAATCAGGTGAAATTACAAAACAGGATGCAGAGCATCACCCGAGAAAAAATCTGCTTTTAAAATCACTCGGGTCAGACGGTCTTGTAAAACCAAGTATATCCACCATCACAATTGATGATGGAAATATTATTCTCTTATGCTCGGATGGATTATCAAATAAACTCGATGAAACTATATTAGCTGATACGATTACTCAAGCAATTTCTCTTAATGAGCGCGCGTCAAAATTGGTTGATATTGCCAATCATAACGGCGGTGAAGATAATATTACCATTGCTGCAGTGGAGTACATTGTCTCCGAAGAAAGCGAGGACAAAAAATGATGATCGGAAAAAGATTAAACGGTCGTTATAAAATTCTTCGATCCATCGGCGGCGGCGGGATGGCAAACGTGTTTCTCGCGCACGACATGATTCTGGATAGAGATGTAGCAGTAAAAGTGCTGCGATTGGATTACGTCAATGAAAATGATTCTATGAAAAGATTTCAGCGTGAAGCCCAGTCTGCCACAAGTTTAACGCACCCCAACATTGTAAGCATGTATGATGTGGGAGATGAAGACGATCAGTACTATCTCGTTATGGAGTATGTAGAGGGAATGACATTAAAAGAATATATTCAGCATCACTCACCCGTACCAATGAAAGATGCAATCAAAATTATGTCTCAGCTGACTTCTGCTATTTCACATGCTCATCATAACGGCATCATTCACAGAGATATTAAGCCTCAAAACATTCTCGTAGATCATAATGGCGATATAAAGATCACCGACTTCGGGATTGCAATGGCTCTGAGTGCAACTTCGATTACTCAAACCAATTCTGTAATGGGAACGGTTCATTATCTGTCTCCCGAACAGGCAAGAGGCGGAATAGCAACCAAAAAATCTGATATTTATTCTTTAGGGATTGTCATGTTCGAGCTGATTACAGGGCGTTTGCCTTTTGAAGGAGAATCTGCGGTTTCAATTGCTTTAAAGCATTTGCAATCTGAGATTCCGCCTCCTTCAAAACTGACACCCAATTTGCCGCAAAGTGTGGAAAATGTCATTTTAAAATCTACAACAAAAGATTCTTTTTATCGCTATTCAACCGTAGATGAGATGCATGAAGATTTAAAATCTGTACTTGATGAAGATCGTTTTCATGAGCCTAAATTTATGGTTGAGCCGGATAATGATGCGACAAGGGCGATACCAATCATTCGCAATGAACGGTCATTTACTCAAGCAGAAGACACTAAAGTTCATAAAGATCAAAATAAAACAAAGATCATGCCAAAAACAGAACAGCCCCCAGTGAAGCAAAAGAAAAAAAGGAAGAAGTGGCCATGGGTTCTTGTTCTTGTTCTGCTGCTTCTTTCTGCAGGCACAGCAGCCATGGCGGCCCTTGGTGTATTTGGTCCAGCCCGTATAGAAGTGCCAAACATTGTAGGAGAACCGCTTAATGAGGGAGAAGAGATATTGGAAGAAGAAGGACTTCTGCTCGGTGAAATTGAATACCAATCCAGTGAAGACGTACCGGAAGATGTCATTATCAGAACTTCACCTAAGGCGACCAGGTCAGTGGATGAGGGAGAAGAAATTAATGTCGTTGTCAGCAGCGGAAAGACGGAAGTCGAAATGGATGATTACACAGGAAGAATCTATGAGGATATTCAAGATTTAATTGAGGAAATGGATTTTGAAGAAGTCACCATAGAAGAACAATATGATGCTTCCCCAGAAGGTACAATCATTGATCAGACTCCTGGAAAAGGGAATGAAATAATTCCAAGTGAAACCGAGCTGCAGTTGACAGTCAGCCTTGGGGAAGAAACCGCAGTAGTAGAGAATTTAATCGGTAAATCACCCCAGGAGATAGAGGATTTTGAATCTCGAACCGGATTGGTTGTAAATACCACGAGGGAAGAATATTCCTCTGAACAAGCAGAGGGGTCTGTTCTGTCACAGGACCCATCGGAGGGTACCTCACTTGCAGTCGGCAGTTCAATAAATGTAGTAATCTCACTCGGAGTGGAGCCGCTGCCGCCAAAAGAGATTTTTGTGCCGTTGACTATTGAATATAAAGAACCTGAGGAACCTGAAGAACCAGAAGAAACCGATCCGGGAGAAGGAGAAGATCCTCCAGAAGTTCCGGGAGATCCCAAACCTCAGACGATAAGAATATTTGTAAAAGACTCAAATCGGACGATGGATGAGCCTATCGAAGAATTTACCATTACAGAGACAGTCGAAAGAAGTCTTGAATTATTGATTGAACCAGGAGAAACGGGAGCCTACCGTGTTGAACGGGATGGGGAAACCATAATCGAAAAAGAAATACCATACGATTCAAACAACTAAATCGTATAAGGAGAGATCGAATGCCAGCTGGAAAAATCATGAAAGCCCTTAGCGGCTTTTATTATGTAAAAGATGAGGACAGAGTTGTTCAATGCCGTGGCAGAGGGGTCTTCCGCAAGCAAAAAATCACACCATTAGTCGGCGATTATGTGACATATCAGGCGGAAAACGATCAGGAAGGCTATGTGACTGAAATCGAAAAAAGAAAAAATGAACTCGTGCGTCCTCCAATTGCCAATGTAGATCAGGCAGTTCTGGTTTTTTCTGCTATTGAACCCAGTTTCAGCACATCATTGCTGGACCGTTTTTTAGTATTGGTTGAAAGTCATCAAATCACACCGGTCATCTGTATTTCAAAGATGGACCTTTTATCCAGGGAACAAACAAAGGAAATAGAGCAATATGCAAAGGAATATGAAAACATCGGATATATTGTATTGCGCTCCTCTGCTAAATGGGAAGATGGTCTTGATACACTCATTCCCTATCTTGAAGGTAAAATATCTGTATTTGCCGGACAGTCCGGCGTTGGGAAATCGTCCATTTTAAATGCGCTGAGACCTGACCTTGATATAAAAACGGATCAGATTTCTTCTTCTCTGGGGAGAGGCAAGCATACAACCCGGCATGTAGAGCTTTTATCTATCGGAACAGGGCTTGTTGCAGACACACCTGGATTCAGTGCGCTGGAGTTCAGTGAACTTGAACTTGAGGAATTGCCGTTTTGCTTCCCTGAAATGGTCCATTATGGAGAACAGTGCAAATTCAGAGGCTGTCTTCATATGAATGAACCAAAATGTGCGGTGAAATCTGCAGTAGAAGAAAAGAAAATACCGGAGTACCGCTATCACCATTATCAGCAGTTTTATGAGGAAATTAAATCAAGAAAGCCGAGGTATTAAAATGGTCAAAATTGCTCCATCTATTTTATCAGCTGATTTTTCAAAGCTGGGAGAAGAAATAAAGGAAGTTGAAAAAGGAGGAGCAGACTGGATTCATATCGATGTCATGGATGGCCAGTTTGTTCCCAACATTACAATGGGCTCTTTGGTCGTGAATGCTATTCGCCCGGTCACCTCATTGATATTAGATGTTCATCTGATGGTGGTCCAGCCTGAAAATTATATTGAACAATTTGCAAATGCAGGAGCAGATTACATTTCGGTTCATGCAGAAGCTACTCATCATTTGCACAGAGCGATTCAGCTGATTCGGGAAAAAGGGGTAAAAGCAGGAGCGGTTATTAACCCGCATACACCCATCCATGCCATTAAGCATGTTTTAGGTGACCTTGATCTTGTTCTAGTTATGACGGTGAATCCCGGTTTTGGAGGGCAGGCCTTTATTCCGTCAGCGATTGAAAAGGTAAGAGAGCTTGCACAGCTGAAAAAAGAAGAAGGATACAGCTTTTTAATTCAAGTAGACGGCGGCGTGAACAAGGATACAATTAAAACATGTAAAGATGCAGGTGCTGAAGTAATGGTTGCTGGATCTGCAGTGTTTGGAGAAAAGGATCGCGGTTTAGCCATTAAGCTGTTGAAAAAAGCTTCTCAGGAATAAAACATGACCTCACTTCAAGACGGAGTGAGGTCATTCATTTAATGAAAGCAAATTAGCGAATATAGCAGGAAAACAAATCATATAGATGGAAGGTGAGAACATGATTTATCTTGTTGGAGGAGGACCGATCGATGATCAGTGGCTAGTCAATCTGCAGCATGAGGAAGCCAGATGGGTTGGAGTAGATAGAGGAACCGACAAGCTGATAAAAGCAGGTATTTCAGTAGAAAGAGCGTTTGGAGATTTTGATTCGGTATCAAAGGAGGAGTATGAACAAATTATTTCATATGTTCCAATATTAGAAACAGCCCAATCAGAAAAAAATGAGACTGATTTAGAAATGGCTTTAAAGTGGGCTCTGCAGCAATCACAGTCTATTCGTTTAATAGGAGTTACCGGAGGGAGACTCGACCATTTTATGGGAAACCTTCAGCTGCTCGGCTCTCACCCGGTGCTGAAACATCCGCATCCTGTAGAGATTCTGGACGAGCAGAATCGGATCAGGCTTTATGAGGAGGGTGCTTATGAGATCAAAAACGATCCGGATTACCGCTATCTTTCGTTCATACCGATTACCCAGGAAGTAAACAAGCTCACGTTAACAGGAGTTAAGTATCCTTTGACCGATCACAATGTAAAAATGGGAACGACACTGACAATCAGCAATGAATTTATTGCGCCGTATGCGTCTATTTCGTTTCAATCCGGCATACTTATGATGATAAGAAGCAAGGACAACACTTGATGCATCATCGGAATGGAGGAGATCCACTTGCGATTTTACAGCATAAAATTACCCAGAGTGCTTGGTGGAATTGTAAAAGCAATGCTCGGAGCTTTTAAAAAGCAGGTTTAAACAAATAAGAAGGGGAGCTGACTAGTTCAGCTCCCCTTCTTATTATGTTAATTTCAATATTATACGCGCTCTACTTTACCAGATTTCAATGCTCGTGCAGAAACCCATACGCGCTTAGGCTTACCGTCAACAAGAATACGAACTTTTTGAAGGTTAGCGCCCCATGTACGCTTGTTAGCGTTCATAGCGTGGGAGCGAGCGTTGCCTGAACGAGTCTTACGACCAGTAACAACACACTGTTTCGCCATTTAATTCCCCTCCTCACAAATGAAGCTGAAAACATTTGTTTCAATCTTTCACTTAGTCAATCACACCTTAACTAATTTACCATACCTATTTTCAATATGCAATAAAAATAAACACTCTATCAAGTTTTTTTCCTTTACATCATTTGAAGTGAAGCAGGCAGACCGTAATCATAAGAAAGTTTATTATATAATATTATTATGTAAACTATATCAAAATTACTTTTTGTTGATCCCTCTTCTCAAAAGAGAAAAATCAGCAGAAAACCTATTATATCAGGGTCTTTGCCAGTTTAGCTTTTAAATAAAGAGATTGTATAGTAAAATGTCTTTAGCCAAGACAGTATCCAAAGGGGGAGCAAGATATGTCTATTGAATTAACAACAAAGTTTGGACAAATTGATATCTCAAACGAAGTCATTGCAATGGTTGCCGGTGGAGCAGCAATTGAATGCTTCGGGATAGTAGGCATGGCGTCCAAGCACCAGATCAGAGACGGTTTGACAGATATCTTGCGTCGTGAAAATTTTACTCGTGGCGTGATCGTACGTCAGGAAAACGATAAGGTATTTATTGATATGTACATCGTAGTAAGCTATGGAACTAAAATTTCAGAAGTGGCTCACAATGTGCAATCAACTGTTAAATACACATTGGACAAAACTGTTGGCCTTTCTGTTGAGTCCGTCAATATATATGTTCAGGGAGTTCGTGTAACGAACCCGTAATGAGGAGGAAAGCTTTGTGGTTATTAATGAGTTAAATGGCAGGCAGTTTGCCAAAATGATTTTTCAGGGAGCAACAAATTTGTCCAACAATGCAGATACAGTGGATGCATTAAATGTTTTCCCTGTGCCTGATGGCGACACAGGAACGAATATGAATTTATCAATGACATCAGGGTCGAAGGAAGTCCAGGCCAATGTTTCTGATCACTTGGGCAAAGTATCTTCGGCTCTTTCCAAAGGGCTGCTGATGGGGGCGCGTGGAAATTCTGGTGTAATCCTGTCGCAGCTTTTTAGAGGCTTCGGCAAAACCGTGGAAGGCAAGAAAGTTTTAAGTACGGTTGAATTTGCAGAGGCGCTGAATGATGGAGTCGGATCTGCATATAAAGCGGTAATGAAACCGGTTGAAGGCACTATTCTGACTGTAGCTAAAGATGCAGCTAAAAAGGCAGTGCAGGTGTCTAAAAATGAAGATAATTTCGTGCTGCTTATGGAAGAGATCGTTAAAGAGGCAAAAGCTTCATTGAAGCGGACGCCTGATCTTTTACCTGTTTTAAAGGAAGTCGGCGTCGTGGACAGCGGCGGGCAGGGACTTGTACATGTATATGAAGGTTTCTTGGCGGAACTAAAGGGTGAAACTATCGATGATGCACCTGTAACTCCTTCGATGGACGAGCTTGTAAGCGCCGAGCATCATATCGGCGTGCAGGGTTTTATGAACACAGAAGATATTGAGTTTGGATACTGTACAGAGTTTATGGTGAAGCTTGAAAAAGAAAAAACATCTCAGCATCCATTTGATGAAACTCAGTTTCGAAATGAATTAAGCGAGCTGGGTGATTCGCTGCTCGTAATATCTGATGATGAAATGGCAAAGGTTCATATTCATACGGAAGAACCGGGAACAGCCCTTTCATATGGCCAGCGTTACGGCAGTTTAATCAAAATGAAAATTGAAAATATGCGGGAGCAGCATACTGAACTTGTTGGATCTGATTATAGAGCTCCTCAGAAAAA
Organism: Jeotgalibacillus proteolyticus; assembly: GCF_050107735.1. GTDB lineage: Bacteria > Bacillota > Bacilli > Bacillales > Jeotgalibacillaceae > Jeotgalibacillus > Jeotgalibacillus proteolyticus_A. The sequence continues at coordinate 196,556 of NZ_JBNILO010000002.1, forward strand.
TGAAATCTCTGATGAAAAAAAACCATATGCCATTATTACGGTATCTATGGGTGAGGGCATCGCTGAATTATTCAGAAGCATAGGCGCGACGAATGTAATTGAAGGCGGTCAGACGATGAATCCAAGCACGGAGGACATTGTCAGAGCAATTGAAGAAGCCAATGCTGAAAAAGTCATTATTTTACCTAATAATAAAAATATTATCATGGCTGCTGAACAGGCAGCCCAAGTCGTTGAAATGGAAGCGGCAGTCGTTCCTTCCAAAACAGTTCCGCAAGGCATGTCTGCCATTCTGGCCTTTAACCCAACTGCAGCAATCAGCGACAATTTTGCAGGTATGAAAGAGGCATTGCAGCATGTGAAAACTGGTCAGGTAACGTTTGCCGTTCGTGATACATCGATCGATGGCATTACGATACAAAAAGATGATCATATGGGGATTGCTGAAGGCAAAATTGTAGTAAGCGATAAAACCAGGCTGCAATCTGCAAAAAAACTCCTTTCACATATGATTGACGAAGATGCAGAAATTCTTACTATCCTGCATGGGGAAGACGCCTCAGAGGACGAAGTGAATAAAATTACTGCATTTATTGAAGAGGAATACCCTGAACTTGAAATCGAGATTCATAATGGAAAGCAGCCTCTCTATTCATATATATTTGCAATTGAATAAGGAAATGAATTGAAATCAATTGCTTAAAGAGAGAAAATAGAAGGGTATCCACCCTTCTATTTTCTATATAAGGGAAGAAAGTGCAAAATGACTGTGAAGGTGTGAAAATTGCATGAAGTACAAAAGTGTATTTGATATTATTGGTCCCGTTATGATTGGCCCTTCATCTTCCCATACAGCAGGAGCTGCTAGAATTGGCAAAATGGCCAGGGAGCTTTTCGGCAGAGAACCTGAATGGGCGACTATTTCCTTTTACGGATCATTTGCAAAAACGTTTAGAGGTCATGGCACGGATGTAGCAATGATTGGCGGAATTATGAATTTTGAAACAGATGATGAAAGAATTATTCAAGCATTTGACCATGCGAAAAAGAAGAAAATCAGAATCAAAATCCGTGAAGAAGAAGCGGTAACAGACCATCCGAATACGGCAAGGATCAGACTGGGAGATAAAAATGGTGAAATGGAGCTGGTTGGCATCTCCATTGGCGGTGGTAAAATTGAAATCATTGAGTTAAACGGATTTGAATTAAAGCTTACAGGCCATCACCCTGCAATTTTGGTTGTCCATGACGACCGATTCGGCGCAATTGCTGCTGTCTCCAATCTCCTGGCTAGCCATAGAATTAACATCGGCCACATGGATGTTTCCCGAAAAGATGTTGGAAAAATGGCGTTGATGACCATAGAAGTAGATCAAAATGTAAACGAAGAGGTCATCAATGAATTAAAAAAGCTTCCAGAAGTCACACAGGTCACAAGAATCGTAAGTTAAATTCGTAATGTGAGGGTTTGATAACGCTTACAAAAAATAGAGGATGGGATAAGATGTTTCGTAATGTTGCAGAACTAGTAGAATTAGCCGAAACAAGCAGCAAAAAAATATCGGATATCATGATTGAACAGGAAATGAGCGTAACAAATCGTTCAAGGGAAGAGGTTCTTGCTCAAATGGAGCGGAACCTGTCAGTCATGGAAGAAGCGGTAGAAAAAGGTTTACAAGGTGTAAAATCTCATTCAGGATTAACGGGTGGAGATGCTGTCCTGCTCCAGAAATACATAGCAGGCGGAAAGTCGCTAAGCGGAGATCTGCTGCTTGATGCGGTAAGCAAAGCGGTAGCTACGAATGAGGTAAATGCAGCTATGGGAACGATATGCGCCACCCCGACTGCGGGATCAGCGGGCGTGGTTCCCGGTACTTTATTTGCTGTTCAAAGAAAGTTGAACCCGACCAGGGAAGAAAAAATCCGCTTTTTATTCACTTCAGGCGCATTCGGTTTTGTTGTTGCTAATAATGCTTCTATTTCAGGAGCAGCCGGAGGGTGTCAGGCTGAAGTAGGGTCTGCCTCTGGAATGGCTGCCGCAGCAATTGTTGAAATGGCTGGAGGATCACCTGCTCAATGTGCTGAAGCTATGGCAATTACGCTTAAAAACATGCTCGGACTTGTATGTGACCCTGTTGCAGGATTAGTCGAGGTTCCATGTGTTAAGAGAAATGCTATGGGAGCAGCAAACGCCATGGTGGCAGCAGATATGTCACTGGCTGGAATTACGAGCCGCATCCCGTGTGATGAAGTCATTGATGCTATGTATAAAATTGGTCAGACTATGCCTGTAGCTCTCAGAGAAACAGCCCAGGGCGGTCTGGCAGCTACACCGACAGGAAGAGAACTGGAAGCGAAAATATTCGGTTTCGCTCTGAATAAAAAGGATTAGACCGGTTTGAAGGAATCAGTTTTATCTCTAAACGGAGTGGGGGAAGAAACCGCTCAACAGCTTCATGACATGGGAATTCATACAATTAATGACTTAATCAATTATCTGCCGTACCGGTATGATGATTTCAGGATGAAGGATTTAACAGAGGCTGCGCACGAAGAGAGAGTAACTGTGGAAGGCCGGGTTCACAGTGAGCCTTCCCTCCAGTTTTTCGGTAAGAAAAAATCCAGACTGACGCTCAGACTGCTAAGCGGTCCACATAGCATAAAGGTGACATTTTTTAATCAGCCTTATCTTAAGAAGAAGCTGAATGTTCAGGACATTTTGACAGTCACAGGCAAATGGGACAGACATAGGCAGATGATTACGGCTCAAACGTATAAACTCGGTCCCCAGCAGGGCGAAGAAGAATTTTCACCTGTTTATCCGCTAAAAGGATTAATGACAAATCGCACATTAAAAAAACTAATCCAACAGGCACTTGCCAGGTGTGCTGATTCAATAGCCGATCCGATTCCTGAAGAATTGATAGCAAAGTATAAATTGCCTGGCAGACGCGAGGCATTGGAAGGAATGCATTTTCCAACCGACACTGAGACGATGAAACAATCAAGAAGACGGTTTGTTTACGAGGAATTCTTTCTTTTTCAGTTAAAGATGCAGGCTTTAAGAAAGGTGGAAAGGGAGCAGTCAAAAGGCATGTCAATTAACTATGTAAAAGATGATCTGACGGCTTTTATTTCAAGACTGCCCTTTCCTCTTACAAATGCCCAAAAAAGAGTGTTAAAAGAAATCCTGAAAGATCTTAAATCCCCGCACCGCATGAATCGGCTGCTTCAGGGAGATGTGGGGTCCGGCAAGACTGTGGTGGCTGCGATTTCCCTTCTTGCTGTTATTACAGCCGGGCTTCAGGGAGCATTGATGGTTCCAACTGAAATTTTGGCAGAGCAGCATGCAGAATCATTAAATGAATTGTTCCAGCCGATCGGAGTAACCGTTGCACTCCTTACTAGTTCGGTGAAAGGAAAACGCAGGGCGCTTCTATTGGAAAAGCTGGCTGCAGGGGAAATTGATATTTTAATTGGCACGCACGCGCTGATACAGGATGAGGTGGATTTTAAGCACTTAGGTCTTGTAATTACAGACGAGCAGCATCGTTTCGGAGTAAACCAGCGGCGGGTTTTGCGTGAAAAAGGAGAAAACCCTGATGTTTTATTTATGACGGCAACTCCTATTCCAAGAACGCTTGCTATTACAGTGTTTGGTGAAATGGATGTTTCGATCATTGATGAGATGCCTGCTGGCAGAAAACCAATTCAAACCTATTGGGCAAAAGAAAATATGCTCGATCGTATTCTGGTTTTTATGGAAAAAGAGCTTTCTAATGGCCGGCAGGTTTATGTTATATGTCCGCTTATTGAAGAATCTGAAAAACTGGATGTGCAAAATGCGATTGATGTTCATGTACAGCTGGAGCAATATTTCTTTGGCAAATATTCAGTAGGGCTTATGCATGGCAGACTGCATGCTGATGAAAAGGAACGGGTAATGAAGGCATTTAGTGAAAATCAATTTCATGTACTGGTTTCAACCACAGTTGTAGAAGTCGGCGTTAATGTGCCTAATGCTTCTTTAATGGTAATCTATGATGCGGAACGGTTTGGCTTGTCGCAGCTTCATCAGCTGAGAGGGAGAGTCGGAAGAGGCAGTGATCAATCGTATTGCATCCTCCTTGCAGACCCTAAGAACGAAGTGGGAAAAGAACGAATGAAAATAATGACTGAAACCAATGATGGTTTTGTGTTAAGTGAAAAGGACCTTGAATTGAGAGGTCCTGGAGATTTTTTTGGAAGAAAACAAAGCGGCCTTCCTGAATTTAAAGTAGCGGATATGGTTCACGATTACAGGGCATTGGAAATTGCGAGGGACGATGCTCATAAGCTGATTGAAAGCCATGAATTTTGGTACGATCAGCGTTTTGAAATGCTAAGAGACATCCTGGTGGAGGATGGTATTTTAAGCGGCAGTAAACTAGATTAGACAGAATGCAGTTGCATTCTGTCTGTTTTATTTATATACTCCTATTAGTACCTAGTGCTAGTAGCGGGCGGTGGAGGAATGAAATTATCAAAAAAAGAACGTCAGATCACTTTACATCAGACAATCACAGATAATCCATTTGTAACAGATGACGATCTGGCAAAACGATTCGGCGTAAGCGTTCAGACGATCCGTCTTGACCGGATGGAGTTATCAATACCTGAACTGCGTGAACGGATAAAAACAGTAGCAGAACAAACATTTGAAGATGAAGTGCGTGCACTGCCGATTGATGAGGTTATAGGTGAAGTAATTGATATAGAACTCGATAAAAGCGGAATATCAATTTTTGATGTGAGAGAAGAACATGTTTTTCAGCGCAATCAAATTACAAGAGGTCATCACCTTTTTGCTCAGGCCAACTCTCTTGCTGTTGCAATAATCAATGATGAGCTTGCACTGACAGCAAGGGCCAATCTGCTTTTCAGCAAGCCTGTACAAATGGGCAACAGGGTAGTAGCAAAAGCGAAAGTGAGCCATAGAGATAAGCATAGAACTACTGTGGAAGTGATGTCCTATGTAGACAAAACACTGGTATTTAAAGGCGAATTTGAAATGTATCGCTCCACATCTCAATTAGGGGAGGAGAATTGAAGTGAAAATAGCAGTTGATGCAATGGGCGGAGACCACGCACCTAAAGAGGTTGTACTCGGTGTAATGAAAGCAGTGAAAGAAAATCCTTCAATTCACATAAAACTATATGGGGACAGTGAAGCCATAAAAGCGCACCTGACCGATAATCAGAATATAGAAGTTATACATACAAAAGAAAAAATATTAAGTACGGATGAGCCAGTAAGAGCAGTTAGAAGAAAAAAAGAAGCTTCAATGGTTTTAATGGCACAGGCGGTTAAGGACGGACAGGCACAGGCATGTGTTTCAGCCGGAAATACCGGGGCTTTAATGGCAGCGGGGCTTTTTGTTGTGGGCCGGATCAGCGGTATTGAAAGACCGGCTCTTGCACCTACGCTTCCGACGATGGACGGCAGAGGATTTGTGATGCTTGATCTAGGAGCAAATGCCGATGCCAAACCTGAGCATCTGCTTCAATATGCCATGATGGGAAGCATCTACGCAGAAAAGGTCAGAGGCATTTCCAATCCGACGGTGGGACTCTTAAATATTGGTACAGAAGAAGGAAAAGGAAACGAACTGACAAAAGCATCTTATCTTCTGCTTAAAGAATCAGCATTGAATTTTATCGGAAACGTAGAATCCAGAGACCTTCTTAACGGTGCTGCGGATGTGGTCGTAACAGATGGGTTTACAGGCAATATGGTGCTGAAAACGCTGGAAGGTACTGCGCAGGCGATTTTTGGAATGTTAAAAGAAACATTCTCCTCTTCAATAAAGTCCAAAATTGCGGCTGGTCTTGTGCAAAATGATTTACGCGGGCTTAAAAGCAAAATGGACTACACTGAATATGGCGGAGCAGCTTTGTTTGGCTTAAATGCCCCTGTCATCAAAGCACATGGCTCATCGAATGAACACGCGATTTATAATGCTGTTAAGCAGGCTAATAGTATGGCTGAGGAACATGTCGGCCAGCTGATTTCCGATGCAATAAATACAAAGTAAAGGAGGACGATACATATGGCAAAAGTCGCTTACTTGTTCCCGGGTCAAGGATCACAGTCTGTAGGCATGGGTCGCGAAATTGCAGATTTATATAATTCAGCAAAGAATATCTATATGAAAGCAGACGAACAATTGAATGAGAGCCTGTCAGGTATAATGTTTGAAGGACCACAGGAAGAATTAACAAAAACAATCAATGCTCAGCCTGCCTTGCTCACTGCCAGTGCAGCAATTATGACTGTCCTTAGAGAACATAATATTCATGCTGATTTTCTAGCAGGACACAGCCTTGGGGAATACTCCGCTTTAGTTGCTTCAGGTTCTATGAGCTTTGAGGATGCTGTTGTAACTGTAAGAAAACGCGGTGAATTGATGGAACAGGCTGTGCCGAATGGAGAAGGGAAAATGGCAGCTGTCCTTGGGATGGACCGGGAAGACTTAAAAAGCGTAACCGACATCATTTCTGAACAGGGGGATCCTGTTCAGCTTGCAAACTTAAACTGCCCGGGCCAGATTGTTATTTCCGGCTCAAGTGCTGGTGTTGAAAAAGCTTCACTTCTTGCAAAAGAACGAGGAGCAAAGAGATGTCTGCCTCTTCAGGTCAGCGGTCCTTTTCATTCCAGCCTGATGAAACCGGCGGCTAAAGAGTTTGAGGAAGTGATTTCCTCTGTGTCAGTCCAGAATGCGACGATCCCGGTAATTGCGAATGTGACAGCTGATGTTGAGCTTGACGGAGATAAAATCAAGAAATTATTAGTTGCTCAACTTTACTCCCCGGTATTATGGGAAGATACGATCAAAAAGCTGATCAGCCTTGGAGTGGATACCTTTATTGAGGTTGGCCCGGGGAAAGTGTTATCTGGTCTTGTGAAAAAAGTGGATAGACGCGCTAAGACCTATCCGGTATATGATGAGGAAACATTGCAATCCGCTATAACCGCTTTAAAGGAGGTACAATAAATGAAGCTCGAAGGTAAAACAGCGCTTGTAACAGGTGCTTCAAGAGGCATTGGAAAAGAAATTGCGCTTGAACTTGCAAGGAACGGTGCAGATGTTGCCATAAATTTCAGCGGCAGCAAAGATAGAGCAGAACAGGTTGCCGCAGAAATAACAGAGCTCGGCAGAAAAGCTTTTGTTATCCAGGCGAATGTTGGTGAGGCCGATCAGGTTCAAAATATGATTAAGGAAACGTTATCTTATTTCGGCTCAATTGATATTCTGGTCAACAATGCAGGTGTTACAAGAGACAATTTGTTGATGCGGATGAAAGATGACGAGTGGGATGAGGTTATTAATATTAATCTAAAAGGCGTTTTCCTCACGACAAAAGCTGTCACTAGAAGCATGATGAAACAGCGCAGCGGCAGAATTATAAATATATCCTCGATCGTAGGCGTCATGGGTAATCCCGGTCAATCGAATTATGTAGCTTCAAAAGCGGGTGTAATCGGCTTAACAAAAAGCACTGCTAAAGAGCTGTCCTCAAGAGGCATTACGGTAAATGCTGTGGCACCTGGCTTTATTGAAACGGACATGACTGATAAACTAACTGAAGATATTCAGGTTGAGATGAAAAAGCAAATCCCTCTTGCACGCTTTGGCAGTCCTTCAGATATTGCAAAGGTAGTTTTGTTTTTAAGCAGTGATGATGCTTCATATATCACAGGGCAAACATTACATGTCGATGGCGGAATGGTCATGTAAATTTAAAAAAGCAGGAGTTTATTTACCGCCTGTTTTAAACTATAATGATTGAAGGGAGGTGACGAACATGGCAGAAGTTATGGATCGTGTAACAAAAATTATCGTGGACCGCTTAGGCGTAGATGAATCTGAAGTTAAGCTTGAAGCTTCATTTAAAGAAGATCTTGGTGCTGATTCACTTGATGTAGTAGAATTGGTAATGGAGCTTGAAGATGAATTTGATATGGTTATCTCTGATGAAGATGCAGAAAAAATCGGTACAGTTGGTGATGCAGTAAATTACATACAGGAAAAAATCTAAATGTAATGAAATCATCCCGCCAAGATGATCGTGTTTCGGCTATTTGAGAGAAAACTTGGCATGAGAAATCATGCCAAGTTTTGTTTTATCTTGTTACCCATTAAATTATTGAGACAGAAATGGCAAGGTGAAGTCCCATGAATAAAACGAGAAAAGATCTGACTGCTGTAAAAAAATCAGAAGCACGGTTTAAAGCATTTCAGCAGCAGCATGAAATTAAATTTAATGATTTTAAACTCCTAATGAAAGCATTTACACATTCATCTTATGTGAATGAGCATCGAAGGAAGCCCTATGAGGATAATGAACGTTTGGAGTTTTTGGGAGACGCTGTACTTGAATTAACCGTATCTCATTATTTATTCGAGCGTTTTCCTGCAATGAGTGAAGGGGAAATGACAAAGCTTAGAGCAGCTATTGTATGTGAGCCCTCTCTTGTCATTTTTGCTAATGAACTTAACTTTGGAGAATTAATCCTGCTGGGAAAAGGGGAGGAACAGACAGGCGGCAGAATGAGACCCGCACTGCTCGCTGATGTGTTCGAGGCATTTATTGGCGCCCTTTATCTGGATCAGGGATTAGAACCGGTCAGGATGATATTGGAAAAAGTGGTCTTTCCTAAAGTAAATACAGGTGCTTTTTCGCATGTGATGGATTTTAAAAGCCAGCTTCAGGAATTTATTCAGCGTCACCACTCTGGAGCATTAAGTTATGAAATTTTAAAAGAAAAAGGACCTGCCCATAACCGTGAATTTATTTCCCGCGTTCTTCTTGGGGAAAAAGAGCTGGGTACTGGTTCAGGCAGATCAAAAAAAGAAGCTGAGCAGCACGCAGCTCAAAAAGCGCTGGAATATCTAAAAAATATGCCGGACGAGCAGCAGGTGAACACATAATGTTTTTAAAAAGACTGGATATTGTTGGATTTAAATCGTTTGCAGAAAAGATATCGATAGACTTTGTTCCCGGCGTAACTGCCGTAGTCGGACCGAATGGCAGCGGGAAAAGCAATATTACTGATGCTATACGCTGGGTTTTAGGGGAACAGTCCGCTAAATCTTTGCGCGGAGGAAAAATGGAAGATATTATTTTTGCAGGAAGCGATTCAAGAAAACCTGTAAATCTTGCTGAGGTAACGCTGACACTCGATAACGAGGACCAGGCGTTGCCTCTTGATTATGCAGAAGTGAGCGTAACCCGGCGAGTCTATCGTTCTGGAGACAGTGAATATTTATTGAATAAACAGCCGTGCCGTTTAAAAGATATCATTGATTTATTCATTGATTCGGGACTGGGAAAAGAGGCATTTTCCATTATCGGACAGGGCAGAGTTGAACAAATTTTAAACAGCAAGCCAGACGAGCGCAGGGTGATTATTGAAGAGGCAGCTGGCGTTCTTAAATATAAGAATCGCAGAAAAAAAGCAGATATCCGCTTAGTAGAAACACAGGAAAACCTGTACCGGGTCCAGGATATATTGCACGAGTTGGAAGGACAGGTGGAACCTCTTAAGATTCAGGCATCACTTGCAAAAGAATTTCTGGAAAAAAAAGACGAACTTAAACAAACAGAGGTTGGCCTTTTTGTTCATGATATCGAATCGATGAATGAAGAGTGGAAAAAAAGCAAAGAAAACTATGAAAACATTCAGGCTCAGGAAGAGCAGAAAGAAGCAATAATAAAGGAGCAGGAAGAAGTTCTCTCTTCTAAGCGGACACTGCTTGCAAAGTATGACTCGGAGCTTGATGAATATCAAAAAACATTGTTGGCGGTCACAGAGGAAGCAGAACAGCTCGAAGGCCGCAGGCAGGTTCTTCTGGAACGGAAAAAAAATACTGCCCAAAATGAAGAGCAGATGAAAAAAACGCTTGAGGAATTAAATGAGCAGATTGAGCAAACAGAACAATCATTAGCTGAAAATGAAAATAGAGCTGAAAAATGTGCTGTAAGAACAGCAGAACTTCAAAAAGAAGTAGACGTTCTTCAAGCTTCTGCGGACAGCCTGGAAATAAATATTGAAGACCAGCTTGAGAATGTGAAGGACGAATACTTCGATGCATTAAATGAAAAAACAACGATTAATAATGAACTTAGCTACGCTGATCAGCAGCTTGAACAGCATGCAAAACGGGCAAGTAAATTACATGATCAAAATGCTCATTTTATCAGCGAAAGAAAAGATAAACTTGAGCAAAGAGAAACGATTGCCAAGAAAATCTCAGATGTTGCTGACGAAATCAAGCAAACGCGTGATCAGTTTAAAGAAACACATGAAGCTCGCAGCCGGTTCGCAAAAGAGTATGAAGAGATGGAAAAAAATCTTTATAAAGCCTATCAATACGTCAGTGAAGCCAAGTCTAGAAAAAATATGCTTGAAACCATGGAAGGTGACTTTTCAGGGTTTTTTCAAGGTGTAAAAGAAATCCTCAAAGCAAGGAAACATAAACTCCACGGGATTGAAGGAGCAGTTGCAGAGATCATTTCCGTAGACAAGCGATATGAACTGGCGATTGAAACAGCACTAGGCGGTTCAATGCAAAGTGTCGTAACAACAGACGAAAAAAACGCAAGAGCAGCTATTCAGTATCTGAAACAAAACCGCTTTGGACGTGCGACCTTTCTTCCATTATCGGTTATTAAATCAAAAGCAATTGCCTCACATCAGGCAGACGCCATCAGAACGCACAGCAGCTTTATCGGAGTAGCTTCCTCTCTTGTAACGGCTGACAGCAAATACTCTCAGATAGTTGAAAACCTGCTTGGAACGGTCTTAATTGTGAAAGACCTCAAAGGTGCAAACGAGCTTGCTGCCAAGCTTCAGCATCGTTTCCGGTTCGTGACGATCGAAGGTGATGTCGTAAACCCTGGAGGTTCAATGACTGGTGGAGCTCAATCCAAAAAAGGCGCATCTATCTTATCCCGTAAAAATGAGCTGGATGAACTCACAGATCAAATACCTGCAATGGAAGAGACAGCAGCCCGATTAGAAATAAAAGTAAAAGAAACGAAGAGTAAAATAAGCGAAAAAGATCAGCAAATTGAGCTTATTAGAACAAAAGGGGAGTCTTTAAGAATAAAAGAATCCGAATTAAAGTCGGGTCTCAGAGAAACAGAAGTGTTTCTGGAAAGGTCCGACAGAGAGCTTTCCATGTATGATCTTGAAATGGGAGAGTTTAAAGACTATACAGATGAAATGAAAGAGAAGAAAAAGACATTAAACAAGCGGCTGGTTACGATTGAAGAGACCCTGACCGCATTGACAGAATCTATGAAAGAGCTAACAGAGAAAAAAGATAGACAGCGCACATCAAAAGAAGACCTTATTCAAAAATTGTCTTCTTCAAAGTCGGATTTGGCTGTATCAAGGGAACAGCGGCAGCAGATCATCCGTGAAAAAGAAGGGCTCAAAACAGCTCTCAAACAATTGAAAAAACGAAGCGCATCATTGAAAGAAGACATACTTTGGATTGCAGACGAAGCTGTAAACGGCGAAGATCAATCAGAAACATTAAAACAAACGATCGACTTAAAACAGCAGAAGAGAGAAGAAATACTGGCGCTGATTGATAAAACGAAGCAAACGCGCACGGTCATGAAGGAAGAAATGGAACAGGTCAATCGTTCGTTAAAAGAATTCTCCAGACTGCAAAAAGGACTGCAGGATGGCCTGAAGGATGAAGTAATCCGAATCAACCGGCTTGAAGTGGAAATCGACTCCCGCTTAAATCGTCTTCAGGAGGAGTATGAGCTTACGTTTACTGCAGCAAAAGAGCTCTATCAGATGACATTGTCCGCTGATGATGCCAGAAGACAGGTTAAATTGATCAAAATGTCCATAGATGAGCTTGGAAATGTTAATCTTGGCGCGATAGATGAGTACGACCGGATATCAGAGCGGTATGAATTTCTCCTTGAACAGCAGGAGGATTTATTAGAAGCAAAAAGGAATTTGCAGGAAATAATTGAAGAAATGGACGAGGAAATGGCACGCCGCTTTGGCCAAACCTTCAATCAGGTGAAAGGTCATTTTTCTGAGGTGTTTAAGGAATTATTTGGAGGAGGGCGAGCGGAACTGAAATTAACCGATCCGAATGATTTGCTCCATTCAGGGGTCGACATTGTCGCTCAGCCGCCTGGGAAAAAACTTCAAAACCTTGGCTTAATGTCCGGAGGAGAAAGAGCATTGACAGCCATCGCTCTTTTGTTTGCGATATTAAAAGTCCGTCCTGTGCCGTTTTGCATACTTGATGAAGTCGAAGCAGCCCTGGATGAAGCGAATGTACACCGGTTCAGTCAATATCTCCACCGCTTCAGTGAGCAGTCGCAATTTATCGTCATTACTCACCGCAAAGGGACGATGGAGGGCGCAGATGTCCTTTATGGCGTTACGATGCAGGAATCCGGAGTGTCTAAATTAGTTTCAGTCCGTCTTGAAGAACAGAATCCAGTTAAATCATTTTCCTAAAAAGGAGAGAAAATAATGAGCTTCTTTAAAAAAATCAAGGATAAGCTAACTCAGTCACAAGACAATATGTCGGATAAATTCCGTGAAGGCCTTACCAAAACACGGGATAATTTCACTACAAAAATGAATGATCTGGTAGCCAGATACAGAACGGTTGATGAAGATTTCTTTGAAGAACTTGAAGAAATTTTATTCCAGGCAGATGTAGGGTTTGAAACAGTTGTGAAACTGATTGAAGAACTTAAAATGGAAGTGCGAAGACAAAACATTAAAGATACAAAGGATATCCGCGGAGTGATTTCTCAAAAACTGGTTGAAATTTATCAGGGTGAAGATCAGGAATCGGATGCTCTTCTTCAGCTTCAGGAAGAAGGGCTGACTGTTATCTTATTTGTAGGCGTAAATGGAGTGGGAAAAACGACGACAATCGGAAAACTTGCTCACCAGTTTAAAGAGGAAGGAAAAAAAGTGATGCTTGCAGCTGGTGATACATTCCGCGCAGGCGCCATCGAACAGCTTGAAGTTTGGGGAAACCGCGTGGGAGTAGATGTGGTTAAGCACGGAGAAGGATCTGATCCAGCGGCTGTGATGTATGATGCTGTGCAGTCAGCAAAAGCAAAAAAAGCGGATATCTTAATTTGCGATACAGCAGGAAGACTTCAAAACAAAGTGAATCTTATGAAGGAATTAGAAAAAGTGAAAAAAGTAATTGAGCGGGAGATTCCAGGCGCTCCACATGAAGTGCTCCTGGCTTTAGATGCAACAACCGGTCAAAATGCCTTAACGCAGGCAAAAATATTTAAAGAAGCAACAAATGTTTCCGGGATTGTACTGACCAAGCTGGATGGTACTGCAAAAGGAGGCATCGTTCTTGCCATCAAGCAGGAACTTGGCATACCAGTTAAATTTGTGGGTCTTGGAGAAAAAATGGATGACTTGCAGCCTTTTGACGCTGAAAAATATGTGTATGGTTTGTTTGCAGATTTAATCGAGGATGAGCAGGAACACTCAGACGTATAAATGATTTGCCTGTCCACTACTTGACACAGACGAACAGAGTCGGTATGATTTTAGTGTAAAGGCTTTTCACTTAACAAAGGGAGGGCGAAAAATGCTTGCTAAAACGACCCGTGTAAATTTTTTATTTGATTTTTATCAGATGTTGTTAACAGCAAAGCAGCGCAGTTATATGTCCCTTTATTATCTCGATGACTACTCTCTTGGAGAAATCGCAGATGAATATGACGTGAGCAGGCAGGCTGTCTATGATAATATTCGGAGGACAGAAGCAATGCTAGAGGAATATGAGTCCAAGCTTCTGCTTTTTGAAAAATTTCAAAAACGAGCAAAAATGATTGATCAATTACGGGAAGCTGCAGGAGAAAAACCGGCAGATATATCTACTTTGCTTTCGATCGTTGATTCACTCGAGAAACTGGAATAGGGGGCGGCACGATAATGGCATTTGAAGGATTAGCCGACCGGCTGCAGGGCTCCATACAAAAAATCCGCGGAAAAGGAAAAGTAAATGAAGCGGATGTTAAAGAAATGATGAGAGAAGTCCGCCTGGCTCTTTTAGAGGCTGATGTTAACTTTAAGGTTGTAAAAACCTTCGTAAAAAAAGTCAGTGAGCGGGCAGTAGGTCAGGAAGTAATGCAGAGCCTGACACCTGGACAGCAGGTAATTAAAGTAGTTAAGGACGAGTTAACGGAACTCATGGGCGGAGAGCAAAGCCATATTGCTGTGGCGAAAAAGCCCCCAACCGTTATTATGATGGTCGGGCTTCAAGGGGCAGGTAAAACAACGACTGCCGGAAAATTGGCCAGCCTTTTGCGAAAAAAACATAATCGTAAACCCTTGCTCGTAGCTGCGGACATTTATCGTCCAGCTGCTATTAAACAGCTTGAAACGATTGGGAAACAGCTTGATCTTCCTGTCTTCTCGATGGGCGATCAGGTGAGTCCTGTTGAAATTGCGAAGGCGGGCATAGCCAAAGCCAAAGAAGAACATCAGGATTATGTTTTAATCGATACAGCGGGCAGACTTCATATTGATGAGACCCTTATGGATGAATTAAAGCAGATTAAGGAACTGTCTTCACCAGAAGAAATTTTTCTTGTTGTCGATGCAATGACCGGTCAGGATGCGGTAAATGTTGCGAAAAATTTTGACGACGCACTTGGCGTAACAGGCGTTGTTTTAACTAAGCTTGATGGAGATACGCGAGGCGGTGCTGCATTATCCATCCGTTCAGTAACTGAAAAACCGATTAAATTTGTTGGTATGGGCGAAAAAATGGATGCTTTAGAGGCATTTCACCCCGAACGTATGGCTTCAAGAATTCTTGGAATGGGCGATATGCTCTCCCTGATTGAAAAAGCACAGACAAATGTAGACGAAGAAAAAGCGAAAGAAATGGAGAAAAAACTCCGAACGGCTTCGTTTACGCTTGACGACTTTTTAGAGCAGCTGGGGCAGGTAAAGCAAATGGGCCCGCTTGATGAATTGATCAAGATGATTCCCGGAGCCAACAAGATGAAGGGCATAGACAATCTTCAGGTGGATGAAAAGCAGCTCGGGCACGTGGAGGCCATTATAAAATCCATGACGATGAAAGAAAAAGAACAGCCCGAAGTTATTAACGCCAGCCGCAGAAAACGGATTGCAAAAGGAAGCGGAAGAACGATCCAGGAAGTAAACCGCCTTCTTAAACAATTTGAGGATATGAAAAAAATGATGAAGCAGATGACGAACTCCCAGCAAAAAGGGAAAAAACGCGGCGGATTTAACTTTCCGTTTATGCAATAATCACTTTTTTTATAAAAAAAGTAGTGTGTTAAGAAAAAAGACTTTACAAAGAAACAAACCCTTGATATTATACTATCTTGTGTGAAACTATTCGGAGGTGCAATTAAAATGGCAGTAAAAATTCGTTTAAAGCGTATGGGAGCTAACAAAAACCCATTCTATCGTATCGTAGTAGCAGATTCTCGTTCACCACGTGATGGACGTTTCATTGAAACAGTTGGAACGTACAACCCGGTTGCTAACCCAGCAATCGTTGACCTTAAAGAAGACTTGATTCTTAAGTGGATGAACAACGGTGCTAAGCCGTCTGATACAGTACGCAACCTATTATCAAACGAAGGCATTATGGAAAAATTCCATAACGCTAAGCACGGCAAGTAAGAGACTGTATGAAAGAGCTTATCGAAACGATTGTCAGGCCACTTGTAGCTCACCCGGAGTCAGTAAGGATTGAAACAGATGAAACAGACCGTTTGATCACCTTCAGGCTCTTCGTTCATAAGAACGATATGGGTAAAGTCATTGGCAAGCAAGGCAGGGTTGCGAAAGCTATACGTACAGTCGCGTTTGCTGGTGTGCCTGCACACCAGCAAAAACGAACCGTTATTGAAATAGTGGATCAATAAAAGGGAGGCTCCGTCCTCCCTTTTTCCATATAGAGATTTGTTAGGGGGAAAATAATCATGCAAGTTACTCAAAAAACGATTATAAAGGAAATAATGACTAACTCATCTAAATCCCGACTCAAACAAACATTAAACGAAAAAATCAAACGGGCGGAAAAAGAAATGGACCAGCTTGTTTTTCAGCAAAAGAAACTTGAAAAACAATTTGAACAATCTTCAGAAGCCGTTAAACAAAAAATTCAGCAGGAAATTAATAAAAGAAAGCAGCTTGTCCGCTCTATAACTACGCAGCTAAAATCAATTGAAGAAACACCGCTTGGAACAGAGTATACTTTGATGGAAACAGATACAGTCGTTGAATTGCATGAAGGCAGTATATGGCATCCTGAACAAAAGCCGGTCATTGTTCTTGAAGACGGCATGGTGAAAGAGATACGGCAGAGGTGGTAAAATGACAACCTGGTTTAATGTAGGAAAAATTGTTAATACGCATGGCATACGCGGCGAAGTGCGTGTCATTTCCAGAACGGACTTCCCGGATGAGCGCTATGTTCCTGGAAACGTTCTTTTTTTGTTTAAGGAAGGGCAGCAAGATGCAAAAGAACTGATCATTAAGTCGCATAGAAAGCATAAAAACTTTGATCTCCTTACATTTGAAGGCTTTGAAAATGTAAATGAAGTGGAGCCTTTTAAAGAGGGGATGCTGAAAATTTCTGAGGACCAATTAACCTCACTTGATGAAAATGAATTTTACTATCACGAAATTGTCGGCTGCAGTGTATGGACAGACGAACAGGTGGAACTTGGTGTTATAAAAGAGATTCTTTCACCTGGAGCCAATGACGTGTGGGTGGTTCAGACTCCTGAGGGAAAAGAGCTTTTAATCCCTTATATAGAATCCGTCGTAAAAAGTGTTGATGTCTCTTCCAAACAAGTTACTATATCGGTCATAGAGGGTCTGCTGGAATGAAGATAGATGTATTGTCTCTATTTCCGGCAATGTTTGAAGGTGTTTTCGGAGAGTCAATTTTAAAAAAGGCGCAGGAAAAAGAGGCAGTGAGTTTCAATGTGATTGACTTCAGGGAATTCTCCCCTCATAAACAAAAATCTGTTGATGACTATCCTTATGGTGGAGGAGCAGGAATGGTTCTTAAGCCGGAGCCAGTCTTTGAAGCAGTTGACGCCATTACAAAATCCAATACTAAAAAACCCAGAGTGATCCTGATGTGTCCGCAGGGAGAAAGATTCACACAAAGGAAAGCGGAAGAACTTTCGACTGAATCGCATCTGGTCTTTATTTGCGGACACTATGAAGGATATGATGAGCGTATTCGCGAGCATCTCGTCACGGATGAGATCTCAATAGGAGACTTTGTTCTGACAGGAGGAGAGCTCGGGGCCATGGTCGCGATCGACAGCATTGTCCGTCTTCTTCCGGAGGTGCTTGGCAACGCGGAGTCTGCTGTGAAAGATTCGTTTTCAAGCGGCCTTCTTGAGCACCCTCATTATACACGTCCGGCTGCTTACAGAGGTCTTGAAGTTCCTGCAGTTTTAACCTCTGGAAACCACGCGAATATAGAAGAGTGGCGAAAGAAGGAATCTTTAAGAAGAACCTGGGAGCGAAGACCTGATTTGCTTAAAGAAATCGATTTGGATTCACAACAGCAGGAATGGCTTGATCATTTTGAAAAAGATAAAAAGAATGTTGATTGAATATCTTTACTGTGGTATTATAGATTTTGTGCCAAGTTTACTGAAGTAAACAGGCCATTGAAAACGGTGTTCCGCTGCAAACGCAATGGAGGCAAGAGCATCTGTTGGAAGGAGTTGAAATCGATGCATAACTTAATTCAAGAAATTACTCAAGAGCAGCTGCGTTCGGATCTTCCGTCATTTAAGCCTGGTGATACTGTTAAAGTACACGTTAAGGTTGTTGAGGGAACCCGTGAGCGTATTCAGGTGTATGAGGGTGTTGTGATTAAACGCCGTGGTGGTGGAGTCAGTGAAACGTTTACAGTTCGTAAGATCTCTTACGGCGTAGGTGTTGAGCGTACATTCCCGGTACACACGCCTAAAATTGCCCAGCTTGAGGTTGTGCGTCGCGGTAAAGTTCGCCGTGCGAAACTTTACTACCTACGCAATCTGCGTGGTAAAGCGGCCCGCATTAAAGAAATTCGATAATGGTTACTTAAAAAGGAGCTTGCTTTTGCGAGCTTCTTTTTTTTGAGTGTTTGTGATTGAAAGCATGATTTCATCGAATTCATTTTCTCAATTATGCTACAATAGGTTGAGAAGGCTTTAGATAATTATAAGTACGGAGGGTGAACGTTGAACGGAAAAAATGAGTGGTGGGAATGGGCGAAAGCGTTGCTTATAGCAGTTGCGGTTGCTAGTGTAATTCGTTTCTTTTTATTTACCCCGATCGTTGTAGAAGGTCTTTCTATGATGCCGACGCTGCATGACGGCAATCGGATGATTGTAAACAAATTCAGCTATTCAATTTCTCAGCCATCCCGTTTTGACGTAATTGTTTTTCATACAGCGGAAAACGCTGATTATATAAAGAGAGTTATTGGTTTACCTGGTGATGAAATAGCCTATAAAAATGATCAGCTTTATGTTAATGATGAACCGGTTGATGAACCTTATCTTGATAATTTTAAGCGTGAACTCAATGGGGAGATCTTAACTGGAGACTTCACATTAGAAGAGCTGACCGGAAAAAAAAGTGTCCCGCCGGGCGAAATTTTTGTTCTGGGAGACAACAGGCGATTCAGCAAGGACAGCAGACATATCGGCACTGTAGAAATGGATGAAGTCCTGGGAAGTACAAACATCGTATTCTGGCCTTTGAATGACATGGGCATCGTAAATGAAAATGCAAAAAATTAAATCATGATGCTTAATGAAAAACTCTGTGCAGAATTTTGAAACTTAAATGTGAAAATGCGAAATTCAAATTTGGTAAAAAAGCAGAAGACTGATGACAACGAGTCAGGAGTGTTAGTATGACAATACAATGGTTTCCGGGCCATATGGCAAAAGCAAGACGTCAAGTAACTGAAAAATTAAAGCTTGTGGATATTATTTTTGAGCTGGTGGATGCACGAATCCCTGTTTCGTCCAGAAATCCAATGATTGATGAGATTATTAATCAAAAACCCCGTCTGATCTTAATAAACAAAGCAGACATGGCAGATCCTGTCCGAACGAAACAATGGATATCCTATTTTGAACAAAAGGGGATACGTGCTCTCGCTATTAATTCAGATAAAGGAGTAGGGCTCCAGTCTATCCATAAAGTCACAATGGAAATTTTAAAGGAAAAATGGAGCCGTATGGAATCCCGAGGCATTCGACCGAGAGCAGTCCGGGCTATGATAGTAGGAATTCCAAACGTAGGAAAATCCACGCTGATAAATCGTCTTGTGAAGAAAAACATTGCACAAACGGGCAATCGCCCCGGTGTTACAAAAGCACAGCAATGGATTAAAGTAGGAAAAGAGATGGAGCTTCTTGATACACCGGGAATTTTATGGCCAAAATTCGAAGACCCTGAAGTAGGCTACCGTCTGGCATTAACAGGAGCGATTAAAGATACCCTGCTCAATCTGCAGGATATTGCAACTTATGGTTTGAGATTTATGGAAACATACTATCCTGACCGATTAAAAAAACGGTATGAAATAGAAGAGATCCCTGAGGATCTTGTACAATTATTTGAAGCAATAGGCAAAAGAAGGGGCTGCCTTTCAGGAGGCGGAATGATCGACTTTGATAAGACGGCTGATGTCATCGTAAGGGATATCAGAAATGTACAATTTGGACCCATTACATTCGATTTGGATCTTTTAGAACAATCTGAAGAAGCAGCCAGTAAATAAACGGTTCAAACAATCATTTTTAAAGCCCTGGACCCTGCAGCAGCGGGGTCTTTAATTTTTTCTTACATAGCCGATAAATAAGATAAGGATGGATACTGAATGACTCATTCAATTAAGGAAATTGAAAAAATATTAAATTCGTTGGAAACAGATGAGGATATTAGGCTCCGTGAGTGGAAGAAAGATTCGCGAAAAGGGGTTATTAAGCTTTTAAAGTCATTCTACTTACGGATGGAAAAGAAGCAGGCACTTCATAAAAAGTTTAAGCAAATGCAAGCGTTTGAAAATGAAGCGAAATTAAATAAGTACGAGTTAATCGCTGGTATTGATGAAGTGGGAAGAGGACCTCTTGCAGGACCTGTGGTAGCAGCAGCTGTTGTTTTGCCAGAAGGATTTTATCTTCCTGGACTTGACGATTCAAAAAAATTAACCGATGTAAAAAAAGAGTATTTATATAATGAAATTCGACAGCAGGCAACAGCGATTGGCATCGGGTTTTCAGAAGCAAAGGAAATAGATGATGTGAATATTTATCAGGCAACTAGACGTGCCATGACCAGAGCTGTTAAAGATTTAGGGGTTGTGCCGGAGATGCTGCTCATTGACGCGATGGCTCTCGACACTAAAATCCCGCAGAAGTCCATTATTAAAGGCGATTCCAGAAGCATTTCTATAGCTGCGGCGTCCATAGTGGCAAAAGTTACCAGAGACCGTTATATGGAGGAACTTGCACACTCTTATCCTTATTATAAGTTTGAACAAAATGCAGGATACGGAACGAAAGAACATTTAAAAGGCCTGCAGACTCATGGCCCCTGCTCAGAGCACAGAATGTCATTTGCCCCGGTTAAGGCCTTAAATTAGTAAAGAGGTGAAGAGATGGAGCATAATAAAGCCGGTGCAAAAAATGATTATACCCTCCCGCGGATGTATTCTCAAAAACCTCAGACATTAAAGCACGGACAATTTGTACTTGGGATGGTTGAGAAAAAAGTAACTGAACAAAGAGCCATTATGAAACTCGGCGGCCAGCAGATAACGGTGAACGTTTCCAGAGAGATGAAAGAAGGCAGTAAGGGATGGTATCAGGTTTCAGTAAACGAAGACGGAATCGAATTAAAACCAATCAGCGAAAAACCAGACGCTGACAAGATGAACAGAACAAACGAGACTGCGAGGCCTGCCCGTTTGGATCTCATAAAGGAAAATAGAGGAACATCAGCTGAATTCCTAAAAGATCCTCTTCCATTAAGCAGGGAACAGGCAGCTAAAGCATCTGACTGGACTGCTGCATCCATTGATAAAGAACAGGCACGTTCGATTATTAATCTGATGTTTTTAAAAAGACAGCCTTTTACTGATGCGGTATTTCATTCATATCAAAAAGGGATGCAGGGAACAGAACAAAACCTGCAGGCTGATTTATCACGCTTAGTTGAATCACTTTCCAGTGAAAAGTCGGCTGCAGCTTCACAAGTCATACATACGCTAAAAAAAATTCAAAATCCGTCACAGTATTTTATATCTCAGCAAATGACAGCAAAGCTTTTTGGATTATTAACTGATCCTTCAACCGCCTCACACATCCGTGAAGCCGCTCTGCATACCTTAAAACAGCTTGAAGTTCTGCCGCACTCAGCAACCCTGTTGGATTGGTCAGAGGGCCTTAGAGAAGCTTATATGAGCGGAAGAGAAGTACAGAAGGATATAAAGGGGCTTTTTATAAAGCTCGCTGAAGAAGCAGTGCAGCGATCCACTATACTGAAGGCAGGTAGCCGCGTCAGTGAAAAGGTAGATGAGTTGGCTTCAGTAGTGAAAAACAGCTCAGAAGAAACGGTCAGAACCCAAACTAAGCAGCTTTTTGAGCGAATGATAGAAATTCAGGCGCTGCATGAATCTTCTCAAAAAAACCCGAGTGCAGGCAAATCGTTGATATTTGATGAGCTTCATTTAATACCAAAGGATCGCTTTTTGGACCCGGCTCTTTTACATTCAAAAAGGCAGAGCCCTGCTGTGAAAGAGGTTCACGATCTTATGCTTTCAGTAACGAATGAAGCAGAAAAAGCCTCTAATTCATTGCCGTCAGGGCGGCAGCTGACAGAGATGTTCAGAGGAATGTTTTCAGTTCTGGGCATCGACTATGAAAGCAGGCTGGCCGGTTCACCGCAATCGATCGAACAGATTTCTGAAAGTCTGAAGCCGCAATTAATTTCGCTGTTGAAAGATCCCTTTTTATCACCATCTGCCAAAGAAACTGCCCAGCTGCTTATCAATAAATTAAACGGCCAGCAGCTCCTGTCCTCTGAAGCAGGAACAACTTCTCAGATCTTTTTTCAGCTCCCCATTTACATGAAAGAAAAACTGCTGGACGTTACGATGCAGTGGACAGGAAAAAAACAAAAGAGCGGCAGACTGGATGCAGATCACTCAAGAATTTTGTTTTATATAAATCTGGAAAACTTAAAAGAAACCGTTATTGATATGACCGTTCAAAAAAGAATTATTTCAATAGATGTATATACGCATAAAGAAGGATTGCAGAAGCTCGGCGAAGCTTTAAAGCCCTATTTGAAATCTCAATTAGAGAAGGCCGATTATCAGCTTTCACATATAAAATTTTTGTCTTCAAAGCAAGTGACACCACCTGCCCTGGATCCGGCGGCAGCGCAAATGAATACTTTTTCTTCAGGAGTAGATATCAGAATATGAAAAAGAAACCAGTCTACAAAAGAAAGCAGGCGGTGGCTCTTACTTATAATCAGGAGCTAAATGCTGCGCCAGTTGTTACGGGGAAAGGAAAAGGGTTAACAGCTGAAAACATTATTGAAAAAGCGCGTGAACACAACGTACCGATTCAGGAAGACCCTGCATTAGTTGAACTGCTAAGCCAGCTGGAAGTAAATGAATCAATTCCAGATGATTTGTATCAGGCTGTAGCAGAAGTGTTCGCTTTTATATACAGAATTGATCAGTCAGAAGCCCAAAAATGACAGATGCCTATTACGTATTTCAATAACAGCTCCAAACAGAAGATGGTTGTCGGTTTTTTCACTAGTTTGTCATAAATGGTAGACACCTGCTCTGTCATTTATTACAATGAAAGCGCAGTCTATTTTCAAAAGAGTTTGATAGGAGGATGGAACATGAATATCCATGAGTATCAAGGCAAGGAACTCCTCAGGAAATATGGGGTATCCGTTCCACGCGGATTTGTTGCATTTACACCGAAAGAAGCGGTAGATGCAGCTAAAGAATTAGGCTCTGCTGTAACAGTGGTTAAAGCGCAGATTCACGCCGGAGGAAGAGGCAAGGCGGGCGGCGTAAAAATTGCTAAAAACTTAGATGATGTGCGTACATATTCTAAAGAGTTGCTTGGGAAAACGCTTGTTACACATCAAACAGGACCCGAAGGCAAAGAAATTAAGCGGATTCTCATTGAAGAGGGCTGTGATATTAAGAGTGAGTACTATATCGGATTGGTACTTGATCGCGCAACTTCTCGGATTACGCTGATGGCATCTGAAGAAGGCGGAACAGAAATCGAAGAAGTGGCAGAAGCGACTCCTGAAAAGATCTTCCGTGAAACAATTGATCCTGTTATTGGATTAACCGCTTTTCAAGCACGACGCGTAGCATTTAATATTAATATCCCAAAAGAATTAGTCAACAAAACAGTGAAATTCATGCTTGGCCTTTATAAAATGTTCGTGGAAAAAGATTGTTCAATTGCTGAAATTAACCCGCTTGTTACGACTGGCGACGGTAATGTAATGGCGCTTGATGCAAAACTCAATTTCGATGCAAACGCTTTATACCGTCAAAAAGACGTTATGGAGTTCCGTGATCTTGATGAAGAAGACCCAAAGGAAATTGAAGCATCTAAATATGACCTGAGCTACATTTCACTTGATGGTGATATTGGCTGTATGGTTAATGGTGCAGGCCTTGCAATGGCTACTATGGACATCATTAAGCATTATGGCGGAGACCCGGCAAACTTTCTTGATGTTGGGGGCGGTGCTACAGCAGAAAAAGTAACAGAAGCCTTTAAAATCATTTTATCTGATACCGCTGTAAAAGGAATCTTTGTCAACATCTTTGGCGGAATTATGAAATGCGATATCATTGCGGAAGGCGTTGTTGAAGCTGCAAAGCAGGTTGAGCTTAAAGTTCCGCTTGTCGTCCGTTTAGAGGGTACCAATGTGGAATTAGGCAAAAAAATCCTGAACGAATCAGGGTTGGATATTGTAGCAGCTGAGACAATGGCTGATGGCGCACAAAAAATCGTGGAATTAGTAGGCTAAGAAAGGCAGGGAGCATAAATGAGTGTTTTTATTGATAAGAATACAAAAGTCTTAGTTCAAGGAATCACGGGTTCAACTGCCCTTTTCCACACCAAGCAGATGCTTGAGTACGGTACGAAAATTGTTGCCGGCGTAACGCCGGGAAAAGGCGGTACTGAAGCAGAGGGTGTACCGGTATTTGATACGGTTGAAGCAGCAGTTAAAGCAACAGGCGCCAACGTTTCAGTAATCTACGTTCCCGCTCCTTTTGCTGCGGACGCGATTTTAGAAGCAGTTGACGCTGAACTGGATATGGCCATATGTATTACAGAACATATACCGGTTATTGACATGGTAAAAGTAAAAAGATATATGGAAGGGAAAAAGACCCGTTTAGTTGGTCCTAACTGCCCTGGTGTTATAACGCCGGATGAGTGTAAGATCGGAATTATGCCTGGATACATTCATACTAAAGGACATGTCGGTGTGGTTTCCCGGTCTGGAACACTGACTTATGAAGCAGTTCATCAGCTTTCACAGGCTGGTATAGGTCAATCAACAGCTGTGGGCATTGGAGGAGATCCGGTTAACGGAACAAACTTTATTGATGCTCTTGAAGCCTTTAATCAGGACGATGATACATATGCTGTCATCATGATTGGTGAAATTGGCGGTACAGCTGAAGAAGAAGCTGCTGAATGGGTTAAAGCGAATATGAAAAAGCCGGTTGTCGGCTTCATTGGCGGCGCCACTGCTCCTCCAGGCAAACGGATGGGTCATGCCGGCGCGATTATATCCGGCGGTAAAGGCACAGCAGAGGAAAAGATTAAAGTAATGAATGAATGCGGCATTCAAGTTGCTGCCACTCCTTCTGTAATGGGAGAAACATTAATTAATGTTTTAAAAGAACAAAACTTGTTCGATCAGTGTAAAACCCACTAATTGATTAACCAAAAATAGATTTAAAGACAATGACAAATCAAATAGCCCCTGTGACGCATCAGGGGCTATTTGTGTATGATTCTTTATAAAAATAAAAAACTAAAAACGGAGGAATATTGGTGAATACGGCAAGAAGCAGACTCATTTATCTTCACTACAGCCACATCCTATCAAACCAGCAGCTTTTAACATGGCTTAAAGAGGACGCTTTTATTTCTTTAAAATGGAATAATTTGCACTCTTATCCCCTATCTCTAAAGCTTACCCCGAAACAAAAAAACAGCCTTCAGACCCACTTGGAAAATCATCTCATTTTTAACGAGCATCTATTTTGCACGGAAAAAAACCTTAAGATCTTAACCATTTTAGATGATGATTATCCTGCACGGTTAAAAGAAATATATGATCCACCAGCTGTATTGTATCTTAAAGGAAACACAGATAAATTAATATTAACGGACACACTTGGAATAGTAGGATCAAGAAAAGCAGACAGCTATACACATCTGTGCTTGAAAAAGATTCTTCCTCCGCTAATTGACCGTAATTTCTGTATTATAAGCGGTATGGCTTTAGGGGCAGACGGCGCTGCTCATACGCTCAGTCTTGAAGGTCATTCAATTGGCGTTTTGGGTTGCGGGTTTGACCACATTTATCCTCCTTCACATAAGTTTTTATACTCTCAGATGATCTCCAGGCAGCTTCTCATCACAGAATATCCCCCTTACCTTAAACCTCAAAAGCATTTTTTTCCAATGAGAAACAGAATCATTTCAGGGCTCTCAAAAGGTATATTAGTTACTCAAGCCGCATTGAAAAGCGGTTCATTGATTACGGTTGACAGAGCACTAGAAGAGGGCAGAGATGTGTTTGCTGTACCAGGTCCTATTTTTCATGAATTATCAATCGGAACCAATCACTTAATAAAACAGGGAGCTGCACCGGTAACAGAGGCGGCAGACATACTAAAAGAGTGGCAAATAACGTAATTTACTATCCAGTTGTATGAAAATAGTTGCTTTTTAAAAAAATTTAGTTTACATTGTGCTTCAGACGCTTTCTTTGACATAAGAAGAAAGTGGAGTAGATTTTTACTGAAGAAAACGGTTACAGATTGGTTATTACAGGCTTTGCTAAAGATTCAGAACTGAGAATGAAAATCGAATTATATTGACAAAAATTGAGTACAGCACATATAGTTACACATAAATAATAACGAAGAGAAAACCTCTGGGGAGGATTATGAATGGCAGATTTTTTAGTAATTGTGGAATCACCCGCTAAAGCAAAAACAATCGAGCGGTATTTAGGAAAAAAATATAAGGTGCGCGCATCAATGGGGCATGTCAGAGACCTGCCAAAAAGTCAGATGGGCGTCGATGTTAAAGACAGCTTTGAACCCAAATATATAACGATACGCGGAAAAGGACCTGTTTTAAAAGAATTGAAAAGTGCTGCCAAGAAAGCAAAAAAAGTTTATCTCGCAGCCGATCCGGATCGCGAAGGTGAAGCAATTGCCTGGCATTTGGCACACAGTCTTGATCTGGATCTGGACTCTGAGTGCCGTGTGGTCTTCAATGAAATAACAAAAGACGCAATTAAAGAATCATTTAAGCATCCGAGAAAAATTGATATGGACCGCGTGGATGCCCAGCAGGCAAGACGTATACTTGACCGGCTGGTTGGTTATAACATCAGCCCGATTCTTTGGAAAAAGGTGAAAAAAGGTCTGAGTGCAGGGAGAGTGCAGTCCGTTGCAGTCCGGTTAATTATAGACAGAGAAAACGAAATCAAAAATTTCCAGCCGGAAGAATACTGGACTATTGATGCTGCCTTTACAAAAGGTAAAGAAACGTTTCAGGCGAGCTTTTATGGATTAAACGGGAAGAAAAAAAAGCTCGAAACAGAAGAAGACGTTAAGCAGATTATCGGTCAGATAAAAGAAGAGGATTTTTCAATATCTAACGTGACAAAAAAAGAGCGCAAGCGAAATCCTTCCCCTTCCTTTATTACTTCTTCACTGCAGCAGGAAGCAGCCAGAAAGTTGAATTTTCGCGCCAGAAAAACGATGATGCTTGCTCAGCAGCTGTACGAAGGAATAGAATTAGGAAAAAAAGAAGGTACGGTCGGTTTAATTACGTATATGAGAACAGATTCCGTGCGAATTTCTGATGTAGCAAAAAAAGAGGCAATTGAAGTCATTCAATCGGAATATGGAGAAAAATTCGTGCAGCAGTCGCCGCAAAAGGAAAAAGCTAAATCCGGTAAAACACAGGATGCGCATGAAGCGATCCGTCCTACAAGCGCGATGCGCACACCTTTATCTGTCAAACCATTTTTAAGCAGAGACCAGCACAGACTGTACAGACTTATCTGGGAACGGTTTATCGCAAGTCAAATGGCTTCCGCTGTAATGGATACAATGAGCGTCGATTTAATGAATGGAGAAGTTCAATTTCGCGCAACCGGCTCAAAAGTTAAGTTTCCCGGTTTTATGAAAGTATATATCGAAGGAAATGACGACCAAAGCGATGAAAAAGAAAACTTCCTTCCAGATTTAAAAGAAGGAGAAACTGCAAAATCTGAAAACATCGACCCCAAACAGCATTTTACTCAGCCTCCGCCCCGCTACACAGAAGCGAGACTTGTTAAAATGCTTGAAGAACTGGGAATAGGAAGGCCTTCAACCTATGCCCCGACTCTAGATACGATTCAAAAACGCGGATACGTGTCGCTTGATAATAAACGATTTATTCCGACGGAGCTTGGAGAAATCGTCCTTGAATTAATTGTTGAATTTTTCCCTGAAATCATTGATGTTGAATTTACAGCAAAAATGGAAAAAGATCTGGACAGTGTGGAAGACGGACAGATACGATGGGTAAAAATCATAGACGATTTTTACAAGGATTTTGAAGTTCATCTTGATAAAGCTGAAAAAGAGATGGAAAAAATTGAAATTAAAGATGAGTATGCAGGGGAAGATTGTGAAGAATGCAATAACCCTATGGTTATCAAAATGGGACGTTACGGAAAATTCATGGCTTGCAGCAATTTCCCGGATTGCCGCAACACAAAACCGATCGTTAAAGAGATCGGTGTTAAATGTCCACTCTGTAAAGAAGGCAATGTTATAGAGCGGAAAAGTAAGAAGAAAAGAATATTTTATGGCTGCGACCGTTATCCATCCTGTGAATTTTTATCGTGGGATAAGCCGATCGACCGGTCCTGTCCAAAATGCAATGAAATGCTGATTGAGAAAAAACTTAAAAAAGGCAATCAAATACAGTGTTCAAATTGCGATTACAAGGAAGAACACCAGCAATAAGGAAAAGGGTCTTGACGGCTTCGGCTGTCAGGCTCTTGTTTCATTCTTATGGTAGAATAACGATAACAGGATAACCAATAGGGAGGACTTAGTAAATGACAGCACCAACAGCAGTAAACGTAGTAGGCGCAGGACTTGCAGGTAGTGAAGCAGCCTGGCAGATCGCAGAGCGCGGTATTCAGGTGAATTTGTATGAGATGAGGCCTGTCAGACAAACCGCGGCTCACCATACAGATAAATTTGCTGAACTTGTATGCAGCAACTCTTTAAGAGCCAACAATCTGACAAACGCGGTAGGGGTATTGAAAGAAGAAATGCGAGCTTTCAATTCCGTTATAATCGGATCAGCTGATGCATGTGCAGTTCCTGCAGGCGGAGCTCTCGCTGTAGACCGGCACGAATTCGCCAGCCATGTTACATCAAAAGTAAAAGAGCATCCAAATGTTAAGGTCTTTTCAGAGGAAATAACAGAGATACCACAAGGAATCACTATCATTGCAACAGGTCCACTTACAACTGAAGGTCTCGCAGGCCAACTAAAGGCACTGACAGGAGAAGAATATCTGTATTTTTACGATGCAGCAGCTCCTATCCTTGAAAAAGACAGTATTGATATGGACAAGGTATATTTAAAATCCAGATATGATAAAGGTGAGGCAGCTTACTTAAACTGCCCGATGACAGAAGAGGAATTTAATACGTTCTACGATGCACTGATCGCAGCCGAAGTAGTGCCGCTTAAAGAGTTTGAAAAAGAAATTTATTTTGAAGGGTGCATGCCGGTGGAAGTGATGGCGGAAAGAGGCCGGAAAACGTTATTATTCGGGCCAATGAAACCTGTCGGCCTGGAGGATCCAAAAACAGGAAAAAGACCATATGCAGTCGTTCAATTAAGGCAGGATGATGCAGCAGGCACTTTATACAATATTGTTGGTTTTCAGACACATTTGAAATGGGGTCCTCAAAAAGAAGTAATTCGACTTATTCCGGGTCTGGAAAATGCAGAAATTGTAAGGTATGGAGTTATGCATCGCAATACATTTATAAATTCTCCAAAGGTTCTTGAGTCCACTTATCAGTTTAAAGAACGCAAAGATTTGTTTTTTGCAGGCCAGATGACCGGTGTGGAAGGATATGTTGAATCGGCTGCCAGCGGTTTAATCGCAGGCATTAACGCAGCTAAGCTTGCACTGGGGGAAGAACCGGTGTTGTTTCCGGCTCAGACAGCAATGGGAAGCATGGCGCGCTACATCACTCAGGCGAATACGAAAAATTTTCAGCCGATGAATGCAAATTTCGGACTGTTTCCTGATTTGGAAGAAAAGGTAAAAGGCAAGAAAGAACGTGCTGAGAAGCATGCTGAACGAGCATTGGAAACAATTCAGAACTTTGTGAAAAAAGTGTAAAATTTATTGCTACTGCCTCTGATTCGTGTTAGAATTTAGAGGCTTTTGCGAGGTGATCTAATTGAATACTGCATTTTTAGAACCCAAACAGCAATTTATTCAGTATTTACAAACTGAAAAAAATTATTCTTCTCTAACAATTGAACACTATATTCACGATTTAGACAGCTTCTTTCTCTTTCTTGTAAAAGAAGGTGTAGATGCACTGGAAGAAGTAGATGAGATTCATTCCAAGCTTTTTTTGATGCAGCTTCACAAGGAAAAGTACTCAAGAGCGTCTGTTTCCAGAAAAATTTCAAGTCTGCGCAGCTTTTTCTCTTATCTTCAACGCGAAGAAAAACAGAAAATTAACCCAATGTCCTATGTACTGCACCCTAAAAAAGAGGGGAGGCTGCCTCATTTTTTTTATGAAAATGAAATGGAGCAGCTTTTTTCAGCCTGTGACGGGGATAAGCCGCTGGATTTAAGAAACAAAGCGATTCTTGAACTGCTGTATGCTACAGGGATACGGGTAAGTGAATGCACATCCATTCTGCTGCAGGATTTGGATTTAACGATGGGCACCCTTCTTGTTAAAGGGAAGGGAAGAAAAGAACGCTATGTGCCTTTTGGTGATTTTGCGGGAAGTGCAATTAAACGCTATCTTGAAGAAGGCAGATCTAAATTAGTAAACAATAGCACATCTGCCTCCCTGTTCATTAATCATCGGGGAGCTCCTTTAACATCCAGGGGGATACGCTATGTTCTCACGGCGCTAATGAATAAAACGACGCTCACAGCGTCTATTCATCCGCATATGCTGAGGCATACCTTTGCAACTCATTTACTGAATAACGGTGCAGATCTCAGAACAGTTCAGGAACTTTTGGGGCATGCCCATCTTTCATCAACCCAGCTTTATACTCATGTTACAAAAGAACACTTAAGAAAAACGTATCAATCATTTCATCCACGGGCTTGATTACATATAAGCGATGATTAGGAGGCCGACGATAATGGACCAATTTCATGCGACAACGATTTTTGCTGTTCAGCATAAGGGACAGTCTGCAATGGCAGGTGATGGTCAGGTGACTTTTGGAAATGCAGTAGTGATGAAACACACTGCAAGAAAAGTAAGAAAGCTATTTAACGGCCAGGTGATTGCCGGATTTGCAGGTTCAGTAGCAGATGCATTTACATTGTTTGAGATGTTTGAAGGAAAGCTGCAGGAATACAATGGGAACCTCCAAAGAGCAGCGGTGGAAGTTGCCAAGCAATGGAGAAGCGATAAAGTTCTCAGAAGATTAGAAGCAATGCTGATTGTAATGGATCAACAAGGGCTTTTGCTGGTATCAGGTACAGGAGAAGTGATTGAACCTGATGATGGCGTTCTTGCGATTGGCTCCGGAGGCAATTATGCTCTATCGGCAGGAAGAGCGCTAAAGCTCCACGCCGGCGACCATCTGACTGCTAAGGAAATAGCCGATGCTGCCCTGCACGTTGCAGCGGATATTTGCGTGTATACAAATACAAATATTGTTGTTGAAGAATTGTAAAGGAGCGATAAGATGACAAAAAAAAATGAATTGACTCCAAAACAAATAGTGGAACGACTTGACCAGTATATTGTAGGGCAAAAAGATGCAAAGCGTGCTGTGGCAGTAGCCTTAAGAAACAGATACCGAAGAAATCTGCTTGACGATTCACTGCGTGATGAG
The DNA here is from genome assembly GCF_050107735.1 of Jeotgalibacillus proteolyticus. Classification (GTDB taxonomy): domain Bacteria; phylum Bacillota; class Bacilli; order Bacillales; family Jeotgalibacillaceae; genus Jeotgalibacillus; species Jeotgalibacillus proteolyticus_A. Next base: position 228,074 of record NZ_JBNILO010000002.1, read on the forward strand.
ATTATCCCTAAAAACATCCTGATGATGGGTCCGACTGGCGTAGGGAAAACGGAAATCGCAAGACGGATTGCAAAGCTGGTCGGTGCGCCTTTTATAAAAATTGAAGCGACTAAGTTTACAGAAGTAGGATATGTCGGCCGAGATGTAGAATCGATGGTTCGGGATCTTATGGAAACCTCCGTACGGATTGTAAAAGAAGAAAAAATCGTTTCTGTTCAGGGCAAAGCGGAAGAGCAGGCAAATCAGCGTTTAGTAAAATTGCTTGTACCATCTGCTAAAAAGTCACAATCCTTTAAAAACCCATTTGAAATGATGTTTGGTGGAAATGGGGATGGGGCTAACGAATCAGCTGATGAACAAAAAGAAGAGGAATCAACTATAAAAGACCGCCGAAAAGAAATAGCGCGTCGATTAAAGGCGGGGGAACTTGAAGAAGAAACAGTCACCATTGAAGTGGATGAACAGCAAATGTCTTCAATGTTTGATATGCTTCAAGGATCAGGCATGGAGCAAATGGGAATGAATATGCAGGATGCTCTAAGCAATTTAATGCCTAAGAAAAAGAAAAAGCGAAAATTAAAAGTAAAAGAAGCCAGAAAAGTTCTGACGCACGATGAAGCGGCAAAATTAATTGATATGGATGAAGTTACCCAGGATGCATTGTATCGGGCTGAGCAAATGGGGATTATTTTTGTGGATGAAATTGATAAGATTGCATCTAAATCATCTGGTACAAGCTCTGCAGATGTATCGAGAGAAGGAGTACAGAGAGATATTCTTCCGATAGTCGAAGGGTCCACAGTCAACACAAAATACGGTCCAGTGAAAACAGACCACGTATTATTTATTGCGGCAGGCGCGTTCCATACGGCAAAGCCTTCTGATCTGATTCCTGAACTGCAGGGACGCTTTCCAATTCGGGTGGAGCTGCAAAAGCTTACAGTAGAAGACTTTGTCCGGATTCTTGTAGAACCTGATCATGCTCTAATTAAACAATACGTTGCATTGCTCGCAACTGAAGGCATAGAGGTTGAATTCACACATGAAGCAACAGTCAGATTGGCGGAGATCGCTTATCAGGTTAACCAGGATACAGATAATATAGGCGCCAGACGTCTTCATACCATAATGGAAAAGCTTCTTGAAGATTTATCTTTTGAAGCATCTGATATTTCTATTGGTACTGTTACAATTACTCCTGGTTATGTCGATGATAAACTTGATACGATCGCAAAGGATAAAGACCTGAGCCAGTTTATTTTATAGGGTTTGAATTAATCCTATTAGGGAAAGATGAGAATAATTATTTGATTTATTAGAATACAGGAGGAATTGATACAAATGAACTTACTAGGCAAAACACGACAGATTAATGCTATGCTCCAAAAATCGGCAGGTAAACCTGTTAACTTTAAAGAGATGGCAGAAACACTATCAGACGTAATTGAAGCAAATGTTTTTATCTTAAGCAGAAAAGGCAAATTGCTCGGATTTGCGGTAAATCAGCAAATAGAAAATGAACGTATGAAACAAATGCTTGAGGACCGTCAGTTTCCGGAGGAATATACAAAAAATTTATTTAATATAACAGAAACATCCCCAAATCTGGATGTAAACAGTGAATATACGGCGTTTCCAGTTGAAAACAAAGATCTCTTTCAAAACGGTTTGACAACGATCGTTCCTTTTATAGGAGGAGGAGAAAGACTGGGTACTTTAATTCTCGCGCGTGTAGAACAGGCGTTTGAAGACGATGATTTAATTTTGGGTGAATATGGTGCAACTGTAGTTGGTATGGAAATTCTTCGTGAAAAAGCAGACGAAATTGAAGTTGAAGCACGGAGTAAGGCAGTTGTTCAAATGGCAATCAGTTCATTGTCTTACAGTGAGCTCGAAGCAATTGAGCATATTTTTGAAGAACTTGATGGTAATGAAGGCCTATTGGTCGCTTCTAAAATAGCGGATCGTGTCGGAATAACAAGATCCGTCATTGTTAATGCACTGCGCAAGCTGGAAAGTGCCGGTGTAATTGAATCACGGTCTCTAGGAATGAAAGGAACGTACATTAAAGTTCTTAACGATAAATTCCTGCTTGAGCTTGATAACATTAAAAATAACTAATAAATTCTGATGAACTTAGCTGCTATGCAGCTAAGTTTTTTTTTGAGCCTATGAAACTTCAGAAGAGGATACTTTCGCAGAGAGACGAAAGCTTGATGACTCCCACAGCCCCCTCCTGCAAAACATCACATATCCCCAACTTCCGATCATCTGATGCTAATGCAACATACTAACTCATCTGCTTAGCTTTAAAATTCAAGCTTCTGTTTTTATAATTCTAATTCGTATCTTCATCATCCGCTATGTTTCAACAGAGTATTGCTGTCGAGCATTAATTCAAAGTAAACGTATAGATGGTTTTTCATTAACTTGAAACCATCCTTTAAAACTAGGGAAAGATGATTGTAATAAGTTTGTGAAGATTCATTAAAGAATATGGAATCCCCGGGAGACGTGTGGTACGGTTATTTCTGGCAAAAAAATTACGAAAACATGTCGAAAATAACAAAGATTAATATGATTAAAGTAATATTTCGATGAATTTTTGATAAATCAATGATATAAAATATAAACTAGTCTAAAAGTAACTTTTTTATAATTTGGTTCTTTTAGACTACGATTACTTTCCGATATTCTATAGACGGACAGATCACTAATCAGTAAAATGATGTATAAGTGTTTAATTATGTTGTAAGAGATTCCGTCGATCTTTGTCATAATAGGAAATGAGGGTGAAACTTGAGTTTATTTTCAGGAACAATAAACCAATTAGAACATGGACTAGCTTATTCATCTGTTAAGCAGAAAGTCATTGCAGAAAATGTCGCGAATGTTGATACTCCTGGTTATAAGTCTAAAGACGTGAATTTTAAAGCGATGTTACAAAATGAAATAAATTTGTCATCTTCGAAAAGTAAATCAGCTGATCCCCGTCACTTCGACCTTAAGCCGTCGGAAGGATCTGTAAACATTCAATCAAGGAATTACTCGTATAGACAAAACGGGAACGGTGTCGACATGGACAAAGAAATGGCAGACCTTGCAACAAACCAAATTTATCATGATGCGTTGATTGAGAGAATCAGCGGGAAATTTGGAAGCCTGAATACCGTAATCAGAGGAGGCCAGTAATCTATGTTTCAATCTATGAATATCACATCTTCAGCACTGACAGCACAACGGCTGAGAATGGATGTTATTTCATCCAATATGGCAAATGTGGATACAACGCGGGCAACTTTTGAAAATGGGGAGTGGCAGCCGTATAAAAGAAAGACGGTAATGCTCGAACCAAAGAGCGGAGGATTTTCTTCCCATCTTTCCAAGGCTATGGGGTCCGAAAACGGCCCAGGCAATGGTGTAACTGTATCAGCTATAAGAGAAGATAATTCTCAGGGAGAGCTGATGTATGACCCTGAACACCCTGACGCAGATGAAGAAGGGTATGTGGAAATGGCGAATGTGGATCCGCTTCGTGAAACGGTTGATTTGATGTCAGCTACACGCTCGTATGAAGGAAATGTCACGGTGTTTAATGCCAATAAAGCAATGATGATGAGAGCCTTGCAAATAGGCAAATCATAAGAAAGGATGAATAAATTGCCTCTTCAATCAATTTCTCCAGCAGGGATGGAGACCATTTCTCCGGTTGCCCAGCCAAGGACCACACAAAGAATCTCACCCTATGATGCCCAGCAAAACTTTGCGGGTATGCTGAAAGATTCCATTAATGAAGTAAACAATGCGCAAGTTAACAGTGATGATATGACAAATAAATTAATTAAAGGAGAGAATGTCGAATTGCATGATGTGATGATTGCTTCTCAAAAAGCATCCATTTCATTATCACTAACAATGCAAGTTCGAAACAAAGCGGTTGAAGCTTATCAAGAAATTATGAGAATGCCTGTTTAGGAGTGCCTCAATTCTTATGGCTTTGCATTTAACCGAAAGACCGGAGGATTGTGATGAACGAATCATTTCAACAACTGACAATGAAAACGAAAGCATTTTTTGCTGAGCGGCCTAAAAAACAGTTAATTATAGGAGCTGTGGTCGCTGCCATTTTAATTATCGTCATCCTTATTTTTTCATTACTATCTGCACGAAATGTTCTCGTACCCTTATACAGTAACCTGACACCATCAGAAACCGGCATGATTAAGGAAAATTTGGATGGAAGAGGGATTCCATCTGAAATTACCGAAGGCGGTACGGCAATCTTAGTGCCGGAAGAACAGGTGGAAACCTTAATGGTGGAACTCGCTGCTGAGGGGATCCCTCAAAGCGGAAACATCGATTATTCATTTTTTAGTGAAAACGCCGGATTCGGCATGACGGATAACGAATTTAATGTATTGAAGCTTGATGCAATGCAAACGGAGCTTGCTGAATTAATGAAGGGAATTGAAGGTGTTCAAAACGCTCAGGTAATGATCACGATGCCTGAAAAAGGTGTCTTTTTGGATGATACAGCTGAGACGGCATCAGCATCAATTGTACTGAACACTAAACCTGGCTATCAATTTGATGACGGGCAAATTAATTCACTGTACCTTCTTGTATCAAAAAGTGTTCCGAGTCTTCCTACTGAGAATATCGTCATCATGAACCAGTTTTTTGAGTACTATGACCAAAAAAATTCAGAATCCTCTTTTGCTGGCGTCAATGTGTCGGATCAGATGTCAATTAAACAGACGATTGAACGCGATTTGCAGCGTCAGGTTCAAATGATGCTCGGTACATTAATGGGCCAGAACAAAGTGGTGGTTTCCATTTCTACTGATATTGATTTTGATCAGGAAAACCGGGAAGAAAATTTGGTAACGCCGGTTGATGAAGAAAATATGGAAGGAATCGAAATCAGCGCACAAAGAATTTCAGAAACCTTTGAAGGTACTGCCGATGAAGCGGGCGGAGTTACAGAAGGAGGAGATCCGGGTGATAATCTAACCGGATTTGTAGAAGGAGCGAACGGCAACGGGGACTTTGAAAGAGTAGAAGAAACTATTAATAACGAAGTGAACCGCATTCGCCGAAATATTGTGGAAAGCCCTTATAAAGTCAGAGACATCGGCTTTCAGGTTATGGTAGAACCGCCGGATCCGGATGATCCTGCCTCGCTGCCTCAGGATCGGGTAGACGACATTGAGACGATGCTTGAGACCATTATAAGAACCTCTATTGATAATGAATTCTCAGCGGACCTTACAGATGCGGATATTGCAGAGAAAGTACTGGTTTCGGTACAGCCCTTTAACGGCATAATGACAGCTGAAGAGCCGGTTCAAACTCCGGTCATCCCATGGTGGGGGTATCTTGTTGCCGGTTTGCTGATGTTGATTATAGGAATTCTGATTATCGCGATGGTAAGAGCCAGAAGAAAATCGGCAGCAGCCGAAGAAGCTGAAGAGGAAATCATAATTGAACAAAAAGAGAAACTGGACGTGCCTGATGTGAATAATGAAAAAGAAACAGAAGGAACGCTCCGTCGTAAGCAACTAGAAAAAATGGCGCGGGAAAAGCCAGAAGACTTTGCAAAACTGTTAAGGTCCTGGATCGCTGAGGATTAGGAGTGAGCCGTAATGGCCAGAAAAGAAAAAGGATTATCAGGAAAACAGAAGGCTGCGATCTTGCTTATTTCTTTGGGACCTGATGTCGCATCATCTGTTTATAAACATTTAAATGAGGAAGAAATTGAAAGGCTGACACTGGAAATCTCCGGCGTAAAAAAAGTGGAATCTGAAGCAAAGGACGAGGTGCTTGAAGAATTCCATAATATCGCATTAGCTCAGGATTATATTTCGCAAGGCGGAATAGGCTATGCCAAAACAATCTTGGAAAAAGCATTGGGACCAGATCAGGCAAACGCGGTCATAAACCGTTTGACATCTTCTCTTCAGGTGAGGCCATTCGATTTTGCTAAAAGAGCAGATCCTATGCAGATATTCAATTTTATTCAAAACGAACATCCTCAGACGATAGCGCTGATCCTGTCTTATCTAAACCCTCAGCAGGCGGGGCAGATCCTTTCAGCTCTGCCTCAGGATGTCCAGGCTGATATTGCAAAAAGAATAGCTGTGATGGACAGCACGAGTCCGGAAATAATTAGTGAAATTGAGTCAGTGCTTGAAAGAAAGCTTTCTTCAACCGTTCAGCAGGACCACTCAGAAACCGGTGGAATAGAGTCTGTGGTAGAAGTGCTTAATGGCGTTGACCGAGCAACTGAAAAGACCATCCTGGATTCTCTTGAGATCCAGGACCCTGAACTGGCAGAAGAAATCAAAAAACGAATGTTTGTTTTCGAAGACATTGTTACGCTTGATAACCGTTCCATTCAGAGGGTCATTCGGGATTGCGAAAATGAGGACCTTTTACTTTCCATGAAAGTTTCAACAGATGAGGTTAAAGAAGTATTGTTTAAAAACATGTCACAGCGGATGGCTGAAAACTTCAAAGAAGAAATGGAATTCATGGGGCCTGTCAGACTTCGTGATGTAGAAGAAGCTCAATCAAGAATTGTTGCGATTATAAGACGTCTTGAGGAAGCAGGAGAAATCATTGTAGCCCGCGGCGGAGGAGATGACGTTATTGTCTAGAGTGATCAAGTCAGAAATTGTCCATTCAGTTTCCGATAACGCCAAGGCCATCCCTTTCAGACCAGTCATTCAAGGCAACCCGGACCAGCAGAATACACTTACCTGGACGGTCGAGCAAGCTCATTTGGAATCGGTAAGAATTGTAGAAAAAGCAAAGCAATATGCATTTGACCTTAAAAGCGATGCAAAGCAGAAAGCCGATTCAATTCTCCTGAATGTTATGGATGAAAAAAACAACTGGGAAGAAGAAAAAAGATCCATTCAGCAGGAAGCTTATGAGAAAGCTTTTGGACAAGGCTATGAAGAAGGCCGGGAAAAAGGGTATACAGACCTTTTTCATTCGCTTGAAGAAGCAAAGAAAATCGTCTCATCAGCAAAAGAAGCACTTTATGAGCAGGCAGAACGAAATGAACAAATTATATTGCAATTGTCCATTCAAACTGCCGAGAAAATTTTAGCACAGACGCTTGAGCATGATCCAGAACGATTTCTCCCGATTGTTAAAAAAGCTATAAAAGAAGTCAGGGAAATGAAAGAAGTGAAAATTTATACGGCTGTACCTCAATATGCTCTGCTTCACAAAAATCGAGACGAATTAATTGCTATATTTCCCATTGACGTTCAACTATCCATCTATCCTGAAGATGAGCTTGAACCAAATCAGTGCTTTATTGAAACAAGCCAGGGCAGAATTGATTTGAGTATTGATTCTCAGCTGACTCAATTAAAGCTTAAGTTATCCCAGCTGCTTAGTGAGGATGAGCTATGAAAGCTGCAGATCTGATTCAGCACGTAGCCACTATTCCAACTTTACGTCATTACGGAAAAGTAAAACAGGTGATCGGTTTAATGATTGAATCACAAGGGCCCGAGAGCTCCATTGGAGAGGTATGCTACATCCACGTGCAATCGAGCAGTAAAAGAAAGAAAATCAAAATAAAAGCTGAAGTAGTGGGATTCAGGGAAGGGATTGTCGTGCTGATGCCATTTACGCATGTGCATGACATCGCACCCGGCAGCATAGTAGAGGCAACAGGACGGCCTCTTGAAATTAAAGTTGGAGATGCTCTGATAGGGAAGGTAATTGATCCGATGGGTGATCCTATTGATCATAGTCAGCTGCCCTATGGAATGAAGACCGTCACAACAGAACAAGACCCTCCTAACCCTTTAACAAGACCTCCAATCGATGAAGTAATGCAGGTTGGAGTGAGAGCCATCGACGGCATGCTCACAGTTGGGAAAGGACAGAGAATCGGTATCTTTGCAGGCAGCGGCGTGGGAAAAAGCACACTGCTTGGAATGGTAGCGAGGAACACAGAAGCTGATATTAATGTCATTGCGTTAATTGGTGAACGGGGACGTGAAGTAAGAGAGTTTATTGAACGGGACCTCGGACCGGAGGGAGCTAGAAAAAGCATCATCGTCGCAGCCACTAGTGATCAGCCCGCTTTAATGAGAATAAAGGGAGCCTTTACAGCTACAGCCATTGCAGAGTTTTTCAGGGATAAAGGCTTAAATGTCATGCTGATGATGGACTCTGTTACAAGAGTCGCTATGGCTCAGAGAGAGATCGGCCTTGCAATTGGGGAACCTCCGGCAACCAAAGGATATACGCCTTCAGTATTTGGCTTGCTGCCAAAGCTCCTGGAACGTACGGGTACGAATGAATCAGGGAGTATCACTGCTTTTTACACCGTACTGGTGGATGGGGATGATTTGAATGAACCAATTTCTGACACGGTCAGAGGAATTTTAGATGGTCATATTGTTCTTGACCGGGCAATAGCAAACCGGGGTCAATATCCAGCTATTAATATATTAAAAAGTGTCAGCAGGCTGATGAATCATCTGGCAGACAAACCTCATTTGCGTGCAGCTGAACAAGTAAGGCATTTGATGAGTACTTATGAGGAAGCGGAAGATTTAATCAATATTGGTGCATACAAAAAAGGATCGTCAAAAGAAATAGACGATGCCATTAAAGCCATTCCTGCCATAAAAAAACTCTTAAAGCAGGCATATGATGAAAAAGTTGAATTCAACACGAGCGTAAAACAACTGGTTAATCTTTCTGATAAAGGTGAGTGGGAATAAATGGTGCATCAATTTCGCTTCGACCGGGTTCTGACAGTTAGAGAGAGAGAAAAGAAGGAAGCGGAAGACCGGTACAGGGAATCGGTTGAGTCCTTTGAGGGAATTGCTCAGCAGCTCTATCTTTTATTAAAAAAGAAAGAAAGAATGATAGAAGATCAAACAGAGAAAATTCAAAATGGCATCGCTGTTCAGTCATTACGGCACGGCCAGCAATTTCTGACGAATATTGAAAAAAGCATCCATTATCAGCAGAAACTAGTGATGGAAGCCAGATCAACTATGCAATGGCACGAGCAGCGTGTCGCAGATCGAAACATCGAAGTGCGTAAATATGAAAAAATAAAAGACAAAGATCAGCAGCTCTTCATGGCTCAACAAAGTGAACTGGATAATCAGCTTATGAATGAGCTTTCAATGATTCAGTTTATGAAGCAAAGAAGCAGGTGATGCAAGTGAATAAAAAAGCAGGGAAGATAGATTCAGAAGAAGCAAAATCGCCGGGTAAATTTCAGGTTTTTCTGTTAATTTTTCTAGTGCCGGCAGTATTTCTTGTTTTTGCAAGCGTAATCGTATTAACCTTACTCGATATAAATCCGATTCAAGAAGCGGAGGAAGCGGGTATAGAAATTCCTTTCCTGACTGACGAGAAGGCTGAACAGGAGAGCGGTACTATTGAAGACAGCCAGCAAATAGCTTCCTTGGAATCTCAATTAAAGGAAAAAGAAGGTAATATTGAAGAACTTGAAAGCAGGCTGGAAACCCAAACCAGTGACAATGAAAAACTGGCTGAAGAGCAGGAAATCTTGCTACAGGAAATGGAAATTCTCCGTAGTGAACAGGGAGCAAACCAAAGCGAAAGCAATGAGATGGTTTCTGTTTTTAAAGAAATGAACGGAAAAACCGCAGCTCCTGTTTTGCTGAATATGGACGAAGGAGAAGCTGTCGTCATTCTTTCTGAGCTGCCTGCTGATTCAGTGGCTTCAATCTTCGAAGAAATGCCCCCTGAAGAAGCTGCAAAGTATGCAGGCCTGCTGGGCATCGACTCACCGTGAAATTATACCCGGAAAGGGGGTGAATCAAACGTATGATGATTAATCCGCTGCTGAAAGTTTCATTAAATGAAGAAAACAAGCAGCCAGAGAAATTTGTATCTGCTTCAAGCGGCTTTGGGTCGATTTTAGCTCTTCTATCTTTTCCGCCGGGTCAAAATCCTGAGCTTCAAAAGGAAGGTCTAAACGAGACAACAGGAGAAAACAGTGAATTCATTTTGCAGGAGCTGTTTTCAGTTATCCAGCAGCATGCACCTGTTATTGAAGAAGGACAGGCAGAAATGGAAAATGGATTCTTAATTAATAAAGAAACCGTTCTTTCCCCTGAGGAATGGATGGATCTTCCATTAAAAGACGCTCTTCTGCTTTTCTTTAACGGTAATGAGCAGAAACTAAATGAGTTAACAAAAGAAACGGCTCTCCCAAAAGGAAAGGCAGGTTCTGCGGAATCACTTTTTTTCTTGCAAAATCAACTTGAAAAGCTTGAAAAAAATATTCAGCTGAAAGTACCGGAACCCGCATCTGTTCAGATGCTTAACGCAATTAAACAGCTTACGCATGCTGCGAAACAGTCAGATGGCCCGGCAGCTGCGAGTCCGATAGGTAAAGAACTTTTGCAGACACTTGAAAAAATTGAGGGGATGCTAAAAACCCTCCAATCTGAAATAAGTGAAACGAAGCTACCTGTAAGAAAAGTGGAATATGGAAAGACAGTTGATTTTTCAGCCAGAGCTATTCCAAATAAAGTTCACATCCAGCAGCGTAATGCCGCAAGTACAGTCGAAAAACCGGAAACATCATCGGTATCCATTCAGCAGCTTCAAACTGAATCAGGACTTGCCAAATGGAATGTTCCACTGGAATTTAAAACGTCCCAGCCGGCGGAATCCTTAATAAAACAGTTTGCTGAAATCATGGATAAAGCAAAGTTCGGAAAAACGAATGGAACAGAAAAACTGTTAATCCGTCTGCAGCCGGAACATTTAGGCACACTTAAAATCGAATTAATACAAAAATCCGGCGTGCTCGCTGCGAGAGTAATGACGTCTACCAGTCTTGCTAAGGACATGATGGACTCCCAAATCCAGCAGCTCAGGCAGGCCCTGACGAATCAAAATATTCAAATTGACAAGATTGACGTCGTTCTAACACAAAATGATCAGCGCGCCGATCGCGAAACAGGCAGTTCATCAAAGCACCATACAGGTTCTGATCGACAGCAGCAATCAGGCAATGAGGATGATGATGGAGAAGATAAGCAGGATTTTCATCAAATTTTTATGAATATCGAGGTGTAAAACATTGAATGTAAATTCAGTTAACAATGATTTATTTTTATCTTCACTGAATGAAAAAACCACGGAAACAAAGCAGGATTCCATGGGAAAGGACCAGTTTTTAAAACTGCTGATTGCCCAGCTCTCCAATCAGGACCCGACACAGCCTATGGAGGATAAAGAATTTATTGCTCAGATGGCCAGTTTTTCAACACTGGAACAAATGACAAATATGAGTGAATCATTTGAGAAATTTGCTTCAATGCAGGAACAGACCCAGCTGATTCAATACAATGAATTTGTAGGAAAAGAAGTGAAATGGGACAAACTCACTGAAGAAAATGATGAACAGATTTCCACAACCGGTAGAGGAACAGTTGAAACGGTTCGATTTAAAGGGGGAGCAGTTGAATTTGAGCTGACAGACGGCACCTTATTAAGTCCGGGGAATATTTCAGAAGTGAAACAATCCGGTGAGAACAACACTCTGCAACAGGCAAGCATGTTTATTGGGAAAAATGCTACGTGGATCGATGAGAATGAAAAAGAAGCGGAAAGCAAAGTTATTTCTGTTTCTGTTAAAGATGGAGCTATATGGCTGCATACAGAAAATGAGAAAAAAATAAAAGCTGATGAACTTACTCAAATAAGCCAATAAGGATTTGTTGCTGATGGAAAAGATACGTTTTAATCCTATTCCATTGCCACCGATAACCGTAAAAGACAAAAAACCAGTCAACCCACATGTCAAAAGCTTTTCTGATGAACTTAATGGAGCGATCCAAGAGACAAACAAACTGAAGATCAGTAAACATGCTAATGACAGACTCTCGGAAAGAAGAATCACCATCACAGATTCACAGTGGGAGAAAGTAGAAGCAAAGGTGAATGAAGCTAAATCAAAAGGAATAAAAGACTCTTTGGTTTTACTGGATCAAGCCGCACTGATTGTGAGCATTAAAAATGGGACTGTTATCACAGCAATGGGAGCACAGGATATTAAAGACCATATTTTCACAGACATTGATGGAACCATTATAGTAAATGACTAGGCGGACCTGATAAGGAGCCTAAAAGAGCTGCTGACTGACAGATGCAGCTTTTAATCGAAGGGAGAAAATGATGATACGTTCAATGTATTCAGGTATTGCCGGACTCAAAAACTTTCAAACGAAGCTCGATGTAATTGGGAACAATATTGCAAACGTCAATACGTATGGATTTAAAAAGGGCCGTGTAACCTTTCAGGAAGCGATGAATCAAACGATTCAGGGAGCTTCTGGAGCAGGTGACGGACGAGGCGGGAAAAACTCACTTCAAGTTGGGCTTGGCTCTGTAACAGCAACAATTGACAGCGTGCAAACCCAAGCCTCTCTTCAAACAACCGGAAGATCGCTTGACCTTGCTGTAAACGGCGACGGATTCTTTGTTGTTGAGGGACCGGGCGGACAAAATCTTTTTACGCGCGGAGGAAACTTTTATCTTGATCAGGGCGGCACCATGGTGACAGGAGATGGCTATCGTGTGCAGCAATTTCAAGATGGTGTAATGAGTGATATAAACATTAACAGCGGTGCGGTTCTACCTGCACAGACAACAGATGAAATCACGTTATCAGGGAATTTGCCTGATAATGTAGCAGATACAGAGAATTTCAGCTTTTCCCAGCAAATGAAGGTAGTCGATGATGAAGGTCTAGAACATGTACTTGAAGTGGAAATGACTGCCAATGGAGCGAACAGCTGGAATGTTACATTCCGTAATAACTCCATGGAGTCAGACGATAATGAAACCTCTGGTGTTATTGAATTCGATGATGAAGGTATTCCGGCTTGGAATCCAGCGCCGCAGAATCTTCGAGTAGAAAGAGGAACACCGCCCGCTCCAGAGGATTTTGCATTAGAGATTCCCCCTGTCATCGATGGGCTTACAAACAATCCAGGAGAAATCACTACGCAGGTTTTGGCAAATGGAAATCTCTCAGGATCTCTTGAAAGCTTCAGTGTCAGTAATGCTGGCGTGATTAGCGGAGTTTATTCAAACGGGGAAGTAACGGAATTAGCTGAATTAAGCCTGGCGAATTTCAATAATCCATCCGGCCTGGTGAAAGTAGGAAATAATTTGTTTCAGGAATCTGTTAACTCAGGCGTCGCAAATATAGGCGATGTTGAAACAGTAGGGAGCACAATTTCATCAGGTACACTCGAGATGTCTAATGTGGACCTGTCAGAAGAATTCACCGAAATGATTTCAGCGCAAAGAGGCTTTCAGGCGAATACCAGAATTATTACCACGTCTGATCAGATTCTAGAGGAGCTTGTAAATCTGAAAAGATAATGGGCAATAGGAGGTGGAAGGACTGAGGAAGAGATTCTTCAGTCCTGATCATATGATTAATGTAACACGGCTGAATGGCAAGCCTTTTATAATAAATGCTATTTATATTGAGACAATTGAGTCTTTTCCGGACACGACCATCACCCTGACAAACGGCAAAAAATTTATCGTGAAAGATTCCGTGGCCCATGTAAAAGAAGAAGTGCGTTCGTTTTATCAGTCGATACACGCACTAAACCTGGTTCATTTAAAAGGAGAAGATGTAAATGATGAAGAATAAACTTCTTCTTACTATGATGATCATCATGGTATCCATTTCACTTACTGGAGTCATTGTCTATGTGGTTTCTAAACAGCTTTCTGCTGAAAATGCACAGGCTGAAGAGCCTGAGCCTACCATTGAAGAAATTGTCAGTGCATCTGTTGAAATTCCGGAAGTAACGACTAGTATTGCAAACAATAACTTTGCACGAATTTCCATGACCATGCAAACAGACAGCCCTAAGGCTGCAGAAGAGCTTGAACAAAGAGATTTTATGGTAAAGGACATCATCATTGATGAATTGTCAGAAATGACCCGCGCAAACCTGGAGGGAAGAGCGGGGAAAGAAGCTTTTGAACAAACGGTTAAAGAACGAGTAGATGCCATGATGCAAGAAGGAGAAATCGTACAGATCTACACAACGTCGATCGTTGTTCAGTAGAGAGCTAGTCTGAGAGTTGAGGTGAGATTAAGTGGCTGGAGATATACTCTCGCAAAATGAAATTGATGCTTTATTATCGGCTATTTCAACTGGTGAAATGTCAGCCGAGGAAATTCGCAAGGAAGAACAGGAAAAGAAAATTAAGGTTTATGATTTTAAAAGGGCACTGCGATTTTCCAAAGATCAAATTCGCAGTCTAACCCGGATACATGATAATTTTGCCAGGCTGCTGACAACATTTTTTTCTGCCCAGCTAAGAACATTTGTGCAAATTAATGTGGCTTCCGTGGATCAGATTCCATATGAAGAATTTATCCGTTCAGTTCCCAAGATGACGATTTTGAACGTGTATGAAGTTCCCCCGCTGGACGGGAAAATCTTAATGGAAATCAACCCGAATATTGCCTATGCCATGATGGACCGCATTATGGGCGGTCATGGTTCAAGCATGAGCAAGGTTGAAAATCTTACAGAAATCGAAACGAAGATCATGTCCAATATGTTTGAAAAAGCGTTTGACAGCTTAAGAGAAGCCTGGGCGACAATAGCTGAAATTGATCCGATTTTAACTGACTTTGAGGTCAATCCGCAATTTCTGCAGGTAATTTCACCAAATGAAACCGTCGTTGTTATTTCATTAAATACGATCGTAGGAGACACGAGCGGAATGATCAATATTTGTCTTCCTCATGTTGTACTGGAGCCCATAATGCCCAATCTTTCTGTTAAGCATTGGATGCAGTCCAATAAAAAAGAAAGTAAACCCGAGGAAATGGTTCAGCTTGAAAAAAGGATCAAAAAAGCCGATCTGATCATTTCAGCAGCGCTTGGCTCATCAATGGTAGCAGTGGAAGAATTCCTAATGCTCGAAGCAGGAGATGTTTTAGAACTTAATCACAGGTTTGACGAGCCGGTTGAGGTAAGTATTGGAGGCATACCTAAATTCACCGGGCAGCCCGGGAAGGTTGGCAAGAAACTGGCCATTCAAATTATAGATGAATTGAAAGGAGGAGAGGACGATGATGAGTGATGATATGCTCTCCCAAGATGAAATTGATGCGCTTTTAAGAGGCACATCGGATGAAGATGAAGAGCACCGGGGAACACCTGGTTCACATATAGTTACAGAGGATTATTTAGATGAAATGGCAATAGATGCTTTAGGTGAGATTGGAAATATTTCATTTGGAAGTTCAGCAACGGCCCTTTCCGCATTATTGAATCAAAAGGTTGATATCACAACCCCTACTGTAAAAGTAGTTAAAGCTTCTGAACTATCTCAGTCGTTCCCCCACCCGTCTGTTGCAATTAATGTTCAATATACAGAAGGACTGAAAGGAACCAACTTACTTGTCATCAAGCAAAGTGATGCAGCGGTTATCGCAGACCTCATGCTGGGAGGAAATGGCATTACAACTTCTCAGGAGTTAGATGAAATTCAGCTCAGCGCTGTTCAGGAAGCGATGAACCAGATGATGGGTTCTGCCGCTACATCAATGTCTACGATCTTTAACAGTAAAGTTGATATTTCTCCGCCAAGCATCGACCTGATGGATTTGACGTTAAACAAAGGAATGGATAATCTGCCTGACGCAGAGCTTCTGATCCAGATTTCTTTTCACTTAAAAGTAGGTTCACTAATTGATTCCAGCATTATGCAGCTTGTTCCTCTCGAATTTGGCCAATCGCTTATCGAGCGTTTGATGTCAGGTTCAGAAGGAGCTGCCGAAACGGCAGTGTCTGCATTGGCAGAAGCACCGCAGCAGAGTTCAGCTGCTGAACAGGACAGAATGGAGCGGCCGGCGCTTTCCAGTGTTCCAGCTTATTCAGCACCGGCAGATGTAACGGACAGCGAACATGAGGGAATTCAGTTAAACCGGGACAAAGCGATCAGCCAGCCTGTAAATGTTCAGCCTGCAGAATTTTCATCTTTTGATTCACCGGGTCTCAGCTCAGGAGAATCAAGAAATTTAAATTTACTTATGGATATCCCGCTTCAAGTTACAGTTGAACTCGGCAGAACAAAAAGGTCTGTCAGAGACATTTTGGATTTGACTTCGGGGTCTATCATCGAACTGGATAAGCTTGCCGGTGAGCCTGTAGACATACTCGTTAATAACCGGCTTATTGCACAGGGTGAAGTTGTCGTCATTGATGAGAATTTCGGAGTCCGTCTGACTGATATTGTCAGTCAAAAAGATCGCTTAACTAAATTGAAATAACACTTGGAGGTTGTACTGATGGGAAAAAGAATTTTAATTGTGGATGATGCAGCATTTATGAGAATGATGATCAAGGACATTTTGTCTAAAAATGGCTTTGAAGTAGTAGGAGAAGCGGCTGATGGAGCACAAGCCATAGAAAAATTCAAGGAGACTTCACCGGACCTTGTTACAATGGACATCACTATGCCTGAAATGGACGGCATCACAGCATTAAAAGAAATTAAAAAAATTGATGGGTCAGCAAAAGTAATTATGTGCTCTGCAATGGGTCAGCAGGCGATGGTTATCGACGCGATTCAAGCAGGTGCAAAGGATTTTATCGTTAAACCATTTCAGGCAGACCGTGTTATAGAGGCTATTCAAAAAGCGATAGGTTGATGAACATGTATGTTAAAAAGATCTTAATTACTCTTTCTCTTATTCTGATATTTTTTGCCGGATGGGGAGAAGGAACCGTTTATGGCGGCACGATGGTGGATGACTATTTTCCTGGTGGAAACAATGAGGACAGCCAAAATCAGCCGCCGGCACCTGCAGAAGAAACAGCAGACGGTGATCCGGTCACCTGGATTACCTATTTAAAATTAATCGCAGCGCTTGGTTTTGTTCTGGTTTTGCTTTATGCACTGCTGAAGTTCGTAAACAGTAAAACCAGGAACTTCCAGCAGTCCGTGCTCATTCAAAATATGGGCGGGACGGGTCTGGGAGGCAACCGGTCTGTTCAAATTGTGAAAATAGCTGGTAACTATTATGTTCTCGGTGTGGGAGAAGAGGTACATCTTATAAAAGAAGTTACTGATTCAGAAGAAATCAGCCGGCTGGAGCATTACTACTCCTCACAGGAAGAGCAAAAGGAAGAGCGCAGTCCGCTGGCAAAGCTTTTTATACGCTCATTAAAGAATAAAAAAAATCCCTACAGCGAAGGATCTCAAAGTTTTCAATCTCTTTTATCAAAGCAGTTGAATCAGCAGAAAGAAGATCGTAAAAAGTTGTTTAACCGGGTTAACGGCAAGGAGGATCATAAAGATGGATGAATTTGTTCAGATTTTTAACGATAGTCCTCCTGATGACGTGGCGACTTCTGTAAGGCTGCTTCTTTTATTGACAGTACTGTCTCTTGCCCCTGGTATTTTAATTTTAATGACGGCTTTTACCAGAATCGTGATCGTGCTGTCATTTGTCAGAACTTCTCTGGCAACGCAGCAGATGCCGCCTAATCAGGTAATTATCGGCCTGGCTCTTTTCTTAACCTTTTTTATTATGGCACCGGTACTGAGTGAGGTAAACGAACGTGCGTTGACCCCTTTATTTAATGAAGAAATTGATCTGGACACAGCGTATGAAGAAGCATCTGTTCCATTTATAGAGTTTATGAGCAAGCATACGAGACAAAAAGATTTAGAGCTGTTTTTAAGTTACACAGAAGCCGAGCGGCCTGAAACCATTCAGGAGATCCCTATGACTGTTATGGTTCCTGCGTTTGCTTTAAGTGAAATAAAAACGGCATTTCAAATGGGCTTTATGATTTTTATTCCTTTTCTGGTAATTGATATGGTTGTAGCTTCCGTCCTGATGTCGATGGGGATGATGATGCTGCCGCCGGTTATGATTTCTTTGCCTTTTAAAATTCTGCTATTTATTTTAGTGGATGGTTGGTATCTTGTAATGCAGTCGTTGCTGCAGAGCTTTTAGGCAGGTGAGCTTTTTCTATGAATGGTGAAATGGTAATTTCAATCGCTGAAAGAGGCGTATACATGACACTGATGATCAGTCTTCCCTTAATGCTTGTTGCACTGGTAGTAGGATTGCTGGTGAGTATTTTTCAAGCAACTACGCAGATTCAGGAGCAGACATTGGCATTTATTCCAAAGATTATTGCGGTAATGGTCGCGCTGATTTTTTTTGGTCCATGGATGCTGACACAAATTGTCACGTATGCAGCTGATATTTTTTCTAATCTCACAAGGTATATCGGGTAAATGGAAGAGTTATATCCCAGACTAACAATCCTGCTTTTGCTGCTGGTGCGGGTATCTTCTTTTTTTGTCGTCATGCCTTTATTTTCACATCGGACCATTCCTCCGATGCACCGTCTGGGATTCGCGCTGATTTTATCCTGGATGATGTACTACACAATTGATGTCGAGCCTTTTGAAATTAACGGTGAATATATTCTTCTTATACTGAAAGAAGCGGTAGTAGGATTATTTATTGGTTTAATCGCTTATATCGTCTTATCAGCCGTTCAAATTGCGGGAGGTTTCATTGATTTTCAAATGGGGTTTGCCATGGCTAATGTGATTGATCCGCAAACAGGTGCACAAAGCCCTTTAATGGGTCAGTATTTATATACGATTGCCTTGCTTCTTCTTCTTTATTTGGATGGTCATCATTTAATTCTGGACGGCATTTTTTACAGTTATCAATTTATCCCAATTGACCAGATGGGTCTTGGCTTTGATAATCCGGCAGCACCTGAGTTTATTATTAAGGCTTTTGCAGCAGCTTTTGTTATCGCGTTTCAAATTGCTTCTCCTATTGTCGCAACACTCTTTCTTGTTGATGTGGCACTTGGAATCGTGGCGAGAACGTCACCGCAGTTTAATATTTTTGTGATTGGTTTTCCTATAAAAATCACAGTTGCCTTTATCATTCTTATCGTCACAATGGGTGTAACTTTTCAGGTCATTCAGCGTTTATTTGATTTATTGTTTGTGGTGATGAGGGATATTATGACGATTATTGGAGGGGGATTTGTTTAAATGAAGTGGATCCCTTTGGATCTTCAATTTTTTGCCGGTGAAAAAACGGAAAAAGCTTCACCTAAAAAAAGACTGGATTCAAGAAAAAAAGGTCAGGTAGCAAAAAGTCAGGATGTAACCACTGCTGTCATATTGCTTGGTGTGTTCCTTTTCTTGTATTTTGCAGGAGGTATGTTCTGGGACCGCATTTTATCGTTAGTCAGTGTGCCTCTCAGGGACTATATTTTAAGACCGGTGACGATGGATACCGCCATGATTGTATACACAGAGATGCTCACAGAAGTGGCCTGGATCCTTTTGCCGATCATGGGAGTGGCAGCTCTGGCAGGGATTATCGGAAATTATGTGCAGGTTGGTTTTTTAATTGCCACTGACCCTCTAAAACCACAATTGTCAAAACTTGATCCGATCAAGGGTCTGAAACGAATCTTTTCAGCAAGAGCACTCGTCGAATTAGCAAAATCAATTTTGAAAATTTCTTTAATTGGATTAACAACTTTTTTAGTTATATGGTTTTCAATCGAGCATGTTTTAGCACTATCCCTAAAATCAGTGGAAACGACTTTATTAACAGCAGGCAAATTAACGGTTCAAATGGGCCTGTATGCTTCGGTACTTCTACTGCTGCTCGCAGTGCTTGACTATATGTACCAGAAATATGATTTTGAGAAAAATATTCGAATGTCCAAGCAGGATCTTAAAGATGAATATAAAAACACGGAAGGTGACCCGCTAATTAAATCAAAAATAAAGCAAAGACAGCGGGAAATGGCGATGAAAAGAATGATGTCTGAAATTCCAAACGCAGACGTGGTCATTACAAATCCCACTCACTATGCCATTGTGTTGACATATAAAGACGGCGTCTCAGATGCACCGGTAGTAGTAGCAAAAGGTGTCGATTTTATCGCACAGAAAATCAAGCTTGTTGCGAAAGAAAACGACGTGCTGGCGGTAGAAAATAGACCGCTTGCCAGAGCGCTGTTTGATCAGGCGGAAATTGGTGATCCAATTCCTGAAGAATTTTTTAAAGCAGTGGCTGAGATTCTTGCTTATGTATACCGCATAAAAAATAAAGTGTAATGCACAGTTAGGGGTTCAAGGCATGTCAGGTAAAGATTTAACGGTTCTTGCAAGTGTCATCATGATTATTGCTATGCTCGTGATTCCGCTGCCATCATGGATGTTAAGTGTACTGATTATTATTAATATAGCATTAGGCCTTATTGTACTTTTAACATCGATGAACATGAAAGAACCGCTTGAATTCTCTATATTTCCATCACTGATTCTATTACTGACTCTTTTTCGTCTCGGGTTAAATATTTCAACCACCCGTGCTATTTTAAGCAGAGGAGAAGCAGGCGGGGTAGTTGAAACGTTTGGAACATTCGTAACTGGAGGAAATATTTTAGTCGGTCTTGTCGTCTTCATAATACTAATTATTATTCAGTTTGTCGTGATCACAAAAGGGGCGGAACGGGTATCTGAAGTAGCCGCCCGTTTTACGCTGGATGCGATGCCAGGTAAACAGATGAGCATAGATGCGGATTTAAACGCCGGAATGATTTCTGAAACGGACGCCAGGGAAAGAAGAGAGAAAGTCGGGCGTGAAGCAGACTTCTATGGTGCGATGGATGGAGCTACAAAGTTCGTAAAAGGAGATGCAATAGCCGGAATTATCATTGTTATGATCAATATTCTTTTTGGTATGATCATAGGAATTGTTCAAATGGGCATGTCACTGGGAGACTCGGCCAGTCAATTTACCCTGCTGACTGTAGGCGATGGCATTGTAAGCCAGATTCCTGCGCTATTGATCTCTACCGCGACAGGTATTGTCGTGACGCGTGCAGCTTCTGATGGGAATTTAGGTCAGGACATTACCAATCAATTATTTGCTTTTGGTCCGATTATGTATGTAGCCGGCATCACCATTGCACTTTTGGGTCTGTTTACCCCAATTAACGATATCCTTACATTGCCGATTGCATTTGTATTAATTGCCGGGGGTTATATCCTTTCACAAGCTGCAAAAAAAGAAGAAAATGTAGTCCACTCAGCAGAAGAAGAAGAGTCCTCAGACGAGTTAAAGAGTCCAGAGAGCGTGGTAAGCCTGCTGAATGTGGATCAAATCGAGTTTGAATTCGGTTATGGTCTTATACCGTTAGCCGATACCGGGCAGGGCGGGGACTTGCTTGACAGAATCGTCATGATCAGGAGGCAGCTCGCACTTGAGCTTGGTCTTGTTATTCCTGTCGTTCGAATTCGTGATAATATCCAGCTTCAGCCCAACGAGTACCGTTTGAAAATAAAAGGCAATGAAGTGGCGAAAGGCGAACTCCTTCTTGATCATTATCTGGCAATGAGCCCTGGGGATGATGATTCAATAGAAGGCATTGATACGATTGAACCGTCCTTTGGGCTGCCGGCAAAATGGATCGACGAAACTGTGAAAGATCAGGCTGAAATGCTTGGGTACACAGTTGTGGATCCGCCATCAGTTGTGTCAACCCACGTTACAGAGGTTATAAAAGGAAATGCGTATGATTTGCTTGGCCGTCAGGAAACTAAACAGCTGATTGACCATTTAAAAGAAACGTATCCCATTCTGGTTGAAGAAGTTACACCTTCTCCATTAACCATTGGCGAGGTGCAAAAAGTTCTTGCTAAGCTGTTAAAAGAAAATGTTTCGATTAGAAATCTTCCTATTATTTTTGAAACTCTCGCAGATTATGCAAAACTGACAACAGATACAGATGTTTTAACGGAATATACAAGGCAAGCACTTGCAAGGCAAATTACCAACCAGTTTTCAATTCCCGGCGAAAGTCTGAAAGTGATTACGCTATCAGGCAGGGTGGAAAAACTGGTGGCTGACAGCATCCAGCAAGCGGAGCATGGTAATTATCTTTCTCTTGATCCTGGTGATTCTCAACGGGTTCTCGAAGCGATGGCAAACCAGATTGAACATGTTTCCATGTCTGAACAAACGCCGATTATACTTTCTTCACCCGCCGTGCGAATGTATATCAGACAGCTGACAGAAAGGTATTTTCCTCAAATACCGATCTTGTCCTATAACGAATTAGAGTCAAATGTTGAAGTTCAAAGTGTCGGGGTGGTGAATGTAGAATGAAAGTGAAAAAAATAACAGCTGATTCCATGCAGGAAGCGATGAAAAAAGTAAGATCAGAGTTCGGTGATGATGCTGTAATCTTGAATTCAAAAGCGGTTTATACAGGCGGTTTTTTAGGGCTGTTTAAGAAGAAGAAAATAGAGGTAACAGCGGGGATGGACGATTTGACAGATTCGCCTGCTCCTCTGCCTGCAATGAATTACATAGAGGAAACTGAAGAAAATTACAAAGCTGATCTTAATGAAATTAAAGAAATTTTATCCCGTTTTCAGCCGCAGACTCAGCCTGCCTTTCATCATTTCCCTCCAGTAATTCAAGAAGAGCTGATACGTTACAAAGAACTTGATTTTGATGACCATTGGCTATTAGAGCTTGGTCAGTTTGTCTTTGGAAAATGGAAAGAGAATGGGAAAGATGAAGACGTTCACTCTCACAGTCTTGCTTTTTTTAATCAAAAAATGAAAGGTCTTGTGCATAAAGGAATAAACACAGACCGTAAATTTATCAATGTGGTGGGTCCGACAGGGGTTGGGAAAACGACTACTATTGCTAAAATGGCTGCCAAACTCGTTGTGGAACAAAAGAAAAAAATTGCTTTTATCACTACAGATACCTACCGGATCGGCGCTATAGAACAGCTTAAAACATATGCACAACTGCTGAATGTTCCAATAGAAGTCGTGTATAATCGCAGTGATTTTGAGCAGGCTGTTTTAAAATTTGAACAGTTTGATCACATCTTTATTGACACTGCAGGAAGAAACTACAGAGAGAAGCACTATGTGGAGGATTTAAAAAATGTGCTGAATTTCAGCGTTAATATGCAATCCTTTTTAGTTCTTTCAATGACTGCAAAAAGAAAGGATATGCAGGCAGTTGTGGAGCAATTTAAAGACGTGGATATTAGTCATTTTATCTTTACTAAACAAGATGAAAGTACTTCTCCGGGAGCTGTGATTCAGATTATGACTCAAAATCAGAAAGGGGCAGCTTTTATTACAACAGGCCAGGCTGTTCCCGAAGATATAAAAGAAGCGTCCGCTGAGCACTTTCTTAATCTTCTCGAAGAAAGCGGGAAGCAGTAATGGACCAGGCACAAACACTGCGAACTCAAATGATGGCAAGGAATGAGCATACAGCAAAAACAATAGCTGTCGTCAGTGGAAAGGGCGGGGTTGGAAAAACCAACTTTTCACTGAACTTTTCCATGGAGCTCTCTTCGCTTGGATACCGTGTTCTTTTGATGGATATGGATATAGGCATGGGAAATGTTCATATTTTAATGGGGCAGCAGCCGGATCAATCCATCCTCCATTACCTTCAGGGAAGCGGCAGTATATTGGATATTGTTCAAAAAGGTCCTGGCAATCTCTCCTTTATATCGGGAGGATCAGGGTTAAACCAGCTTGTGGAATGGCATGATATTGAAATTCAACGATTTTTAGATGGGTTTGAGCTGCTTCAAAAAAATTATGATTACCTGCTTTTTGATATGGGCGCCGGTGCAAGTGTTAATGGCCTGGAAATGATTATGGCAGCCGACGAAGTCTTTGTCATTACCACCCCCGAACCAACCTCCATAATGGATGCATATTCAATGATGAAATTTATTTACATGAAAAATGCTGAAAAAAATTTCTCCATTTTATGCAATCGTGTTATGGATTCAAAAGAAGGCAAACTCGCAATCGACAGGCTTAAATTGGCCATGGAACGATTTCTTCATAAGGAAGTTAAATTTCTTGGAAGTATGCCGGAAGATCCAAATGTAAGAAAATCTGTAACAAGGCAGGTGCCTTTTGTAACTGAATATCCTGCGACTGCAGCGAGTAAACAGATGAAAAAGATCGTTAGTCTATATATTGCTGACGGTCAAGACGTTGAAGCTGCACCGAATCGCTTTGTACAGCGACTTGCAAGTATATTTTCAAAGCGGTGAGGTGAACAAATTGAGTATGAGGGACATGATTAACGTTCTGGTCGTTGATGATTCAGCGTTTATGAGAAAACTAATTCAGGAATTTTTGCGGGAAGAAAAAAAGATAACCGTGGCAGGCACTGCACGAAACGGTGAAGACGCCTTGATCAAAGTAAAATTGCTGCAGCCTGATGTGATAACCATGGATGTTCAAATGCCTGTGTTAAATGGACTGGAAGCATTAAAGAAAATAATGGAAGATCGTCCGCTTCCCGTCATTATGCTGTCGAGCTCTACTAAAGCTGGAGCAGAAGATACTCTTTTAGCGATGGATTACGGTGCGGTAGATTTTATTTCAAAACCATCCGGGACTATTTCCCTTGATCTTCATAAAGTAAAAAGCGAACTGATCGAAAAAATTTATGCAGCAGCAGGGTCTGTCCCAAGAAAACCGGATTCACCCGGCGTTGAGAATGGCATAGAACATACCTCCTGCTTTTCAGCGGTTGAAAAAGAAATCAAAGAAAGTGATATACCCTATATGGTACCTGCATCAGGTCTACCTATTGCTGGAAGTACAAAGGTTGTATTAATCGGCACATCAACCGGGGGTCCCAGAGCACTTCAAAAAGTAGTTTCTCATCTTCCGAAGGACCTCGGAGCTCCAGTAGTCATTGTGCAGCATATGCCTGCCGGCTTTACAAAATCTCTCGCGAGCAGATTAAACACTATTTCACCCTTGAATGTAAAAGAAGCAGAACAGGGGGATACACTGCAAAATGGAACAATCTATTTGGCACCGGGTGGATATCATCTGACGTTTGACCAGTCTTATCAAACAATCAAGATCGTGCTTACTCAAGAACACCCGAGGGCAGGACACCGTCCATCCGTAGATGTCATGCTTGAATCAGCGGCTGAATTAAAAAAAGTGAAAAAAATAGTTGTGATAATGACAGGAATGGGTACAGATGGGTCTAAAGGTCTGGTACAATTAACTCATAAAGGGCTTGCTGGCGTCATCGCTGAATCTCAAGAAACGTGTATCGTTCATGGAATGCCAAAGGCCGCAGTTGCTACGGGACTTGTCAACGCAGTAAGTCCATTGCCATTGATTGCAAAAAAAATTGTTGAATATGTTAACAATGAAGGGTGAGTGCAGGATGGAATTAAATCAGTACCTCGAAGTTTTTATTGAAGAAAGCAAAGACCATCTTCAAAATTGTAATACGCAATTGCTTGAATTGGAAAAAAACCCTCACGACTTAAAAATTGTAAATGAAATTTTTCGTTCCGCTCATACATTAAAAGGAATGTCAGCGACAATGGGCTACGAGGACTTAGCCAATCTGACTCATAATATGGAAAACGTGCTTGATTTAATTCGTAATGGCAAATTGTCTGTTACGACCGCGATTATGGATGTTGTATTTTTAGCCATTGATGATCTTGAAGAAATGATCACTTCTATTGCAGGAGGCGGAAATGGAAAAAGAGACGTCTCTCACGTCATTCAAAAATTAGAAATGATTGAACAGGGTAAAGAACCTGTAGAGACCCCGGTTATCACTGACCACGCAAACAAAGAGATTGAAAGGGACGCCGGCGGCCCCTCACATCTTCAATATGATGAATACGAACGAACGGTTATTGAAGAATCGATGGAGCAAGGCTTTATTGCATATGAAATTAAGGTAAGACTAAGAGAAGATTGTTTATTAAAAGCAGCAAGAGTATACATGGTTTTTGAAGTGCTCGAAAAAATAGGGGATATAGTAAAATCCTCTCCATCAGTTGATCAGCTGGAAGAAGAGCGCTTTGATCAGGAATTTTTCGTCACCCTATTAACCAGGGAATCTATGGACTTCATAAGAGAAAGTGTGTGCAAAGTCTCAGAAGTTGAAATGAGCGACGCAGCTCCGCTGTCATTGCATACCTCCTTTAGTGCAGTAAAGGAAACAGCTGCGGCAGTCGAGGTGATTGAAAAGCCGATCACAGAAACAGAAACGACGACCACAATGGTTCAGGAAAATGAATCTGTGAAAAAACCTGTCTCAGGGAAAACAATCAGGGTTAACATTGAACGTTTGGATATTCTAATGAATTTGTTTGAAGAACTAGTTATTGACAGAGGAAGATTGGAGCAAATTTCAAAAGATCTTAACCATGGTGAATTAAATGAAACAGTCGAACGGATGTCGAGAATATCAGGGGATCTTCAATCCATTATTCTTACTATGCGAATGGTGCCGGTGGAAACGGTTTTTAACAGGTTTCCAAGAATGGTCCGACAGCTTACGAGAGATTTAAATAAGAAAATTTCCCTCGTTGTCAAAGGTGAAGATACGGAACTCGACCGAACGGTAATAGATGAAATTGGAGACCCTCTTGTACACCTATTGCGAAATGCAATGGATCATGGGATTGAGACGCCGGATGTCCGATTGAAAAATTGCAAGCATGAAGAGGGCACAATTGAATTAAGAGCTTATCACAGCGGAAATCATGTATTTATTGAAATTGAAGATGATGGTGCAGGCATTAGTAAAGAAAAAGTTCTGCAAAAAGCGATTTCAAATAGCATCATAACAGAGGAACATTCAAAAACATTGTCTGATCAGCAAGTCTACGAATTACTAATGGCATCAGGATTTTCAACAGCCGACACCATATCTGACATATCAGGGCGTGGAGTTGGGCTCGACGTAGTTAAAACAACCATTGAGTCTCTTGGCGGCACTATTACAATCAACTCGAACCCAGGACAGGGATCTTTATTTTCTGTTCAGCTGCCGCTGACACTTTCCATTATTTCCGTCATGCTTGTCGAAATGGAAAGTGAAAAATATGCTGTTCCTTTGTCATCTATTATTGAAACAGCAATTATTAAGGATGAAGATATTTTACATGCTCATAATCAGCGAGTAATCGATTTTAGAGGAAAAGTCGTTCCTCTTGTATTTTTAAATGAGGTATTTAATGTTCCGGGACACGGCAGTGAAGATCGCGTTCATTCTGTCATCATTGTTCGTAAAGGGGATAAAATGGCCGGTTTAGTAGTCGATTCATTTATAGGGCAGCAGGAAGTCGTATTAAAATCTCTCGGGAATTATATGGGGGAAGTATTCGCAATTTCAGGCGCAACGATACTCGGTGATGGTCAGGTCGCCTTGATTATTGACTGCAATTCTTTAATTAAATGAAACCTGATAAAGGAGGGAGTTTTAAATGGTGACAGAAGCAGCTTTGCTGGATATCAAAGTTATCGTTTTTAAGTTAATGGACAAGGAATATGCCATTCCAGTAGACAACGTAAGATCAATCGAAAAAGTATTGCATATTACCAGAGTCCCAAAGGTTTCTTCATATATCAAAGGAGTGATCAATCTGCGGGGGGTTGTGACGCCGATAATTGATCTGCGTGAACGCTTTTCACTGGCGCAGAGCAAGTACGATGTTCACACACGCATAATCATTGTCAAGCTGGATCAGAAAGAAGTTGGGTTAATCGTTGACTCTGCAAACGATGTTTTAGATGTACCGCTGAGTTCAATTGAGCCTCAGCCAGCTGTCACGGGCAGTATTGAAGCTGATTTCATCAGCGGGGTAGCAAAACTTGACCGCAGACTTCTGATCATGCTGAAGATGGAAGTTGTATTAGATAATAACCAATGAATTTTGAGCAGAATATGACTTCCTATCAAATTGATCTATTAAAAGAGGCGGGAAACATAGGTGCAGGACATGCTGCTACGGCACTGTCGAAGATAGTTGGAAAAGTCATAGAAATGAAAATCCCATCGGTAAAAATGGTCTCTTTTGGTGAAATGATAGACCTTGCAGGGGGACCGGAAAAAGAAGTTGCAGGAATATTTCTTAGAATTGAAGGAGAGATGAAAGGCAGTATGTTTTTGATTCTTTCACTTTCTCAGGCTGAGGCATATGCCAAAGTTATGACGAACGATCCCTCTTTCTGCATCAATACGCTTCCACTCACAGACATGAGACTTTCTGCGCTCCGGGAGTTGGGGAATATACTTTCAGGTTCCTATTTGTCCGCTTTGTCAGATTTCACAGGCCTCCATTTATTTCCGACCGTTCCTTCATTATGCATAGACATGGCTGGAGCTATTATTAGTCAGGGACTGTTTAGTGTTTCGCAGTCAAGTGACCGGGCCCTGGTGATTGATACGGTACTCTCCTCTGCTGGTAATAAAGAAGCATTTTCTCTTGAGGCGCAATTTTTTGTTTTGCCGGACCCGGAATCCTTTGACAGACTCTTTTATAAACTGGAAGTTGGATTCCATGATTAGCGCGAAGCAGCAGGTCATAAAAGTGGGCATAGGGGATGTAAAGATCGCAGCTGCACCGGATAAAATTAAAACTGCCGGTTTGGGATCCTGTGTGGCGGTTGTATTATACCATCCCTATCAAAAGTCCGCCGGTCTGCTGCACATCATGCTTCCTGACTCTTCTCTTTCCAGGTCGCCAAATTATAATCCGGGTAAATTTGCAGACACCGGCATCATAGAACTGATTAGGCTTCTGGGACATCCGCCTGCACGCTTGAGGGCAAAAATCGCCGGAGGCTCCCAAATGTTTCAAT
Source organism: Jeotgalibacillus proteolyticus (assembly GCF_050107735.1). Taxonomy (GTDB): domain Bacteria; phylum Bacillota; class Bacilli; order Bacillales; family Jeotgalibacillaceae; genus Jeotgalibacillus; species Jeotgalibacillus proteolyticus_A. The sequence goes on from NZ_JBNILO010000002.1 coordinate 256,847, forward strand.
ACGAAAGTACAGAAGATACGATGCGGATTGGACCTAGAAATATTGAAGCAGTACGCAAGCAGCTCGAATTGTATCAGATTCCTATTACCGGTGAAGATGTGGGCGGGAGCAGCGGAAGAACCATCGAATTTGACCCCTCCACCTGCGAGTTGCACATTCGCAACATGAAGCTGGGAAACTGTATTATATGACATGAAAAAAGAACGAAATAACCATTTGTTCTTTTTTCATGTTTTTTTCTTGTTTTCCATCTATAACCACCACAAAAAGGCCATTTTTTGATATAATTAATTTTGAATATAAATACACATTTAAAAGAGGAGTGCCATGAGTCATTCAACTGTGAATCAAGAAAAGCACTATTGGAAATTATGGGCTTCTTCAAGAGATGCTCATGCTGGAGACATGCTTGTTCAAAAGTATATGCCCCTTGTACAGTATCACGTTCAACGAATTAGCAGCGGTCTGCCCAAAAATGTTTCAAAGGACGATATTAAAAGCCTTGGCTTAATGGGATTGCTCGATGCCCTTCAAAAATTTGATCCTGGAAGAGAACTTAAATTTGACACGTATGCTTCATTTCGAATCAGGGGTGCTATAATAGACGGCCTGCGAAAAGAAGACTGGCTTCCAAGGTCTGTCAGAGAAAAAGCAAAAAAAGTGGAAGCTAAAATCGAAGAATTAGAACAAAAGAATCTGAGGAACGCTGAACCGGAAGAAATTGCAGAGGCACTCGGAATGGATGTAACAGAAATCTATCAGATAACACAGGAGCATCTATTCGCCAATGTACTCTCTATGGATGAACAATCCACAGATTATGAGGATTCTGAATCACCACGGTTTTCTATAAAAGATTCAAAAGGGCTCATGCCCGAAGAACAAATAGTAAAAAATGAGTTAATAGATGATCTTTCTTCTTTGATCAGTCAGTTGAACCCAAAAGAACAAATGGTTCTAAGTTTGTTTTATACAGAAGAACTGACATTAACAGAGATTGGGGAAGTTATGAGCCTCTCTACTTCAAGAATTTCACAGATCCATTCAAAGTGTTTGTTTAAGCTGAGAAAACTGCTTTCATCCGAGTTTACTCCATTCTGATTCCCGGACAGCCTGCTGCAGTAGATGAAACAAGCAGCCGTCAAGGACTGCAGTGAAGCTGGTACATACTTACAAAAAAATTAAATTGAGGCAGTATCTATCAAAAAGCATGAGGTAAGTGTAGCGGGAGATGGCGGCCCCTGCATAAGCCACCGCCCAAAGCGCAGTGAACCAGTCAAAGTGCCTGAAGTAATTTTGTCCCGGGTTTTGCATTACTAAGGTGAAAAAAGGAGTTCAAATGATCATTTTTCTGCTGATCTTATCTATACTATTTAACTTGATTGCGTTTTTATCAATTTATTTATTATTCATGAGACAAAATAAATTAATTTATCAGGAAGAAAAACATAAAAAGACCTTAAATGAATTTGAAGAAACATTCACAAGCTATTTGCAGGAACTGAAGGAAGACAATGCGCAGTTTCTTTCGAGTTTTGAGCAGATACAAAAATCGCCCCAGCAGGAAAAGGCTGAAAAGGAATCTGCTTCCGCTTCTCAAGCACCCTTAATAAAAGATCCCGAGGCAATAGATGCACTGCCTGAATCTATAAGGAAAGCATCGAGATCCCTTGCAGCTAATCGATATAAAAAACAGCCCGAACGAAACGAAGAATCTGTGGATGCTGTGGAGGAGTCATTTGAACAAAAAGTATTCAGGCTCCACAAGGAAGGTCATTCACCTGCCCAAATAGCAAAAATACTGCATAAGGGGCAAACTGAAATAGAATTGCTGCTGAAGTTCCGTAATAAATCGAATTAAATGTTGAAGCAGGTTCGTCAATGTGTTATAGTAATTAACGGTGTTATTACACACGCTTCGTGATTTAGCGATTGGTGCTGTCAGAAATGATAGTTTTCGTACTAAAAAGGATCGGGGCGGAGGAGAACAAACCACAAGGAGGAAAAAACACTATGTCAGTAATTTCAATGAAACAACTGCTTGAAGCAGGTGTTCACTTCGGCCACCAGACTCGCCGTTGGAACCCAAAAATGAAAAAATATATCTTCACGGAGCGTAATGGAATCTACATTATTGACCTTCAAAAGACGGTTAAAAAAGTAGAAGAAGCTTACAGATTCGTGAAAGAAGTTTCAGCTGATGGCGGAACAGTTCTATTTGTAGGAACTAAAAAGCAAGCGCAGGAATCTGTGCGCGATGAAGCCGGCCGTGCAGGAATGCATTACATTAACCAGCGCTGGTTAGGCGGAACGTTAACAAACTTTGGTACAATTCAACTTCGTATTAACCGATTGAAAAAAATCGAGAAAATGGAAGAAGACGGTACGTTTGAAGTTCTTCCTAAAAAAGAAGTTGTTCAGCTTAAAAAAGAATATGATCGTCTTGTAAAATTCTTAGGCGGAATCAGAGATATGCAAAAGCTTCCTGATGCATTATTCATTATTGATCCACGCAAAGAACGTATTGCAGTTGCTGAAGCGCGCAAGTTGAATATTCCAATCGTTGGAATCGTTGATACAAACTGTGATCCGGACGAAATTGATTATGTAATTCCGGCAAATGATGATGCAATTCGCGCTGTTAAGCTTCTTACTTCAAAAATGGCTGATGCGATTCTTGAATCAAAACAGGTAGAAGAAGAGGAAGAAGAAGCGGTAGCTGCTGAGTAATGCATAAATTAAAAAGGTGATAAGCGGGATCGTCCCTTATCACCTTTTTTAAAGCAATAATAAATTTGCATTGTATATAAGGAGGAATTTCTGTGGCAATTACAGCACAAATGGTAAAAGAACTTCGCGAAAAAACTGGAGCAGGCATGATGGACTGCAAAAAAGCACTACAGGAAACAAACGGTGACATGGACCAGGCAATTGATTTTCTTCGTGAAAAAGGAATCGCAAAAGCGGCGAAGAAAGCAGATCGCATTGCAGCTGAAGGCTCTACATTTATTATGAGCGAAGGCAACAAAGCGGTTATTATCGAAGTAAACGCTGAAACTGACTTCGTAGCTAAAAATGAAGGATTCCAGGTGCTGGTTAAAGAACTTGCAAGCCATCTTCTATCAACTGAGCCTGCAACACTTGAAGATGCTCTTGCGTCATCAATGGATAATGGTTCAACAGTAAACGATCATATTACAGGGGCAATGGGTAAAATTGGAGAAAAGATCACTCTTCGCCGTTTTGCTATCCGTACTAAAGATGATAACGCATCATTTGGCGAGTACCTGCATATGGGCGGAAGAATTGGTGTTCTTGCTGTTCTTGAAGGAACGACAGATGCCCAGGCTGCTAAAGATGTAGCAATGCATGCAGCTGCCTTGAATCCTAAATATGTTTCACGCGATCAGGTTTCACAAGAAGAAGCTGATAAAGAACGTGAAGTTCTTACGAAGCAGGCTCTTGAAGAAGGCAAGCCTGAAAATATCGTAGCGAAAATGGTTGAAGGCCGTCTAGGCAAATATTTTGAGGAAATCTGTATTCTAGATCAGCCTTTCGTTAAAGACCCTGATCAAAAAGTACGTCAGTTCCTTGAAACTAAAAATGCAACTTTAACTGATTTTGTTCGTTATGAAGTTGGCGAAGGCATTGAAAAGCGTCAAGATAATTTTGCTGACGAAGTGATGAGCCAGGTTAAAAAATAATAGATGCATCTATAACGGATGCAGCAACGGGGGACACTTTGTGTTCCCTCTTTTTTGGAGAAAATGAACCATGAGGGAGGATCCTATGAGTAAATCAAGATACAATCGGGTGGTATTAAAATTAAGCGGTGAAGCCTTAGCCGGTGACACGGGTTTTGGAATTCATCCTCCAATCATAAAATCAGTCGCTGAACAAGTGAAGGAATTAGCTGATCTCGGGGTGGAAGTAGCCGTGGTCGTAGGCGGGGGAAACATTTGGAGAGGCAAAATCGGCAGTGAAATGGGTATGGACCGTGCTTCAGCTGATTACATGGGCATGCTGGCCACAGTCATGAATTCTCTTGCTCTGCAGGACAGTCTTGAGAATTTAGGAATTCAAACACGTGTTCAATCATCCATTGAAATGCGGCAGGTAGCTGAGCCCTATATTAGAAGGAAAGCCATTCGACATCTTGAAAAAAAACGCGTTGTGATCTTTGCAGCGGGTACAGGAAATCCTTATTTCTCTACTGATACCACCGCAGCTTTGCGGGCGGCAGAGATCGAAGCTGAAGTGATTCTGATGGCGAAGAACAATGTGGATGGAGTATACTCGGCTGACCCTAAGCTGGATGCTTCTGCCGTGAAATATCAGGAGCTTTCTTTCCTCGATGTTTTAAAAGATGGTTTGGCAGTTATGGATTCAACCGCATCATCATTATGTATGGACAATGATATCCCACTCATAGTATTCTCAATAATGGAGAATGGAAATATTAAACGAGCTGCATTGGGAGAACCAATCGGTACTATCGTAAGGGGGAAAAACTAATGACTACACAAACGATTTCACAGACAAAAGAAAAAATGGAAAAAGCAGTACAAGCCTTTTCCCGTGAATTGGCATCCATTCGTGCAGGCCGCGCAAGCGCGTCTTTACTGGACAAAATCACAGTAGATTATTACGGAGCTCCTACGCCTGTAAACCAGCTGGCTTCTATTACAGTACCTGAAGCACGTCTTTTGCAAATTACTCCATATGATAAGACTTCATTGGGAGAAATCGAAAAAGCTATTCAAAAATCTGATTTAGGCTTGAATCCTTCAAATGATGGATCCTTAATTCGAATTACAATTCCTGCATTAACTGAAGAGCGCCGCCGTGACCTGGCAAAACAGGTGAAACGTGAAGCTGAGGATGCTAAAGTTGCCATCCGCAACATTCGCCGCGATGCAAACGATGATCTGAAGAAAAGCGAAAAAACAGGTGATATTACAGAGGATGATCTCCGAGGCTACAATGAAGATGTTCAAAATATGACAAATCAGCATATTGAGAAAATCGATGATCTCGCAAAAGCGAAAGAAAAAGAGATTATGGATGTATAATTTTTTTCGATAGCCAAAAGCGGCTGTAGATTAATAGTGTAATACACAGAAAGACCCTCTACCTGTTAGGGGGTTTTCTTCATTTTTGCACTGAAACCTGGCTGGTAGTAAAATAGTAAGGAATCCTTCTCATGTTTTTTGGCAGAGTGGACATTTCTGCAGGAAAATTTGATATGATAGGAAAAGCATGTTGTAATTCAATCACTGTATGGGGGATGTACAATGCTCGATAAAATGAAATTATGGAAGTCCACGAAAGAGCCGGACACCCTTGATGATCGCATTATTGAATGTATGAAATATCAGATGCCAAATCATATTGCTATTATCATGGATGGAAACGGAAGGTGGGCAAATAAACGCGCGATGCCAAGAGTTGCCGGTCATCATGAAGGCATGAAGGCAGTCCGTCCCATCACCCGGCTTGCGAGCAGAATGGGAGTTCAGGCATTAACCCTTTATGCATTTTCAACGGAAAACTGGATTCGCCCTAAATTAGAGGTGGATTATTTAATGAAGCTGCCGGAAGAGTTCCTGGGGACTTTCCTGCCTGAGTTGATAGAGGAAAATGTACAGGTAAGAATGATGGGGGAACGGTCTCAAATTCCCGCACATACTCTTAAAGCTGTTGAAAAAGCAGTGAAGGCAACAGAACAGAATAATGGCATGGTTTTGAATTTTGCTCTTAATTATGGGAGCCGATCAGAAATACTCAATGCCGTTAAATCATTAGCTGAACAAGTGCAGGAAGGTAAACTTCATGCACACGAAATTGATGATGCCATTTTTTCATCGCACTTAATGACAAGCCATTTAAATGATCCGGATCTCCTGATTCGTACAAGCGGGGAAATTCGATTAAGCAACTTTATGCTATGGCAGCTAGCTTATGCAGAGTTTTGGTTTACAGATGTTTTGTGGCCGGATTTCAGCGACGCACACTTAATTGAAGCGATCGAAGGCTTTCAAAAGCGTTCAAGAAGATATGGTGGATTAAAAAGCGAGGAATCTTAGATGAAGCAAAGGTTAATCACCGGGATAATTGCGGCTGCGCTTTTTATTCCGATTGTTTGGGTAGGCGGATTAATTTTCACACTCGGTACATATGTTATTGCGTCAATTGCTCTTTATGAGATCTTGAAAATGAGATCCATTGATGTCCTTTCTATACCAGGTGTCATTTCAACAGCAACATTATGGATTTTTCTTCTGCCAAATGATTATTATGATATTTTAAACCAGCTGGACTACTCTAAAATAGAGTCCGCTCTATTATCAGTGCTTCTGCTGCTGGTTTACACGGTGATGAAGAAAAACAGATTTACGTTTGATGATGCAGCTTTTTCTATATTTGCAATGCTATATGTAGGAATTGGTTTTTATTATTTTCTGGTAGCAAGAGAGGCCGATATATCTTGGGTGATTTATGCTTTACTCATTATCTGGACGACAGATTCAGGTGCATATTTTATAGGGAAGGCTATAGGGAAGAGAAAGCTGTGGCCGGACATAAGTCCAAATAAAACCGTAGAAGGGTTTGTCGGAGGCATTTTGTCAGCGATCGCTGCTGCTTGGATCTTTGTTATTCTTGCTCCTTTGGAAGTGAATATGTGGTACTTAATGTTTGCTACTGTCATATTATCTGCCATGGGACAAATCGGAGACCTTGTTGAATCTGCTTTAAAACGACATTATGGTGTAAAAGACTCTGGTCGGATACTGCCGGGGCACGGCGGTCTGCTGGATCGTTTTGACAGCCTGCTCTTTGTTCTGCCGCTTATGAAAATTCTGCAACTAATCTAGTCAGGGGGATCTTTTTTGAAAAAAATTAGTTTAATGGGCGCCTCAGGGTCAATTGGCACACAGACCATTGATGTAATCCGTGAGCATCCCGACAGCTTTAAGCTCACAGCTTTTTCAGTCGGTAAAAATATTGATATGGCACGTAAGCTGGCGATAGAATTTAATCCGGAACTGATTTCGGTTCAGCATAAAGAAGATGCCGCATCTTTACAAACAGATGTATCAGCGAAAGTGTTATGGGGAATGGATGGTCTGATTGAAACAGCCACTCATCAGCAAACCGATATCCTGGTTAACGCTGTGCTGGGAAGTGTAGGGCTTGAGCCGACACTAAAAGCAATTGAAGCAAAAAAAACAATTGCTATAGCAAATAAAGAAACGCTTGTTACTGCAGGCGGAATCGTCATGAATGCAGCAAAAGAGCATAATGTCATGATGCTTCCTGTTGATAGTGAGCACTCCGCAATCTTTCAAGCACTACAGGGAGAAAACCGAAAAAATATCGATCGGTTGATTATAACAGCGTCCGGAGGCAGTTTCAGAGATAAAACCAGAGAGCAATTAAAAGAAGTTTCCCTTAAGGATGCTTTGAACCACCCTAACTGGTCAATGGGTGCGAAAATCACCATCGATTCAGCTACTATGATGAATAAAGGTCTTGAAGTAATTGAAGCACATTGGCTTTTTGATCTGCCCTATGACAAGATTGATGTTCTCCTTCACAGGGAAAGTATTATTCATTCCATGGTGGAGTTTCAGGACAGTTCTGTAATGGCGCAGCTTGGATCTCCGGACATGAGAGTTCCTATCCAATACGCCTTAACCTATCCAGACAGGCTTGAGATGAAGAACCCTCAACGCTTAAGGCTCGAGGATGCAGGAAAGCTTCATTTTGAAAAAATGAATTTTGAGCGATATCGCTGTCTGACTCTTGCATATGAAGCAGGAAAATCAGGCGGGTCACTTCCAGCGGTGATGAATGCGGCAAATGAAGCGGCCGTTTCACTTTTTATCAACGGAAAAATCAGCTTTTTACAAATTGAAGAAGTAATCGAGAAGGCCATGAACAGCCATGAAGTGATGCACTCTCCAGATCTTGAGACCATTCTTGATATTGACAGGGAAATACGTTCACGAATTCTTTCTAATTACCGTTAGGAAAGCTACCCCGCTAATTTTGAACGTGCTACAATAAGGTAAGGATTTGTGACAGTAATTATAAAAAAAGGTGGTTGTGACGATGAATACGGTCATCGCATTTATTATTATATTTGGCGCACTGGTATTTTTCCACGAACTCGGCCATTTTGTTTTTGCAAAGCGTGCAGGCATACTGTGCCGTGAATTTGCCATTGGCATGGGGCCAAAAGTATTGGCTTTCAAACGTAATGAAACTCAGTACACCATTCGCTTGCTCCCCATTGGAGGGTACGTCAGAATGGCAGGAGAAGATCCTGAAATGGTTGATCTTAAGCCTGGTTTCCGTGTCGGTCTTCTAGTAAACCAAGATGAAACTGTCCAAAAAATGGTCATTAACAATAAAGACCGCTACCCTAATCTTCGTGTTGTAGAAGTTGCTGAAGCGGATATTGAACATGAGCTTTATATTAAAGGCTATGAGGAAGGGGAAGAAACCCTTCAAACGTTTACGATCGCAAAAGATGCTGTTTTTGTCGAAGATGGTGTAGAGTCACAAATTGCCCCGTGGAACAGACAGTTTAATTCCAAATCTCTTGGAAATAGAGCGATCACAATTTTTGCAGGTCCCCTAATGAACTTTGTACTTGCATTTATCGTTTTCATGATTATCGGTTTCCTTCAGGGTGTTCCTACGCAGGAGCCGCTTCTTGGTGAATTGGTTGAGGATGGAGCCGCTGCTGAAGCTGGCTTGCAGGAAGGCGACCGGATTGAAGGAATCAATGGTCAGACTGTAGCTGAGTGGTCTGATTTAACAGCTATAATTGAAGAAAATCCGGATACAGAGGTAACGATGGATATTCTGCGGAATGGAGATGCTATGTCCTTTCAGGTTACTCCAGACGCGGTTGAAGTCGCTGAAGGCAGCGATATCGGCAGAATAGGTGTATATGGTCCAATTGAAAGCTCTCCTTCGCCGGTTCAGGCAGTCGTTTTCGGAGGAGAACAAACGTACTTTTTCACTGTTATGATATTTGATGCCCTTGGTAAATTGGTCACAGGCCAATTTACGATCGATGCTTTATCCGGACCGGTTGGAATCTATAAATCCACTGAGATTGTCGCTCAAACGGGCATTTACAATTTAATGCATTGGGGTGCAATTTTAAGCATCAACCTGGGAATCATGAATCTTCTGCCTCTCCCTGCTCTTGATGGAGGACGACTCCTGTTTTTCGGAGTAGAGGCACTGCGCGGCAAGCCCGTTGACCGTCATAAAGAAGGAATGGTTCATTTTGTAGGCTTTGCCTTACTTATGCTATTAATGATTGTCGTAACATGGAATGATATTCAACGATTCTTTTTACAGTAGAAAATAGAGGTGTGAAAAAATGAAGCAAAGTCAAACACTAATTCCAACGCTCCGTGAAGTTCCGGCTGATGCAGACATCAAAAGCCATCAGCTGCTTCTACGAGCGGGATTTATCCGTCAAAACGCAAGCGGTATTTATTCTTTTTTGCCCCTCGGGAAAAAAGTGCTTCAACAAGTTGAAGCGATCGTCAGGGAAGAAATGAATGCAGTGGGCGGCGTTGAAATTTTAATGCCAGCCCTTCAGCCGGCAGAACTTTGGGAAATGTCCGGGAGATGGGCAACCTACGGCCCTGAATTAATGAGGATGACCGACCGTCACAACCGTGCTTTTGCACTGGGTGCAACGCATGAAGAAATTATTACAAGTCTGCTTCGTGATGAAATCAGTTCTTATAAAAAGCTTCCACTTACGCTCTATCAGATCCAGTCAAAATTCCGAGACGAAAAACGACCAAGATTTGGCTTGCTGCGCGGAAGAGAATTTTTGATGAAAGATGCTTATTCTTTCCACAGCAGCCTGGAAAGTCTTGATCAGTCCTATGAAGACCTGATGAGGGCCTATTCAAATATTTTCAGACGCTGCGGACTTAATTTCAGAGCTGTACAAGCTGATTCAGGTGCCATTGGTGGAAAAGACAATCATGAGTTCATGGTCTTGTCTGATATTGGGGAAGATACAATTGCATTTTCTGACTCCTCGGAATATGCAGCGAACCTTGAAATGGCTGCAGTTACGACTCAGTATTCAGAGCGTCCTCACAGCGGCAAAAAGATGGAGCGCGTTGAAACGCCGGATCAGAAAACAATCACTGATGTTGCAGATTACCTTCAGGTACAGTCTGAAGATATTGTGAAGTCAATTCTCTTTATAGCTGATGAAGAACCCGTTCTTGTTCTGGTTCGCGGGGATCATGAAGTAAACGATATTAAAGTTAAGAGAGCTCTAGGTGCCAGAGTAGTTGAAATGGCAACCCGTGAAGAAACGGTAAAACATCTTAATGCTAATGCAGGATCTTTAGGACCGGCAGGAGTATCTGAACATGTTAAGATTCTTGCAGACAACGCTGTAAAGGCAATGGGAGATCTGATCATTGGGGCTAACGAAGAAGGCGTTCACTTTAGGTATGCTCAACTGGGCCGGGATTTCGAAGTAAATTTAGTTGAAGACCTGCGATTTATTCTGGAAGGAGATCCTTCTCCGGATGGAAAAGGCAGCATACAATTCGCAAAAGGAATAGAAGTAGGACATGTCTTTAAACTGGGTACGGTCTACAGTGAATCTATGGGGGCTAATATCCTGGATGAGAATGGACGTTCCAAGCCGATGATTATGGGCTGCTACGGCATAGGAGTCTCGAGAACACTTGCAGCAATCGCTGAACAATTTAATGATGAGAACGGCTTGACTTGGCCAGTAAATATCGCGCCGTATGATCTTCATGTTATTGCTATTAATATGAAGGATGAAGTACAGTCGCAAGTGGCAGACGAGCTTTATAAATTGCTTACTGATTATCGATACCAGGTATTGCTTGACGACCGTGTAGAGCGGGCGGGTGTTAAGTTTACGGATTCTGACTTAATCGGCCTCCCTGTACGAATTACAGTAGGAAAAAGAGCTTCTGAAGGAATTGTGGAAGTGAAAATCCGCAGGTCCGGAGAAACCTACGAAGTACAAAAAGAGGAACTGACTGACAAACTACAAGATATTTTCCGACAGCTGTCTAATATTTAAGGTTGGAAAGATGACGGGAGGCTGGCGCGAATGTGCCAGCCTTTATGTCTGATTAGGGGGAAATATGAATCAATCTGCTGAACTAACAAAAAAAGAAAAATTCAGGCTGCTTTTAACACAGCTTAATATGACCGACGATGAGTATATGAAATTTTTTGAGGATGGGGAGATTACCCGCCTGTCTGTGCATAAGAACAGTAAGAAGTGGCATTTTCATTTTCTGTTTAATGATATTGTTCCGTGCGGGGTTATGAATGAATTTTCAATGAGACTCTCACAGTCCTTCCAGCATATTGCCCAGGTTGATTTTACGGTAATAACGGTTTCAAATACCTTTTCTGAAGAAAAAATAACGGATTACTGGAGTACATGTTTAAAAGAGCTTCAGGGAATTGCACCTCCTTTATTGGCTTTATTAAACAACCAGCTGCCGGTTATTAATGGTAATCGCCTGCTTGTAAAAGTATCAAATGAAACTGAAGGTATGCAAATCAAGAATAAATACGCTGAATTGCTATGTTCTGCATTTTCAAAATGGGGTTTTCCAGCTCTCACACTCCAAACGGAAGTCAGTGAAAATCAGTCTACAGCTGAGTATGATGCTTTTGTCGAATCAAAGAAAAAAGAAGAGGAAGAATGGGCAAAGCAAGCGATTGTGGAAATGCAGAAGATGGAGGATTCAAAACAAAGCGACGCTCCAAGCGGCCCCGTTTCGATTGGCTATTCGATTAAGCCTGACGAACCGGTGGAAATACAAACCATTCAGGATGAGGAACGAAAAATTGCTATTCAGGGATTAATCTTTGATGCTGAAGTTAAAGAGCTGAGAAGCGGCAGATCCCTGCTGACGTTTAAAGTTACTGACTACACAGATTCTATCCTTGTCAAAATGTTTTCCCGGGATAAAGAAGACGCAGCAATTATGAATAATGTGAAAAAAGGAATGTGGGTTCGGGCGAAAGGGTCCATTCAAAATGACACGTTTGTGCGGGATCTCGTCATGATTGCTCAGGACGTTATGGAAATTCAGCCGGATCTTCGCAAAGATTCAGCACCTGAGAATGAAAAAAGAGTGGAGCTTCATCTTCATACTCCAATGAGCCAGATGGATGCTGTATCTTCTGTATCATCGCTCGTTGCTCAAGCCAGGAAATGGGGGCACAAAGCCGTCGCGATAACAGACCATGCTGTGGCACAGTCATTTCCTGAAGCGTATGCTGCAGGGCAGAAAAATGACATAAAGATTTTATATGGAGTAGAAGCAAACCTCGTTGATGATGGCGTACCGATTGCGTATAACGCTGCAGACCGCAATTTAGAGGATGCAAGTTACATTGTTTTTGACGTTGAAACAACGGGTTTATCAGCTGTGTACGATAAAATAATTGAGCTTGCAGCTGTAAAAATAAAAGGCGGAGAAATTATCGACAGATTTGAGCGGTTCGCCAATCCGCATCATCCTCTTTCCGCTACTACAATCAATTTAACAGGCATAACAGATGATATGGTTCGAAACGCTCCAGAAATTGAAGATGTATTGAAAGATTTCCATGAGTGGACAGAAGACGATATCCTTGTGGCGCATAATGCGTCATTTGATATGGGGTTTCTTAATGTGGGCTACCGCAGAATTGGTCTTGGAAAAGCGCCAAACCCTGTAATTGATACTCTGGAACTCGCTCGATTTCTGCACCCTGAAATGAAAAATCACCGCCTCAACACATTAGCAAAAAAGTTCGAGGTAGATCTTACACAGCACCATAGAGCGATTTATGATGCCGAAGCAACCGGATATATTTTAATTAAAATGCTTAAAAAGGCACAGGAAAAAGAGATTTACAACCATAATCAATTAAATGACTATATGGGTGTGGGTGAAGCATTTAAACGGGCAAGACCGAACCACGTCACACTTTTAGCGACCTCGCAGGCTGGCCTTAAAAACCTGTTTAAGCTTATCTCTATATCTCATTTAAACTACTTTTACCGTGTGCCCAGAATTCCACGATCAGTTTTACAAAAGCACCGGGAAGGATTACTTATTGGTTCCGGCTGCGACAAAGGTGAGGTCTTCGAAGGAATGATGCAAAAATCTTCAGAAGAAGTTGAAGATATGGCTGCGTTTTACGATTATATTGAACTGCATCCCAAGCCGGCATACGCCCACTTAATTGAGATGGAATTAATCAGAGATGAAAATAATCTGGAAGAGATTATGAAAAAGATTGCGGCTATGGCCGATAAGCTGAATATTCCCGCAGTGGCAACCGGAAATGTTCACTATTTGGACCCTGACGATAAAATATATAGAAAGATTCTGATTTCCTCCATGGGCGGAGCGAATCCTTTAAACAGACATGAACTGCCCGATGTTCATTTTAGAACGACAAACGAAATGCTTGAAGAATTTAAATTCCTTGGTGAAGAAAAAGCAAAAGAGCTTGTTGTTACAAATTCAAATAAAATCGCGGATATGATCGAGGATCTTAAGCCGATTAAAGATGATTTATTTACTCCAAAGATTGACGGCGCCGATGATGAGATGAGAAGCATGAGTTATTCTATGGCTCACAGTATATACGGAGAAGTACTTCCGGAAATTGTTGAGGCCCGGCTTGAAAAAGAACTTAAGAGTATTATCGGGCATGGATTCGCAGTTATTTATCTTATTTCCCATAAACTCGTAAAGAAGTCGCTGATTGATGGATATCTTGTAGGTTCGAGGGGCTCTGTCGGATCTTCTTTTGTCGCAACGATGACGGAAATAACTGAAGTAAATCCACTGCCGCCGCATTATGTCTGTCCTTCCTGCAAAAAGTCTGAGTTCTTTGATGACGGATCTGTCAGCTCAGGTTTTGACCTTGAGGATAAGAATTGTCCGGATTGTGAGATTCCATTTACCAAAGACGGACAAGATATCCCGTTTGAAACATTTCTTGGCTTTAAAGGCGATAAAGTACCCGATATTGATTTAAACTTCAGCGGCGAATATCAGCCTGTAGCGCATAATTACACCAAGGATCTTTTTGGAGAAGACTATGTATATCGTGCCGGAACAATCGGCACAGTAGCAGATAAGACCGCTTTTGGCTATGTAAAAGGCTATGCAGGTGATCATAATCTGCATTACAGGGGGGCTGAAGTAGAGCGGCTGGCACAAGGTTGTACAGGAGTAAAACGCACCACCGGCCAGCATCCAGGCGGAATAATCGTCGTACCGGATTACATGGATATTTATGATTTTACCCCTATTCAGTTCCCGGCTAATGACAGCACTTCAGAGTGGAAAACAACTCATTTTGATTTTCATTCCATCCATGATAATCTGCTTAAGCTTGATATTCTGGGACATGACGACCCAACGGTTATCCGCATGCTTCAGGACTTATCCGGCATTGATCCCAAAACCATTCCGACAGATGACCCGGAAGTAATGAAAATTTTCAGTGGAACTGAATCATTAGGCGTCACACAAGATCAGATCATGTGTAAAACCGGAACCTATGGCATACCCGAGTTTGGAACCCGCTTCGTTCGCCAGATGCTGGAAGATACAAAGCCGACTACGTTTTCAGAACTGGTACAGATATCAGGGCTTTCCCATGGAACCGATGTATGGCTCGGGAACGCTCAGGAACTGATTCATAACGGGATTTGCGAGCTTTCGGATGTAATAGGGTGCCGGGATGACATTATGGTTTATTTGATCTATCAGGGGCTGGAACCGTCACTTGCCTTTAAAATCATGGAATTTGTGAGAAAAGGTAAAGGACTGACTCCTGAGTGGGAAGAAGAAATGAAAAAAAATAATGTGCCTGAGTGGTATATTGATTCCTGCAAAAAAATCAAATATATGTTTCCAAAAGCTCACGCCGCTGCCTATGTTTTAATGGCAGTAAGAATTGCCTACTTTAAAGTTCATCATCCCATTCTGTATTACGCTGCTTATTTTACAGTACGTGCAGAAGATTTTGATTTAGAGGCTATGGCGGCAGGGTCGCAGATCATCAAGTCAAAAATGGAAGAAATTAATGCTAAAGGGCTTGACGCTTCTACTAAAGAAAAGAACCTGTTGACCGTACTGGAGCTGAGCTTGGAAATGTGCGAAAGAGGATACTCATTTAAGCAGGTTGATTTATACAAATCAGATGCGAAAGATTTTATTATTGAAGGGAATTCTCTCATTCCGCCTTTCAACGCGATACCGGGCCTGGGTACGAATGCTGCAATAAACATCGTCCAGGCAAGAAAAAATGGGGAATTTTTATCAAAAGAAGATCTGCAAAAAAGAGGGAAGGTATCAAAAACCATTATTGAGTTTCTGGATTCGCAAGGGTGCCTCGAAGGATTGCCGGATCAGAACCAGCTTTCTCTATTCTGATCCATTTGCATCATAACGCAATATATGGTATTATACTGTTGGAAATACTACTGATAACTCTGACGTCGAAAGAGTGGGTGCCGCCCGCTCTTTTGTGTTGTTTCAGACATTTTTCAAAGAATAATGGAGGAAACGGATGAGTAAAATTATTGAACTCGTAGAGCAATTAACCACCCCTATTCTAAATGATATGAACTTAGAACTCGTTGATGTTGAGTTTGTTAAAGAAGGTTCTAATTGGTTTTTAAGGGTTTATATTGACAAAGAAAATGGTGTGGATATTGAAGAATGCGGGCAAGTAAGCGAGCGCCTGAGTGAAAAATTAGATGAGCTGGATCCAATTCAGCAGAACTACTTTTTGGAAGTTTCTTCTCCGGGAGCAGAACGTCCTTTAAAAAAGGAAAAAGATTTTCAAAAAGCAGTCGGCAAGAACGTGTTTGTTAAAACCTATGAACCGGTTGACGGAATGAAGGAAATCGAAGGCGTTTTAACTTCCTATGATGGGATCACACTTGAAATCGCCGTTACAATCAAAACAAGAAAAAAAACGATGACAATTCCAAAAGAAAAAGTGGCTAAAGCCAGACTTGCTGTCTCTTTTTCTTAATTGAACATGGTGCACGGGGCTTGAAGGGAGATGACAAATTAATGAGTACGGAATTATTGGATGCTTTGATTTTTCTTGAAAAAGAAAAAGGAATCGATCGAGAAGTATTGATTGATGCGATTGAAGCTGCTTTGGTTTCAGCGTATAAGCGGAATTTTAATCAGGCACAAAATGTGCGTGTAGATCTTAATCTGGACAATGGGTCTATGAGAGTTTTTGCCAGAAAAGAAGTAGTGGATGAGGTGTTTGATTCACGGCTTGAAATATCTCTGGAGGATGCCCACGAAAAAGATCCCGCGTTTGAAGTTGGCGATATCGTTGAACTTGAGGTAACACCGCGTAACTTCGGCCGTATTGCGGCTCAAACAGCAAAGCAGGTAGTTACTCAGCGGGTAAGGGAAGCAGAACGCGGAATTATTTACACAGAATTCGTTGACCGGGAAGATGACATTATGACCGGTATTGTTCAGCGTCAGGACCACCGATTTATATATGTGGCACTAGGCAAAATAGAGGCGCTTTTGCCTTTAAATGAGCAAATGCCGAACGAATCCTATAAGCCTCACGACCGGATCAAGGTATATATTACAAAAGTTGAACGGACGACTAAGGGTCCTCAGATTTTTGTTTCACGAACACATCCGGGTCTGCTCAAAAGACTTTTCGAGGTTGAAGTGCCTGAAATCTTTGATGGAACAGTAGAAATTAAATCTGTTTCCCGCGAAGCAGGAGACCGTTCCAAAATTTCAGTTCACTCTGACAACGAGGAAGTGGACGCAGTAGGTGCTTGTGTAGGTTCAAAAGGAACCCGTGTACAGGCGATTGTGAATGAACTAAAAGGGGAAAAGATTGATATCGTTGAGTGGTCTGAAGATCCTACAATCTTTGTGGCGAATGCATTGAGCCCGTCAAAAGTGGTTGATGTTCAGGTGAAAGAAGAAGACAAGGCCACCACAGTAGTTGTTCCTGATTACCAATTGTCACTTGCAATTGGGAAGCGTGGGCAAAATGCGCGGCTGGCAGCAAAACTGACCGGCTGGAAGATCGATATTAAAAGTGAGACAGATGCGCGTGAAATGGGCATATACCCACGTGACGACCAGCCTTTGTTTACCGAAGAAGAAATGGATCAATCCTATACTTATTCGGATGATGATATCGAATAAAGGGAGCGAAAAAACATGCAGCCCAAAAGAAAGATTCCTCTGCGTAAATGCATTGCTACAAATGAGATGAAACAGAAAAAAGAAATGGTAAGGATCGTTAGAACAAAAGAAGGCGATGTTTCCATTGATTTAACAGGAAAAAAATCAGGTCGTGGTGCTTATCTTTCCAAAGATAAGGATGCGATTTTAAAAGCACGCAAGAAAAATATATTAGCAAGCCACTTACAGGCAAAAGTAGATGATTCTATATATGATGAACTGCTTGCACAAGTGGAAGCGGACCAGCCAAAATGAGCCAGCCTAAATGGATGTCTCTGCTCGGTCTTGCAACTCGGGCAGGAAAAGTGATATCAGGAGAAGAACTTGTCATAAAAGAAGTCAGGAATGGCAAAGCAAAGCTTGTTTTACTTGCAGAAGATGCTTCTGAAAATACAGCGAAAAAAATAACGGATAAAAGCCTGCATTATGGAATCCCTTTGCGAAGGGTAACCGACCGTTACACGCTTGGTCACTTAATTGGCAAGGAAGCCAGGGTAACAATTGCGGTACTTGATCCCGGATTTGCCAAAAAGCTGATCACACTGCTCGATGAATCTTAACGGGGGTGAACGAATGAGTAAAATACGTGTATATGAATATGCAAAAAAACAAAATGTCACCAGTAAAGAAGTCATTGACCTATTAAAGACCATGAATATCGAAGTGAAAAATCATATGGCGACATTAGAAGGAGAGGCGATCACGAAATTGGATGCTTCTTATAACAAAGGAAATTCAACTGCACCCAAACAGGAAACAAAATCAGTGAAACAGGAAGGTAAGTCTCAAAGCCGTCCTCAATCTTCAGGGCAAAGCCAAGGCGGCAAACCCGCACAGGGAAATAACTCTAACAGAGGTCCCCAAAATCAGGGAGCTCAGGGAAATAGAGGCGGACAGAACCAGGGCGGAAAAGGCCGCAATTCAAACCAGCGTGGAATTAATCAAGGCGGACGCGGCGGGAAAAACCGCAACCAGAAGTCGAAGACGCCTTTCCAGCCTGCGCCGGTTAAGCAAAAAGAACTTCCAGAAAAGATTACATTTGTTGAATCTTTGACAGTTGCTGAACTGGCAAAGAAGCTGCACCGCGAACCATCTGAAATTGTTAAAAAATTGTTTATGCTTGGAACAATGGCAACAGTTAATCAGGAGCTTGACAAAGACGGCATTGAATTAATTTGTGCCGACTACGGTGTTGAGGTTGAAGAAGAAATTCTGATTGATTCTACAGATCTTGAAACGTATTTTGAAGAAGAACAAAATGAAGCTGACCAAATTGAGCGTCCTTCCGTTGTAACGATTATGGGTCACGTTGACCACGGAAAAACAACTCTTCTTGATTCCATACGTAAAACAAAAGTAACAGAAGGCGAAGCTGGCGGGATTACGCAGCATATCGGAGCATATCAGGTAGAAGTGAATGACAAGAAAATTACTTTTCTTGATACACCTGGACACGCCGCTTTTACAACTATGCGGGCGCGTGGAGCTAAAGTAACTGATATTACCATTCTTGTTGTAGCAGCGGATGATGGTGTGATGCCTCAGACAGTTGAAGCAATTAATCACGCGAAAGCAGCCGAAGTTCCTATTATTATTGCTGTAAACAAAATGGACAAACCTTCAGCTAATCCAGATCGCGTCATGCAGGAACTGACAGAACATGGACTTGTTCCCGAAGCTTGGGGAGGCGATACCATTTTTGTTCCGGTTTCTGCATTAAACGGAGACGGAATAGACAACCTATTAGAGATGATTCTCCTCGTA
Source organism: Jeotgalibacillus proteolyticus (assembly GCF_050107735.1). Lineage (GTDB taxonomy): Bacteria > Bacillota > Bacilli > Bacillales > Jeotgalibacillaceae > Jeotgalibacillus > Jeotgalibacillus proteolyticus_A. The sequence continues at coordinate 275,923 of NZ_JBNILO010000002.1, forward strand.
GGCGAGGTTGAAGAATATAAAGCAAATCCTAAGCGCCGTGCTTTAGGAACTGTTATTGAAGCAGAATTGGATAAAGGGCGTGGATCTGTAGCCACTTTGCTTGTTCAGGATGGTACATTAAATGTAGGCGACCCAATTGTAGTAGGATATACATTTGGACGTGTACGTGCAATGGTTAACGACTTGGGACGCCGTGTAAAATCAGCTGGTCCATCGACTCCTGTTGAGATCACGGGATTAAATGATGTACCACAGGCGGGCGACCGGTTTGTTGTATTCGAAGATGAAAAAACCGCTCGTTCAATTGGAGAAACGCGTGCTCAGCAAGCACTTCAGGCACAGCGCGGCGAAAAAACAAGAGTGAGTCTTGACAATCTGTTTGAACAGATGAAACAGGGAGAAATGAAAGATCTTAATGTAATTGTTAAAGGAGATGTTCAGGGTTCAGTAGAAGCCGTAGCAGCATCACTTCTTAAGATCAGTGTTGAAGGAGTTAATATCAAAATCATTCACACTGCAGTTGGAGCAATTACAGAGTCTGATATTACCCTTGCTGCCGCTTCAAACGCCATTGTGATCGGCTTTAACGTTCGGCCTGATGCCAATGCCAAGCGTGCTGCAGATGCCGAGCAGGTGGATGTACGCTTGCACCGTATTATTTATAAAGTAATTGAGGAAATTGAGTCAGCGATGGAAGGACTTCTTGATCCTGAATTCGAAGAAAAAGTAATTGGCCAGGCTGAAGTTCGTCAAACGTTTAAAGTTTCCAAAGTCGGAACAATAGCGGGCAGCTACGTTATTGATGGCAAAATCACCAGAGACAGCGGTGTTCGCCTTCTCCGCGACGGCGTAGTTGTATTCGAGGGTGAATTAGATACCCTGAAGCGCTTTAAAGACGACGCAAAAGAAGTTGCAAAAGGCTATGAATGCGGAATTACAGTTAAAGGGTTCAATGACGTTAAAGAAGGCGACATTTTTGAAGCGTTTATTATGCAGGAAATCAAACGCTAATGATTGCTTATGCGGAATGCGAGTTTAAAATAGATCATTCCCATTCTTTAAAAGAAAAAAGGGCCGTACTGCAGCGTGTTCTATCAAGAGTAAAAAGGCAGTACAATATATCTATTGCTGAAGTCGACCATCAAGATGTGTGGCAAAGAACAACGATTGAGTTAGTTGCAGTAGCCTCCTCAAAAGATGCAGCGGAAAGAGAAATTCATCGTGCGTTAAAATTGATGGAATCTTTTCCCGAATGGGAGGCTGTCTCGATTGCTATCGACTTCATGTAAATGGATACCGACCATTTAAATGAGAGGTGATGCACCAATGTCTTTACGATCGAATCGCGTCGGTGAACAAATGAAAAAAGAACTCGGCGACATAATAGGCCGAAAAATTAAGGATCCCAGAATTGGTTTCGTTACGGTAACAGATGTTGAGGTCACAGGTGATCTTCAGCAGGCAACCGTTTATATAACTGTGCTTGGAGATGAAGAACAGCGTGAAAACACGTTAAGAGGACTTGCGAAAGCAAAAGGGTTTATACGTTCTGAAATCGGGCAGCGTATCCGTTTGCGTAAAACCCCCGAGCTCCTGTTTGAATTTGACGAGTCCATTGATACAGGTAACCGTATCGAATCTTTGATCCGTGATTTAAAAGAAAGAGAACAATAATATGAAGCAGCAGACAATCCTTTAGAGGAGAGGCGTTTTATTCGCTTCAACATGGTCTGCTGCTCTTTTTATATTTCATACTAGGGTCTTTGAAAGGAATGGAACTATGGACGGTATACTGGCGATTTGGAAAGAGGCCGGGATGACTTCACATGATTGTGTGTTTAAGGTTAGAAAAATTCTCCGTATGAAAAAGGTTGGTCATACAGGCACTCTCGATCCTGAAGTGGATGGAGTTCTTCCAATATGTTTAGGGAGAGCAACAAAGATTGCTGAATATATAACGGACTCAGGTAAATCTTATCGGGCTCAAGTCGTTCTCGGTCTATCGACGACAACTGAAGATGCACAGGGGGAAACGGTAGAAACCAAAACGGTAGAAAATGAAATGAGCGAAGAAACAATAGAAGAGGTGCTCCGTCATCTCACAGGAGAAATTCGTCAAACCCCTCCTATGTACTCAGCAGTGAAGGTGAATGGAAAGCGGCTGTATGAATATGCAAGGCAGGGGATCGAAGTTGAGAGACCCTCTAGAATAGTCAGCATTTATGATATTAGACTTGATAAAAATTCCCTGACTCACCAAAATGGAACAATCACTTTTACAATAGATATTGATTGCGGGAAAGGGACTTATATTCGAACACTTGCTGTTATGATCGGGGAAATGCTTGGCTACCCTGCTCATATGTCATCATTAACACGCACCAGGTCCGCATCATTTGGACCGGAGGATTGTGTAACCCTGTCTCAATTAGAAGAACTTGCTGCTGAGCGGGATTCAATGAGAACAGTTTTGCACCCGATGGAGACGGGTCTTATTCAATTGAAGAAATACTTTATTAATGATACAGTTGCAAGTAGAGTTAAAAATGGTTCTGTACTGCCAACACCGCCTGACTGGAGCGGATCACAAAATGAACCGGTCGCATTATATGCTGAAGACAGGGCAGTCGCTATTTATCATCTTCATCCATCCAAAGAAGGACTTATAAAACCTGTAAAAGTGCTTTGGATCGATTGAGAAAGGAATCGACAATGGAAGTAATTACTCTGCATCATCCCCATTCGATAAAAAAAGAGGATCTCCCGGGACTTTCTCTTGCTCTGGGCTTTTTTGACGGCGTGCATGCAGGTCATCAGAAAGTCATTCAAACTGCCATAGATTACGCGAAGAAGAACGGGCTTAAAAGCGGCGTTATGACTTTCGATCCTCACCCGTCAGTCGTTTTGAGTACAGAAAAAAAAGAAATTGATTATTTAACTTCCCTGGACAGAAAGATTGCGCTTTTTAAACAAATGGATCTAGACTACGCATTTATTGTCCGTTTCACATCAAACTTTGCAAACCTGGAGCCTCAGCAGTTTGTTGACCAGTATCTTATTGACCTGAATGTAACTCATGTTACTGCAGGATTTGATTATACATATGGCAAATTCGGAAGAGGAACGATGGAAACTTTGCCTTTTCATTCACGTCAGGCATTTACCTCCACTACAGTGGGTGAAATGAAGGATGGGGAAGAAAAAATCAGTTCAACACGCATCCGTAAAACTCTGCATGAAGGAAAAGTAGATCAAGCTAAGCAGCTGCTGGGCTATTTTTACACTGTTGAAGGCGTGGTGGTTCACGGGGATAAAAGAGGTAGAAAAATTGGTTTTCCTACTGCCAATATTCAAGTCAGCCATCAGGGGCTCATTCCGGCAACAGGAGTATATGCAGTCCGCCTTTTTGTTCATGATGAGTGGTTTGAAGGTGTATGCAATGTTGGGTATAAGCCAACATTTAATGACCCCGACCATAAAGTACTTTCGGTTGAGGTTCATTTGTTTAATTATAATGAAAGCATTTATGGTGAAAAAGTTATGGTTGAGTGGCATGTACGAATCAGAAGTGAGCGGAAATTCAACGGGATTGATGAGCTTGTTTCTCAAATTGAAAAAGATAAAGAGGATGCCATCCTGTATTTTAAAACTCCTTAATGCTAAACTTGCAGTTGAGAGTCATTTGTGGTATCTTTAAGAGGCATGAACATGAACCATTGCTTGGCAATTCGATCACTCCAACGATTGCTCGGTTATCGGGGATTAAACTATTTTACAGGAGGCTACAATTATGGCTATTACACAAGAACGCAAGAATGAATTGATCCAAGAGTACCGTACACACGAAGGAGATACAGGTTCAGCGGATGTACAAATCGCGATCCTGACAGAAGAAATCAACAACCTAAATGAACATCTTCGTACTCACAAAAAAGATCACCACTCACGTCGTGGGCTATTAAAAATGGTAGGACGCCGTCGTAATCTGTTAACTTATTTGCGTACTAACGAGGTTTCTCGTTACCGTGAACTAATTAACAAACTTGGACTGCGCCGATAAGAATGAATGCAGAAAAGCGGGACTTGTCCCGCTTTTTTATTAGCAAAAAAATGGTATTTAAAATCTTGAATAAGATCATATGATCATTTAAATTCTACATAGTGGAAATGCTGTTGTTCGCTTCTGTATGCAAGAAGCATCGAACATTATGGCTTTTATACAGGCAAGTTTCTATGTGATAAAAGAAAGGGGTTAAAAAATGGAACAAGAAAAACAAGTATTCTCCATGGACTGGGCCGGTCGTCAACTGACAGTGGAAGTTGGGCAATTGGCAAAACAGGCAAGTGGAGCAGCACTTATAAGATATGGCGATACGGTCGTTTTAAGTACAGCAACAGGATCTAAAGAACCTAAACCATTAGACTTCTTTCCTTTAACAGTAAATTATGAAGAGCGGATGTATTCCGTGGGTAAAATTCCGGGAGGTTTTATTAAACGGGAGGGCCGCCCAAGTGAACGTGCTGTTCTTACAAGCCGTTTAATTGACCGTCCGATCCGACCGCTTTTCCCGGATGGCTTCCGCAACGATGTTCAAATTATGAGCATGGTTATGAGTGTAGAGCAGAACTGTTCTTCTGAAATGGCTGCGATGTTTGGATCCTCACTGGCTTTATGTGTTTCAGATATTCCTTTTGGCGGACCGATTGCAGGTGTAATGGTAGGGTTAATTGATGATGAGTTTATCATCAATCCAACGATCGAACAGCAAAATGAAAGCTTGATGGAGCTCATTGTTGCTGGAACAAAAGATGCGATAAATATGGTAGAAGCTGGAGCATATGAGATTCCAGAAGAAACGATGCTTGAAGCGATCATGTTCGGCCACGAAGAAATTAAGCGTCTGATCAAGTTTCAGGAAGAAATTGTAGCAGCGGCTGGGAAAGAAAAACGGGAAATCGTTTTAGCAAGCCTTGATGAAGAAATTGTTGCACGTGTAGAACAGGAAGCAGCAGGTAAAATGGCTGATGCAGTTCAAACGCAGGAAAAACAGGCTCGCGATGAAGCTATCTCAGCAGTTAAAAACGAGATTCTTGCTCTTTATGCGGAAGAAGAAGCGGACGAAGCTGTAATCAAAGAAGTGAAAAAAGCTTTGGATAAGATGGTGAAAGAAGAAGTGCGCCGTCAGATTACACAAGATAAAATACGGCCGGACGGAAGAAATCCGGAACAGATACGTGCCCTGTCTTCAGAAGTAGGCGTTTTGCCTAGAACACATGGTTCTGGATTATTTACACGAGGCCAGACGCAGGCATTGAGCATTGCGACTCTTGGAGCTCTTGGAGACGTTCAGATTATAGACGGCTTGGGAATAGAAGAATCTAAGCGTTTTATGCATCATTATAATTTCCCATTATTCAGCGTAGGTGAAACTGGACCAATCAGAGGACCGGGTCGCCGGGAAATTGGTCACGGTGCTCTCGGTGAGCGGGCACTTGAAAAGGTTCTGCCAGACGAAAAAGATTTCCCTTATACCATTCGTCTTGTATCTGAAGTGCTTGAATCAAACGGATCTACTTCACAAGCGAGTATTTGTGCAAGTACGCTTGCAATGATGGATGCCGGTGTTCCGTTAAAAGCACCAGTAGCAGGTATTGCTATGGGACTTGTTAAATCAGGTGATGACTACACCATCCTGACAGATATTCAGGGAATGGAAGATCATCTTGGTGATATGGACTTTAAAGTTGCAGGTACAGCAAAAGGGGTGACTGCCCTTCAAATGGATATTAAAATTGACGGACTGACTCGTGAGATTTTAGAGGAAGCCCTTTTGCAGGCAAAAGAAGGAAGACTTCATATTTTAGAATCGATGGTTGCGACCATCCAGGAACCGAGATCTGAGCTTTCTGACTATGCTCCTAAAATTATTCAGCTTACGATTAATCCGGATAAAATCCGTGATGTCATAGGACCTAGCGGTAAGCATATTAATAAAATAATTGAAGAGACCGGCGTTAAAATTGATATTGAACAAGACGGAACTGTCTTTATTTCTTCTACCGATTCATCGAAAAACGCGAAAGCGAAAGAAATTATCGAGAATATGGTACGTGAAGCTGTAATTGGTCAAGTATATCTTGGAAAAGTAAAGCGAATTGAAAAATTCGGTGCGTTCGTTGAAATTTTCAGCGGAAAAGATGGACTTGTGCATATTTCTGAATTGCAGGAAGCACGTACAAACAAAGTTGAAGATGTGATTTCACTCGGTGATCAATTAGAAGTTAAAGTAACTGAAATTGATAACCAGGGCCGGGTAAATCTATCCCATAAAGCAGTTATCAAGGAAAAGCGTGAAAAAGAAGAAAAAGCAAAAGAAAGTAATTAAATACTCTTTATAACCGATTAAGGGATAAGCCTTTAATCGGTTTTTTTACCATAAATGCGATAAAATTGTTGATTATAATACAAAAACAATGAAATTCCAAGCCAAACATAGTATTATGGAAGGTAGGTTTTTTAATGTAGTTGCTCTTTTATAGCGACACCGTATTTTACAATAGGAGATGTTTTTATGATTACTCGCCATACGTGCCCAAACGGCCTGCGCATTGTGCTGGAACAAATTCCTACTGTACGCTCAGTTGCAGTTGGAGTCTGGATAGGAGCTGGGTCCCGATATGAGAATGAAGAGAACAATGGAATCTCTCATTTCTTAGAGCATATGCTTTTTAAAGGAACGAAAGAACGGACTGCCAGGCAAATTGCTGAAGCATTCGATAGTATAGGTGGACAAGTCAATGCGTTTACGTCCAAAGAATATACCTGCTATTACGCTAAAGTCATGGATAACCATGCATCACATGCCTTACACGTTTTAGGAGATATGTTTTTTAATTCTGCCTTTGACGAAACGGAGCTTGAAAAAGAAAAAAATGTAGTGCTTGAAGAAATTAAAATGTATGAAGATACGCCTGATGATATTGTTCACGATTTATTAGGGGAAGCAGTGTATCAAAAGCATCCTCTAGGATATCCAATTCTGGGTACGGAGGATACGATCCGGTCCTTTGATCGAGATAAGCTGAACCAGTATGTAGATAAGATGTATTCTCCTGATCAGGTGGTAGTTTCAGTCGCAGGAAACGTAGACGAATCCTTCATTAAAGAAGTTGAAGATTTATTTGGCAAATATAAAAATCTTTCTTCAGGAAAAGAAGATCTTGAAGTTCCTGTTTTTTACGATCAGCAATTAATGAAGAAAAAGGATACAGAGCAGGCTCATCTATGTTTTGGTTTTAACGGGCTGCCGCTTGGAGACAAAGACAGCTACAGTTTAATTGTGATGAATAACGTTCTTGGTGGAAGCATGTCTTCGCGTTTGTTTCAGGAAGTAAGAGAAGAGAGAGGTCTGGCTTATTCCGTCTTTTCCTACCATTCTGCTCACAAGGACAGCGGAATGCTGACGGTTTATGCGGGAACCGGAGCGGAACAGCTGGATTCGCTTTATGAGACGATTCAGTCCACTTTAGCCACCTTTAAAGATAAAGGAATGACCGCAAAGGAACTGCTTTATGCGAAAGAACAGCTTAAAGGCAATTTAATGCTTGGTCTTGAAAGTACGAATGCAAGAATGAGCAGAAACGGTAAAAATGAATTAATGCTCGGCTACCACCGCACAATGGATGAAGTCATTGAGCGGATTGATGGGGTTACGTTAGACTCTGTTAAAACTATTGCAGAAAATGTTTTAACCGATAACTTTGCAGTGTCCCTTGTTTCCCCTAATGAAATTAAGCCTAAATCCTTCGCTTGATGTAAAATTTAGCAAGGTAAATAATGACCCTGAGATGATTGCTCATCTTAGGGTTTTTTTTTCATACAATGACGTTAAAGGAGTGTGGAAAAAATGAAATTAAGCGAACTTAGCGGCAAGGAAATCATTCATATTCAGCGGGCCGAGAGAATGGGCATTCTTGGCGAAACAGATGTGGAATTTAACCCTGTGACAGGTGCGGTTGAAGCTGTAGTTGTACCTGTTGGAAGATGGACAGCATTTTCGAAATCGCCTAAAGAGCTGGCAATACCGTGGAAATACATTAAAACCATTGGCGAAGAAATGATTTTGATTGATCAGGAGGAAACGGATGGATCGTCACAGTCGAAAGGAGTGTTACATACAATAGAACAGAAAGAAGAACAGTGAAATGAGTGAGCTGGATGACAAATACGTCAAGCTTAGATGGCTGCAATATAGCTATTGTTGGTGGAGATGCAAGACAGAAGGAGATCGCTCACCATTGTCAGTTGTGTGGGGCGAATCTGTATGTAGTTGGCTTTGATCAACTGGCATTAACAGAACCCGGATTTACCAAAATGGATAGCCATGAATTACCGTATGAAGAGCTGGATGCCATTGTTTTTCCCGTAAGCGGTGTGGGAGAAGAAGGTGCTGTCCGCTCTTCGTTTTCAAGTAAACCTGTGACATTGGACATTGAATGTTTTAAAAGGCTGAAAACTTCATGCCTGCTGTTTTCAGGAATTCCCACAGTTTGGCTTGAACAGCTTAAAAGGCCGGTTGTTTACTTAATGGACGAAGACCAGATTGCCATTTTAAATTCCATTCCAACTGCAGAAGGAGTCCTATGGCTGCTTTTACAGCATACCGATCACACCATACATGGGTCAACCATTCTTGTGACGGGATTTGGGCGAATTGGCATGACAATAGCGAACCGGTTAAAATCGCTTGGGGCTTCTGTTCTTGGAGGAACGACCAGCAGTTCTGAAAAAGCAAGAATGAGTGAAATGAGTATAGAGCCCGTTGATCTGGACATGATTCACAGCAGAATGGGTACGCTCGATGCCTGGATCAATACCATACCGTCAGATACTGTATTTTCCGAGGACGTTTTAAATCAGGTTTCCCATCATTGCCTCGTCATAGAATTAGCATCAGGACCAAAAGCAATCAGTTCCCAAACAGCAGAATCACTGGGCTTGCGATACATTGATGCGCCAAGTCTTCCAGGAATTATTGCACCAAAAACAGCAGGTCTTATTCTGGCTTCCTCTATAATCGAACGGATAAGTTCAAAATAAAAGTCTTACATTAGGAGGACAATCATGACCTTTAAAGGAAAAAGAATTGGATTTGGTTTAACTGGCTCGCATTGTACGTATCATGAGGTTTTCCCCCAAATAGAGAAACTGGTGGCACTGGGTGCTGAAGTTCAGCCTGTGGTGAGTATGACCATGCAGCAGACAAATACCCGATTTGGTGAAGGGGAAGAATGGATTAAAAGAATTGAAGAAGTGACACAGTGTAAAAGCATCCGGACCATTGTAGATGCAGAGCCTATGGGACCCAAAATCCCTGTAGACTGTATGGTGATTGCTCCTTTAACAGGAAATTCACTGAGCAAGCTTGCGAATGCATTAACTGATTCTCCGGTTTTGATGGCGGCCAAAGCTACATTGCGTAATGGAAAGCCTGTAGTCATCGGAATTTCAACCAATGATGGCTTAGGGTTGAACGGGGTTAACATCATGAAATTGATGGCAACGAAAAATATTTATTTTGTGCCCTACGGCCAGGACGATCCGATCAATAAACCCAATTCATTAGTTGCTCATATGGAGGATATATCTGAAACTATTTTAGCCGCTATAGAGGGAAAACAGGTGCAGCCGGTGTTAAAAATGAGATCTGCAGAATAAAAGAGATTGAGAATATTAGACAGAAAGTGATACAATGTATTCTACGAAATTACACATTTACGCTTTATCTGTCTAATGCGTCAATGGATGTAAGCAGGAGGGATTCAACGTGAAAGCACAGGGATATCATGTAGCAATCGTCGGAGCAACAGGAGCAGTTGGCACGCAGATGCTGGCTATTTTAGAGCAGCGCCAATTTCCAATAGAAAAATTAACATTACTATCCTCTGCAAGGTCAGCAGGTCAGTCACTTACATTTAAAGGTAAGGAAATTATTATACAGGAAGCAGCTCCCGAAAAATTCAGCGGTGTGGATATCGCCTTGTTTTCTGCAGGGGGAAGCGTTTCTAAAGAACTTGCGCCTGCTGCAGTTAAACACGGTGCAATTGTTATCGACAATACCAGTGCATTTCGAATGGAAGAAGGAGTGCCGCTTGTTGTACCCGAAGTAAATGAAGCCGATCTTGTTCAGCATAAAGGGATTATAGCAAATCCAAATTGTTCAACCATCCAGATGGTCGCTGCTTTAGAGCCGATTCGGCAGGCGCTTGGTTTGAAAAAGGTTGTCGTTTCCACTTACCAGGCGGTTTCAGGAGCTGGAATTAATGCAATTGATGAAATGAAAGAACAGTCAAGAACCATTTTAAACGGCGGTGAAGCAGAAGCCAGGATCCTCCCTGTTAAAGGAGCAGACCGTCATTATCCGATTGCATTTAATGCAGTTCCCCAAATCGATAACTTTGATGGGAATGGCTTTACTTTTGAGGAAATGAAAATGATTAATGAAACAAAAAAAATCATGCATATGCCTAAACTTAAAGTTTCTGCTACATGCGTGCGTCTGCCGGTTGAAACGGGACATTCTGAATCAGTTTACATTGAAGTGGATGAAAGCGGCAAAACGGCAGCGGATATTCAGCAGCTTTTAAAGCAGGCGCCAGGCGTAGTCCTTCAGGATTCTCCTGATGAACAGCTTTACCCAATGCCAAGTACGGCAGCAGGCAAGCTCGAAGTGTTTGTTGGACGCGTGCGAAAAGATCTGGATGAAGAAAACGGCTTTCATATGTGGATCGTATCAGATAATTTACTTAAAGGCGCAGCGTGGAATTCCGTACAAATTGCTGAAAGCTTAGTTAAGCTAAAACTCGTTTAACCTAAAATCTCCTCACGCTGCAGGAAAGCGAGGAGTTCTGCATTGAATATTGTCGTTCAGAAATTTGGAGGAAGTTCATTAACTTCCAAAGCGTTAAGAGCAGCAGCTGTAAGTCATGTTGAAAAAGCCGTCGAAAAGGGTCTCAAATCAATTGTAGTCGTCTCGGCGCAAGGCCGTATGGGCGATCCCTATTCAACAGACACACTGCTTTCGCTAATCTCTGAAAATAAGAATATACTAATTCCTCCAGAGCAGCAGTCTTTGCTTCTATCATGCGGTGAGGTTATATCTGCTGCTGTATTTTCACACGATTTGGCCTCAAAAGGAATCCCGTCGCAAATCATGACGGGGAGAGAAGCTCAAATTATTACCGACAATAATTACAGGCATGCTACAATTAACAAAGTAAGCGGCGATCCTTTTTATCAAGCTTTTAAAGAAGTCGATGTGGTGGTTGTCACAGGATTTCAGGGCATTACAAAAAACGGCCGTATCTCCACACTTGGAAGAGGAGGAAGCGACACCACTGCTTCAGCCCTTGCATGCAGTGTGAAAGCAGATGCAGTTTTTATTTATACAGATGTTGAAGGAGTGATGAGCGGTGATCCTACAGTTGTGGATGACCCTTCGACTCTTCAGTATATTTCCTACGACGAAGCCAGTCATATCGCTTATCAGGGAGCAAAAGTCATTCATCCTAATGCAGTGGAATGGGCAAAACGCTACAAAATTCCAATGTGGGTAGGCCCGCTTATAGGGGAAAACGGCACCTGGGTCGGAAAACAATCCGTACACCATATAAGCAGGGATATACAATCTATATCCGCCATAAAAAATTTAGCTCAAATCAGGGTCTCTGCATTTGACTACGATCGGATTTTTCAGCTCGTTGCACAGCAGGAGATCAGTGTGGATTTAATCTCCATTCATCCTCATGAAGTCCGGTTTACCATTGAATCTCAAAATGTTCAATATGTTCAAACGCTTCTGGAGAACGAGGGTTTTCATCCTGAAGTGATTGATCACGTAGCTAAAATTGCTTTAATTGGTGAAGGGATGAAAGGAAAACCCGGTATCACTTCTACCATCGTCACAACGCTCGCAAAAGAAAAAATCAGAATCCTTCAAACTGCAGACAGTCACATGACATTCTGGGTTCTTGTTGACGAAAAGTACGCAGATCATGCTCAAAAAAAGTTACATGAGCAGTTTATATTTAATACAAACTCAAAACCAGCACGTACTAAAAGCTTACAGGAGTGAAAAAAATGGATTTCGGACGTGTTTCCACCGCAATGGTTACCCCTTTTGGAAAGGATGGAACTATTGATTTTGAACGAACAGCTGCATTAATCAACTACCTTATAGAAAACGGCTCTGATTCATTGGTCGTTGGAGGCACAACGGGGGAGTCACCTACTTTATCAAATGATGAAAAAGTCAGTTTATTTGAATACACTGCTGCTATAGCAGATGGAAGAGTTCCTGTTATTGCGGGAACCGGAAGCAATAATACTCAAGGTTCGATTGATCTGTCGATTAAAGCGGTGCAGGCAGGAGCAGATGCCATAATGCTTGTAGCGCCTTATTACAGCAAACCAAGTCAGGAGGGACTTTATCAGCACTTTGCAGCAGTTGCAAATGCTGTAGACGTTCCTGTTATGATTTACAATATTCCAGGAAGATCAGCTGTGAATATTCTGCCTGAGACAATCGTTCGATTATCTAAAATCGAGAATATCACATCGGTAAAAGAAGCGAGTGGTGATATCGATCAGATGACTGAAATTTTATCAAAGACAGAAAAAGACTTTCTCGTATACAGCGGGGATGACGGGTTAACTCTTCCACTGCTTGCTGTCGGAGGGCATGGGGTAGTATCAGTCGCTTCTCATATTGCAGGAAATGAAATGCAAAGAATGGTAAAGGCGTTTAATGAAGGCCGTTTGCAGGAAGCAGCCATTCTGCATCAGCAGCTGCTTCCGCTGATACGATCTCTTTTTGCTCAGCCTAATCCTGCACCGGTTAAAGTAGCGTTAGAGGATAAAGGCATCTCCTGCGGGGGCTTGAGGCTTCCGCTAGTACCTCTTTCTTCAAGCGAAAAAGAACAATTGAGAACTGCGGTAGAAAAATTTCATAATCAAGTAAATTTATTAAAATAATCCAACTCATCTGAGGGTGGCCAAATCCCCTCAGATGTTTTTCTTTATACATAGCAGGAGATTAAAAAGGCAGCGGAACGTAAACACTGACAAATAACGTGTACAGTTTGGTAAGGATCGAGTATAATGAACACAACTGTTGAAAGAACGGGAAAAAGAGATATAGGAGGAAATGGGATTGTCTAAAGTAATAAATGAAAAGATAAGAATTATTCCACTGGGTGGAGTAGGCGAAATCGGTAAAAATATGTATGTAATTGAAGTAGATGATGATCTGTTCATTATAGATTCGGGACTTATGTTCCCTGAAGAAGAGATGTACGGCATCGATATCGTGATTCCGGATTTTAATTATCTTGAATCTAACAAAGAAAGAGTGAAAGCGATCTTTCTAACGCACGGGCATGATGATGCGATCGGTTCTTTGCCCTACCTGCTGGAAAAAGTAAAGGCGCCAGTATACGGATCAAAACTCACTGTTGCACTTGCTAAAGCAGGGCTTAATGAATATGGATTTAAGGAAAGAGTCAAGTTTTTTATTGTGCATGAAAAAAGCAATATGAAGTTTGACACGGTAAATGTTACTTTCTTTCAAACCACACACAGCATCCCTGATTCATTGGGAATTGCCATTCATACATCTGAAGGGGCAATCGTTCACACAGGTGAATTTAAATTTGATCAGTCAGCAAAAGGCGGATATGCTTCAAACATAGGGAAAATGGCTAAGCTTGGTGAAAAGGGAGTGTTTGCTCTTTTATCCGACAGCACAGAAGCTGAAAGACCGGGACACACGATTTCTGAGTCAGTCGTGGAAAATCATGTTTCGTCCAGCTTTAACAAAGCAAAAGGAAGAATTATTGTTACATGTTATGCGTCCAATCTGATTCGTATTCAGCAGGTTTTTGATGTTGCCAAAAAAGCAGGAAGAAAAGTGGCGGTGATTGGCGAAGCAGTTGAAAAAGTAGTAAACGTCGCTTCCCGTCTTGAATTCTTGACATATGATGATAAAACCCGGATTGAACCAAACCAGATTAACGAGTACCAGGATGATGAAATCGTAATCATTCTTTCAGGCACCCATGATGAGCCTTTTAAAGTCATGCAAAGCATGGCGAATCAGACACATGAAGTGGTAAACATACAGGAAGGCGATACCGTCTTAATTACATTCACACCTTCTCCTGGTATGGAAGTATTTCTGTACCGGTCTGTTAACGAATTGGCAAGAGCGGGCGCGAATGTTTTAACAGCAAGCAAAAATGTACATGTTTCAGGGCATGGCAGCCAGGAAGATTTGAAAATGATGATTAATTTAATGAAACCAAGATATTTTGTGCCGATTCAGGGTGAGTACAGACATCTTATAACGCATGCCAGAATTGCTGAGGAAACCAGTGTTCCAAGATCAAATATTTTTATTGCTGATAAAGGTGATATCGTTGAATACGCTGGCGGCAAAATGAAAATGAGCGGCAGAGTTCAAACAGGCAATGTGTTAATCGACGGCAAAGGAGTCGGCGATGTAGGAAATATTGTACTTCGTGACCGCAGATTGCTGTCACAAGACGGTGTTTTGCTTGTGGTTGTCACACTCAACAGGAAAACTAAATCCATTGCTGCTGGTCCTGAGGTAATCTCGAGAGGATTTGTTTATGTGCGCGAATCTGAAAAATTAATGGATGAATCTACTGTGCTCGTGCGAAACATCGTTGAAAAAAATGTTGAAAATCGCACCTTTGACTGGTCGAGCATCAAGCAGGAAATCCGCGATTCATTAAATCATCTTTTGTATACGAAAACAAAAAGAAGACCAATGATTCTCCCAATAATCATGGAAGTTTAATACATGAAGACAGACGTAAACATCTTCTAAGACAAAGAAAAGCAGGCAGGCATCATTGTCTGCTTTCTTTTTCAATTTATAGACAGCAGGTGATAATATGGCGGCCACAAAGCCGAAACCGTCCACTAAGCAAAAACGGACATCTTCTAAAGGGCAGAAAAACAAAAAGAAAACGACCCCTCTGGCCTATGAATTAATGGGGGTCGGACTGATTGCGCTCTCATTAATTACTATTTTTAAACTTGGACCTGTAGGCAGTTTGCTGACCACCGCCTCTACCTATCTATTGGGTAATTTTCAGCTGCTGCTGCCGGTTTCCATTATAGCTTTTTCATTTTACTTAATGATTTATCGTACAGTGCCCGATTTGACTCACAGAATTACGACGGGGATCTTACTGGTGCTCGTTAGCATTTTTCTTTTTGCTCATGTACTGTTTTTTGATCAGCTCGCTGAGGAAGGGTTGTTACAGTCATTTAGTGCTTTTAAAGAAACGCATGAAGAATTGATCAAAAACGAAACGACCAATGTTGGTGCAGGAATGACAGGGGCTCTCCTTTATGCAGTCTTCCATTATCTGTTTGCATCCACAGGAGCAAAAATTGCGGCAATAGCTATTTTAATCGCCGGACTCATTATGATGTCAAACCGATCGCTCGGAGCTGTCATTAAAACAGCTGGAGCATTTCTTTTCAGCTGGTGCAAAGAAATGTGGCAGTCGGTTCAATCAGATCTTACTGAAAAAAGAAACCAGAAGAAGGAACAAAAAAAGGCGGAACAAATTGCCAGAAGAAGCGGGAAAGCGCCTGATAAAAGAAAAGAAGAGCCTCTTGAAACAGACCATGAGGAACAGGTTATTCTTCCGAGAGATGAAGATTCATTTGAACCTTTAATTTCCAGCTTTTCTGAAAAAGTTGCACTACCTGAACAAAACAAACCTCAGCAAGTCAAGACTGAACAAGAGCCTGAACAAACAACGGAGGAAATAGACATTGAAAAATTAGCCCAAGCTGCAGCAGGCGTTGCTGAAATTGAAAATAAAGATTATATTCTGCCAAGTATGGACTTGCTTTCCGTCCCGCCTCATGCAGACCAAAGCAATGAATACAAAGCCATTCAGCGGAACGCCTCCAAGCTTGAAAAAACGTTTCAAAGCTTTGGAGTAAGGGCTAAGGTTACACAGGTTCACCTTGGACCGGCTGTGACAAAATATGAGGTTCATCCAGATGTGGGCGTTAAAGTAAGCAAGATTGTTAATTTAAATGACGATCTGGCTCTGGCTTTAGCAGCAAAAGATATACGCATTGAAGCGCCGATTCCCGGGAAATCTGCCATAGGGATTGAAGTGCCGAATTCTGAAGTGGCAATGGTTTCTTTACGAGAAGTATTAGAAGCACAGGGAAAAGATCGTGATGCTGCAAAACTGCTGATTGGACTGGGAAGAGATATCACAGGGGAAGCTGTAGTAGCTGAACTCAATAAAATGCCTCACCTTCTTGTAGCGGGTGCGACCGGAAGCGGAAAAAGTGTTTGCATCAATGGGATTATCATTTCTATTTTAATGAGAACCAAACCACATGAAGTAAAGCTGATGATGATTGATCCAAAAATGGTTGAGCTCAATGTATACAATGGAGTTCCGCATTTGCTTGCACCTGTTGTAACAGATCCTAAAAAGGCTTCGCAGGCTTTGAAAAAAGTGGTCAGTGAGATGGAAAGAAGATATGATTTGTTTTCTCATACGGGAACGAGAAATATAGAAGGCTATAACGAACATGTACGGAAGTTTAATGACAACAATGAAGAAAAGCAGCCACAGTTGCCTTATATTGTTGTTATTGTAGATGAGCTTGCAGATTTAATGATGGTCGCGTCAAATGATGTGGAAGATGCAATCACCAGACTGGCGCAGATGGCTCGGGCTGCAGGCATCCATTTGATCATTGCTACGCAGCGACCTTCTGTAGACGTTATTACAGGCGTGATCAAAGCGAACATCCCGTCTAGGATTGCATTTGCGGTTTCGTCTCAGATTGATTCCCGTACTATATTAGATTCCGGCGGTGCTGAAAAACTGCTTGGTCGAGGTGACATGCTGTTTATGCCGATTGGTGCTAATAAACCTGTTCGTGTACAGGGGGCTTTCTTAAGCGATCAGGAGGTTGAGGATGTTGTGAATTTTGTAATTGAACAGCAAAAAGCACAATACCAGGATGAAATGATCCCCGATGATGTCCCTGAAACTGCTGTAAACGATGTAGAAGATGAGTTGTTTGATGAAGCAGTAGCGCTCATTGTCGACATGCAGACAGCTTCCGTATCCATGCTTCAAAGAAGGTTCCGCGTCGGCTACACCAGAGCAGCAAGATTGATAGATGCTATGGAACAGCGTGGAATCGTTGGTCCATATGAAGGGAGCAAACCCCGGACTGTTCTGGTTTCAAAACAAGCCGAAGACAGCAGTCAGGTATAACCGTTAGATACAAATAACTATTCATACATTTTAATAAGAGCTTGGAACAAAAGTGTCTCAAGCTCTACGACCGGTTCACTGCGCTTCAGGCGGACGCTTTCCGCAGGGACGGCGCTGAGACTTTCCAGGGCCTTGCCCTGTAAAGTCTCAGCCTGCCGTCAAATCCTGCAGTCGCCACCTTCCGCTACACTCTCCTCTGCTCTAACTATTGCTAAATACTTCTACAGTCTTTAAATTTTTTTAGTTTTGTCACAGCCTCTTTCTTACACTACTTTTACTGAAAATTCCCCCAGGTTATTTTTCTCAGCGATTTAGTTAACTATTTTTACTATATCTTTTATCACTAAACTTTCATTTAATTCACCTTACAAAATTTAATTTTTATCTCGACGGTTTTATCGTCGTTAGAGTGCAATAAAAACCACTTAACCCTTATAATGGCACCCTTTTGATATCAATTCTATTTTAATTTGTTGAAAAAATTTAGCCCTCTTAATTTTAACTGATGTGATATTTGTTTCCTCAATATTTTTTCATATTCTTCTTTTGCTTCAACTATTCCTTTAGGAAAAAAGAAAAACTAAAAAACTGCCATAAAGAAACTGTTGAACAAAAACCAACTGTTATATTTTTTATCTTCATCTACCTACATACTGCTAGTTACTAATAAATATCCTAATTCCGATTTATCATTCCTAAATATAGGAGATTATGCAGAAGAAAAGACATTTGATGTCTGACCTTTAAAGAAGTTATCAACAATTAGGTTATACTATTGATAACGATTACAAGATTGAATTGTTAAAATCGTGTAAAGTAAAATCATTATTTAAATTGAAAATAATGGATTTTGAAAGGGCTTAACTGCTCAAAAAAAGACATATTTTGATGATTTATTAATATTCCTGTAATTAAATCGAAATATTTAACGACAAAAATCTACAAAGCTATTCCTTTTCATTTCGAAAAGTGTTATAGTATTTTCGATTAGTAGGAATGAAATACATCAGATGTCTGATGTCTTAAAAGAGTTTGGTGGTGGTTCCATTTATGACGATTAAAACTGATAATAGGCACCTTTATCTCCAGGTGATCGATCGTCTGAAACGAGACATCGATAAGGGAGTGTATAAAGAAAAAGAACGTCTTCCTTCTGAATTTGAACTTTCTCGGCAGCTGGGAATCAGCCGTGCGACATTAAGAGAAGCACTGCGCATCCTGGAGGAAGAGAACCGAATCGTACGCCGCCACGGAGTAGGCACATTTGTGAATGCCAAGCCGCTTTTTACTTCCGGTATTGAGCAGCTATACAGCGTGACGGATATGATTAAAATGGCAGGAATGGAACCCGGTACAATTTTCTTAAGCTCGACTAATCAGAGTCCGACGGATGAAGACCGGTCCCGTTTTTTAAAAACGGCTGAAGAAGAGATGACTGTAATTGAACGTGTAAGAACTGCGAATGGAGATCCCGTGGTCTACTGCGTGGATAAAGTGCCGGCAGCTTTAATGCCTTCGTCCTTTACCCATAAAGACGGTTCGATGTTTTCTTTATTAGAGGAAAACGGCGATCATTTTATTTCACACGCTGTCACTCATATAGAGCCGGTGGGGTATCATGAAAAAATATCTCCGATTCTCGAATGTGAGCCTGAAACAGCACTTCTTGTTTTAAAGCAGCTTCACTTTGACGATAAAGATGAACCGATCCTGTATTCTTTAAATTATTTCAGAGCAGACAGGTTCAACTTTCACGTCGTTCGAAAGCGTGTATAATGCATACGGCATTCCTACTAATACACGAAAAATCATCTAGGGGGTAACGGTAAGTGAAAAAGCGTAAATTTGGTTTGGCACTATCTATGGTTCTTGCAGCAGGCACAGTTCTTGGGGCATGCGGTGCAGATGACAGCGAAGATACATCCGGCGAGTCAAATGCAGGCGGCACTGAAGCAGCAGGCGATTTTACAGTATCAATGGTAACGGATACCGGCGGAGTTGATGACAAATCCTTTAACCAATCTGCCTGGGAAGGTTTGCAGGCATTTGGGGAAGAGAACGGTCTTGAAGAAGGTACGGATGGATACAATTACTTCCAATCGAATAATGATGCTGATTATGTAACAAATATTAATACTGCAGCACGTAATGACTTTGATGTTGTTTTTGGAATCGGTTTTCTATTAACAGAAGCGATTGAACAAGTAGCAGCTCAGCAGCAGGACACAAATTTTGCGATTGTAGATTCAGTAGCTGAAGGCGACAATGTAGCTTCCATTACCTTTAAAGAACATGAAGGATCATTCCTGGTTGGAGTAGCGGCAGGCCTTACAACAGAATCTGATAAAATCGGATTTGTGGGCGGCGTGGAATCTGACCTTATTAATAAATTTGCTGCAGGATTCCAAGCGGGTGTTGAAGCAGTTAATCCTGACGCTGAAGTAGATATCCAGTTTGCTGGAGATTTTAATAATGCTTCGCGCGGACAGCAAATGGCTGCAGCAATGTACGGTGCAGGAGCAGACGTGATTTATCATGCTGCGGGCGGAACTGGAAATGGCGTATTTACAGAAGCGAAAAACCTGAAACAACAGGATCCTGATCGTCAGGTATGGGTTATCGGTGTTGACCGTGATCAGTCAGCTGAAGGAGTGCTTACTGCTGACGGTGAAGAACTAAACGTTACGTTAACATCAATGGTTAAGCGTGTTGATATTGCTGTTCAGGATATTTCTAAGCGCGCAATGGACGGAGATTTCCCTGGCGGAGAAGTTATTGAATATGGAATAGAAGAAAATGGAATTTCTATTGCTGAAACTCAAGATAACTTATCTCAGGAAGTCTTAGATGAAATTGAAAGCTATCAGCAGCAAATTCTTGATGGTGAAATTGAAGTGCCATCTACTCTTGAGTAATATGAAAATAATATAGGAATGGAAGGCCGGTTTTCCGGCCTGAAATTCCTTTTTTTTTCGAATCAAATCTAATAAAGGTAAAAATTTTAACTGAAAACCGGATGCAATTTCTTGTTTTCATTTAGTATTTTTATAGCGTCTTTTAACTCGTGAAGTCTGACATCAATCAACTGACAACTGAGTCTAAAGGCATTAAAAGGAGTGGGTACGGGTGGATTATGTTATTGAAATGCTGAACATCCGCAAAGAGTTCCCGGGAATTGTTGCGAATGATAATATCACGCTTCAATTAAGAAAAGGGGAAATACATGCGTTGCTTGGAGAAAATGGAGCAGGTAAATCTACGTTAATGAATGTGCTTTTTGGCCTTTATCAGCCTGAAAAAGGCGAAATAAAAGTGAAAGGTGAAAAAGTTAATATAACAAGCCCAAACATAGCGAATGATCTAGGAATTGGAATGGTCCATCAGCATTTTATGTTAGTCGATACCTTTACAGTGACTGAAAATATCGTGCTGGGATCTGAACCTAAAAAGGGTCTGTCCATAGACATGAAAAAAGCTGAAAAAGAGGTTCAGGAGATTTCTGACCGATATGGCCTCAGCGTAGATCCAAAAGCAAAAATTGCAGACATATCAGTCGGTATGCAGCAAAGAGCAGAAATATTAAAAACGCTTTATCGTGGTGCTGAAATTCTAATATTTGATGAACCGACTGCTGTCTTGACTCCACAGGAAATAAAAGAGTTGATGCAAATTTTCAAAACACTGATTGCAGAAGGAAAGTCTATTATTTTAATTACCCATAAGCTTAAAGAAATTATTGCTGTTTGTGACAGGGTGACAGTCATCCGCAAGGGAGTTGGCATCAACACATTGGATGTTGAAGGAGCTACGCCGACTCAGCTCGCCAGTCTAATGGTAGGAAGGGAAGTCGTTTTCACGACAGAAAAAACGACTGCGGTGCCAAAAGAAGTAGTTCTTGATATTAAAGGGCTGAATGTAAAAGACACACGAGGAGTTAAAGCAGTTAGAGATCTTGAGTTATCCGTCCGGTCAGGTGAAATTGTGGGGATTGCAGGGGTAGACGGAAATGGGCAGTCGGAACTGATTGAAGCCATCACAGGTCTAAGAAAAATTGCTTCTGGCTCCATTAAATTAAACGGGAAAGAACTGTCATCTCTTAAAACAAGAAAGATTACTGAAGCTGGAGTAGGTCATATTCCTCAGGATAGGCATAAGCATGGTTTGGTGCTTGATTTTCCAATTGGAGACAACATGGTTCTGCAAACCTATTACCAGCAGCCTTATTCAAAAATGAGTATGCTGAACAATAAAGAGATTAATAAACAGGCAAAGAAATTGATTAAGGAATTTGATGTAAGAACTCCTTCTGAATACACACAGGCGAGAGCTTTATCTGGGGGGAACCAGCAAAAAGCAATTATCGGCCGCGAAATAGACAGGGATCCTGATCTTCTGATTGCTGCCCAGCCGACAAGAGGACTCGATGTGGGGGCCATTGAATTTATTCATCAGCGCTTAATTGATCAGAGGGATAAAGGGAAAGCTGTCTTACTCTTATCATTTGAACTGGAAGAGATTATGAATGTTAGTGATAAAATTGCCGTCATTTATGAAGGGAATATTATCGCCACCGTCGATCCTAAAGAAACGTCCGAGCAGGAACTGGGCTTACTGATGGCGGGCTCTAAGAAAAAGGAAGCAGGTGAGAAGAAGGATGTTTAGTCGTGCCCAAACAATTTTAATTCCGGTTATTTCAGTGGCGCTGGGGCTGTTAATTGGCGCTGTTGTTATGATAGCGTCCGGTTACAACCCGATCGAGGGCTATGGAGCACTTTTAAAAGGCTCATTGGGTGATACTTTCTACATCGGAGAAACGATCAGGCAAATTACCCCATATATTTTTGCAGGGTTAGCAGTAGCCTTTGCTTTCAGAACCGGTTTATTCAATATTGGTGTTGAAGGACAGCTTCTTGTAGGATGGATTGCTTCTGTGTGGGTAGGGTTGGCTTTTGATCTGCCGAAGATCATCCATCTTCCATTGGCAGTAGCTGCCGGGGCCATTGCGGGAGCTCTCTGGGCATTTGTACCGGGAATCCTAAAAGCACGTCTTCGTGTTCATGAAGTAATTGTCACCATCATGATGAATTACATCGCACTTCATCTAGTAAACTATCTTGTTCGATATGTTATTTCAGATGAACAGAACACAACAGACCGTGTTCCGGAATCAGCTTCATTAAAATCACCTTTTTTTGAAGCGCTTACTGAATTTTCCACAATGCATTACGGAATATTTATTGCACTTGCGGGAGCTATTATTTATTTTATCATTTTAGAAAAAACATCCACAGGATTCGAATTGCGTTCAGTTGGTTTTAATCAAAATGCTTCGGAGTATGCCGGCATGAATGTAAATCGAAATATTGTACTTTCCATGGTTATTTCCGGAGCTTTTGCAGGTCTTGGAGGAGCAATGGAAGGACTTGGAACATTCGGGTACGGATTTATTCACGGAGCATTTTCAGGTGTAGGCTTTGACGGAATTGCAGTAGCGCTTTTAGGCGGTAATATTGCAATTGGAGTTGTCCTGGCGGCTGCTTTATTTGGAATTTTAAAACAGGGAGCTCTCATTATGCCGCTTGAATCCGGAGTTCCAACTGAACTTGTGGAGATTGTTATCGCAATTATTATTTTCTTCGTTGCTTCAAGCTATATTATTGCATACTTGCTGCAGCGCTTTAAGAAAGGGGCTCAATAATGGATATCCTCTCAGCAATTGAAATCTTGGTAAAATCCATGCTGTTTGCTTCAGCCCCGCTTATATTTACAGCGCTTGGCGGTGTGTTTTCAGAGCGTTCGGGAGTAGTAAACATCGGACTAGAAGGGTTAATGGTAATCGGTGCTTTTTCAGCCGTGGTCTTTAATATCACATTTGCTTCTGCATTTGGAGCCTCCACCCCATGGGTTGCGCTGCTTGTCGCGATGGGAATTGGCGGATTGTTCTCACTGATTCATGCAGTAGCCTCCATCACATTCCGGGCGGATCATGTTGTGAGCGGAGTAGCCATAAACTTTTTAGCATTGGGACTTGGCGTTTATTTGGTAAAAGCCTGGTATGGGGCAGGGCAGACCGACAAAATTCCTGAACCTTTATACTATCAAAAAATCCCTCTGCTTTATGATATTCCGGTCATTGGCCCAATCTTGTTCAACAACTATGTAACGTCGTATTTAGCGATTTTTGTGGCTTTTATTGCTTGGTTTGTTCTTTTCAAAACTCCTTTCGGCCTGCGTTTGCGCTCTGTTGGAGAGCATCCGTTAGCTGCGGATACAATGGGGATTAATGTATATAAGATGCGTTATCTTGCTGTTGTTATATCCGGTGTATTAGGTGGATTGGGCGGAGGAGTCTATGCTCAGACGATTACGCAGGACTTCAGCGGATCAACAATTACGGGACAAGGATTTATCGCCCTTGCTGCTGTAATTTTTGGCAAATGGCATCCAGTAGGGGCCATGGGAGCAGCTCTTTTCTTTGGACTAGCCCAAAGTCTTGCAATCATTGGTTCAAGTTTCCCTTTGCTTGCAGATGTACCTAACTGGATCCTGCTGTCAGCTCCATACGTTCTGACCATTCTTGCATTGGCAGGTTTTATCGGACGAGCTGACGCACCAAAAGCAATTGGTACTTCATATATCAAAGGAAAAAGATAAACGCTGGATCAAACGGGTTTATCTATAGTGTTTTGCAGAGGCCGTGACTCAAATGTCCCGCCTCTTTTTTTGCTGGTTGCACGATGCTGACCTTTTCAATTTCCTCCTAGCAAGAATTCATGAACAAATGTTTTTCTGATTATAGAAAAAAGTTAAATGTTTTAAATTCTTCCAGCTTGTCCATGACATTCATTAGAATGTATAGTGTTACAATAGAATATAAATACTAAGATATGGCGGCAGGAAAGGATATCTGCTAAAAGGAGCGAAATTATGAGAATTGAACCTAAAACAACAAAAAAACGAGGCATTTCTATTCACACCATCAAGACAAAACAATTTAAAACAAATCAATTGGTCATTAAGTTTCGTGCACCACTGCAAAAAAGCGACGTTACTGCAAGAGCGCTGCTGCCTTATATACTTCAAAGCGGGACACAAAAATGGCCATCAACAGCTTCTTTTCGAACATATTTAGACAATTTGTACGGAGCCAATGCTCAGGTCGATGTCAGTAAAAAAGGCGAATCGCACATTATCAGTTTTTCAGTCGATATTGCCAATGAACAGTTTTTAAAGGACTCTTCTCCACTAACAGCGGAAGCTTTCAACGTGTTAGCAGAAATGCTTTTTAACCCATTAGTCGAGAATGGTGCGTTTAGTGCCAAAATAGTGGATCAGGAGAAACGATCTTTAAAACAGCGTTTAGAAGCTGCAAGAGACGATAAAATGAGATATGCCTCCCAGCGATTGATCGAGGAGATGTGTGAAGGGGAGCCCTTTGCGCTGCATCCGCACGGATCGGTAGAAGAGGTCGATGCTATTACCTCTGAAAAGCTTTTTCGTGTATACAAGAAAATGATGAATGAAGACACTGTGGACTTTTATATCGTTGGAGATATTAATGAAGAAGAAATCGGAGATCTATGTGAAAAATATCTTTCTTTTGACCAAAGAGACTCGATTGCGGGAGAAGCGGCAAGTTACAGCCCCAAAAAAGAACCAAAGAGAATTGTGGAAAAACAATCCATTAAGCAAGGGAAACTTAATATGGGATTTCGAACAGAAACCCTTTATGGGGAAGAGGATTACATTCCACTGGTTATGATGAACGGAATCCTCGGTGGTTTTCCTCATTCAAAGTTATTTATTAATGTTCGGGAAAAAGAAAGCCTTGCTTATTATGCAGCAAGCCGAATGGAAAGCCATAAAGGTTTAATTTTAATCATGTCAGGTGTCGATCCCGGCAAGATAGACAGAGCAGCTGATATTATTCTGGAGCAGCTGAAGGCCATTCAAAAGGGGGATATTTCTTCTAAAGAACTAAACCAGACCCGGGCCGTAATGAAAAATCAGATGCTTGAAACATTGGATTCAGCACGAGGGATTATAGAGGTTCTTTATCAAGGCGACGTTTCAGGCAATATTTTTACCATTAACGAATGGTTTGATAAAGTAGACAAAGTTACAAAAGAAGACATCGTGGCTGTATCTCAAAAAGTAAAACTGGATACCACCTATATTTTAACGGGAAAGGAGGAGGCGTAAATGCAAAAAAAGATTTTCGACCAGCTTCAGGAGGAGTTGTTTTTTGAAAAACTTGAAAACGGTCTTTCTGTTTATATTCTCCCTAAACCGGAATTCAGTAAAACGTACGCAACGTTTACAACGAAGTATGGTTCAATTGATGACCAATTTATTCCACTAGGGGAAAAAGAGTTTACAAAAGTACCTGATGGAATTGCGCATTTTCTAGAGCATAAGATGTTTGAAAAAGAAGATGGAGACGTCTTCCAGAAATTCAGTGAAAATGGTGCTTCTGCGAATGCCTTCACTTCCTTTACAAGGACTGCTTATTTATTTTCAAGCACCGCTAACGTAAGCGAAAATCTTGATACATTGATTGACTTTGTACAGTCTCCTTATTTTACAGAGGAAACAGTAGAAAAAGAAAAAGGAATTATCGGGCAGGAAATTACCATGTATGATGATAATGCAGACTGGCGCCTTTATTTTGGAACCATTCAAAATATGTATCATGTTCATCCTGTGCGAGTGGATATTGCAGGAACGATCGACTCCATTACAGACATAACAAAAGATCATTTGTATCAATGCTACAACACCTTTTATCACCCTTCGAATATGGTTCTCTTTATTGTCGGTTCAGTGAACCCGGAAGAAATCATCGAGCAGGTAAAACAATCACAAAAAAGAAGAGAATTTACACCTCAGGCGCCAATCAAAAGACATTTTGAAGATGAACCGGCAAGTGTTGCCAAAAAACATCATCAGTTAAATATGGATGTTCAAGTGCCTAAATGTATGATCGGACTCAAAGCTTCAAATGTGAACCTGAAAGGCAAGGAACTTTTGCGCAGGGAACTGGCAGTGAATACGGCACTTGATGTTTTGTTTGGCAAAACGTCCAAACATTATACAAAGCTGTATGAAGAGGGTCTGATTGATGACAGTTTTACATTTGATTTTTCCCAGGAGCTTGGCTATGGCTTTGCGTTGCTGGGGGGCAGCACCAGAGATCCCGATAAGCTTTCTGAAACGGTGAAGTCCATATTAATAGAAGAGGCTGAGCAATCGTCTATAACTGAAGAACAAATTGAATCTGTTAAAAAGAAAAACATAGGCGGGTTTTTACGGTCTTTAAATTCCCCTGAATTTATTGCAAACCAGTTTACACGCTATACATTTAACGAGATGGATTTATTTGACGCCGTTCCTACGCTTGAAACTTTAACAAAAGAAGATATCGCATTGGCCCTTTCAGATCTAGCCCAGCCTGAACACATCACCAGCTTTTATATTTTGCCGAAGGAAGAAGAGGCGGTTGAGTAAGAAAGTACTCGTACTTGGGGCAAGCGGAGGAGTTGGTTCGGCAGTAACAAAAAGGCTGGTTGAAGAGGGCTGGCAGGTATACGCTCACTATAATAAGAATAAAGATGCCGTTCTGTCATTACAGGACCGCATCGGCAGCTGCGCCTCGTCTGTCATCCCGGTTCAAGCTGATCTTTGTACTTTAGAAAGCACAAATTCTCTTATTGGTTCAATTCAGGCATTAGATGCCATTGTGCATGCAGGAGGAGGCGGGTATGAAGGACTTCTTGAAAATACTCCGGATAATGTGATGGCAGATCTCTGGGCCAGTCATGTTTTTCAGCCTGCCCGCATCATCAGGGCATTTTTGCCTTGCATGCGAAAAGCGGAAAGCGGGAGCATCGTGTTTATTTCTTCGATATGGGGGCAGACCGGTGCTTCAAACGAGGTCATGTATTCAGCTGTAAAAGGTGCACAGATTGCTTTTGTGAAGGCGCTGGGCAAAGAACTGGCACTTTCAAAGATCAGCGTTAATGCTGTTGCTCCAGGAGCAGTCGAAACTCCAATGACCCGTCATTATGATGAAATTGACAGGAACGCGATCACAGAAAGTATTCCTGCGGGAAGAATGGCTGCTCCTGAAGAGGTGGCGGGAGCTGTATCTTTTCTTCTTGGAAAGGATTCGTCCTACATTACTTCTCAAGTCCTTTCGGTTAATGGCGGCTGGTACGCCTAATGAAAATGTATAAGCCCTGCTTTCTTTAGCATACTAAGAAGGGTATGGAGATAAATTGTACGGAGTCTCCATGCAATTTGAGGATGATAAAAAAGGAGGAAATATCATGTCTGTTCTTGAAAACTGGCAGCAATGGAAATCTTTTTTGGGCGACAAAGTTGTTCATGCTCAGCAAGGCGGTATGGAAAAAGGCAAAATGTCGGAAGTTGCATTTCAAATTGGTGATTACTTGGCGAAGAACGTGGATCCTAAAAATGAGCAGGAACGTGTTCTTGCAGATTTGTGGTCTGTAGCAAATACTGAGGAACAACACGTTATTGCTAATTTAATGGTCCGTCTGACAAGCCAAAGCGAAACTCATTAAGAATGCTCGAACTGAAAAAGAGAGGAAATCCTCTCTTTTTTTATTGTTAGTGAGGAGGGCAGTATGAGTTAAGTAAGCGAAGCGGAAATCCGTCAAAAATAGCCTGGGACGAATTTGTCTCAATCTTATTGGTGTTGAATATTTTTTACCGCTTCCATGTATTTTATCTTTGCTCGAAAACAATTTCGTTTTAGTAGAACAGTGCCGTATTCCTGTACTAATGCTACTTTTTTCACCAGTTCCTTTTGTTTCTCTTTTCTATTGCTGGTAAATGCTTTATTATTAAAGTTATATTGTAAAGATCGAAAAAAGTCGTTTTTTAGAAGGGGATGAACGCATGCAAAAAAAGGAATGGTATTTGGAATACGAGATTCAAAAAAACAGGCCCGGCTTGCTTGGTGACATCTCTTCCCTTCTTGGTATGCTGGAGATAAATATCATTACAATTAATGGCGTGGATGAAGGAAGACGTGGTATGCTTCTTTTAGCGCGAAGTGATGAGCAGATTGCAAGGCTTGAATCCATTTTGAGTACTATGGATACGATTCAAATGACAAAACTCCGTGAGCCAAAACTGCGTGACCGATTAGCAGTAAGACACGGGCGCTATATTCAACGGGATGCTGATGATAAAAAAACGTTTCGCTTTATACGGGATGAGCTTGGTTTGCTGGTGGACTTCATGGCAGAGCTCTATAAGCAGGAAGGACATAAATTAATTGGTATTAGAGGAATGCCAAGAGTTGGAAAAACAGAATCCATTGTAGCGGCAAGTGTGTGTGCCAACAAAAAGTGGCTGTTTGTTTCCTCGACGCTGCTGAAGCAGACGATCCGCAATCAACTGATTCAAGACGAATATAATGAAAATAATTTGTTTATCCTCGATGGTGTCGTTTCTACAAGACAAGCCAGCGAAAAACATTGGCAGCTTGTGCGTGAAATTATGAGAATGCCGGCTGTAAAAGTGATTGAACACCCTGATGTGTTTGTAGAGAACACAGAGTATTCCCTGGATGACTTTGATTATATTATTGAGCTTCGTCATCATCCGGATGAAGAAATTACATATGAAATGGTCCCTAAAAATAATATGTTCGGCGGATCTGATTTTGGTGATTTTGATTTTTAAGTATTGGCAGGTGTAAACATTGACTGAATTAGGAAATCGATTAAGAGAAGCCCGCGAAGGAAAAGGATTAAGTTTAGATGAAGTGCAATCGCTAACAAAGATTCAAAAAAGGTATTTACAGGGTATAGAGGATGGCAACTATACAATGATGCCGGGCTCTTTTTATGTTCGGGCATTTATTAAGCAGTACGCTGAAGCAGTAGACTTGCAGCCGGATGAGCTGTTTGAAGAATTCGCAAATGACATCCCCTCAAACCATGAGGATCAGATTCCCTCTCATTTAACGAGGGCTCAGACTCGAAAAGGAACATCCGGTTCATCCAAAATCTTTAGTTTTCTACCCACATTTATTACTGTTATTTTTATTGTCGGCATTTTAGCGGTGGTTTATTTTCTCGCAGTACAACTTATGTCAGAAGATAATGATCCAAATGAAAGCAATGAAACAGAAGAAAGCGTCGGCATAGACCAGCAGGAGGAAGTTTCTCCTGCTGCAGAAGAAGGCGATGAAGAGCAGCCTGCTGAAGTAGCTGAGGAATCTGAATCAGAAGAAGAACCTGCAGAAGAATCAGCAGAAGAATCTGAAGAAACTGACGAACTCTCGATTGAAAGTGCTGGAACAGATGGTCAAACCTCAACTTATAAGATTTCCGGAACTGATGAAATAGAGGTCACAGTTGAGTCTTCTTCTTCCTGGGTAGGCATTACAGATGAAAATCTGAACGAATTGATCAGCAAGCAGATGACTCAAACGGACAATGAATTGTCATTTGATGCATCTGAATACGATCAGTTCCGTATTCGAGTAGGCAGCACAGCAGGTACGGAAGTGAAAATCAATGGAGAGCTTGTTGAATTTGGACTCTCTACAGAAGTAAATCCTCAAAACATTGCTATTGAGGTGGAAAACTAAAACCGGTTATCCTGGTAATTTTAAGCGAAAGGAAAATAGTCATCAGAATTGATGGCTATTTTTTTGCTAATAAACAGAATCAATTTGTTTCAGGGAGGAAAAAAAATGAATATACCCAATAAAATTACGATTTCAAGAATATTATTAATTCCTTTATTCATGATCATTATGCTGGTTGATTTGAATTGGGGAACGCTTCAACTGCTCGGTGCTGAGGTACCGGTTCATCATTTTATCGGAGGAATGATCTTTATTTTTGCTGCTTCCACGGACTGGGTCGATGGCTACTATGCACGCAAATACAATATGGTTACGAATCTGGGTAAGTTTTTAGATCCATTGGCGGATAAGCTTTTAGTATCTGCTGCTTTAGTTATTCTTGTTGAATTGCAGCTGGCACCTTCTTGGATTGTCATTATAATTATAAGTCGTGAATTTGCTATAACTGGATTAAGACTCGTTCTTGCAGGCAGCGGAGAAGTCCATGCTGCTGCAATGCTTGGGAAAATTAAAATGTGGATGCAAATCATTGCTGTATCATCACTTCTTCTTCACAACATCATATTCGAACTTGTAAATATTCCATTTGATATTATTTCTCTTTATATTGCAGCTATTTTTACAGTTTGGTCTGGAGTGGATTATTTTGTTAAAAACTGGAATGCTTTCCGGCATTCCAAATAAGGAGAGTTCACGATATGAACGCTGAGATTATTGCAGTAGGCTCAGAATTGCTTCTTGGTCAAATTGCCAATACAAATGCACAGTTTATATCCAGCCAGCTTGCAGAAGCAGGAGTGGACGTTTACCGGCATAGTGTGATCGGCGACAATCAATCCCGGCTGCTTGAAGAGATCTCTGCAGCTGAAAACCGCGCAGATTTAATTATTCTAACCGGCGGACTGGGGCCGACAAAAGATGATCTGACAAAAGAGACCGTCGCTCTTCATTTGGGCAGGAAGCTGGTCATGCATGAGGAGTCTCTTCTCTATATTAAAAACTACTTTAAAAATGCCAACAGGGAAATGACAGAAAATAATCAAAAGCAGGCCCTTGTAGTTGAGGGCAGCGACGTATTAATGAATCATCACGGAATGGCGCCTGGCATGATCCTTCACTCTGAGCGGTCGGTCATCATTTTATTGCCCGGACCTCCCCGTGAAATGAAACCCATGTTTCAATTGTCTGTAATTCCTAAACTTTTAAAGCTTGGGGAAGTAAAGCCTTTAAAATCTCGTGTTCTTAGATATTTTGGGATTGGAGAAGCTGAATTGGAGTCAAAGATTGATCATCTGATCAACAGACAGATCAACCCTACCATTGCCCCCCTTGCTTCTGACGGGGAAGTAACGCTAAGGATCACTGCTAAGCATTCACTAATAACAGAAGCGGAAAAGATGCTTGATGAAGCAGAGGCTGAAATAAACTCGATTGTCGGTCAATTTATGTATGGCAGAAACAACGAAACACTCCTACAGAAAGCCTGCCAGCTATTATCTTCATCCAGACTCACCATCGCTGCTGCAGAAAGTCTGACAGCAGGACTGTTTTCCTCACAATTAGGAAGTCAGCCTGGTGTAAGCTCTATACTTAAAGGCGGTATCGTTTGCTACTCAAATGAAGTGAAAGCAAATTTAGTCCACGTTTCCGAAAAGACGCTAGCAGAAGAAGGTGCTGTAAGCAAAGCATGTGCTATTGAAATGGCTGAAGGAGTCAAACGCGGGCTGAATGCTGATATAGGCATTTCATTTACCGGCTCTGCCGGTCCGGATTCACTCGAAGGAAAGCCGCCCGGCACAGTATGGATCGGAATTGCTTTTAAAGATGAACCTGTACAGGCAGTGCAATTGAAGCTGCAGGGAGAAAGAAATTACATCCGGCTGAGGGCAGTTAAATATGGACTGTTTTACATTATCCAGCTCCTTGAACAACAGAATACTGAAGAAATATTATAAGTTCTTATGATGGACCTCAGCGCAATAAAACTCTGCAATATTGATCCATCATACGGGAACTGTAAAAATGCTCTCCGCTTTCAGGTTCTCATCAGTTTGATCTCAAAATAAAGATTTTAAAAAAATAAAATAGCAAAGTATCCAGCGGTTTTTTCTTAAAACAAAAAAATACCCCTCTGGAAATTAAGAAAATATCTCTAAATTTCTCATTAAAAAAAGCGAATAAATGTTCGCTTTTTGCTTGTTATATAGATTAAAAAAGAGTATAGTAGAGTTAGGTTATGAGATGTCATTCAAAAGTGAAAGACATCTTAGATAAAAGGAGGAATTTTTGTGAGTGATCGTCAGGCAGCGCTCGACATGGCACTGAAACAAATAGAAAAGCAGTTTGGAAAAGGCTCTATAATGAAACTGGGTGAAAAAACAGACAGAAATTTATCCACAGTCTCAAGCGGCTCCATCGCCCTGGATGCAGCGCTTGGAGTTGGCGGTTATCCAAGAGGCCGTGTTATTGAAATTTACGGTCCTGAAAGCTCGGGTAAGACGACTGTTGCCCTTCATGCAATTGCAGAGGTGCAGTCTAAAGGCGGTCAGGCTGCCTTTATTGATGCCGAGCATGCGCTTGATCCTGTATATGCAAGCAAACTTGGAGTTAACATAGATGAACTGTTATTATCGCAGCCTGATACGGGCGAGCAGGCTCTTGAAATTGCTGAAGCACTCGTACGAAGCGGTGCAGTCGAAATTGTAGTAGTCGACTCCGTTGCTGCTCTTGTTCCTAAAGCGGAAATTGAAGGAGAGATGGGAGATTCCCATGTTGGTCTCCAGGCAAGACTTATGTCCCAGGCACTTCGAAAGCTGTCTGGCGCTATCAGCAAATCAAACACGATTGCCATCTTCATCAATCAGATTCGTGAAAAAGTAGGCGTTATGTTTGGCAGCCCTGAGACAACACCTGGGGGCCGTGCGTTAAAATTCTATTCTTCCATTCGCCTTGATGTTCGCAGAGCTGAAACTCTTAAGCAGGGAAATGAAATGGTTGGGAATAAAACCCGAATTAAAATTGTTAAGAATAAAGTAGCGCCGCCTTTCCGCATAGCAGAGGTGGATATTATGTATGGAGAAGGAATTTCCCGTGAAGGAGAAATTGTGGATCTCGGGTCAGATGTTGATATTATTCAAAAAAGCGGTTCATGGTATTCGTATAATGGAGACCGTCTGGGTCAAGGCCGTGAAAATTCGAAGCAATTCCTAAAAGAGAATCCTGAACTTCGTCAGGAAATCATGCTCAAGATCCGTGAGCATCACGGAATGGACGTAGATCGCAATGCCCCTCCTCAAGCTGAGGAAGAGGCAGATTTTAACCTGCTTGATGATACAGAATAACATAACAATAAAGGGCAAAGAGAATAATCTCTTTGTCTTTTTTAATGAATATCTTGGAATGTGATCTGTATTATTGGCTCATCCCCTTGACAAGGAAATTTCACAGACTTAAAATTAACATTGTATATCTTACAAATTTTTTCGATTGATACGTAAATTGCCTGGCCTTGTATAGTACTTTATACTAGCCGACAAAAGGCAGGATCAGAAACATTTGAATAGCAAGGGGAGGTGAACACGATGGAATTATTTACTATCATCTCCATTTTGCTTAGCATTATCGTCGGTGTGATTGTTGGTTATTTGATTCACAAATTCATGATGGATGCGAAAATCGGTGGTGCTAAAGGCTCTGTAGAACAAATTATTGACAATGGAAGACGTGAAGCAGAAGCATTAAAAAAAGAAGCACTGCTTGAAGCGAAAGATGAAAATCATAAGCTTCGTTCTGAGATTGAAGCAGAACTTCGTGAGCGAAGAAACGAATTGCAAAAGCAGGAAAATCGTTTGATGCAGAGAGAAGAAAATCTCGACCGTAAAGATGATTCGCTGAATAAACGCGAATCGTTACTCGAGCGCAAGGATCAATCCTTGCACGAACGACAACAACATATTGAAGAAATGGAAAGCAAAGTGGACGAGATGGTTCAAAAGCAGGAGCATGAGCTTGAGCGAATTTCGAGCTTAACGCGCGAAGAAGCGAAAAGCATCATTCTCGACCAGGTGGAAAAAGAATTGGCTCAGGACATTGCAATTATGGTTAAGGAACAGGAAAACCGTGCAAAAGAAGAATCAGAGAAAAAGGCCCGGGAGCTTCTATCATTAGCCATTCAGCGCTGTGCAGCTGATCACGTTGCAGAGACAACCGTTTCTGTCGTGAATTTGCCGAATGATGAGATGAAAGGTCGAATCATTGGAAGAGAAGGAAGAAATATTCGTACGCTAGAAACATTAACCGGAATTGATTTAATTATCGATGACACACCTGAAGCAGTCATTCTTTCCGGCTTTGATCCTATCAGGCGGGAAACTGCAAGAATTGCTCTTGAAAAGCTTGTGCAGGATGGACGAATTCACCCTGCGAGAATTGAAGAGATGGTGGACAAAGCAAGAAGAGAAGTGGATGAGCATATCAGGGAGATTGGTGAGCAAACGACTTTCGATGTTGGTGCTCATGGGCTGCATCCGGACTTAATTAAAATTCTGGGCAGACTTCGCTATCGTACAAGCTATGGACAAAATGTCTTAAAGCACTCGACAGAAGTTGCCTACCTTTCAGGCTTGCTGGCTGCTGAACTGGGAGAAGATGAAACACTTGCCAGACGTGCTGGACTTTTGCACGACATCGGTAAAGCGATTGATCACGAAGTGGAAGGCAGCCACGTGGAAATCGGTGTTGAACTTGCCACTAAATACAAAGAGCATCCTGTTGTCATTAACAGTATTGCTTCTCATCACGGCGACCATGAAGCCACTTCTGTCATAGCAGTGCTAGTAGCTGCTGCAGATGCGTTATCCGCAGCTCGGCCGGGAGCCAGAAGCGAAACGCTGGAAAATTACATCCGCCGCCTTGAACGTTTGGAGGAAATTTCAGAATCCTATGATGGAGTTGAAAAATCCTTTGCAATCCAGGCAGGACGTGAAATCCGAATTATGGTGAAGCCTGAACAAATTGATGATCTTACTGCTCATAGACTCGCCCGAGATATTCGAAAGAGAATCGAAGAAGAGTTAAATTATCCAGGCCACATAAAAGTTACAGTAATTCGCGAAACACGGGCAGTAGAATACGCAAAATAGCTAAAAAGGCAATGTGATTCGCTCACATTGCCTTTCTATTTGTTTATAAGAGATATTTTGATTCACTATAAAAAAGCACTAGGAAGAGGTAATACGTATATGAAAATTTTATTTATTGGCGATGTCATGGGGTCACCTGGTAGAGAAATGGTGGAGGAGTTTTTACCAAAACTAAAAGAAAAATACCAGCCGGATTGCACCATCGTAAATGGAGAAAATGCTGCATCTGGAAGAGGAATCACTGAAAAAATATACAGGCAGCTTGAAGCAGCAGGCGGAGATGCGATCACAATGGGCAATCACACCTGGGATAATCGTGAAATTTTTCAATTTATTGATCAGACACAAAATCTTATCAGACCTGCAAATTATCCAGCAGGTGCCCCTGGTAAAGGCATGCAGATGATTTCAGCTGGAAGTGCCGAGATTGCTGTAATTAATTTGCTTGGCCGTACATTTATGAATCCTGTAGATGATCCTTTTCCTGCAGTCAAAAAACTGGTGGACGAAGCGAGACGACACACACCTTACATTTTTGTGGACTTTCATGCTGAAGCCACCAGTGAGAAACAGGCAATGGGCTGGTTTTTAGATGGAAAGGTTTCTGCTGTGGTAGGTACTCATACGCATGTTCAGACAGCAGATAACCGTGTATTGCCATCAGGTACCGCTTACCTTTCAGATGTTGGTATGACTGGCCCGTATGATGCTGTGCTGGGAATGGAAAAAGAAGCAGTTCTTAAACGCTTTCTTACGACCCTCCCTACCCGTTTTGAAGTTCCGAAGACCGGGCGTACAATACTGAGCGGGTGTCTAATTACTCTGGATCGAAAAAGTGGAAAAGCGCACTCCATCGACCGGATACTGATTAATGACGATCATCCATTTGTGTAAGAATTAGAGAAGTCCTTTCTCAAAGCGCATAGTGATGACACTTTGTGAATATAGTTAATGGAAATCATCACATCCATGGTGTGGTAGTTGATGTTAATGAGGAGGTACACAATGGACGTCCTGAAGGTGTCATCACGATCGAACCCAAACTCCGTGGCAGGAGCACTGGCTGGTGTGCTGCGTGAACGGGGTGTGGTGGAGGTACAAGCAATAGGAGCAGGTGCGCTGAATCAAGCAGTAAAAGCAGTCGCCATTGCCAGAGGATTTGTTGCTCCAGGTGGAGTGGATTTAATTTGTATTCCGGCTTTTACAGACATTAAAATTGATGGGGAAGACCGGACAGCCATGAAACTAATTATTGAACCAAGGTGAGATTGGTTATTTGGTAAAAATGAGCCATGGTTATGTAAGTAAGAGAAGGATGGAGCGCTCAAAGCTTCGTCCTTCTCTTTTTACGTGAAAATGCAGATAAGAAAAGTCGAAATTTCGACAAACGCACCGTCTCTATTGTATCTGAGTGAAAGACCCTTTATACTAGAGGGACGTGCGATTTGCAGAATTTACACCACGATATAAAGATTCACACTATACGTAATTGTTTGTATGTGGTTTTGATAGAAAGGGGATTTTCTCATGAACGAAGAGCAGCGTCTTGCAGGGCAACAGGCCTCCGTGACACCTGCCAAGGGCAAGCAAGAAAAAGACTATAGTCAATATTTTCAAACAGTCTACAGCCCGCCATCTTTGAAGGATGCAAAAAAACGTGGAAAAGAAGAAGTAAGTTATCATAAAGATTTTAAAATTGATCCTGAATTCCAGGGAATGGGAAAGGGACGCAAGTTTTATATCCGCACATATGGATGTCAGATGAACGAACACGATACGGAAGTAATGGCAGGTATCTTTGAGCAATTAGGCTACGAACTTACCGATTCAACGGCGGATGCAGATGTAATTTTACTGAACACATGTGCCATCAGGGAAAATGCTGAAAATAAGGTTTTCGGAGAAATTGGACATTTAAAACCGCTCAAGCTCGAACGTCCGGACTTAATCATCGGCGTGTGCGGATGTATGTCTCAAGAAGAGTCAGTAGTAAACAAAATTTTAAAAACACATCAGCATATAGACATCATTTTCGGAACACATAATATTCATCGTCTGCCTAACATTTTAAACGAAGCATATATGAGTAAAGAAATGGTTGTTGAAGTCTGGTCTAAAGAAGGGGACGTCATTGAGAACCTTCCACGAGTGCGCAAAGGCGCCATTAAAGGCTGGGTTAACATCATGTACGGCTGTGATAAATTTTGTACGTACTGTATCGTGCCTTACACCCGCGGAAAAGAACGCAGCAGACGTCCTGAGGATATCATTCAGGAAGTACGCCATTTGGCTTCACAGGGGTATCAGGAAATTACACTGCTCGGCCAAAACGTCAATGCGTACGGAAAAGATTTTGAAGATATGACGTATGGCCTTGGCCAGCTGATGGATGAGCTGAGAAAAATTGATATTCCTAGAATCCGCTTCACAACAAGCCACCCTCGCGATTTTGATGATTATCTGATCGAAGTATTAGCAAAAGGCGGCAATTTGGTTGAACACATTCATTTGCCGGTACAGCACGGTTCTTCCCAGATCTTAAAGCTAATGGCGAGAAAGTACACACGGGAGCACTTTATCAATCTTGTGGGCAAAATTCGTGAAGCGATTCCAAATGCTGTTCTCACGACTGATATCATTGTCGGCTTTCCAAATGAAACGGAAGAGCAGTTTGAGGAAACCCTCACATTGTATAAAGAAGTTGGCTTTGAAACAGCCTTTACTTATATTTATTCTCCGAGGGAGGGAACACCCGCTGCTAAAATGGAAGACAATGTTCCTATGGAAGTAAAGAAAGAACGTCTGCAGCGATTAAACAATCTGGTAAATGAGATGTCCAATGCAGCTCTTAAAAAGCTTGAAGGTCAAGTGATGGAAGTATTGGTTGAAGGGGAAAGCAGAAAAAATCCCGATGTGCTCTCAGGTTATACTCGAACAAGTAAACTTGTGAATTTCGTCGCACCTAAAGAGGTAGTTGGACAATTAGTAAAAGTAAAAATAACGGATGCCAAAACCTGGAGCCTGAATGGTGAAATGGTAGAAGTGGTTAAGCCGGCTGAGGTGAATGTATAATGGAACAGCATTATTCAAAAAAAGAAATTATTGCAAAGGCGAAAGACCTTGCAAAAATGATTACCGCTACTGAAGAAGTTGACTTCTTTAAACGGGCTGAAGCGCAAATTCAGGAAAATCAAAAAATAAGAGAGAAAATTGCAAGTTTGAAAAGTCTTCAAAAGCAGGCAGTGAACTTTCAACACTATGGCAAACATGAAGCTTTAAAAATGATTGAGGCTAAAATTGATAAAATCGAAACAGAAATTGATGAGATTCCGATCGTTCAGGAATTTAAGCAGTCTCAAATCGAAGTAAATGAGCTCTTGCAAATGGTTGCAAACACGGTATCCAACTCTGTTACGGATGAAATTATCCGTCAAACAGGAGGAGATATCTTAAAGGGTGAAACTGGGGCACAAGTACGCCGAGGTGGAACCAGCTGTTCATAACCTGAATAGGACTGACGCAATCCTTGAAAAGAGGTTGGGACAAAACTCAAAAAAGTTTTAAAAATGAGTATATATTTATTAGTAGTATTAGGTGAGCGAAGCGGAAGGCGGCGACTGCAGGATATGACGGCAAGCTGAGACTTTACAGAGCAAGGCTCTGAAAAGTCTCAGCGCCGTCCCAGTGGAAAGCGTCTGACTAAAGCGAAGTGAACCGGTCGTAGAGCTTGGGACCCTTTTGTCCCAGGCTCTTTTTACTATGAACTACACTACGTATAGAATCTATAGCTATAAAAGTCAAGAATCTTCATTGCTAGTAAATACTCACTTAAAGTTTCTGAAAATTGACAATGATTTGATAGTTTGATACAAATGGAATAGAACAGATTAATCAATTTACCTCCAAATGAAAACGTTTACAAAAAATGAAAGGAGCATAAACAGTAATTAATATTAAAAAAGGAGCTGTCAAAATGACTTATGCAAATCCAAATACTGAAGGTTCGATCGTTCAATTTAAAGAGAAGTATGATAATTACATAGGCGGGGAATGGGTGTCACCAGTTAAAGGGGAATACTTTGAAAACCCTTCTCCTGTTAACGGCAAAGCGTTTACCCAGGTAGCAAGATCCACAGAAGAAGATATTGAAAAAGCATTGGATGCTGCTCATGCTGCTAAGCATTCCTGGGGAAAAACATCAGTAACAGAACGCTCCGTTATTTTAAACAAAATTGCTGATAGAATGGAAGAAAACCTGGAAATGCTTGCTGTTGCTGAAACATGGGAGAATGGCAAAGCAGTAAGGGAAACGCTAAATGCTGATATTCCATTGGCTATTGATCACTTCCGTTATTTTGCTGGTGTTATTCGAGCGCAGGAGGGAAGCATTGGAGAGATTGATGAGGATACGGTTGCATATCATTTCCACGAGCCGCTTGGAGTAGTAGGGCAAATTATTCCATGGAATTTTCCGATCTTAATGGCAGTATGGAAATTAGCCCCGGCGCTCGCTGCAGGAAACTGTGTGGTGCTGAAGCCGGCTGAACAAACTCCTGCTTCAATCCTATTGCTGATGGAACTGGTCGGTGATTTACTGCCGCCGGGAGTTGTCAATATAGTAAATGGATTTGGTTTGGAAGCGGGAAAACCGCTGGCATCCAGTAAACGAATCGCTAAAATTGCCTTTACAGGTGAAACAACTACTGGAAAAATGATTATGGAATATGCTTCAGAAAATCTGATCCCTGTTACACTTGAACTTGGAGGCAAATCTCCAAATATTTTTTTCAAGGATATTCTCGAAGAAGATGATGAATTTGCTGATAAAGCTGTAGAAGGTCTATTGATGTTTGCTTTAAACCAGGGCGAAGTATGTACATGTCCATCTAGAGCTCTAATACATGAGGATATTTTTGATCGTTTCATGGAAAAAGTAATTGAACGTGTTAAACAGATTAATACTGGAAATCCCCTTGATCCAAATTCAATGATGGGCGCTCAGGCTTCTGTGGAACAAATGGAAAAGATACAGTCGTATCTTCAAATTGGTAAGGATGAAGGGGCTGAAGTGCTTGTAGGCGGAGATATAAACAGGCAGGAAGGTGAAAATGCTGAGGGGTATTATATTCAGCCGACAATTTTTAAAGGGGATAATAAAATGAGGGTCTTCCAAGAAGAAATATTTGGCCCGGTTTTATCCGTAACTACCTTTAAAACAGAAGAAGAGGCGATGGAAATCGCAAATGACACACTTTATGGCCTTGGATCCGGAATCTGGACACGTAATATTAATACAGCCTACCGATTTGGCAGAGGGATTCAAGCAGGCCGGGTTTGGACGAACTGCTATCACCAGTATCCTGCTCACGCTGCTTTTGGAGGATATAAAATGTCAGGGATCGGCAGAGAAAATCACAAGATGATGCTTGATCACTACCAGCAAACCAAAAATATGCTCGTGAGCTACAGCCCGAAAAAGCTGGGATTCTTTTAAAATAAAACAGTAGACCTGGAGTTTTGCAGGATACTGCGGATCAAGTAGTTTTGCAGATCTAAATTAAATGCTGCTATTCAATTTAGTAAGCGTTTTAAATAGCTTGTAAAGGGTATTTAACTAGAAATAAGAGGTGGAAGGAAGATGAAGAGATGCTAAATCATTTACAAGCTTATTTTAAAAGTGAAAATGACGCTGAAACCGCGCTCATGAAACTTCAAAGATTGAACATCAGTGATTCAAGAGTAGATGCAATTCCTGACGATGATAACGACCGGCTATTCATCGTACCTGCATTCAACCTTTCCTCTGCAGGTGGAAATGCTGCTAACGCAGGCATGGTGTCGAGGAATCACCAGAATGATGATAATCAGTCCTCACAAGGCTTTACTCATATTCTTGAATTTAAAGTGGCAGCTGAAGAAACTGATGAAGCATTAAAGGTTTTGGGTACAACTGATGCTCATGTGGATGAAAAAGCTGTGCAGGGTTTTAATGAGTAAATAGAAACGAAGAAAAAAATATAAAGAGTGTCTTATTGGATTTTTTCATAAGACACTCTTTATTTATGTTCATTTACAAGTTGATTTATTAGGGTCAAACTTCGGAAGTTACTCCAAACGAATAGTGCGTGTCCCTCAAAAGCTGAGCTCAAACTGCGTTGTTTATAATATTAAACACTGATTAAATATAAATTTAGATAAATTGAGAAAAAAGGGCTGACTAAGCAGAAAAATAAGGTAAACTATTTAGGGGTGCGAAATAAAAGAAGCTGGAGCAGCAAATATGAATTGGTTAAAAAATGAAGCATTAAGAGTACGCAGCTATAATTCAAATGTAAAAATGTTTTTACTTGCAACAGTTTTTTTGCAAATTGGCTTAGGTATGTTTATGGTAATTTATAATTTTTATATAAGGGAACTGGGCTATGATGATGCGGTAAATGGAAAAATTATTTCCGCTATGTCCTTAGCTACTGCCCTGGTATTACTCCCCGCGGGTCTTTTAAGTGACCGGATCGGCAGGAAAAATATAATGAT
This sequence comes from Jeotgalibacillus proteolyticus, assembly GCF_050107735.1. Classification (GTDB taxonomy): domain Bacteria; phylum Bacillota; class Bacilli; order Bacillales; family Jeotgalibacillaceae; genus Jeotgalibacillus; species Jeotgalibacillus proteolyticus_A. The sequence continues at coordinate 317,578 of NZ_JBNILO010000002.1, forward strand.
AGCCGGAACATTTATCACGGCTGGAACATTGTTTTTCAGAAGTTTTGTGCAAGTGGAGGATTTTCTGGTATGGGGCGCTTTTGCTACAGGTCTTTTTACAGCTTTTATCCAGGTTTCAGGTGTCCCCTGGCTTGCTGAAAATTCTACTAAAAGTGAACGTGTTCACTTGTTCAGTATTCATTTTTCGATCATGACAGCATCACAAGTAGCAGGCAGTTTGATTGGAGGCGGATTGACTGATCTTTTTCACCTTGTTCTGGAATGGAGCTCTCTAGACAGTGTGAGATGGTCGCTTTTTGCAGGTGCTGTATTTTTCACATCAGCTATTTTTCCTTTTTTAAAAATGGTTGAGCTTCCTGCTGAAAAACAAATTGTTATCCATTCAGCAGGTGAATTATCAATAAGAAAACAAGAGAAAAGAGATAATTTCAAGCTCATTGCTTTATTTGCCATTGCTCAGCTTTTGATTGGATTTGGCTCAGGTCTGGTCATTCCGTATTTAAATTTGTATTTTGCAGATCGTTTTAATGCATCCCCTTCTTATATAGGAGTTATTATTTCGGGCGGCCAGGCAATGACTGCCGTTGCCATTTTGATTGGACCAGTGGTGGTCAAAAAAATAGGAGAAATTAAAGCGCTGGTAATCCTCCAGCTGCTGTCGCTTCCTTTTCTATTGCTTACAGCATTTACAGAATCTCTCTTAGTGGCTTCATTAGGCTTTTTATTCAGGCAGGCTTTGATGAATGCAGGAAATCCCATTCAGACTTCTTTAATGATGGAGATGGTCGGGGATGAGTATAGAGGACTGGCAAATTCCATTAATCAAATGGTCTTTAATCTTGGGTGGGCGACAATGGGGCCTGTGTCCACAGGCATCATTCTTATTTATGGCAGCTATTGGGGATACGCGTGGGTCTTCACCCTTACATGCGGACTGTATTTAATTTCTTCTCTGTACTTTTTATTTACTTTTACCATGCTTTCCAAACGAAAGCAAACAAGTTTATTTTAAAAATTATAGGTTTTCGCACATCTCCTGAACTTTCAGCATAGGATAAAAGGAAATGAAAGGAGGCCGCATGAATGTCGGAGTACAGAGAAATTATTACAAAGTCCGTCGTGGCCAAGGGCCGAAAATTTACGCAATCCCATCACACCATTCACCCGCCCCATCGTCCAACGAGTATTTTAGGCTGTTGGATCATCAACCATAAATATGAAGCAAAAAAAGTGGGGAAAAAGGTTGAGGTCTACGGCACATTTGATGTTAACGTCTGGTATTCGCATCACGACAATACCAAAACCTCAGTAGTCATTGAGAACGTCTCGTATAAAGATACAATCAAGCTGAAGTACAGAGATCCGGATTATTATGACGACAATGAAATTATCGCACGAGTTCTGCAACAGCCGAATTGCCTTGAAGCCTCTATCTCGGATTGTGGAAGCAAAGTTATCGTACAAGTTGAACGGGAAATTGTGGTGGAATGCGTAGGGGAAACAAAAATGTGTGTCATTTTCCATCGTGACGGCATGGAAGAAGATTGGGACCACGATATTGACGATGACGAGATCGACGAAATCAAAACGGATTTTCTAGGTTTTGAAGATTCAAAAAGGCACTAAATCAGGTGAGCTCTCACCTGATTTTTTTTATTTCCTCAATAAATCCAGAGCAAAGGATTTTTACGTTCTTTAAGCGGTTCACCTCAGTCGGAAATTTTCATCAGGGATATGAGTTCAAGCCTTTTTATATACTAGGCTTCCAGCATTTCAATCAGATATCATATTTTGGTGAATTGGCCGCTTTATGCTCAGCTCTCTTCGTACTATAAGGAAATTTTGTTCATCTTTTAAAATTTTGCCCCAACCTCCTGTATTTCCTAAACGCATTTTATTCTTCAGGTTTTTACCTGGCGATTAAGTGATACATATAAATTATATGGAAGGAGACGGTATTATGGTGAAGAGCAGTATGATGCTTTTTATTGCAGCATTTTTTTTGATTTCTTTTGCAGTTCTGGTGCTTATTCATTATTCGGTTCAATTTAAAATCGCTCCCATGCTGCAGCCATTGCTAACGGTATTACTTGGACTTTTATCGGGATTTATGGTCATTACACTATTTTCTTTGGATTTTAGTTTTTTTGCTGGTATACTGCTGCTGATTGGCATAGGCATATCGTTTTTCTCGTTCTGGTTCGCCAAAGCTGTCATTAAATCTCCTCCTGTTTAATTTTGTGGATGAGCTGTTACATATATGGCGGGATGAGTTTAAATAGCGGAATATGCTATACTGATAGCATGATAATTGAAGAGATCGGAGAGACCAATAAAGTATGAAAACTTATACACCTATGATTCAGCAATATCTTAAAATAAAGGCAGAAGTACCGGATGCCTTTTTATTTTTTCGTCTTGGAGATTTTTATGAGATGTTCTTTGATGATGCCCTTCGTGCGGCGAGAGAACTTGAAATTACGCTGACAGCCCGTGATGGTGGAGTAGAAGAAAAAATTCCAATGTGCGGAGTACCCCATCATGCAGCTTCAGGTTATATAGAACAGTTAATCGAAAAAGGATTTAAAGTAGCGATCTGTGAGCAGACGGAAGACCCGAAATTGACCAAAGGGGTTGTTAAAAGAGAAATCGTTCAAATGATTACTCCGGGTACCGTTATGGAGTCAAAAAGTTTGCTTGAAAAGGAAAATCACTATCTTGCTGCATTAACTGGGTTTGAGGAAGGGTCGTTCAGCATTGCCTATCTAGATCTTACAACAGGTGAATCAAAAGTTACGATGATTGATACAGCAATAGAAGCGGTAAATGAATTAGTTAATATTAAACCGAGAGAAGTGGTTTTGGCTCCAGATGAAGACCCCTTAATTGAAAAGGGGCTTAAAGAAAGAAATATCCATTCATTGTCCATTATGGAAAGCTGTCATAAAGAAGATTCATTTGATTCCGTTCTTAAAGAATTAAAACAGGAAAAGCTGGTTATAAGTATGTGCCGGCTGCTTCATTATGTATCATCGACACAAAAGCGTTCACTAGACCATCTGCAGGCAGCCTCTTCGTATCAGATTGATTCATATTTAAGAATGGATCCAAATTCAAAACGGAATCTTGAGCTTTCTGAGACGATCAGGGGCAGCGGCAAAAAAGGTTCCCTTGTCTGGCTGCTTGATGAAACCATGACTGCCATGGGGGCGAGGATGCTGAGGCGATGGATCGACCGGCCGCTTGTGAACACTAAGCAGATAAATGAACGGTTATCGATTGTTCAGGGACTGATGGATTCATATTTTGAGAGAGAATCGCTTAGAGAATCTTTAAAAGAAGTATATGACCTTGAACGTCTCGCTGGCAGGGTTGCTTTTGGCAATGTAAGTCCTAGAGATCTTGTGCAGTTAAAAAAATCCTTGCAGCAGGTTCCGGTAATTAAAGAAACGCTCAGCGAAATGGATCATACAGAAAGTGTGCAGTTAGCTCAGGCACTGGATCCTTGTAGGGAGCTTTTAGCGCTTTTGGATTCTTCCATCATGGAACAGCCGCCTCTTACGATAAAAGAAGGCAACTTTATTAAAGATGGCTTTAACGCCGAACTGGATCAGTTTCGTGATGCAAGCAGAAACGGAAAAACCTGGATTGCTGAATTAGAGCAGAAAGAACGGAAAAAAACAGGAATACGCTCATTAAAAATCGGCTATAACCGGATTTTTGGCTATTATATTGAAATTACAAAAGCCAATTTGGGAGCTCTGCAGGAAGGTATGTATGAACGAAGACAGACGTTAACAAATGCTGAGAGGTTCATTACACCCGAATTAAAAGAAAAAGAAGAGCTGATTCTTCAGGCGCAGGAGCGTTCTACAGAGTTGGAGTATCATTTGTTTCTCGATATTCGAGAGACGGTAAAAAAAGAGATTCCAAGACTTCAGAAGCTTGCACTTGAAATAAGCCGGCTTGATGTATTGCAATGTTTTGCCACGATCAGTGAAAACAGGCACTACGTGAAGCCATCTTTTAATACTGAAAGAAAAATTGACATTATAGACGGCAGACATCCCGTTGTGGAAAAAGTAATGGATGCCCAGGAATATGTTCCAAATGATTGCAAAATGAATCCCGATTGTGAAATGCTTTTAATCACGGGCCCTAACATGTCAGGTAAGAGCACATACATGCGTCAGGTTGCGCTAACAGCAATACTTGCTCAGATCGGCTGCTATGTACCTGCTGCTCAAGCAAATCTGCCTATCTTTGACCGTATCTTTACCAGGATCGGTGCAGCAGACGATCTTGTTTCAGGACAAAGCACCTTTATGGTTGAGATGCTTGAAGCGCAGCATGCAATAGCCAACGCTACACAGGACAGCTTAATTTTGTTCGATGAAATAGGGCGAGGGACCTCCACGTATGATGGCATGGCGCTGGCCCAGGCCATAATTGAACACGTCCATAACCATATAGGTTCCAAAACGCTGTTTTCCACCCATTATCATGAACTGGTGGATTTATCTGATCAACTCCACAGCCTGATGAATGTTCATGTTGCTGCTGCAGAACAAGATGGTCATGTAGTCTTTTTGCATAAAATAAAACAAGGTCCAGCAGATAAAAGTTATGGTATTCATGTAGCTCAATTAGCTGATCTTCCGGATTCACTCATAAACCGTGCCAACGAGCTGCTTGCGGGATTTGAAGCTGTCCCTCATGCAAAAAAGGAAACTGTAATCAAGGAAGAGCAAGAAATAGGACAGCTGTCATTATTTCAAGAACCTAAAAATAGAAAAAACAAAAAAACAAACAGTGTACAGCACGAGATTTTAAAGTTGAATGTACTCGAAATGACGCCGCTTGAGGCCTTGAATGAACTTTATCGGGTACAAAAAGTGGCTAAAAACCTAGTGGAAAAATGAATGGGCTGTAAAGGAGGCTGAGAGCTTATGGGGAAAATACGTCAGCTGGACGAAGCACTGGCCAATAAAATAGCAGCTGGAGAAGTAGTAGAACGTCCGGCATCGGTAGTGAAAGAACTCATTGAAAATGCTGTGGATGCAAATGCCACAATTATTGAACTGGATCTTGAAGAAGCTGGCTTGTCTTCGATCCGCATTAGGGATAACGGAGCGGGCATCGAAAATGACGAAGTGCTCCTCGCCTTTTCCCGCCATGCCACAAGCAAGATTAAAAATGAACATGACTTATTTCGAATTCGCACACTTGGTTTTAGAGGAGAAGCTCTGCCGAGTATTTCGTCTGTATCTAAAATTGAAATCCACACGTCTACAGGCGGTATAGGTACGTTCATTAAAATGCAAGGCGGTGAAGTACTAGAACAAAAGCCTGCTTCTTCCAGACAGGGAACAGATATTTTGGTCTCAGAGCTGTTTTATAATACGCCTGCCAGATTAAAATATTTAAAAACCGTACACACAGAACTCGGTAATGTGACAGATATTGTGAATCGCATAGCGTTGTCACATCCCGAAATTTCCTTTAGATTGCGCTATAATGGCAAAACGCTGCTTCAAACGAACGGCAAAGGTGATGTCAGGCATGTTATTGCCGCAATATATGGGATGAATATAGCCAAAAAAATGCTACCTTTCGAAAGTGAATCACTTGATTTCCAGGTAAGCGGGTATGCCGCCCTTCCTGAAATCACGCGTGCTTCCAGAAATTACATCTCCATTCTTGTTAATGGACGTTTTATCCGTAATTACGCGATCACACGTGCCATTCAAGCAGGCTATCATACCCTGCTGCCAATCGGACGTTACCCGATTGTTCTGCTTTCAATCAAGATGGATCCGCTGCTTGTTGATGTAAATGTTCATCCCTCCAAGCAGGAAGTGCGATTCAGCAAAGAGGCTGAACTGATTCAGCTTATAACGGATACGCTAAAGAAATTGTTTCAAACTAAATCGCTTATTCCAAGTGGAGAATCTGATAAACCAAAGAAACACATCCCAACGTCTGAGCAAACTGCTTTTTCATTTCAAGAACCTGCTCAGCGGCTGCCTGACAGGGGTTCTATGCGTCCTTTGCATGATGTAAGCAGTCAACAGGATACTGGGCAAGAAGATCGAATCAGGGAATCACAGCCTGTAATTTCAAGTACTGAAACAACTGCACCAGAACATGAAGTAAAACAGGATTCAGCTCAAATAGAGATACCCGCAACACAATTAAATGAATTTCCCCAAGAAGAGGATCAACAGCAACCGAGGGTTCCACTTCTTGAGCCGATCGGCCAAATGCACGGAACATATATTCTGGCACAGAATGAAGACGGTTTGTTTATCATTGACCAGCACGCTGCACAGGAAAGAATCAAATATGAATATTTTAAAAAGAAAGTAGGTATTGTTCAGTCAGAGCTTCAGGATTTATTAGTTCCTTTAGTCCTGGAGTTTTCAACAGATGAACGTATAAAAATACAGGAGTACAAACAGGATTTGGAAGCTGTCGGAGTGTTTCTTGAAGAATTCGGGGGAAATGGCTTTATTGTCAGAGGGTATCCTACATGGTTTCCCTCTGGAGATGAGAAAAAGATTATTGAAGAAATGATCGACGAGCTTCTTCAAATGAAAAAAGTAGACGTGGGGAAGCTGAGAGAAGAAGCGGCAATACTGATGAGCTGCAAAGGATCGATCAAAGCCAATCATTATCTGCGCAGAGAAGATATTCAGCAGCTGCTAGGGGATTTAAGAAAAACAGAAGACCCTTTTACTTGTCCGCACGGAAGACCAATTATCATTCATTATTCCACTTATGAAATGGAAAAAATGTTTAAACGGGTAATGTAAAAGGTGAAATGTCTCATAATGGATTCGGCATCGGATAGAACCGGGTGCAGAAGGCTGAAATCCGTTTTTTCAGCCTTCTTTACATTTCTAGAAGCTTCCTTGTCTAGAGGCGGCTTCTTTTCTAGAAAACAAGTCATGAAATGCTTACAATGATCATATATTGGGTAATTAATAAACAAACTGAATAATAAAAAGGGGGCAGTAAATGTTATTCCCTGCAGGAATGATGAGAAAGTTAACAGTAATGTTCATTTTTCTGGCCGTTTTTTCTACTGCAATTTATTACGCTGCCTCAAGCCATGTAAATCGTCTTACCTCAGCATTTTTAATTTTATCCATTGTTTCATTTTTTGCATTAATAATTCTTGGAATTTCTTCTATAGTCCGCTCCATAAAGCCGGATCATAAAAATGAATATTTATAAAGCGGTGTTGTGAACACGCTATGTAACTGCAGGGTGTTATCTCTGCAGAAAGTAATAAAAAACAGCATTAAAAATAGTTTGGCTGATCACTTACATTATTAAAAAGTGGTCGTGAAGGAGGAAAACCTATGCCTTTTGAAGGGCAGCAGATATTACCGGCTATCCGGTCTATGAAGGATTTTGACAAAATGCTTAAATTTTCCTTTCGCTACGGTGTGTTTTTGGATTTGCATGTCAATATGCTGAAAAGTGTATTTGATTATTCCCGTTCAGAGGGAAAGGAAATGTTTTTACATATGGATTTAATACAAGGCCTGGCAAATGATGAGTATGCCTGCGAATTTATCTGCCAAACAATCAAACCCTATGGCATTATTTCTACGAGAAGCAATGTGATAAAAAAAGCTAGACAGTTAAATGTAAAAGCTATTCAGCGCACTTTTGTAATCGATTCCAATGCTCTTTTAAGGAGTGTTCAGCTTATTCAAAAAACAGATCCTGATTACATTGAACTTCTTCCCGGCGTGGTTCCCAAAGTTATTGAGAGAATAAGAGAGAAAACCGGAAAGCCTATCATTGCGGGAGGACTGATCGATACGCCTCTTGAAGTTGAACAGGCAATATCTGCGGGGGCGTGCGCTATTACCACTTCTTCTCAGCAGCTGTGGGATTATTTTTCCAAGTAGTTTAATAGAAAAGTTGTTGACAGCGTTTTCAAAACTTGTTAAGGTGTAGACAAGTTAATGATGCGTGAAGAGACGAAGAGACTCACATGTACTTTTACACCTGCAAAGGAAAAAGTCTGTGAGTCTCTTTTATTTTTCCCGTTTCAAATCTAACAACTGGAGGAATAATATGAGTACATTTATTGCTGAAATAATAGGTACCGCTATACTCATCGTTTTCGGAGGAGGGGTGGTGGCCAATGTCAATCTGAAAAAATCACTGGCGTTTGAAGGCGGATGGATCGTTGTCGCATTCGGCTGGGGTTTAGGAGTGGCTATGGCAGTTTATGCAGTAGGGCAGTTTAGCGGAGGGCATTTCAATCCTGCTGTGACTCTCGGACTGGCTTTTAACGGAGATTTTGAATGGTCAGGCGTCCCAGCTTATATTTTTGCTCAAATGATTGGAGCAATCATCGGTGCTGTGATTGTATGGCTTCATTTCCTGCCGCATTGGAAGGTTACAGAGGATCCGGAAACAAAGCTTGGTGTTTTTTCCACAGGTCCTGCCATTCCGCATTTTTTCTCTAATTTGCTTAGTGAAGTCATTGGAACATTTATACTTGTTCTTGGGATTTTATCCATTGGAGCAAATGAGTTCACAGAAGGACTGAATCCCTTTATAGTCGGAATGCTGATTGTAGCAATAGGCCTTTCATTAGGGGGAACCACCGGATATGCAATTAATCCGGCAAGGGATTTAGGACCTAGAATCGCTCACTTTTTTCTTCCGATTGCAGGAAAGGGAAATTCCAACTGGGGGTATTCATGGGTTCCTGTATTAGGTCCGGTTTTAGGAGGATCATTAGCCGGTGTATTCTATAAAACTATTTTTACAGGAGAGCACACAATCTGGCTTTGGATTGTCTTACTCGCTACCATTGGTTGTTTATTACTAGCCTTGATGGTTGATAAGAAAGAAACACAAAGTGAAAAAAATGAGCAGTTATCTGCTAAGGGGGACTCGGAAAATGGAGACGTACATTTTATCGCTGGATCAAGGAACGACTAGCTCAAGAGCCATTTTATTCAACAAGAAAGGTGAAATAGTAAAGATTGCACAAAAAGAATTTCAGCAGATTTTTCCAAAACCGGGCTGGGTAGAGCACAATGCGAATGAAATTTGGGGCTCAGTCCTATCGGTAATCGCCTCTGTATTGTCAGAATCAGGGGTTTCTGCTAAACAAATTGAAGCGATCGGTATTACAAATCAGCGTGAAACAGCGGTAGTGTGGGATAAGGATACTGGTGTGCCTGTACATAATGCAATCGTATGGCAATCCCGTCAGACCGCAGAAATCTGCGAAGAACTGAAGAATAAAGGATTGAATGACACATTTAGAGATAAGACAGGCTTGCTGATTGATCCTTATTTTTCAGGAACTAAAGTAAAATGGATTCTCGATCATGTAGATGGTGCAAGAGAAAAAGCGGAAAATGGACAGCTAATGTTCGGAACCATTGACACATGGCTAATCTGGAAACTTTCCGGAGGAGAAGCTCATGTAACCGATTATTCAAATGCTTCACGAACACTTATGTATAATATTTATGATCTTAAGTGGGACGATGAACTCTTGGAAATCCTCGGAGTGCCGGCATCTATGCTTCCTGAAGTTAAGCCATCTTCAGCGGTTTATGGAAAGACAGTCGGCTATCACTTTTTTGGAGAAGAAATCCCAATTGCCGGAGCAGCAGGAGATCAGCAGGCAGCACTTTTTGGTCAAGCATGCTACGAAGAGGGAATGGCAAAAAATACTTACGGCACCGGATGCTTTATGCTGATGAACACGGGTGAAAAAGCGGTTGTTTCTGATCATGGATTATTAACGACGCTTGCCTGGGGAATAGACGGCAAAGTAGAGTACGCTCTAGAAGGCAGTATCTTTGTAGCGGGTTCCGCTGTTCAATGGCTGAGGGATGGAATGAGGATGCTGAAAACTGCTCCTGCGAGTGAAGAGTACGCAAGTCGTGTAGAGTCGACCGAAGGAGTGTATGTAGTGCCTGCGTTTGTTGGGCTCGGCACACCTTACTGGGACAGTGATGTAAGAGGCGCCGTATTTGGTTTAACAAGAGGAACTTCTAAAGAACATTTTATTCGTGCCACTCTTGAGTCTCTTGCTTATCAGACTAAGGATGTACTCGATGCAATGGAGAAGGATTCGGGTATTAAACTCAACAGGCTCCGTGTAGATGGCGGGATGGTTAAAAACGACTTTTTGATGCAATTCCAAAGTGATATGCTTCGCGTGCCGGTAGAGTGTCCGGTAATTAGTGAAACGACAGCTCTCGGAGCAGCTTATCTTGCCGGACTGGCAGTAGGTTACTGGAAGAGCAGACAAGAAATTGATGATATGTGGAAAATTGAAAAGGATTTTGATCCCGATCTTGAAAATGAGCAGAGTGAAGAGCTTTACGCCGGCTGGCAAAAAGCAGTCAAAGCAGCTATGGCTTTTAAATAAAAACTGCTTATGGTATAGTGTAAACAAGTTAATAAATGGGTAGAGATGTAGAGAGGCCTGAATTCATTATGAATAAAATTGTTCATAATGATTTTAGGTCTCTCTTTTTCTATACACTGGGTAATTCATACTGCAATCAGGAAATTTAAGGAGGATTTATAATGACAAATTTTTCAAGTGTAAATAGAGAAGATCAACTTAAAAAATTAAACCAGGATCTGTACGATATAATCGTGATCGGTGGAGGAATTACAGGAGCAGGAATTGCTTTAGATGCTGCTTCAAGGGGAATGAAAGTAGCCGTTATTGAAATGCAGGATTTTGCTGGGGGAACATCAAGCAGATCGACGAAGCTTGTACATGGCGGCCTTCGCTATTTAAAGCAGTTTGAAGTAAAGCTGGTTGCAGAGGTAGGAAAGGAACGCGAAATTGTGTATGAAAACGCAGCTCACGTTACGACACCTGAATGGATGCTGCTGCCCATTCACAAAGGGGGAACCTTTGGGAAATTCAGTACATCTGTAGGCCTTCGTGTATATGATTATCTTGCTGGAGTAAAAAAGCAGGAACGCAGAAAGATGCTGAGTGCGAATGAAACAACACAAAAAGAACCGCTGATTAGAAAAGACGGGCTTAAAGGCGGCGGATATTACGTAGAATATCGTACAGATGATGCAAGACTAACGTTGGAAATTATTAAAAGAGCAGCCGAATATGGAGTCGATTTCATCAATTATGTGAAAGCAGACCGTTTCATCTACGATAATAAAAAAATTACAGGAATTGAAGCAATCGATCAAATTTCGGGTAATGCATTCACCATTAAGGGGAGAAAAGTTGTGAATGCAGCAGGACCATGGGTGGATGATGTGCGGGATAAGGATTATTCCAAGAATGCGAAACAGTTAAAATTAACAAAAGGAGTCCATCTTGTGCTGGACCAATCAGTATTTCCTTTAAAGCAAGCGATTTATTTTGATACGCCGGATGGCAGAATGATGTTTGCAATACCTCGTAATGGCAAAGCTTATGTAGGAACAACTGATACATTTTATGATAATTCCAAGGATACTGCGAATCCTAAGATGACAGTAGAAGACCGTTCCTATATATTGGACGCCATCCATTACATGTTTCCTGAAGTAAGCGTATCTGCAGAAGATGTGGAAAGCAGCTGGGCTGGGGTGCGGCCGCTAATATATGTAGAAGGTAAAGATCCTTCTGAAATTTCCAGAAAAGATGAAGTGTGGGAGCATGACAGCGGCCTCATTTCAATTGCAGGAGGCAAATTAACCGGATACCGTAAAATGTCAGAGCATGTAGTAGATCTTGTTTCAAAAAGGCTGCAAAAAGAAACCGGAAAACAGTTTGGAAAGTGTATAACCGTAAATCTTCCGTTATCAGGTGCTGATTTTGGAGGCTCAAAAAATTATACCGCCTTTGTTGAAAGTAAAGCAGAAGAAGCGGTGCAATATGGATTAACAAGAGAAGAAGGAAAACAGCTGGCTGCTTTTTACGGCACAAATGCTGATAAATTATTTTCTCTTGCTCATGCTGCCAGCGCAATGAATTTCGATGCTCCTATGACACCGGCAGTTTATGCTGAAGTGGTTTATGCTATTCAGGAGGAGATGACCGTTAAGCCGGTGGATTTCTTTATCAGAAGAACTGGCAGGTTGTATTTTGATATAGATTGGGTAAAAATGTATCAGGAACCGGTTATGCAGCTAATGAAAAACCTATTAAAATGGGATGATGAAACGTATTATGCTTATCAGGCAGAGCTTGAAAAAGATATTCATGATGCTATCATACCGTTTAATTTATCTGCAAAATCCTAAACGGGGGTGGTTTTGGTTGGAAGGGTCTTACTTTCGAACATCTGATGGTATTGAAGTGTATTTGAAAAAGTGGCTGTCTGATTCTGAGCAGGTTAAGGGCGTTGTTCAGCTGGTACACGGCATGGTGGAGCATATTTCCCGATATGATGAATTTGCCGGGTATCTGAATGAAAACGGCTATCATGTAATCGGCCATGATCAAAGAGGCCACGGCAAAACGGCTTCCCGAAACGGAAAATTGGGGTATCTGGGAGACGGCGACGGATTTTTAAGGCTTGTCCACGATGTAAAAGATGTGAATGCATGGATCAATCAGGAATTTTCTCTTCCGGTATTTATTATTGGGCATAGCATGGGGTCATTTGTTGTAAGAAGAAGCATTCAGCTCTTTCCATCTTTAACCAAAGGTGTTGTTTTAATTGGTACCGCAGGACCAAGCGGAGTAATGGGGGAAGTGGGAAAAGGGATTGCAGCAGCTGCCTCTTTCCTAACTTCTCCAGCATCCCCTGGAAATATATTGACTAAGTTAACATTTGGTTCATATAATAACCGTTTTAGTCCGTGCAAAACAGATCTTGATTGGCTGAGCCGGGATCATACGGAAGTGGAGCGATACCAGGAAGACCCGCTCTGCGGATTCACCTGCTCTCATAAATTTTACGTCGACTTATTCAACGGATTAACCTTGATTCACCGGAAAAGTGAGCTTAAGAAAATGTCACCCTCTGTTCGGGTTTTTTTAATCAGCGGTTCAGTCGATCCGGTAGGGAATGATGGCAAAGGAGTTTTTTCAGTTGCCAGACAGCTCCAAAAAACAGGTGTTGAAGACGTTGAAGTAAAGTTGTACGATGAAGGAAGACATGAATTATTAAAAGAAACAAATCGCAGGGTGATATTTCAAGATATATTAACCAAAATAGAGAGCTGGAGAGACTAAAGTGATTTTTGCATCACGTTTACGGTATCACAGCATTTATAAGTGAAAGATGGGTAGCGGATGGATAAGAATCTCAATGTAATTGCAATTGTTGGACCTACCGCAGTGGGGAAAACAGAGCTGAGCATAGCAGCAGCTAAAGAATTCGACGGGGAAATCATCAATGGTGACTCAATGCAGATTTATAAAAGATTATCAATCGGAACTGCTAAAATCACCAAGGAGGAAATGCAGGACATTCCGCACCATTTACTGGATTTCAAAGAGCCTGACGAAGCCTTTTCAGCTGCTGAATTTCAGCGGCTGGTCAGGCAAAAAATAAACGAGATCTCTTCAAGAGGCAAACGTCCTGTTATCGTAGGGGGGACTGGGCTGTACATTCAGTCCGTTTTATTTGATTATCACTTTTCAAGTGAAGGAAAGAACATAGAAATCAGAAACAAGCTGGAAAAGGATGCTTCTGAAAATGGAATTTTAACTTTATATGAAAAGTTAAAGAAGCTGGACCCTGCATCTGCTGAAGACATTCATCCAAATAATGAGCGCAGAGTCATAAGAGCGCTCGAGATCATTTATACAACAGGAAAAACGCCTGCTGAATGGAAGGCAGATCAAAAAGTGGAGCCTCTTTATAATCACACGATAATTGGCTTGACGATGGAAAGAGAACGGTTATATGAGCGGATCAATGACCGGGTTGACAAGATGTTGACAGCGGGGCTGGTTGAAGAAGTTAAAGAATTGCACCAGGCTGGAATTCGCGGCGTCCAATCTGTTCAGGCAATTGGCTATAAAGAATTGTACAGATACCTGGATGGAGAAATAACCTTAGAGCAGGCAGTCGATCTTTTAAAGCAGAATTCGAGAAGATATGCCAAAAGGCAGCTCACCTGGTTTCGTAATAAAATGGATATCGACTGGTTCGACCTAACGGAACAGGCTGATGAAAAAAAAGAGAAGATTCTGCGGTTTTTAGCAGGAAAATAGGCGTACATAGAGAATACTAGATACTAGAGACCAGTGGAGGAGGCTTTTGATGAAACAGGCCATAAATATTCAGGATCAAATCCTTAATCAGCTACGAAAAGACGCTGCTTTTGTAACCGTATTTCTTTTAAACGGATTTCAAATTCGCGGCCAGGTAAAAGCATTTGATAATTTTACCGTCCTGCTAGAATCTGATGGAAAACAGCAGCTCGTTTATAAGCATGCAATTTCTACATTTGTTCCTTCCAAGTCAGTTAAAATTCAAACTGCAGAAGCAGAAAAGTAAGTGTTCCTAAAGGAGCACTTTTTTCTTTGCTCTTTTTTAAAGAGTTCATACATATAGTGAAGGAGAATGGGTTAAAGAGTGGGGTGAACAGAGTGACCCGCCAGATCAGCAGTGAAAGAAAAAATCAAATAAAATTGATTATTCAGTCAGAAGCTGAAAGGACGATCGAAAAAACGGTTGACCCTCCACTTCATCCTATCTGGGCAAATATAGAAAAAGAATTTTCCCAGCTTGTCGGTTTGGAGGAAGTAAAGGAAATGATTAAGCATATCGTAGCATGGAGCATTGTCAACCAGAAAAGAAAGGAACTGGGACTGAAATCTGACCATCATGCCCTTCATATGCTGTTCAGGGGAAATCCGGGAACTGGGAAAACCACAGTCGCAAGAATCATGGCTAAGCAGCTTTGTGAACTGAATATATTATCTAAAGGTCACTTGATTGAAGTGGAACGAGCGGATCTAGTAGGGGAATACATCGGCCATACCGCCAATAAAACAAGGGAATTAGTAAAAAAATCAATGGGAGGCATTCTGTTTGTAGATGAAGCTTATTCATTGGCGAGAGGCGGGGAGAAAGATTTTGGGCGGGAAGCTATTGATACACTTGTCAAGCATATGGAAGATAAAAAAGATGATTTTATCCTTATCCTGGCCGGGTATGGGGCAGAAATGGACAATTTTCTCAGATTAAATCCCGGTTTGCGGGGAAGATTTCCACATGTAGTTACATTCCCAGATTATACAGTAGATGAACTAATGGAGATCGCAAAGAAATTTTGCAGAGAAAAGGAATTTGTTTTAACAGCAGCAGCAGCGGACCGTGTTGCTGTGTATATAAAGAAAACATCATCAAGTCATCAAACTGCTGCCAAAGATAATGGGAGATTTATAAGAAATACCATTGAATCCATTATCCGGGCACAAGCAGTCAGACTTTTAAAAAATCAGAGCTTTACCAGACAGGACTTAATGATGGTGACAGAAAAGGATGTCATGATCGCTTTAAAAGAAAAGGAATAAACAAACCTGCACATCAGCATGTGCAGGTTTCAGCTCGTTGGCACTTATTGCAATTTCTATTTAATGATCACCTATGGGGTGCAGTTTTCTAAAAGGAAGCCTCCAGTTGTAAAGGTAAGAGAACACTCTTAATGAAGTCGTAGCAGCGAAAAGAGCATACAAATGCCAGGGATCAGTCGCGATGCCGAGTCCGACAACTCCTCCCGCCAAAATCGCCCATACGGCATATATTTCAGATCTTAGGACAAGCGGCTTTCTTCCTGCCAGCAGGTCCCTGACTATGCCGCCTCCACTTCCTGTTAAAACAGCGGCTACAATCACAGCGCTTAAAGGATGTCCCATATCTACAGCATAAAGGGCTCCTTGAATAGCGAAAGCAGAAAGTCCCATCGCATCAAAGAAGTTCCCCCATCGTCTCCAATGTCTTAGCAAATTATTCGGGAATAGAAAAACAGCCGTAATGGACAGCAGGGCTATTTGAAAGAACATCCCCTGTTCCCATAAAGCAGAGACAGGCACTCCAATAAGCAAATTCCGGATAGCCCCTCCCCCAAAAGCAGTCACGATTCCTAATATATATACTCCCAAAATATCATATTCTTCTTCCATAGCAATGATTGCACCAGAAATTGCAAATGCTACAGTTCCGATTATACTCAATACTTCCCAGGTCATAGCTGTCACCCGGCCTTTCTAATACAAATAAAACCTTAACGATTGTATCATGTTCAATCAGAAATGAAACGTTTTTTCTTTTATTAATTTGGGAATTATTAAAAGATAGGATAAGGATAGGAAAAACGCAACAGGCACTCACCCTATCGCTTGAAAAAAGAGCAGACTGCCATACTTATGGTAAGATAAATAAGATTGAGATGAAAGCGGGGATGCAATTGACAGATCAAAACTTCATTAAAGAAAGAGCAATATTAGTTGGGGTACAGATTAATCAAAGTGACAACCATATTCAACAGTCCTTGCAGGAATTACAAGCACTGACTGAAACAGCAAAAGGCGAAGTGGTTTCCGTTCTGACCCAGAACAGGGACCGGATTCATTCAGGTACTTACATAGGTAAGGGAAAGGTAGAAGAACTTCAGGCGTTAGAAGAAGAGTTAGAGCCTGATGTCATTATCTTTAATAGTGAACTTTCCCCCAGCCAAAATCGAAACTTGTCCAAAGTGCTAAGTGCCAGAATTATTGATAGAACTCAACTTATTTTAGATATTTTTGCCCAAAGAGCAAGATCAAGAGAAGGGAAACTTCAAGTTCAACTGGCGCAGCTTGAGTATATGCTGCCGAGGCTCGGAGGCCAAGGCATTGAACTCTCCAGACTTGGTGGAGGAATTGGTACCAGAGGACCTGGAGAAACAAAACTGGAGACGGACCGCAGACATATTCGAAACGAAATTGCAGAAGTGAAACGACAATTAAATCAAGTAGTTAAACACCGTGAACAGTACAGGGAACGCAGGAGAAAAAACAACGTATTTCAGATTGCTCTGGTGGGATACACCAATGCTGGCAAATCCACACTGTTCAACCGTCTTGCTGAAGCGGATTCTTTTGAAGAAAATCAGCTTTTTGCGACACTCGATCCGATGACACGCAAGCTGCTGCTGCCGAGCGGCTATTCAGTTCTCATGACCGACACAGTTGGATTTATTCAGGATTTACCGACTACACTGATTGCTTCTTTTCGATCTACACTTGAGGAAGTAAATGAAGCTGACATGCTGCTTCATGTAGTGGATGCTTCCCATCCGGACTATGTTGAGCATGAAAAAACAGTTCATAAGCTTTTTAAAGACCTGAAAATGGATCACATTCCAACTATGACGGTTTATAATAAAAAAGATGAAGTCTGGAATCAATTTGCGGCTTCTCCAAATCAAAACTGGATGCTGATTTCGGCTTTAAACCCCAACGATATCGAACAGCTTAAAGGAAAAATGGAAGAAGCAATGATTGATTTAATGGTCCCTTTTGAAACGGTTCTGTCATCAAATGAAGGGGGCCTACTGGCAAAATTCAAACGGGAAGCCGTTATAAAAGAACTGACCTTTGAGGAAGAAAAAGAAGAATACAAACTGACAGGATTTATTCCTAAACATTCACCTATAGAAGGCCTATTAAAAGAGCACAATTTGAGAGATCGTTGAGTAAACGAACCAACAGTTAAAATAGAGGAGTACGAAATGACATCTTATTTAAAAAATCAACGGGTATTAGACCCTCTTATTAAAAGATCAGAACAGAAGATTGCAGCGATTCACAGGCAGCTGGAAAGCACAGCAGAAGAAAATCAATATCGAGTACTGGCTGCCTTCAAGGAATTTCAAATAAGCGACAGTCATTTTACCCCTTCAACCGGGTATGGATATGATGATCAGGGAAGAGAGCGCCTTGAACAGGTGTATGCGAAAGTGTTTGGAGCTGAGGCTGGTTTAGTAAGACCTCAGATTATATCAGGTACCCACGCTATTTCTATTGCCCTGTTCGGTGTTTTGCGGCCTGGTGATGAACTCCTTTATATTACGGGAAAACCTTACGATACCCTTGAAGAAATTGTAGGGTTAAGAGGCAGCGGGAACGGCTCGTTAAAGGAATTTAATATTGGATACAAGCATGTGGATTTAAAAGAAGACGGCTCTATCCATTTGGATAAAATTCTTGAAGCGATTAATCCTGCAACAAAAATGATTGGGATTCAGCGTTCAAAGGGCTATGCGATGCGCCCTTCCTTCCATATAAAAGAGATCAAATGGATGATTGAAGAAATAAAAAGCCATTACCCTTCAATCATCATTTTTGTTGATAACTGCTATGGAGAATTTGTGGAAGAGCTTGAACCTGCTCATGTCGGCGCAGACCTTATGGCGGGATCATTAATTAAAAATCCCGGTGGAGGAATAGCCAAAACAGGCGGATACATCGTTGGACGAGAAGATCTTGTTAAAAAATGCTCCTACCGAATGACTTCACCCGGTATTGGTGCAGAAGCGGGAGCCAGTTTGTATTCCTTGCAGGAGATGTATCAGGGCTTCTTCCTGGCGCCGCACGTCGTTTCGCAAGCGCTCAAAGGCGCTGTCTTCACTTCAGCTTTGCTGGAAGAGGCTGGAATGAAAACACTCCCTCACTGGTCTGAGCCAAGAACTGATTTAATACAGGCAGTGGAATTTGGAGACAGGGACAGTATGATCGCATTTTGTCAATCAATTCAAGCGGCTTCACCCATTAATGCACATTTCACCCCTTATCCAAGCTACATGCCCGGTTATTCAGATGATGTCATAATGGCTGCCGGGACGTTCATTCAGGGAGCCAGCATCGAGTTATCTGCAGACGGGCCTTTAAGACCACCTTATGCTGCGTATATTCAAGGCGGCCTAACGTATGAACATGTAAAAATCGCCATATCTTCTGCTTTAGATGACAGCTATGAAAAAGGTATAATTAAACTCAGTTCTTAATATTATTCAGCCGGATATTTATCTTTAACAAACTGAGCTAAAAGATCAACTTTCCCTATGATATGTTTCGGTTCATTTAGAAATAGTAAGAGTATTAGGAGTCCAAAGCCCATGAACAACAGAGTGAGGAAGCAGGACCATTACCAAACTTTTAAAATGAGCCAGTATCTATCATTGTTAATGGAGAGTGAAACAGAAGACGGGCGACTCCCTGCAGGAATGACGGGGGCTTGAGACTTTACAGGGCAACGTCCAGATAAGGCTCAAGCCCCCGTCCCTGCATAAACATCCGCCTGAGGTACAGTGAACCGACCGTAGAGCTTAAGACACTTTTGTCCCAAACTCTTCTTTAAATTAAAAATAATAATTAATCACTTTAATGCATAAAAAAAGAAAAGTGGGGAATGTAAGAAGTGTTCTTAAAAAAAGTGAATTTTGATGTAAGAAAACCTAACATGTTATTGACACCTTTTATTCCATGCGATAAGATTGACTTGTCGATAGGGAAACGAAAGGGGATTAACTAATGGGAGGCAGTGAAATTCGACGGACGATGCCATTATTTCCAATTGGCATTGTGATGCAGTTAGCGGACTTATCAGCTCGCCAGATTCGTTACTACGAAGAGCACGAGCTCATTGCGCCCGCTCGAACAGAAGGTAATCGCCGATTATTTTCGCTAAACGACATTGATAGACTTTTAGAAATAAAAGATCTGTTAGAACAAGGCATTAATATGGCAGGAATTAAGAAAATTCTTGCTGTAAGTCAAAAGGATTCAGCTGAAAGGGATACCGTAGCGAAAAAACCGGAACTGACTGATGATGAATTGAGAACATTACTAAAAAAAGAAATGCTCAGTCCAGGAAAAATCAGCCGTTCAAGTCTTCGTGCAGGCGATCTGTCACGCTTTTTCCGATAGCTATACCCATTACATAAAAACAGGAGGAATTTAACCAATGAGTAAATTTTCACGTGAAGACATTCTTCGATTAGCGAAAGAACAAAACGTAAATTTTATCCGCCTTCAATTTACTGACATCCTCGGTACAATTAAAAATGTTGAAATTCCTGTAAGCCAGCTCGAAAAAGCGTTAGACAATAAAATGATGTTTGATGGTTCATCAATTGAAGGATTTGTTCGTATTGAAGAGTCTGATATGAATCTTTATCCTGACCTTGATACATGGGTTGTATTTCCATGGACAGCGGGTGACGGCAAGGTTGCACGTCTGATCTGTGACATTTACAATCCCGATGGAACTCCGTTTGAAGGAGATCCGCGTAACAACCTGAAGCGCGTCCTTAAGGAAATGGAAGAGCTTGGCTTCACTGATTTTAACCTGGGACCTGAGCCTGAATTCTTCCTTTTCAAACTTGATGTAAACGGCAATCCTACATTAGAACTGAATGATAAAGGCGGATATTTTGACCTTGCACCTACTGACCTTGGGGAAAACTGCCGCCGTGATATCGTAATTGAGCTTGAAGCAATGGGCTATGAAATTGAAGCTTCTCACCATGAAGTAGCTCCAGGACAGCACGAAATCGACTTTAAATATGCAGATGCCATCTCTGCGTGCGATGATATTCAAACGTTTAAATTAGTTGTTAAAACAATCGCCAGAAAGCATGGTCTGCATGCAACGTTTATGCCAAAGCCATTGTTTGGAGTAAACGGATCAGGAATGCACTGTAATATGTCATTGTTCAAAGAAGGCGTAAATTCTTTCTTTGATGAAAATGGAGCGCTTCAGCTAAGTGATACAGCCCGTCAATTTATGGCTGGAACTCTTAAGCACGCATCCGCGTTCACAGCAGTAACGAATCCTACAGTCAATTCATACAAGCGTCTCGTACCAGGCTACGAAGCACCTTGTTATATTGCGTGGTCTGCCCGCAACCGCAGCCCGTTAATCCGGATCCCTGCATCCCGTGGATTAAGCACACGTGTTGAAGTACGGTCAGTTGACCCGGCAGCAAATCCTTATCTTGCTATGGCTGTTTTATTGAGCGCCGGTCTTGACGGCATCAAAAACCAGCTTACACCACCAAATGCGATTGACCGAAACATCTATGTCATGGACAAAGATGAGAGAGAAGAAGCGGGAATCAAAGACCTTCCGGGTACACTATTCGCTGCTTTGGAAGAACTTAAAAAAGATGAAGTTATCATTAAAGCTCTTGGCGGACACATCTTCGAACATTTCGTAGAAGCGAAAGAGATCGAATGGGATATGTTCCGTACGCAAGTACACCCATGGGAGCGCGAGCAGTATTTAGAAATGTATTAATTTCACTTAAAAGCCCCTTTAAGCTTAGCTTAAAGGGGTTTTACTTATGTGTAGTTTATCGAAGTTCATTTTGTTCCTTAAAAATCCCCTTTCCGACACTGAGGTCACAAAGAGGATTCCATAGGGTGGTTCATTAAATTAAATCAATTGGTCAGGCTTTATTCCTGAATTTTGGGCGGGAAGTTTTGGCTTTGCTTTTCAGATCTTTTTTGCGCTCCTGACTGACAGCGTCCTCTGCAAACTTACGTCGTGCTTCTGCGAAAAGCGTACGCATAAGAAATCCTCCTCATATCACCCTATGGTAATTGTTTACACGTAAAATGGATAAAATAAACTAATAATTTAAAAATCGTTTATCTGTAAAATGACGAGCGCTTAGTTGATACTTTCTTTCTGGCTCCGGATGCTGCTCTGTAACCCCCTGGATAGATCCTTCCTGAAGTTACGCCCATTTTTTCATGAAGATCTTCGATCGTAGTAATTTCCTCACGGTTTCCTATTTCTAAGACTATTTTAGCAGAAGCACGTGCATCATCGAGTGCCTGGTGATGCTTAAGGGGAATATTAAGCATGTCTGCAATAGAAGACAGCCTGTAGCTTTGAAGAGAAGGATATGCTTTTTTAGCAAGTATATAAGAGCATCCATAGTCAATAGTTGGATAGCTGCAGTACATAGCGTCCAAGCTTGCCCGAAGAACACCCATATCAAAGCTGGCATTGTGCGCAATAACCACTTTGTTTTCAAGCTGCTCCTTGAGAGCTGGCCAATATTCTGAGAAAGTAGGAGCTGATTGAACATCTTTTTCATATATACCGTGAATGCTGCAATTGATTGGATCAAATCTCTGCATAGGATTAATAAGAGAATAATATTCATTTGTAATAATGCCGTTCGTAACTTCCACCACACCCACAGAACATACGCTGCTGCGGCTTCGGTTGGCAGTTTCAAAATCTAACGCTGTAAAATTCACCGCTTAAAACCTCCGTAAATAGATATATGTAGAAATTAAAGCATAGATAAAGGACAAGCTTCATAAGTTTAAAAAAGAAAAAAACCGGAAGCTTACCCGGTTTTGGAATATTAATGAACCTGTCTATATACTCCGATTACTTTTCCTAAAATACTGACTGAATTTAATATGATCGGAGCCATTGAAGAATTTTCCGGCTGAAGGCGGACGTGACTCTGTTCTTTAAAGAACCGTTTCACGGTAGCTTCTTCTTCATCAGTCATTGCCACAACAATTTCGCCATTGTTTGCTGATTGCTGCTGTTTGACAATAACGTAATCACCATTCAATATACCTGCTTCTATCATGGAGTCCCCCATGATTTCAAGCATAAAAACCGCTTCTTCATTTGCAGCAAGCCGCTCTGGCAGCGGAAAGTATTCTTCGACATTTTCAATTGCCGTAATGGGCGAACCGGCAGTTACTTTACCGACGAGAGGAACATTAACCACGCGCTGCGTTGGAATTGTATCTTCATCTAAATTCATTATCTCAATTGCTCTAGGTTTTGTAGGATCTCTTCTAATCAGGCCTTTATTTTCCAGGCGGGCAAGATGGCCGTGAACGGTTGAACTTGATGCAAGTCCAACTGCCAGTCCGATTTCACGGACGGAGGGTGGATATCCTTTGTCTTTAACTTCTCTTTTAATAAAATCGAGTATGTCCAATTGTCTTTTTGATAGTTTTTTCATACAGCCGTCCCTCTTTTCATTATCCAATTCTTACCTATATTATATCATGAATTTTATAAAAATACAAACATAAGTTCGAATTTTTAACTTGACCCGTACAAATGTTCGGTTTATACTAAAAGCAACAAATACGAACAAATATTCGGTCTGGGAGGCAGAACAATGTCGAAACTGATAGAAAAATATTCTTTTGTTATTTTATTTATTGTTATAACCTTTATTTTTGGGCTTTACCTAACATTTTCAGCTGCAGATGATCAGGGCAGCAGCCTGGTTGAAATTAAAGTACAGCAGGGGGATACACTGTGGGAGCTTTCACAGGAATATGGGAAAAGTCTTTCATTATCAGAAAAGGAATTCATTGAATGGGTGACTTCAGAAAATAAACTTTCTTCACATACTATAAAAGAAGGGGACACACTTGTGCTTCCTGTACAATCTGAAGATTATTATACTGAAGATGATATTCAACTTGCATCAGAGGATTAATAACTTGGTGTATAAAAGGAGATTTACTAATGAAAGTCATTGTGTACTGCCGTGTGAGCACTGAAAAAGAATCACAGGAGACCTCATTGAACCGCCAGGAAGAAGAACTGGCATCGCTCGCTCTTAGGAACGGATTTGAGATAATTGAAACCATTAAGGAACAGGCAAGCGGCTACGATCTTGAAAGAGATGGAGTATTCTATTTATTAGAATTAATTAAACAGCAGAATATTACCGGTCTTCTTATCCAGGATGAAACCCGAATTGGAAGAGGGAATGCAAAAATTGCTCTTATCCATACCTTAATAAAAGAAGGGGTTACCATTTATTCTGTCAGTCATGATGGAGAGCTTCAGCTGTCTGAGTCAGATACGATGATTTTGCAAATTGTCAGTATGGTCGAGGAACATCAGAGAAAGCTTCATAATCTTAAAATTAAAAGAGGGATGAAGCGGGCAGTTGAAAAAGGGTTTCGTCCGGAAAAAAATCTGAAAAATCGCGGAAACAAAGATGGCCGGGATAAGATACCGGTTCCTATAGAAGAAATTGTCCGTTTAAGGAAAAACGGACTTACTTTTCATGATATAGCTGCAACATTGAGAGGGCTTGGCCATGATGTTTCAAAAGCAACTGTGCATCGAAGATACAGAGAGCTGATTTCATTAAAAGAAGCGGAAGAATAGAAACTAAAACGTGGTTCTTGATAATCCTTTCAGTTTTATGTAAGATTGAAATAATTTGATCTACAGAGCGAAAGGATGGCAGTAATGTTACCTAAAGAAAAGTTAGACCGTATAAATTTTTTATCGAATAAAGCAAAAAAGGATTCCTTGTCTGAGAAAGAAGCAGCTGAACAAAAGGAATTGCGTCAAGAATATCTGAAAGCTTTCAGAGGAACAATGAAAGAGACAATTGAAAATGTTAAGGTAATCGATCCTGAAGGAAAAGACGTAACTCCTCAAAAAGTAAAAGATTTAAAGAATAGAAAAAAATTGCACTAAACATGGATTTTTGGACTAGTGATGCAAAATACATGATGATTGTCAAAAGACTTACAGCGGGATTAGACCGGCTGTGGTCTTTTTTTGCTTTTTTATTCTTAAATTTTCGTTCAGTCTCTAAATCTTACCCTCCATCTACTCTGTTTGGCGTGTTTTGGGCAGAATCATACCATAGTAACCTGCTTTTTTAAAAATTGAATGGGAAGATGTTTG
This sequence comes from Jeotgalibacillus proteolyticus, assembly GCF_050107735.1. GTDB lineage: Bacteria > Bacillota > Bacilli > Bacillales > Jeotgalibacillaceae > Jeotgalibacillus > Jeotgalibacillus proteolyticus_A. Next base: position 342,249 of record NZ_JBNILO010000002.1, read on the forward strand.
TACATCTGCATGATTTTGCGTACAATAGAGATCATATATGAAGAAATGAAAGGGATGTTGTTGATGTTTACTAAAATGGATGATTTAGCAATTAATACAATTCGTACAATTTCTATTGATGCGATTGATCAGGCAAATTCCGGTCACCCAGGTTTGCCTATGGGAGCTGCACCTTTTGCATACACTCTATGGACTCGATTCATGAACCATAATCCAAAAAACCCAGACTGGTTTAACAGGGACCGCTTTGTTCTTTCTGCCGGTCATGGTTCCATGCTTTTATACAGCCTGCTTCACCTTTCAGGCTACGATCTTCCAATGGAAGAAATTAAAAACTTCCGCCAGTGGGGATCAAAAACACCTGGACACCCTGAATATAAACACACCAAAGGGGTAGAAGCGACAACTGGACCCTTAGGACAAGGTTTAGGAATGGCTGTAGGGATGGCAATGGCTGAAAAACATCTTGCCGGGAAATTTAATAAAGAGGACCATAATGTAGTCGACCATTATACATATGCTTTATGTGGTGATGGAGATTTAATGGAAGGCATTTCTTCTGAGTCTGCTTCTTTAGCAGGTCATCTTAAACTTGACAAGCTTGTTGTACTGTATGATTCCAATGATATTTCACTTGATGGAGATCTTGATCGTTCTTTCTCTGAAAGTGTTAAAAAACGCTTTGAATCCTACAATTGGCAGTATATCCGAGTAGACGATGGAAATGACATCGGCAACGTGGCTGATGCGATTGAACAAGCAAAAGCTGATTCTTCACGTCCTACGATGATCGAGATTAAGACTGTAATTGGTTTTGGATCTCCAAATAGAGCGGGATCATCAAAAGTTCACGGTGCTCCGCTTGGTACGGACGAGACAGCATTGGTTAAAAAAGCGTATGAATGGCTTTATGAAGAGGCATTCCATGTGCCAAATGAAGTATATGAGCGTTTTGACGAGCTGGTAGGTCAAAATGGCGAAAAAGCAGAAAAAGAATGGAATGAACGTTTCGCCGCATACAAACAGGCTTACCCTGAACTAGCTAAAGAATTAAGTGACGCATTGGACGGAAAGCTTCCAGAGGGCTGGGAGGATTCGCTTCCTGTCTTTGAAGAAGGAAAAAGTATCGCCAGCCGTGCTTCATCGGGTGAAACAGTAAATGCTCTTGCTAAATCTCTTCCAACATTGTTTGGAGGATCAGCAGACCTTGCAGGTTCAAATAATACGATGATGAAAGAAGAAAAAGATTTTACAGCTGAAACACCAGATGGACGTAATATCTGGTTTGGTGTTCGGGAATTTGCCATGGGAGCAGCTTTAAATGGCATGGCTCTGCACGGAGGTCTGCATGTTTATGGAGGAACGTTCTTCGTATTCAGTGATTATGTAAGACCGGCAATTCGCTTGTCTGCTTTGATGGGTGTGCCAGTAACGTACGTTTTCACACATGACAGCATTGCAGTCGGTGAAGATGGTCCGACTCACGAACCGGTAGAACAGCTGCCATCGCTTCGTGCAATGCCGAATCTATCGGTAGTGCGACCGGCAGATGGAAATGAAACCGCAGCAGCTTGGAGGTTGTCAATTGAAGCAACTGACCACCCAACTGTTCTTGTTTTAACTCGTCAAAATCTAAAGACCTTGCCTGCTACAGCAGATAAAGCATATGAAGGCGTGAAAAAAGGTGCCTATGTAGTATCAGCAGCTCAGAAAGAAACAGCAGACGCGCTGCTATTAGCTTCAGGTTCTGAAGTAACATTAGCTTACGAAGCACAACAGGCTCTTCAAAAAGAAAACATTGATGTAACAGTCGTTTCAATGCCATCGTGGGATCGATTCGAAAAGCAATCAAAAGAATATAAAGAGTCTGTACTGCCGAAAAACGTGAAAAAACGCCTTGGAATTGAAATGGCTGCACCACTGGGCTGGGAACGATACACCGGGGATGAAGGAGATGTGTTAGGAATCTCTACATTTGGTGCATCAGCACCAGGAGCAACCGTTTTAAAAGAGTATGGTTTCAGCGTTGAAAACGTGGTTGCAAGAGTTAAGTCACTGCTTGAATCCTAAGAAAAAATGCTGGAGACAAATGTCTTCAGCTTTTTCTATCTACTTGTAAAATAAAGAGGAATGGAAAAGAAATTAGGTTCAATATATCTAGGAAGTAGAAAGAAATCATTGTATAATCGACTATGATCTTGTACACTTTTATAGAGAGAACTGATAGGAGGAAATGAAAGATGGAATTATGGCTTGCGATTGTTTTAATTGTCGTGGCTTTGCTAGCAGGTGTTGCGCTTGGATTCTTCATCGCACGTAAGTATATGATGACGTATCTTAAGAAAAATCCGCCAATCAATGAGCAAATGCTTCGAATGATGATGATGCAGATGGGACAAAAACCATCGCAAAAGAAAATTAATCAAATGATGAGTGCGATGAATAAGCAGCAGTCTAAATAAGAGGAAAGCACTTCCAATGAGGAAGTGCTTTTTTAGAAGACATATGTTAACATAATAAAATTATGAATACTAAATTAAAAAACAATCAGCGAAGAAATTTCACTGATTGTTTTTTGTTCGAATTTAATTTCAAGCCTGAGCAAGCGATCCAGGAGAATGGTGAACGTTTTCTGTAAACAAGCGATCGTAATGGTTAAGTAAATCATCGAGTTCCTGAGAATATTGAACTGCTAATGAGGAGTTAAGACCTTCTTTGGCCACTGCATTGATCAGTACTTGTCTTTTCTTTTCAATTTGATTGAGCAGTCGGTACTGGTCAGCCATATAGGTTGTCCTTTCGATGAGTTTCCTATTTCTAACCCATACATTTTTTGTAATTGCTGTAACTTGTAGTCTATTATACAAAAGTTATGCCCATAATTCAAAGTAAATATACTGCAAAGCATTATTTTATATTTATTTATGATAAAAATATTATTTTTTTAACTATTCACCGCTCTTTTTCAGGATAAGGGCCTTAAGGATGGAATGTTCTTTAAACGAGATGTCACAAAAAGTTTGGAACTCCCTTTGTACTAATGGAGAGTAAGGAGTGATAAACTGATTAAGACGCATTACTTATGAAAAAGCAACAGGGGGTTTTTGTTTGACTGATTTAAATATATTCATTGCATTTGCAGCAGGATTTCTAAGTTTTATTTCGCCTTGCGTGCTGCCTTTATATCCAGCATTTTTATCTTACATAACGGGAATGTCTGTTCGGGAGTTATCAGAGGAAAATGGGATGATGCAAAAACGGAGCATGCTGCATACGTTATTTTTCCTTTTAGGGTTTTCTCTTGTGTTTATAGCCATCGGATTTACCTCATCCTGGTTTTATGAATTTTTTATAATTTATAAGGATCCAATCCGGCAAATAGGCTCTATATTAATAGTCTTTTTTGGATTGATGATTGTCGGGTTGATCACTCCGCAATTTATGATGAAAGAAAGAAGATTTGAATTTAAAAACAGGCCGGCCGGATATTTAGGCTCCTCGTTAATCGGTTTGGCATTTGCAGCAGGATGGACTCCATGCAGCGGTCCTATATTAGCGGCAGTTACAGCATTAGCTGCTACACACCCTGAATCAGCAATGATATATATGATGGCTTACTTCTTAGGGTTTGCTCTTCCTTTTTTCCTTCTTTCCTTCTTTCTTGGAAAAATGCAATGGATTAAGCGGAATAGCAGTAAAATTACAATTGTCGGTGGATGGGTGATGATTGTAATGGGGATTGTCCTGTTCTTTGACGGATTGACATATATTATTACGCTGCTATCTCCGTTTTTTGGTGGTTTTGAAGGTTTCTAGTATAATATACACTCTTAATGCTTGCAGGACTTTAGTATCAGGAGTATAGTAATGGTATACTCCATATATAAGGGTGAGGCAGATGGGAAATGTGTTAATCGTTGATGACGCTAAATTTATGAGAATGACGTTAAGTAATATGCTCAGCCAATCAAATTATAACGTAATAGGGGAAGCCGAAAACGGTGAGGAAGCAATTGCTCAATACCGATCGCTGCGCCCGGATCTTGTTACAATGGATATAACCATGCCGGTCATGGATGGTTTAACAGCAGCGAAGAAAATTTTATCAGAGTTTCCGGAGGCAAAAGTGGTTATGTGTTCAGCGATGGGCCAGCAGAAGATGGTCATTGAGGCCATTGAAGCCGGAGCAAAAGATTTTATTGTGAAACCTTTTGATGGCAGCAGAGTCATTGATTCCTTAAACAGAGTAATGAAATCTTCCTGAAGACTTCAATGAGCTGAGAAATGAACGGATGGAAGCGAACCGATTCTATAAGAATCGGTTTTATTTTTAAATGATTTTTACAAAAGTCATCATCTCTTATATAATAAGTGTATTAAGGTAAAAAGGTGGAGTCTGCATGCCTGTATTTTGGTCAACCGTTGCTGCCGTTCTGATGGGCTCACTCGTCCTGATGGTACGAATGAAAGCAGCGAAACGCCCTGTGTCAGCAAAAAAGATTATTTTGCCTCCAATATTTATGAGTACGGGTGCATTAATGTTTCTGTTTCCTTTTTTTCGCTTGACACCCATTGAATTTATTGAGGCTTTACTTGTCGGGATGATTTTTTCCATTGTCCTTATTAAAACCTCTAAGTTTGAGGTACAGGAAAAAGGGATTTTCTTAAAGCCTTCAAAAGCCTTTCCCTTTATTCTTATTGGCCTGTTGATTCTTAGAGTAATCCTGAAAGTTTTACTTAGTTCAACGATCGATCTTGGCGCTTTAAGCGGAATGTTTTGGGTATTGGCTTTTGGGATGATCGTACCCTGGAGAGTTGCGATGTATTTTCAGTATCGAAAGCTGACCGGGTCAGCAGCAAAAGAAGCTTCTCAATTCGCATAAAAAAACAATCTCACTGTGAGATTGTTTTTTTATGGCAAATGTACATGGTATTGCTTTTAAGCAAATAAATCCTCGTATGAATGCAAATCAATATTCATGTCAGACATTTTTTTGCGAAGAAACTTATGATCACGTTTAGGAGTAGCGATAATATAGCCTCGTATCACAAGGTCAAGATCAATTTTTTTTGCTTTTTCCTCTATAGCAAGTTCACCTATTTTTCCTGCTATTTTTTGTTTAGCTACATCCCTGAATAATTCCGGCACGGGGCTGACTAAATCCTCAAGCAGAGCAAGTTCATTTCTGCCCCACAAGTGAATGGTTTCTTTTACATAATGCTCTTCCCAATCCAAATCGGATTTACCATCCTGTTTAGGCATTCTTTTGAGAAATTTCCTAAACATAAAAAATCCGCCTATCGCAAATAAACTGATGAGAACAACAATCCAGAACAATATAAACCATAAAAACCATCCGTCAAGCATCATGCTTCACCTCAATATAAGATCCATTACATCTTATTATAAGGGACAATAAAGCTGACATCAACATTGATTGGCTGAGGAAAATAAGGAAGGACACAGATTCTTTGTCTGAGTCCTCTTTAATCTGCAGCTGACTTACCATTTACAGCAGGATTTATTTAATTTGTCTGTAACCGAGGGAAACGAGCTGATGTAAATTCTCGCGACGAATGTTATAAAAGTTTTGGTCGTCCGCCGTCACCGTGACATAATCATCCACCTTTTGTTCCATTTCTTTAATAAAATCATTTTCAACTTTACGCATGCAGCGTCCCTCCTTTCAAGTGTAATGTAATATTATCAGAATATTATAAATAATACATCCGCCTAAAGTATGAATTTTTATGCGGACAAGCTTATAAAAATATAGATATTGAAGTGTGCATTTAATTAATATTATCCCTATTGAACCTATCCATCTTAAAAAGAGGAATTAGTAGGAAAGAATTGAATTTGCTATAATGGAAGTTATGACTAAGAAATGAGGCGTTCATAAATGAAATTTATTCATACAGCTGATTGGCATTTAGGCAAACTCGTTCATGGCGTTTACATGACAGAGGATCAAAAACATGTTTTGGAAGATCTTATACAGCTTATACAAAAAGAAAAACCTGATGCTTTAGTGATTGCGGGAGATTTATACGATCGATCCGTTCCACCGACTGAAGCCGTTAAGTTGCTTAATGATACTCTTTATACGATAAATGTGGAGCTTGGTGTACCCATTATTGCAATTTCAGGAAATCACGATAGTGGTGACAGGCTGTCATTTGGATCGAGCTGGTACCGGCACTCCAAACTATTTATGAAAGGTAAATGGGAGAAAGCCTCTCAGGCAATTGAAATTAAAGGTGTTCATTTTCATTTGGTTCCATTTACAGAGCCGGGTCCCATTCGTGAAATGTATGAAAATTCTTCTATTACATCGCATCATGAGGCAATGAAAGTCATAGTGGATGATATTCATAAACATATAGATTCAACCGTTCCAAATGTTTTCGTTGGACATGCTTTTGTGCTGGGAGGAAAAACAACCGATTCAGAAAGAACTTTATCTGTAGGCGGATCAGGATGTGTAGGAAGCGAGCTTTTCGAATCCTTCGATTATACTGCGCTTGGCCATCTGCACAGTCCTGATGCAATTCGGCACGACTCTATACATTATGCCGGGTCATTGATGAAGTACTCGTTTTCTGAAGCCAGACAAAGAAAAGCAGTGAAAATAGTTGAGATAAATGATAGCGAAGTATCTGTAAAAGAGGAAATATTGAAGCCTAAAAAAGATATGAGAGAGATCGAAGGCTATTTATCCCATTTGTTGGATGCGGAATTCTATCAAACTCAAAAACGTGATGATTATTTAAAGGTTACGCTGCACGACGAAGGCGGTTTAATCGACCCGATGAATCAGCTTAAGCAGGTCTATCCAAATATCCTTCATCTTGAGCGCAAAGCAGCCATGCGAGACAAATCGAATGTCAGACAAATTTCCATGATTCAATCAAGGAAAGAAGAGGGCATTGAACTGTTTAAACGTTTTTATGACGATATGACTACGTCTCAATGGTCCATTGATAAACAGGACAAAGCGGCGTCCATTATGGACGAAGTCAAGAGTAAGGAGGCCGCCCGATGAAACCCGTTAAACTATCCATGCAGGCGTTTGGTCCTTATGCAAAAGTAGAGACAGTTGACTTTAACGAACTGGCTAACCGAACAATGTTTTTGATTTCTGGTAAAACTGGATCAGGTAAAACCACTATTTTCGATGGAATTGCTTTTGCAATTTATGGGAAAACGAGCGGCGAAGAAAGAAGTGGAACAGATTTACGGAGTCAATTTGCAGAAGACTCTCTTTTAACAGAAGTCACGCTTTGGTTTGAATTAAAAAATAAAATGTATAAAATCATCCGTTCACCTCAACAGGATCGAAAAAAAGCCAGAGGGGATGGATTCACAACTATCAACAGCAAAGCAGAATTATATGTGTATGAAAATAATGCAGAAAAACTTCTTGCAGGAAATGTCAGGGAAGCAGATGAAAAAATCAAAGAAATTATGCAGCTTGATTTTGGTCAATTTAAGCAAATTCTTATGATTCCCCAAGGAGAGTTCAGGAAATTACTTGTATCAGACAGCAAAGATAAAGAAAGGATCTTGCAAAGGCTGTTTCACACTGAGATTTATACGGCATTTCAGGAAAAGTTAAAAGCCGAAGCCGGAGAATTGCGCGTCAAAGTGAGCCAGTCGGTCCAGGAAAGATTAAAATATTTTGGCGAACTCGATCCACTTGATGAGCCCGAATTAAAAGAGCTTCTTTTAAATGAACCAATCCCTGAACAACAGGTTATCAAACTAGCAAGGAACTTAGTAGCAACTCAGAAAACGGAAAAAGAAATCTTGGAAAAGTCGATAATTAATCATAAGAAAAACAGAGATTCTCTTTTACAGGAAAAACAAGCTGCCATTTATCTGCTAGACGCTTTTAATCAATATGAAGAAATGCAGCGAAAACAAAGAACGCTCATTGAGCAAAAGGAAGACATGAATGACAAAAGAGAGAAGCTTACGAGGGCAAAAAAAGCTGAAATAATCTGGCCGCTGTTTGTCGATTTAAAAGAAAAGAGAAACGCAATTGCGCAGCGCGAGCAAAGCATCTCCTCCTATAAGGAATCTTTAGCTCTTTCTGAAGAAAATTTAAGAAAGCAATTAATGAAGCTTGAAGAAATTCAGGCGAAAAAAGATGAAAATGACCATGAAAAGCAGCAGCTACGGAAAATCAAGGAGCTAGGAGAGAAAATTAAAGAACGTTCTTTCATCAAAACATCTCTAGACAAGCTGAAAGAGGAAGGGGTCAAGCAAAAAATAGAGCTTGAAAATCTTATTCAATCAGCTGAAGAGTTTGAAGCAAAGAAAAAATGGACGGATGAACGCCTGCAGCTAATGGGTCGGGAAAGAGTGAAAGCATCTGAGGAAAAACAGCTTCTTCAGCAGCTTCAATATTCACTTCATCATACGAAAAGAGCCTTAAAGCTGAGCGATCTTTTCAATCAGCTTGAAAAAAAGGGTCATGAGCTGAAAACGGCTCAGGAAAAGATAAAACAGGATTTGGAAATCAAGATTCAAAAAAAGAAAGAGATCAGCGAACTATTTTATTCTTCTCAGGCTTTCCATTTAGCAAAGCACCTGGAAAACGGCACTCCTTGTCCTGTCTGCGGATCAGAGCATCATCCCCACCCTATAAAAGAAGAGCAAGAACAAGTATCAGAAAACGATCTCGCATACTGGGAAGAAGAATTACAGAAGGTCCTGGCGGAAAAAGAACGCGGTGAAATTGAAATCGAACAAATGACGAAAAGAATGGCTGAAGTAAATGACGAAAAAAAAGAGCTGCTTTACGAGCTGAAAGAGATGAAGATTGGCGTAGAATGGTCTTCGCTGCTTGAACTTTCCACCTGGTTGAACGACAGCATACGAACGTCAGAAAACCGAATTCAGGAAATAGAAGCAAAACAAAAATCTGAGCAGTCGCTTGAAGAAGAAAAAGCGAAATTAATTGTGAATCTTGAACAAATTAATAACAAGATTACAGCAATGAAAGAAAGTATCCAGGAGAAACGGGATAAATGGAGTGAAATGCAGGGTGACTTTAAACGGCTGAACCAGGATATTCCTGAAGAATACCTGGATGAGTCCCGCTACTTAAAGAAAATAGAGCATCTTAGCACTTCAATTACATTGTTCGAGCAGCGTCTGGTACAAGCCGAAACCGCTACTTCCCAATTAAAAGAAAACTGTCAAACGTATTTGAATCGAAAAAATCAGTCAGAAGAGGAACTTCAAAAGGAAACGGAAAGAGTGCGAGCTGCCAGAGAAAAATGGGAGATGCGATTAACAGAGACGCCTTTCAGAGATGAAAAAGAAGCAGAAGATTGTTTGATGAACAATAAGTCTATGACCGATTTGGAAAACGAGCTCAATACGTTTGAAAAAGACCTGTATTTTACCGAACAGCAGCTAAGCATTCGTAAAAAGGAACTGGAAAATAAGGAGAAACCGGCTTTAGAGAGACTTGATAATAAAATACACCAAGTTGACCAGGAAATAGAGATGGCTGAAAAAGAACAAAAAGATAAGTCATTTTATATTGAACGTCACGAAAAGATTTTAAAGCAGATAAATGAAAATAAAAAAGAGACCGCTCAGATGGAAAAAGAGTATGAGCTGGTTGGACATTTATCCGATATGGCTAATGGGAAAAATCATCTGCGCATAACGTTTGAACGCTACGTGCTTGCTTTTTACTTAGAAGATATCTTGTCAGTTGCCAATGAAAGACTAAGCCGAATGACTTCTGGAAGATATCAGCTGCTGCGTAAAGAAGACAGGTCAAAAGGCAACGCGCAAGGGGGCCTTGAACTGCTGGTTTTTGATCAATACACAGGTCAGCAAAGGCATGTTAAGACTCTTTCGGGAGGAGAAGCATTTAAAGCATCACTGTCACTGGCATTGGGCCTTGCAGACGTTGTACAAGCGCATGCCGGAGGGGTATCGCTTGAAACAATGTTTATAGACGAAGGTTTTGGCACACTGGATCCTGAGTCACTTGACCAGGCGATTGAATCGTTAATGGATATCCAAAGCAGCGGCAGGCTGGTGGGGATTATTTCTCATGTTCCGGAACTAAAAGAGAGAATTGAAGCGAGACTTGAAGTAGAACAGACAAAGACCGGGAGTACCACCCGCTTTGTTTTCACTTCATGATCTGTCACAAAATCTACAACTGCTCTTAGTGGTTAGTCGTTGTGTGGCTTATAGTATTTCTGTAGGATTAAATAAGGCATAAACGGCTGACTTTATGGAAGGATGGTTATAGTGAAAAATAAGAGTTGGATCATTGGAACATTATTAATGAGTATCCTCTTGAGCGCTTGTTCGGGAGGGTTTGAAGGAAATATGGAAAGAGATTTAGGTGAGTTTTCCTATCAAAATCAACAAAACGAAACTGTCGAATTAAGCGATGTGGAGGGAACACCCACCCTGGTAAATTTCATTTTTACGAATTGTGACACGGTGTGTCCGCCTATGACCTTTAATATGACTGAAATTCAGCAGGCTATTGAGGCTGAAGGGATAGAGGACTACCGCATTCTGTCTTTCAGCGTGGACCCTGAAAATGACTCACCTGAAGCACTGCAGGAGTTTATGTCCTCATATTCTCTAAATGAACGTAAATGGGATTTCCTTACTGGCTATACTCAGGAAGAAATTATTGATTTTGCTATGGAATCATTTCAGGCTATAGTCGCTGATGATCCTGAATCAGACCAGGTAATACATGGCACCAGCTTTTATCTAGTGGATAAAGAAGGAACTGTGGTGAAAAACTATGATGGTATAAGTGATGTGCCCATTGATGAAATCGTGTCAGATTTAAAAGCTGTTGGAGATGAGTAGTACATTCGTCCTTGTCATTTTTTGTCGAAAGGGCTACAATAATTTTAAATAGAATATGGAGTCCTGGAGGAGTCTTTTTGGCAAAGAAGCAGCGACATTGGAGCAAGAAAAAAAGAATTTATGCCGGGATATTTATTGCATTGTTTTTTATCGTTTTAAGCTACCACCAGTATAAGCCTTTGCCCCAAGGTGTTTCGTATGAAAGTGAAACCTATAAGACCGATGAAGTTGCTTTTTACCGGGATTTAACGTTTACGCAGAGCGGGGAAACCGTGCATGATCAGGAAATTTTTAATCGTGTTGGTCAGCTGATCAAAGAAGCTCAGGACTTTGTCGTAATTGATATGTTCTTATTTGATGGAAAAGTGAGTGAAGACAAGGGCTACCCCGATCTAAGCGGAAATCTGACAAAGCAGCTTCTTGCAAAAAAAGAGCAAAACCCCGATATGCCGATGGTTGTGATTACGGACCCGGTGAACACAGGCTATTATTCGTATGAAAACGAATGGCTGAAGCCTCTTGAGGAAGCGGGTATTGAGGTTGTCACGACGAATTTGGATCCTTTAAGGGACCCGACTCCTCTGTATTCAGCATTTTGGCGTATGGGCATTCAATGGTTCGGTCAAAAGGGAACAGGCTGGCTCCCCAATGGTTTTGTAGAGGATGGTCCTAAAATGACGGCCAGGTCCTACTTGATGATGGCAAACGTAAAAGCCAATCACAGAAAAGCCGTCATCACAGACCAGGGTGCCATGATTTTATCTGCCAATGCGCATAACGAGTCTGGATTTCACAGCAATGTAGCCTTTGAAGTACAAGGACCCATTATTCAGGATATGCTTCTTGCAGAACAGGCCGTTATTGACCTAGGCGACTCCAAAGTAACCCTTCCTCAATTTAAAGGGTCTGAACAGGAAAAAGGGGATCTTGAAATTAAATACACCACTGAAGGTAAAACATGGCATGAGATTCTGTCTAAGCTTAAAAAAGCGAAGGATGGAGATCAGATATGGATGGCAATGTTTTATTTATCTGAAAGAGAAGTCCTGGATGAGCTTATTGCAGCCACAGAAAGAGGAGCTCAGGTATACTTAATTCTTGATCCTAATGAAACAGCTTTTGGCAATAAAAAAACTGGACTCCCCAACAGACCAGTTGTGAATGAGCTGGTTGAGGATTCAAATGGATTTATTCAGATTAAATGGTATGACGTGAAAGAAGAACAATTTCATCCGAAAATGATGATGGTGAAATCGTCTGAGCGATCTTCTATAATCAGCGGTTCTACAAATTTCACAAAACGAAATCTTGTTGATTATAATCTTGAAAACAATCTTGTGATTGAAGGACCAAATGATACAGCGATCATGGAGGAAGTCTCCCGATACTTTACAGGAATGTGGAATAATGAAGAAGGCCAATATACGGTGGGAACTGAAGAATATCAGACTACATTGTCGTTTTGGCAAAGAGGCATTTACTTTATTCAAAAGGTGCTGGGGTTGACTACTTATTAAATAGTAAGGAGAAGTATGAAAATAAAAGAATGGTTTTTACTTTCCGGAATGTCCTTAGTCATTATGTCGAGTTTGGTCGGGGTAGTAGTCCTTATATTGTTTTCCAATCCTTCAAACAATATTAATGAAGAAAAAAATGTTATGGAGGGGCAAATAGACGGCCGCACTGATGAAAATAATCTCAATCAAATGGAAATAGATGAAGAAAAGGCAGGTTCGTATGAGGGTGTCAATAAGGTTCCTTCTGGTGATTTTAAAAATAAAAATGAAGAACACACTGAATCCAAAGCTATGAAAGAATCCATGTCTCAAGACAATGTAAGCGAAGAACATAAAGTGGAGGATGCCATGGAGGAACAGCAAAGCAGTAACGTTGAAATTCCGATTGTGCCTGAAGTCCCTGATGTGCCAGCAATTAAGAAAAATGGAAATTCCGAATAGACTCCAATAGGGTTCCGATGCATCTTTTTCAGTAAGAAATTCTTTTCTCACTACACTTTGAGTTTGAATTAAACCTTTAATCATGGTACGGTTATCCTCGTGTTTTTTATTCTTAATTAAAGGCAATGATACTAATTGCCAATAAAAAAAGTTTAGAAAGGGGAACAAGATGAAAAGCGTTTCAAAAGTTTTTTGGATTACACTATCTATTGTACTGGCTGCTACAATCTATGCCATCGCAGCACCATCCAGTTTTGAACAGGTAACAGCAAATGTTCAAGGTTTTATATCCTCAAGCTTTGGCTGGTATTACCTGATTTTAGTGACAGTGATGGTAATATTCTGCTTTATACTGGCCATAACGCCTATTGGACAAATTCGATTAGGCAAGCCGGATGAAAGACCTGAATACTCTACAGGATCGTGGTTTGCGATGCTGTTTAGCGCAGGTATGGGAATTGGTTTAGTTTTTTGGGGGGCAAGTGAGCCGCTCCTTCATTTTGCTTCAAGCCCGCCGCTTGCAGAAGCAGGAAGTGACGAAGCCTTAAAAGACTCGATGCAGTACACATTTTTCCATTGGGGTCTGCATGCTTGGGCTATTTACGCGGTTGTGGCCTTATCCCTAGCTTATTTTAAATTCAGAAAAGGTGAGCCTGGTCTGATTTCAGCAACGCTAGTTCCGCTTTTTGGAGAAAAGATGAGAGGCGGACTTGGAACGCTGGTAGATGTCCTGGCTGTATTCGCAACAGTCGTCGGGGTTGCAACGACACTTGGATTTGGTGCCATTCAAATCAACGGAGGACTTAACTATTTGTTTGGACTTGAAATTGATTTTTGGGTACAGACAATCATCATTGCCATTGTAACGGTCTTATTTATGATATCTGCTTGGACAGGCATCTCAAAAGGAATCAAGTATTTATCTAATACGAACATGATCCTTGCGGTTACACTGCTTATTATCATGCTTATTATTGGACCGACCATGCTGATCCTGAACTTATTTACGAACTCAATTGGAGCCTATGCTCAAAACCTGCTTGAGATGAGCTTTAGAATTGCTCCGCTCGATGCGGGGAATCGTGAATGGATTAATGATTGGACGATCTTTTACTGGGCATGGTGGATTTCATGGTCACCGTTTGTCGGAATTTTCATCGCCCGTGTATCAAGAGGACGTACGATTCGTGAATTCATGGCTGGAGTTCTGCTGCTGCCTTCACTCGTCAGCTTTCTATGGTTTGCAGTTTTCGGAGCCAGCTCCATTAATGTACAGCGCATGGGAATTGATTTAACAGATCTTGCACCTGAACAGCTGCTTTTTGCTGTATTTAATGAATATCAGCTCGGCGCCTTGCTTTCAGTGATCGCGATTGTTTTAATCAGCACGTTTTTTATTACATCAGCCGACTCTGCAACATTTGTGCTTGGGATGCAGACTACTTATGGATCCTTAACTCCTTCAAACAGCGTCAAATTAACATGGGGTCTAGCACAGTCGACTGTAGCGGTTATTTTGTTGTCAGCAAATGGTTTGCAGGCGCTTCAGAATGCTTTAATTATAGCTGCCTTTCCATTTTCCTTCGTAATGATTCTGATGATGATGTCCACATATAAATCATTGAATCAGGAAAGAAAAGACTTGGGATTAATGATTACACCAAAGAAAAAACCAAAATCAACTGAATCGAAATAAACACAAAATCCATCCTGCAAAACAGGGTGGATTTTTTTATTTGTTCAATCATTAACCTGTTTAGATTGAAGGATATAAGCTACAATTAAGCTTAGTTACCCTTTAAAGGAGTTTATTCATGAAAAAGAAGAAAAAATCAACCTATACTAATCTGAGAAAAGTAATGAAAATCGCAGGTGGTGTAATTGCCATTTTCATCACGCTGCTCGCCATCTCAATCTATATGGTTGCCCAAAATGATGGAATCATAGGAAAGACGGCTGATTGGCTTGAAAAGGCCGGAGCGCCTGTTGAACTAGAGGTGCCCCCCGAATATATTGACATCTATCAGCGGGCAGAAGAGAAGTACGGTGTTCCATGGACGCTGCTTGCTGCTCATCACCGGGTGGAAACCAGATTTTCTACAATGGAAACAATGGTATCTCCAGTCGGGGCAGAAGGTCATATGCAATTTATGCCTTGTACATTTGTCGGCTGGAGCCACCCAACTTGTGAAGGTCTTGGAGAAGGAGATATTCCTTCCGACGAAATGACAGATCCAGATATCATTGAACAATATGGCGGCTATGGAACGGATGGTAATGGGGACGGCAAAGCGGATCCGTGGAATATAGAAGATGCCATATACAGCGCTGCTAATTATCTTTCAAAAAATGGGGGAGCAGACGGTGAGCTTGAACGTGCGATTTTCACCTACAATCAAAGCGATGAGTACGTAGAAGACGTGTTATATTACTTTAATCAATACGAGGATCAATTGAATTGATATATAGAAAGGCATTGTCTATGAAAAAATTTATATGGATCTGCTTTTTAATCGTTCTGGCTGGCTGCTCAGCTGATCAAGAGGAAACTAAAAGTAATGCTCAGGTTATAAACATCGTGGATGGAGACACCATTGATGTGCGACTGAGCAACGGAGCAGAAGAACGGATACGGCTGTTATTAATAGACACGCCGGAAACAAAGCATCCACGGCTTGGCGTCCAGCCATTTGGAGTGGAAGCAGCCGATTATACAAAAGAAGCACTTTTGGGGAAAACAGTTAAACTGGAAAAGGATATTAGTGACCGGGACCGATATGGCAGAGTCCTTGCTTATATTTGGATTGACAACAATTTGTTTAATGAAGAATTGATCAGGCAAGGTCTGGCAAGAGTAGCGGTTTATCCTCCTGATCTTAAATATGAAGATCAGTTTAAGAGAGTTCAGTCAGTGGCGAGAGAAGAAGCAAGAGGAATTTGGTCGATCGAAAATTATGCGACGGAAGACGAATTTGATCAAAAATCGGATGAAACCTCTGAAAAAGAAATTCAAACAAAACCGGGATGTACGATTAAAGGGAATATAAATTCGAATGGAGGGAAAATATACCACGACAAGAGCTCCAGGTATTATTCTCAAACCATAGCAGAGGAACGGTTTTGTACGCCTGCTGAAGCAGAAAAAGCAGGCTTTAGAGCTCCAAAAAACTAAAGTTACGGAAGGGGGCAGCATGAGATGTCATATATGGAAGATCATTGGGACGCGACTGGTATAGCCAGACGGATTAAAGATAAAGAAATTTCAGCACTTGAAGCAGCAACAGAGTCGATAAACAGGATCGAATCCGAGAATAAACGCTTAAATGCTGTAGTCTATAAAAGGTATGAGAAGGCTTTGTCAGAGGCAAAACGTGCAGACCTGAATAAGCCATTTGCAGGTGTGCCTCTATTGCTTAAAGATATCTCCCATGGCTTGAAAGGTGAACCTGTCACTGCAGGATCCCGTCTGCTTGCTGCTAATAAGGCACAAGCAACCAGTCATTTTGTTTCCTCCCTGATCGAAGCAGGTTTTATCATTCTCGGTCATACAAACGCACCTGAATTCGGCTTGAAAAATATAACTGAATCACAATTGCATGGAGCTGCACTGAATCCGCACAATCCTCAATATTCTCCTGGGGGATCAAGCGGAGGAGCTGCAGCAAGTGTTGCCTCTGGAATGGTACCTGTTGCGGCTGCAAGTGATGGAGGAGGATCGATACGAATCCCGGCATCATTTTGCGGTTTAATCGGATTAAAGCCTACAAGGGGAAGAATCGCAGTTGGGCCAGGAAGCGGAAGGCAGTGGCAGGGAGCTGCTATTGATTTTGCAATTACAAAATCCATAAGAGACACCGCAGGCCTGCTGGATTCGCTGCAAACGTATCAAAAAGAAGCAGCCTTTCATACACCTATCTATGAAAAAGGGTATATGAATGTTCTTACACAGCAGAAAAGAAAAAAATTAACGGTTGCCTTCAATACGGCCTCTCCCGTTGGAACACCGGTTAGCGATGAAGCAGTGTCTGCAGTCAAAAAAATGGCAAAATGGCTAGAACGGCAAGGGCATCACGTTGTAGAAGCAGCCCCTGACCTGAATGGAATAGAGCTTATGCAGCAGTACTATTTAATGAATTCAGGTGAAATGGCTGCTTTAAGATTTTCTCTTGAAAAATCACTCGGGCGAACTCTTACAAGTGAAGATATGGAAATTGAATCCTGGGTTATGGCAGAAGCGGGTCTTAAAACAGGAGCAGGTGAGTTTTCAGCAAGTCTCTCGGCGTGGGATTTTGCCGCAGAGAGAATGGAAAGCTTCCACCGTCGATACGATTTATACCTGACCCCTGCGACTTCTTTTGGAGCGCCTAAAGTAGGAGAACTTACTCCAACATTCAAAAGAATTCAGGAATTGTTAAAAGTCTCTCAACTGAAGGCAATAGAACAGCAGCTCTTAATCTATGAAATGTTTGAACCAGCGTTAACGTATTCTCCTTTTACACAGCTGGCGAATTTAACTGGTCAGCCTGCCATCAGTCTGCCAACAGGTAAAACGACGGATGACCGCCCGATCGGCATTCAGTTCATGGCATCGAAAGGAAATGAAGACCTGCTGATTGAACTAGGCGCCGAGCTGGAAGAACACCAGCTTTTACTATTTTAGGATACTATTTTAATGAATACATTTAAATCATCTAATTGAGAAGTATTCTTAATAAAGGGCTGAATCAATTAAATTATTGTTGTTAAGAAATACTATAAGCACAGCTTATCACTGCACATAACTTTATTGATATTTACTTATCGCAGACAGTGTATTAAGATAGTATTGTGCGCTTGTAGTTTACATACAAGGATAAATATTTATTAATATGAGGGGGAAATTCAATGGCTAATCAGGACGTTTTTGGATCAAAAAAATCTTTTGATCTCGAAGGTAAACGCTACCATTACTACGAACTTAAAACATTGGAAGAAAAGGGTTTAACTAAAATATCAAAACTTCCGTATTCCATTCGTGTGCTGCTAGAGTCTGTTTTAAGACAATATGACGGAAGAGTAATTAAAGAAGACCATATTAAAAATCTGGCAAATTGGGGTTCAAAGGAAGTCAAAGATTCTGAAGTGCCGTTCAAGCCTTCACGTGTCATTCTTCAGGATTTTACAGGAGTTCCAGCAGTCGTTGATCTGGCTTCATTAAGAGATGCCATGTCTAAAATGGGCGGTTCACCTGATAAAATCAATCCTGAAATTCCGGTTGATCTTGTAATTGACCACTCTGTTCAGGTAGATAAGTACGGTACAGCTGATTCCCTGCAGGTAAATATGGATCTTGAATTTGAACGGAATGCTGAACGCTACCAGTTCTTAAGCTGGGCTCAAAAAGCGTTTAATAACTATCGTGCCGTTCCTCCTGCAACGGGAATTGTCCACCAGGTGAACCTTGAGTATTTAGCGAATGTAGTCATGAATGTTACGAATGCTGAGGGTGAGACAGTCGCATTTCCTGACACATTGGTAGGAACTGATTCACATACAACGATGATTAATGGCATCGGAGTACTTGGATGGGGTGTAGGAGGAATTGAAGCAGAAGCAGGAATGCTTGGACAGCCATCTTATTTCCCAATCCCTGAAGTTATTGGTGTTCGCCTGACAGGAGCTCTTCCACAGGGAGCTACAGCTACTGACCTGGCGCTGAAAGTGACACAGGTGCTTCGTAAAAAAGGAGTCGTCGGAAAATTTGTTGAATTTTTCGGTGAAGGGGTTGCCGTTCTTCCTCTTGCTGACCGTGCTACTATCGCAAACATGGCTCCGGAATACGGTGCAACATGCGGATTCTTCCCCGTTGACAAAGAGTCGCTTGAGTATATGCGTCTGACCGGCAGAGAAGAATCAGACATTAAACTTGTTGAAGAATATTTAACGAAAAACGATATGTTCTTTACAACAGATAATGAAGATCCGATATACACAGACGTAGTAGAGCTGGATCTGTCTAAAATTGAACCTAATTTGTCAGGACCTAAGCGTCCACAGGATTTGATTCCGCTATCTGCTATGAAAAAGGAATTCCATAAGGCATTGACTGCTCCCGAAGGAGTTCAAGGATTTGGACTGGATAAAGCGGAAGTAGATAAAGAAGCAGTAGTGGAGTTTGACAATGGTGATGTTGTACCGATGAAAACAGGCGCCATTGGAATTGCTGCCATTACAAGCTGTACAAATACTTCAAACCCGTACGTTATGCTTGGTGCAGGGTTAGTTGCGCAAAAAGCTGTAGAGCTTGGCATGCAGGTGCCAGCCTATGTAAAAACTTCTTTAGCACCAGGATCAAAAGTCGTGTCAGGCTATCTGCGTGATGCAAATCTGCTGGATCCTCTGGCGAATTTAGGATTTGATCTTGTAGGCTATGGCTGTACAACCTGCATCGGAAATTCCGGTCCATTACTTCCTGAAATAGAAAAAACGATTGCAGAAAGTGATCTGCTTGTTTCTTCTGTCTTATCCGGAAACCGGAATTTCGAAGGCCGTATCCATCCGCTGGTTCGTGCTAACTATCTTGCTTCCCCTCCTCTTGTTGTGGCGTATGCTCTTGCAGGAACGGTTGATATTGACCTTCAAAAAGATGCGATTGGAAAAGATCAGAACGGCAATGATGTTTTCTTAAAAGATATCTGGCCTACAACTGAAGAGGTAAATGAAATTGTTAAACAAACAGTAACACCAGAGCTTTTCCGCGAGGAGTACAAGCGGGTGTTCGACAATAATGAGCGCTGGAATGAGATTCAAACAAGTGAAGATGCTCTTTACACATTCTCAGATGACTCTACCTATATTCAAAATCCTCCATTCTTTGAAGGGCTGACAGAAAAGCCATCAAGCATTGAAGGATTAAATGGGCTGCGTGTTGTAGGGAAATTTGGCGATTCTGTTACAACGGATCATATTTCTCCGGCTGGTGCAATCGGCAAGGACACTCCGGCGGGATTATACTTGAGAGAAAATGGTGTAGCCATCCGGGACTTTAATTCCTATGGCTCAAGACGAGGCAACCATGAAGTAATGATGCGCGGAACATTTGCTAATATCCGTATACGTAATCAGGTAGCTCCTGGCACAGAAGGCGGTTATACAACATACTGGCCAACGGGTGAAACCATGGCGATTTATGATGCCTGCATGAAATATCAGCAGGACGGAACAGGTCTTGCTGTTCTTGCGGGTAAAGATTATGGAATGGGTTCTTCACGTGACTGGGCAGCAAAAGGAACTAATCTGCTGGGAATAAAAACGGTTATTGCTGAAAGCTATGAGCGAATTCACCGCTCCAACCTTGTATTTATGGGCGTTTTGCCTCTGCAGTTCAAAAAAGGAGAAAACGCTGAAACATTGGGGCTGACAGGCCGCGAAGAGATTTCTGTAAACATCACAGACCAAGTAAAGCCGCGTGATATTTTAACTGTCACAGCTACAGATGCAGATGGAAAAATAACAGAATTTGATGTATTAGTTCGTTTTGACTCTGATGTTGAAGTCGATTATTTCAGACACGGCGGTATTCTCAGAATGGTACTGCGTGATAAATTGTCTGTTTAATACCGATGTTTCATCCCGCACGTGAAAATGCAGGATTAACCTTAGATAGACTAAATGATTTAAATCACTAGGAAAGCCTCCATGAATCATTATTCATGGAGGCTTTCTATGTATTGCTTTTTACGCCAGATTTGATCGTCAGTCCTCCATATAACCTTTTATCAAGACCAGTCTATTTGTGATTAACAGACTTGCTTCAAGTTGTCGAAATTTTTACTTTTTTTGCGTTTAAAACCTTCATGTCTGTGAGATACTACAAATAGGAGGTGTTGATGAATGAGAGTAAAGGGGAAAACCCTGCAGGAACTTATGGCTGAAAATCGTTCTGAAATTCAAAAAGATCCTATAAAAATGGATTTGATTGAAGATCGTCTTGAGAAAAGATGGCTGGCATGGGAAAAAAGAAAATAAGAATGCTGCATTCTGTCCGGCCGGATAGGGTGCTTTTTCATTTTGTTTTGCCTTGACGTGATATGGTAAACTAAGAAAAAGAAATGAAGGGGCTGAGCAATAAAGAATGAAAATAGCTGATAAAGTCATTGAAGTACGATATGCCGAAACAGATCAGATGGGGGTCGTCTACCATGCAAACTACTTAATCTGGATGGAGATAGGAAGAACATCCCTAATTGAGTCAATGGGTTTTCGGTACTCAGAAATGGAAGACGAGGGGATTCTTGCTCCTGTTATGGATATCCAGGTTTCTTATAAAACACCAATCCGGTATGGGAACAAAGCAATTATTAAGACCTGGATTGAGCACTACGATGGATTGCGTACACATTATGCCTATGAAATTACAAATGAAGACGGGCAAATAGCTGCAACCGGATTATCAAAACATGTATGTGTGAAAAAAGAAAATTTCAGGCCCGTATCAGTTAGAAAACTTTTTCCTGCCTGGCATGAAGCCTGCGAAAAATATAAAAAAAAGGAACCTCATTCAATTAACGGGTAGTGGTGATACATATGGCTTTCGGGATAAATAAAAAAGCATTGAGGGATTGGAAAAACGCAATAGATAACGGTGAAATCGCTTTTTTAACACATTACTGGCTTGATGACAAATATCCTCAATACCACACGGTAACAAAAGCAGGAGCCAAAAATCTGGAGCAGCTGGCTTTATGGGGCGAGAACTATCAATTAAAAAAAGAGTGGATTCACGTGCGGAAAGATGGATATTCACATTTTGACCTGCTTGGAAGTACTCAAATACACATATTAAAATCCGAGGGACTTAGCGACCATCTGGCCCGCTTCAACCTAATAAAAGAGTGACAGCTTATCCAAGCCGTCACTCTTTAATTTAATTTAATTTAATTTTTGTTGTAATCGTATGCCGGACCATCTGATTGTTCACTGTACTCCACTTCAAGATTATGTCCGTCAAAGTACCATACATCTTTTTCCTCAACGTAAAATGTAATGCCTTCTTCTTCTTTAGTCACGACAGCTTCGATCGGGTCATCTTTGCTGACGCCCAGCGAAAATCCGTCCTGAATCGGGCTTGATCCGCCGTACCGAACGAAAAAACGAACGTGATCCCCTTCTTTAACCATCATTTCATCTTGAAACCATTTTACTGCTGCTTTTGAAAGTTGGATATCCATGCCGTTTTCGTCCTCCTTTATTAAGTAAGCTGGTTTTATTATAATGGAAATGAGGAAATAAAGACAAACATGAGACTTGAAAGGAGTTTTTATGGAAAAGAAACTTTTTATATGGATTGGCGCTGTAATATTTGGCGGGCTTCTTCTGCAGACATTTCTTCAATTAGAAGCAAAGTATCAGATGGAAGCAGCATTGTTTATTTTATTCACAGCGGCTGTTTACTTCAGCCTGTTACTCTTTAAGAAAAAGAAATTCAGCCTTTACTTAGGTCTGACATGTACTTTGGGCATAGTTTCTCTCCTGCTTATCTTTTTTGGCCCGCTGTTTTTGCCTGTGCACTAATTGATATCCATTAAATAGGCAGCTTTCTATTCAAAATGAATAAAAGGCTGCCTGTTGTATTTAAGGTGTCGATGAATTACACAATTACTTCCGGGACATCCAGTTGATTTTGGGTTCTGTTTGATTTCTTATTCTTGAGATGTTGCTTTTATGGCGGATAATTACGAAACCAGCCATCAAAGAAACGATGATCAGTAAAGCAGGATCATCAGCGAAAAATATACAATACAGTACAGCAAAAACACCTGCAGTCATGGAGGAAAGAGATACATATTTTGATAGATATAATACAATGAGAAAGCACAGCACAACCAGAACGAATAATAGAGGTTCGTAGCCCAGTATGACGCCGGAGGAGGTTGCTACCGCTTTTCCACCTCTGAAATTTGCGAATATAGGAAACATATGTCCAGTAACAGAGACAACACCTGCCACAAGCATTAAGCTTTCATATCCAAGTGCGTATGCGGTCAGGACTGCAGCTGTTCCTTTCAAGATATCCATCACGGTAACCACGATTCCTGCTTTAATTCCAAGGACGCGGAATGTATTCGTTGCTCCTAAGTTTCCGCTTCCAAAGTTCCGGATGTCCTTATTATGAAAAAGTTTGCCGATCCAGAGTCCGGAAGGGATTGAGCCTATTATGTAGGAAAGTATAAGTATTGCTGCTGCAATCATAAAATTGCTCCTTTATTATGTAGATACGATTATTTTATCATGAAATCGGTGAATAAGGTGGTTTTTATTCGTCAATGGTATTAGAATTTGAAAGATGCATAGAAACAAATGACTTAGGAGATAAAAGGGGTATTGGATAATGAAATTGGCTATTAGTTCTCTTCAATGGTTTATTTTTATGATTGCTTCTTCAATTGCAGCCCCAATCGCAATCGCGGCTGTGTTTCAGTTAGATCCGGGCCAGACTGCGGGATTTATTCAAAGAACACTATTGGTGCTTGGAGCTGCAGGAGTTATTCAGGTGTTTTTGGGGCACAGACTTCCCATTAATGAAGGACCTGCCGGATTGTGGTGGGGTGTTTTTTCAATTTATGCCACTTTTGTCGGGGTCATTTATGCCACACCTTATGAAACACTTCAGGTATTGCAATCGGGTCTTCTTATCAGCGGGATTATGTTTATCCTATTATCAGCAACTGGAATTATTAATAAAATTACCGCTCTGTTTACCCCGGTTGTCACCTTTACGTACTTGATGCTGCTGATCTTTCAATTAAGCGGTTCGTTTTTGAACGGAATGGTTGGTCTGCCTAATGAAGAAGGAAAAATAAACAGTTTAGTCATGATTGGTTCCATCATTACAATTGTGATCGCTTTTTGGCTGAACAAACACAAAGCTGGATGGGTCCAGCGCTATTCAATTATTCTTTCGATTGCTGCAGGTTGGCTGCTCTTTATTTTACTTGGTGAAGCCTCTTTTTCTCCGTCTCGGGATGAATCAATCATAGCGCTTCCTGAATTTTTTGCGTTCGGACCACCCATACTGGAGAGTGGGGTCTTTGTTACAGCTGTTTTCATTACATTTCTTCTCACTGCCAATATGGTGGCGTCCATCAGAGTGATGGAATCAGCTCTGTCAGAACATTTTCAAGAAAAACCTGGATCACGCTACAAAGAGGCGGGGTATGCTGCTGGTTTTAATACGCTTTTCAGCGGAGCGGCTTCAGCCATTGGCCCTGTTCCTATAGCTGGTGCTGCGGGGTATGTAGTGGCTACAAAAACTCCGGGAAGAACCCCGTTTTGGATCGGGTGCCTTCTTGTGGCTGCAGTAAGTTTTGTGCCTTTGATTACAAACGCAATGGCTCAAATACCGGCAGCTGTAGCATTTGCTGTGACATTTGTTATATTTACAAATATGGTTCGTCTTGCATTTCTTGAATGGCAAAAAGAAAAAAATGTTGACAAAGGACTATCCGTAGTTGGCATTTCCTGGCTCGTTGGAGTCGGTCTAATGTTCGTTCCGTCATCAGCCTATACGGATCTGCCTGTTGCAATGAGTTCCATTTTATCCAATGGACTGATAACAGGTACCGTGACTGCAGTTCTTATTGAGCAGTGGCATCTCAGGAAGTTTAAATCTTTAACAGAAGAATAAGTGGCTAAATGTTTTTTTATAGGTTTAAGCCATAAGGCTTAGGGAATTTATAATTAGTAAAACTTTAAAAGAGGATGGTGAATAAATGATCACGTTTGAAAACGTTAAGAAAACATTTCCAGATGGCACAGAAGCCATTAAAGGAATGGATTTACATATCGAGGAAGGCAAGCTTGTTGCTCTGATAGGTCCGAGCGGCTGCGGGAAAACCACTACGATGAAAATGATCAATAAGTTAATACATCCTTCTTCAGGAACCATCTCAATAAACGGTAAAAATATTGCTGACCGTAAAGATGTGGATCTTAGAAGAGATATTGGGTATGTTATCCAGCGCATCGGATTGTTTCCTCATATGACTATAGAAGAAAACGTCGCGCTGATTCCAAAGCTCAAAGGAATTAAAAAACAGGAGTATCTTAAGCGGGTTGATGAACTATTGAATCTGGTAGGGCTTGAGCCGTCCGTTTTTAAGAAAAAATATCCTCTTGAACTAAGCGGCGGGCAGCAGCAGCGGGTTGGTGTTGTAAGAGCGCTTGCAGGGGAGCCTCCGATTATCTTAATGGATGAACCATTCAGTGCATTGGATCCCATCAGCCGCGAACAGCTTCAGGCTGAACTTAAGGACTTGCAAAAATCTATTAGAAAAACGATTGTTTTTGTAACACATGATATGGACGAAGCGCTTAAAGTGGCAGATGAGATCGTGGTAATGAAAGACGGTTCAATCGAGCAAATTGCCACACCTGATGAATTACTGAGGCAGCCGGCAAATGACTTTGTCCGCTCATTTATTGGAGAAGAAAGGATTCAGTCCGCTCTTAATTCTTTCAGCCCCAATACAACAAAAGTTACAGAGATCATGGATAAGTCTCCGGAGGATTTAATAGAAATGACGTCTATTCACGCAGAAGCTGATTTAAAAGAAGCTGCTGAGATGATGGTTGCTCAAAACATTCACGCATTACAGGTTGTAAAGGATGGATCAATCCTTGGAGTAGTGTATAAAGATCGTTTATTAAGCGAATTAGCCGGCATAGAGAGAGGAGCCTGATATGCAGTTTATTTCGGATTTTTGGGAAGTCGTAGTTCAAAGACAGGATATTATCATTGAAGGCGCAACTGAGCATTTGTATTTATCTTTCTCAGCAATCGTTATTGCCATCCTAATTTCTGTTCCTCTCGGGATATTTATATCAAGGCATCAGAGAGTTGCGGAATTTTATATCGGAATAACGGCAGTATTTCAAACGATTCCGAGTCTTGCCTTATTCGGATTTTTAGTTCCAATCCTTGGGATAGGTTTTGAAACTGCTCTTATAGCACTAATCATTTATGCATTGCTGCCCATACTAAGAAATACATATACAGGCATTACAGGTGTAGACCAGGCTGTAATAGAGGCAGGTCACGGTATGGGAATGACCGGAACACAGATCCTGTTTAAGATTGAGCTTCCGCTTTCACTTCCTTTCTTAATGGCAGGAATCAGAACCGCAACGGTCCTGACTGTCGGCATCGCCACACTGGCCACTTTTGTCGGCGCCGGGGGACTGGGAGATGTGATTTGGAGAGGTCTGCAGTCCTACAATAATGACCTTGTCCTGGCAGGAGCCATTCCGGTTGCTCTTCTTGCGCTGTCATTTGATTTTATTTTAAAGCTGCTTGAAAAATATACAACTCCAAAGGGCGTTAAAATCAAATAGTTTACTAAATAAGAATATAAAAGCGAGGTATTATAATGAAACGATCAAAAGCAGTACTGTTAACTACTTTAACTTCTTCCCTGGTTCTTGCGGCCTGCGGTTCAGACGAAGGAAACTCAGAAAGAGATTCAAGCGAACCGATTGTTATATCAGGGAAAGCATTTACTGAACAATATATTCTTCCAAGCATCCTCCAGCAGTATATAGAGCACCATTCAGATTACGAAGTAACGGTAAATGATGGTCTTGGAGAAGTAAGTGTTCTTCAGCCGGCTCTTGAAAATGGAGATATCGATATGTATGTTGAATATACCGGAACGGGCCTTGAAGCGGTGCTCGGCTTGGAGGCAGAAGAGGGCGAATCAAGCGACAGTATTTTAGAGCGTGTCCGGGAAGGATATGAAGAAGAGTATAGTATCACGTGGCTTGAGTCACTTGGTTTTGCCAATGATTATACGATGGCTTTTGCGGAGGATGCCGATTTTGAAGCATCAACCTATTCAGAGCTTGCAGAAATCTCTGACCAGTTATCCTTCGGTGCGCCGCACGCTTTTTACGAGCGGCAGGGAGATGGATATGATGCTCTATCAGAAGCATACGGCTTTGAATTTTCTGCAACAGAAAGTCTTGATGCAAATCTCATGTATCAGGCTGTTCAAGATGGTCAGGTGGATGTGATACCAGCGTTTACTACGGATGGCCGGATTGAAAGATTTAATTTGCAGACTACAGAAGATGATCTTGGCTTTTTCCCAAAATACGACGCTGTTCCGGTTGTACGTCAGGATGTCTTGGAAGCTTATCCTGAATTAGAAGAGCTGATGGGTGAGCTGGCTGGACAGATTTCTGAGGAAGATATGCAGGAAATGAATGCAAAGGTTGACATTGATGGGGATACAGCCGCTAATGTTGCACAGGAATTTTTAGAATCAAATGGTCTTTTAGAATAAAATTCAAAAAGGACGTGTTTATATGATTAAAAACCCCTCCACAGAAGAAATTGGAGAAATACTCAATGAGGCGAAAAGAATTGCTGTTATTGGACTCAGTGACAATCCTGCAAGAACGTCGTACAGTGTCAGCCAGGCGATGCAGCGTGCAGGATACGAGATTATCCCTGTAAATCCTACTATTAAGGAAGCACTGGGTGTTAAAGCTGTTTCTTCCCTGGACGAAATAGAAGGGAAGGTGGATATCGTGAATATCTTCAGACGATCAGAATTTTTAAAGGACATCGCAGATGAATTCCTTAAAACAGATATTCCGGTATTCTGGTCGCAGCTTGGTGTAGCAGATGAAACCGTTTTTCGTACACTGGCTTCAGAAGGCAGAACAGTTATTATGGACAGATGCATTAAGGTTGAACATGCCATGACAAGATAGTACATTGAAAAATCGGTTGGAACAAAACTCAAAGAATGAGGATGTATTTATCAACAGGATGAGGAGAGCGCAGCGAAAAGCGGCGACTCCAGCAGAAGATAGCGGGTGCTTAAGAGTTTGCAAGGCAAGGTCCTTAATAGCTCAAGCAAACGTCCCTGCTGAAAGCGCCGTCTGAAGCGGAGCGAACCGATCAAAAAGCCTGAGACACTTGTCTCAGGTTTTTTTTATATGATAATAATAAGTTGGAGTTTAATTTGAATGGATGATTGCTTCCTATTTTCCTTATCAGGAGTGGAGTTTTGTCTTGCATATTTTTCTTTTTTAAAACTTTTCTATTAAGATAAATAATGATCATTGAACGATTTATTCCCTACACGGGCAATAAAATGCTATGATCTAGTAACGTAGAGTTCGGGTGCTGGAGGAATTAATCTGTTGAAATTTGATTAAGTACCATTGAAATCCATCATAATCTAGGTATAGAATATGATGGTGAAATATGAATGTTATGATACAATGTAAAAAACGAACAAGTGTTTGTGTAATTTGGAAGGGGAATGTCCGTGGCTAAGAAAGCAACGATCGAATACAACGAAGATGCCATTCAGGTACTTGAGGGATTAGAAGCCGTAAGAAAACGGCCGGGGATGTATATCGGATCTACGGATTCGCGTGGACTTCATCATTTAGTGTATGAAATAGTAGATAATTCAGTGGATGAAGCGCTTGGAGGATATGGTGATGCGATTCAAATCATTCTTCATAAAGATGACAGCGTTTCTGTAAGGGATTTTGGACGGGGCATGCCAACGGGTATACATCGCTCAGGAAAACCCACACCAGAAGTTATTTTTACAATCCTTCATGCGGGAGGAAAATTTGGCCAGGGCGGCTATAAAACAAGCGGAGGCTTGCATGGAGTAGGAGCTTCAGTTGTAAATGCCCTGTCCGAATGGCTGACCGTTACCATACACCGTGATGGAATGATTCATGAAATGAGATTTGAAAACGGTGGAAAGCCTGTTACCGCACTCGAAAAAAAAGGCAAAACAAAACAAACCGGAACACTGATTCATTTTAAACCGGATACATCTATCTTCAGTGCGACACATTTTAACTACGACACCTTGTGTGAAAGACTGCGGGAAAGCGCATTTCTTTTAAAAGGATTTAAAATAGAGATTATTGATGAGCGCAATGATAAAAAAGATCTTTTTCAATTCGAAACCGGTATTGAAGCATTTGTCTCATATTTAAATGAAGAGAAAGATGTTCTACACCCAGTGGTTTCCTTTGAAGGAGAAAATGAAGGCATCGAGGTTGATTTTGCATTTCAATTTAATGATGGATATTCTGAAACCATCTTGTCTTTTGTAAATAATGTCCGCACGAAAGATGGCGGAACTCATGAAGCAGGAGCAAAAGCAGCGATGACGAGAGTCATAAATGAGTATGCAAAAAAAATCAGCTTATTAAAAGAAAAAGATAAAAATCTTGAAGGTGCTGATATCAGAGAAGGATTTGCAGCCATTATCTCAGTCCGTATTCCTGAGGGTATACTCCAATTTGAGGGACAAACAAAAGGCAAGCTCGGGACAACAGAGGCAAGGTCATCAGTTGACAGCGTTGTAGCGAATCAGCTGCTTTATTTTCTAGAAGAAAACCCTGAAATCAGCACCTTGCTTATTAAAAAGGCGATCAGGGCTCAACAGGCAAGAGAAGCTGCGAGAAGAGCAAGAGAAGATGCGCGAAACGGAAAGAAACGAAAAAAATCAGACACCATTCTTTCCGGCAAGCTTACCCCTGCCCAATCAAGAAATGCCGCACGAAATGAGCTCTATATAGTCGAAGGGGATTCTGCCGGCGGATCAGCGAAGCAGGGACGGGACAGAAAGTTTCAGGCGGTGCTGCCTTTAAGGGGTAAGGTTATTAATACGGAAAAGGCGAAGCTCGCTGATATTTTTAAAAATGAAGAGATTAATACGATTATTCATGCTATTGGTGCCGGAGTAGGTGCAGATTTTGAAGTTGATGATATTCAATACGACAAAATCGTTATCATGACGGATGCTGATACAGATGGCGCTCATATTCAAGTGCTGCTTTTAACGTTTTTTTATCGTTACATGAAGCCGATGATAGAAGCGGGCAGAGTGTATATAGCACTTCCTCCCTTGTATAAAGTAAGCAGGGGCACTGGGAAAAAAGAAGTAATTGAATATGCCTGGACCGATAATGAACTCGGAGATGCAGTGAAAAAAGTGGGTAAGGGATATATCCTTCAGCGGTATAAAGGTCTTGGAGAAATGAATGCTTCACAGTTATGGGAAACAACGATGAACCCTGAAACCCGTACATTGATCCGTGTGAAAATTGATGATGGTGCCCGAGCTGAACGCCGAGTAACGACCTTAATGGGTGATAAAGTAGAGCCGAGGCGTAAATGGATAGAGTCAAACGTTGCGTTTGGCATGGAGGACACCCAAAACATCTTAGAGAACGATCAGATCATGGTTTCAGAGGAGGACTAAAACATTATGACAGCAACAGAACGGTTTCAGGACCTTCCACTTGAAGAAGTACTGGGAGATCGATTTGGAAGATACAGTAAATACATTATACAGGAACGGGCTCTCCCGGATGCAAGAGACGGGTTGAAGCCTGTTCAGAGACGTATTCTTTATGCGATGCATTTTGAAGGAAACACACAGGAAAAAGGTTTCCGAAAGTCTGCTAAAACGGTAGGTAATGTTATCGGGAATTATCATCCTCACGGCGATTCTTCTGTTTATGAAGCAATGGTGAGAATGAGCCAAAGCTGGAAAGTCCGTAATATGCTTGTTGAAATGCATGGAAATAACGGAAGTGTTGATGGTGACCCGGCTGCTGCGATGCGTTATACAGAAGCCAGACTTTCTGCGATTGCAGGAGAGCTGCTGCGTGATATTGAAAAAGAGACAGTAGAGCATATTTCGAATTTTGACGACACTTCAGTTGAACCCACCGTGCTGCCTTCACGCTATCCCAATTTACTTGTAAACGGCTCGACGGGAATATCCGCCGGCTACGCTACAGAAATCCCGCCACATCATTTAAGTGAAGTCATCGATGCTGCCATTATGCGAATGGATAAGCCTGCATGTACTGTTGATGAACTGATGACTGTATTAAAAGGTCCGGATTTTCCAACCGGTGGAATCATACAGGGAGTAGAAGGAATAAAAAATGCGTATGAAAAAGGAAAAGGCAAAATTGTCATTCGGGGAAAGGTAAATGTTGAGGACCTCAGAGGTGGACGCCAGCAGCTGGTAATCACCGAAATTCCGTTTGAAGTAAATAAAGCAAATCTCGTAAAAAAAATGGACGAATTCCGGGCAGACAGAAAGGTTGAAGGCATCTCAGAAGTTAGAGATGAAACTGATCGCACAGGTCTCCGAATTGTAATTGAACTTAAAAAAGAAGCAGATTCAGATGGAGTTTTGAATTTTCTATATAAGAATACGGATTTGCAGGTGCATTATAACTTTAATATGGTTGCGATCCATAACAAACGTCCTGTATTAATGGGGCTTGCTCAGCTATTAGATGCTTATATCGATCATCAAAAGGAAGTTGTAACAAAAAGAACGCAATTTGATTTAAAGCGAGCCAGAAGCAGAGAGCATATTGTAGAAGGGTTGATTAAAGCTCTTTCAATTCTTGACGAAGTGATTAAAACAATTCGTGGATCAAAGGATAAAAAGGATGCAAAAACGAATCTTCAATCCCAATTTGAATTTACCGAACCACAATCTGAAGCCATTGTTTCCTTACAGCTTTACCGTTTGACAAATACGGATATTACTGCCTTGCAAAAAGAAGCAGGTGAACTTGAAAAGCTGATCGAAGAGTTGACCGCTATATTAGCCAGCGAAAAAAAATTAAGTGCAGTAATTAAAAAAGAACTGAAGGGGATTCAAAAGCAGTATGTTGACGAACGAAGATCCGTTATTGAAGATCAAATCGCTGAGATTAAGATTAATATGGAAGTACTGGTTGCAAGCGAGGATGTGATTGTAACGGTTACAAAAGACGGCTACATTAAAAGAACGTCTCAAAGGTCTTATTCGGCATCGAACGGCCAGGATTTTGCAATGAAAGAGACAGACCGTCTGCTGACTAAAATAGAGGCAAATACAAAAGAAACCCTTCTGTTGTTTACCAGTAAAGGAAATTATATATATGCCCCTATTCACCAGCTGCCGGATATACGCTGGAAAGATCTCGGCCAGCATATCGCGAGTATTGTAAATTTAGATAGAGATGAGCAAATCATTAAAGCAATGCATGTTAAAGAGTTTAATGAAAATGACTTTCTGGTCTTTATCACGAAAAAGGGAATGATTAAAAAATCCAGTTTCTCTCTTTATCAAGCGCAGCGTTTTTCCAGAACATTTGTCGCCTTAAATGTTAAAAAAGATGATGAACTAGTAGATGTCCTGCTAACGGATGGCACCAATGAAGTATTTATTGCCACTTCACTTGGCTATGGCCTGAGATTTAATGAAAAGGACGTTACGACTGTCGGTCAGCGGGCAGCAGGAGTAAAGGCGATTAATCTTAAAGAGGACGACCATGTTGTTAGAGGATTGAAGGTCAATGAAAAGGATCAGCTCCTGATGATTACACAGCGTGGTGCTGTAAAAAAGATGAAGCTTAGTGAATTTGAAATTGGCACCCGTGCAAATCGTGGGTTGCTCATGCTAAAAGAATTGAAAAAAAATCCTCACCGCGTCATTCAGGTCTTCGCTATTGATTCAGAGTCTGAACAGTTTGTTATTGAGAGTGCAAATGGACACCGCACAGTAGTAGAAGCTGCTGCCTATAGGATCAACGATAGGTATTCAAACGGTTCGTTTGTAATAGATGAGTCAGAAGTAGGGAAAATAACAGCAGCCTGGGCACAAATACAGGGCGCCGGCGTTTAAACTTAAAAGCTTGGGGAATGGAAGAAGGAACCGCTTTCTTCCATTTTTCTTTTTTGAAATGCAGATAAATTTTATAAGGAGTGATTTATTTGAAGCAAATGCCTTTACAGTTTGTTGACGGATTAAACAATGCAGCTTCAACATTGAACGGATTTTTATGGGACTACATACTGATCATTGTTCTTTTAGGTTGTGGACTTTATTTTACAGTAAAAAGCGGATTTTTACAGTTTACTCGAATAGGAGATATGGGAAAACTGTTATTTGAAAAATCCACTATTTCTTCTGAAGGAAGAAGAGGAATCTCTTCATTTAAAGCTTTTACCATCTCAACTGCTTCGCGTGTTGGAACAGGAAACCTGGCAGGAGTGGCAACCGCCATTTCACTGGGGGGACCGGGAGCCGTTTTTTGGATGTGGATCATTGCGTTGGTAGGGGCAGCTTCTGCTTTTGTTGAATCAACGCTGGCACAAGTATATAAAATTAAGGACAAAGATGGGTTCCGCGGCGGTCCTGCCTATTATATGGAAAAAGGACTTAACGCAAGATGGATGGGCATCATCTTCGCCGTTATCATCTCGATTACTTTTGGATTGGTGTTTAATTCTGTTCAATCGAATACGATCTCATTTGCTTTAGAAGGTTCATTTGGCTGGAACCGGACGATTATCGGATTAATTTTAGTGATTTTAACCGGGTTGGTGATTTTTGGGGGAGTTAACAGGGTGGCCGCTGTAACTAGTACAGTGGTACCTGTAATGGCAGTTTTGTATATTTTCCTTGCTTTGTACGTCCTTTTAACCAATTTGAATTTGGTTCCTGAAATGTTCGGAATCATTTTCAGTAATGCCTTTGGCTTCACAGAAGTTGTATCTGGCGGGATTGGAGCAGCTATAATGAATGGGATTAAACGGGGCCTATTTTCAAATGAGGCTGGTATGGGTAGTGCGCCAAACGCCGCTGCAACCGCATCTGTTACTCATCCTGCCAAGCAGGGGCTGATTCAGACTCTTGGAGTATTTGTCGACACCTTAATTATTTGTACAGCAACTGCGCTAATTATTATTATGTCAGGTGAATACTTAAATGGAACTGACGGCATCCAGTTAACACAAGATGCACTAGCATTTCATGTTGGAGAATGGGCGTCTATCTTTGTCAGCATTGCAATCTTTTTGTTTGCTTTCTCATCTATTGTCGGAAATTATTACTATGGTCAGACCAATATAGAATTTATTAAAAACAGTCCATTGTTTTTAAATCTGTATCGTATTATCGTGATGGGTATGGTGTATTTCGGATCGGTTCAGTCATTTAGTGTTGTTTGGAACTTAGCGGATGTATCGATGGCGACGATGGCCTTAATTAACTTAATTGCGATAAGTCTTTTGTCGCCTATTGCGTTTAAGGTGTTGGCCGATTATCAAAGACAGAGGAACCAGGGGATTGATCCGGTTTTTTATAAAAACAGTATATCAGGATTAAAAAATACGGAATGCTGGGACGATGGACCAGTAGAAAAATAAGAAAAACCGTCAGGACACTTTGCATCCTGGCGGTTTTTTTACTTTTCTCAGCTCTTTAAAACAGTAAAGTGCTGTATTGCGCTTGCAAGATGAGGTGCATAAAGCTGCTTGATTTGGGCAGTCGGCTCTTCCGTTATAGTAGGGGTTTCTCCAGTTCCATCTTCTGAAATACCCGGGGTTCCCTCTTGAGGAACTTCCTGTTCATCTTCTGAAGGATCCTGATTTAATTCTCCAGCCTGATCTGCAGCGGTTTCTTCTTCAGTCTGTTCAGGAGGCATCAAATTTTCCAGGAAGGGAGACATACCGGGATTTGGCGGGATGTTTTCCTCTGCAGCTTGGAGGGCTGGCTCAGCTTCTGCGAAAAAAGAGTTAGCTATGGATAAATATCCTTGCTGGTTGGGATGGACGTCTACCGGATTAGGCAGATACTCCAGTCCAGCCCCGTCAAAGTCAGCTCCTGCATCTACAAAATCAATACTTCTTTTAGTGGCTTCATTTTCTATGATTTCATTAACAAGGTCGAGCATTTTTCTTACGCCTTCCTGCTGCGTAGAAAGGACATGCGGGTATGGAAAATAATAGCCGATAGCATAAATAGAGGCTTCTGGATTAATGTCTTGTATTTCATCTAAAAGGTCTCCATATTGTATCCTCATCTGGTTCAACGTATAATTTGCTGTGAGCTGATCATAAGTTACTGTACGGCCGGCTGCATCCTGCCTGACAAGACCTAGGATATTATTAGCACCTGCTGATAAAGTAATAAGGGATGCCTGGCTGACCGTCTGCCTTATTTCTTCTTCATCAAGAAGTTCGTCAATATCGCTTACAGCAAAGCCTGGTACTGCAAAATCTTTTGAAAAGGCAGCCAGCAATCCATTTTGTGCAAGTGTATCTGCGATTATATCCGCATAGCCTGCGTCCAGCGATTCATATGGCGTCGCTCCCGCAGCGACAGAATCCCCAAGGGCCACATATACTTGCGGTGTTGAAATTTCAGCTTTTGCTGATGAGGTGAAAACTGCAAGTGAAAGAATGCTTGCGGATAATCCAATCTTGAATGTAATATTTTTTTTCGTATTCATAGTAACTCCTGTCTAATCGTAATAAATTTCGGCTTGAATTCCTCTTCGTGTTTCTTTATTGTAACTGTATCGGAAAAGATATGGGAGGACATTATTTATTTCGTCGTTGATTATAAGCGTCAAGTGTCTCCATTTCCTTGTTTATAATTATTTCCATTTGAGTTAAAGCGGTTTTATCAACAATCGGATCTCTTTCATCCCACTTTACGTGCCTGATAAAATAATAAGATCTTATTTTTGAGAGGACAACAGTGGAAGCTGGAAAATCGTCAAAATAGGCACGTATTTTTCCTCTCCCTGCAAACGTCCATCGAACTAAATTCATATTCATCACCTGGGATTAGTATAACACGAACATTTGTACGTTGTCTTACTTGTCAGCACATTGCTTGCATAAGTTTAATGCTGCGGCATCTTAACATAGGAAAAATCAGGAGCGATCAAACATTTAAAGGAGCGTCTTATGTATCTATTTGTTTATGGAACTCTAAGAAAACATGGCAGCAATCATCAAGTAATTCAAAATGAAGAACTAGTTGCTTCCCAAGCATGGTCAAAAGGAAATTTATATGACCCTGAAAAAGGCTTTCCTTATTTTATTAATAAAGGGCCTAAAAGAGTTTATGGAGAAGTATATAAAATATCAAACGAAAAGCTTCTTGAGATTAAGGACCTCAATTATGGGAATACAAAAGCAGAAACATTTTATCAGCCCTCCACCATCTCCGTAATGACGGATTTACTCGGTGAAATTGAGTGCGTGACATTTATCAATTCAGAAGAACAGGCAGTTGGGTTATTTCCATTAACATATGGAGACTGGCTCGTTCATTTAGAAATAGAAAAAGATAATCATACCTATTTTGCCTATGGTTCCTGTATGGATAATGA
Source organism: Jeotgalibacillus proteolyticus (assembly GCF_050107735.1). Classification (GTDB taxonomy): domain Bacteria; phylum Bacillota; class Bacilli; order Bacillales; family Jeotgalibacillaceae; genus Jeotgalibacillus; species Jeotgalibacillus proteolyticus_A. The sequence goes on from NZ_JBNILO010000002.1 coordinate 378,297, forward strand.
ACGATTTAAACTCGCAGATGTAGATCATCTGTTTACCAATAAGATAGGAGGAGGATTGACCGACCGGCTGGAAATGAATTATTCACTATCTGTTCATGACGGTGGCAGGGCCAACTTAATCGAAACGGGTAAACAGGGAGAAGGCGTGCTTTATAAGGTAAACAAAGAAGCAGTGGAATACCTGTTTATGAGAGAGGGTGTTTATAACGGCACGTACAGACCGGCCATGATTGATGTAATGGTAGATGGCAGACTTTATGAAAAATCATTAACCTTTATCGTTCTTGATCCTGTAAAAGAATGTGCTCCACCTCTTCATTATGCGACTGAAATTATTCGAGGTTCTAAGGGCACTGTATCCCCAGAGTATCATTCTAAATTAGTAAATGATTTAAAAACAAAATTTAATTTATCTGTGGGAGAAACGTGATTCGTTATTTTTCACCATTTTAAAATGAGCCTGGGACAAATGTGTCTTAGGCTTTTTGACGTTTTGCTGAGCCTCACGCAGACGTTTGAAAAGAGGGAGGGGAAATTGCACCCCATACTATAGATAAAATGCATCAGTTTTCTTCCTCTTTTTTTTATTCAACCGAAGTAAGGGATCTCCTGTATGAGGGGAGGTATATTAAAGAATGGCGTCCTAGTTCAAAACCTTGATATACCAACTCTCATAAATTCCTCACGACTATCATTTCCTCATATCATCCAATCTCAGGCTCTATTACGGTATATTTTGGCTTTATCCCAAAATAAACACCCAGGATAGCGCTTTCACTGCTCATATCCCTTTCTATCTCACTACTTTTCATTTTACCCTTGATGTCCACCTCCCAGATGTTACGATAACTAGCGTGATAAAAATTGAGCGAACAAATAGAGAACATTTTTTGCTAAAGGAGATGGATAAGCGATGTCAACGAATTTACGAGTAGCTTTTATCGGAGCAGGAAACATGGCAGAAGCGATGGTTTCAGGTATCGTCCAAACAGGGATGCTTGAGGCTCACCAGATTACAGTAACAAATAGAGGGAATGAAGAGAGGCTTCTGGAGCTGCATAACCGATATGGTGTACAAGGAATTAAACGAGACAAAGTGCAGCTATCTTCTTTTGATGTTATTTTCTTAGCAATGAAACCAAAGGATGCAGAAGCTTCATTGAACCGTATAAAATATGAAATTACACCTGATCAAGTTGTCATGAGCGTACTTGCAGGAATCTCGACTGAGTTCATGCAGCAGCATCTTCAGCCCGGACAGCAGGTAATCAGGGTCATGCCGAATACCTCAAGCATGCTTCAGGAATCTGCAACTGCAATTTCACCGGGTGAGCATGTGACAATGAAAAATATCAAATTGGCACAAAGCCTGTTAACCTGCATCGGCCAGGTATACATTATTGAAGAAGATCAAATGGATTTATTCACTGGAATCGCAGGGAGCGGTCCTGCTTATTTCTACTATTTAATGGAGCATATTGAAAAAACAGCATTTGAACATGGAATGGATGTAGGGCTAGCAAGAAAAATTGGAGCACAGACCATTTTAGGTGCAGCAAAAATGGTAATGGAACGGGAAGAAACACCTGCTGAATTAAGACATAATGTTACTTCCCCAAATGGCACAACTGCTGCGGGACTTAATGCGCTTGCTGATTCAGGCGGTGGAGCCGCTATAAAGGCAGCAATTGAAGGTGCGATGAACCGTTCAATAGAAATTTCAAAAGATCTGCAAAAAGCACCTGTTTCAATTTAAATTAAACTATAAATTTTGCCTAAATAAAAAATGGAGTATGAAATTTTTTAAGGAGTGATAGTATGACATCGGACAATCAAAAAAGAGTAGTCATTAAAATCGGAAGCAGTTCTTTAACAAGTTTATCCGGGGATATCAGCAGACGAAAAATTGAAAGAATTACCGATCAGGTAGCCGAGTTAAAAGATGAAGGACACGAGGTTGTATTGGTTTCTTCCGGAGCAGTAGCTGCAGGCTACAGGACTCTTGGCTTTGTAAACCGTCCTGATTCCTTGCCTGAAAAGCAGGCTGCAGCAGCAGTAGGACAGGGCAGACTCATTGAAACGTATTCAGAGCTTTTTTCTTCCCACGGATATGCTGCTTCTCAAATATTAATTACTCGCAGTGATTTTTCCGATGAGACTAGGTACAATAATGTGCGGAATACAATTAATGTTTTGCTGGAGCGGGGAATTGTACCCATTGTAAACGAGAATGACACAGTTACAACGGATCGCTTGCGATTTGGCGATAATGATACCCTTTCTGCAAAAGTAGCAGGTCTTGTAGCCTCCGATCAGTTAATTATTTTGTCTGATATTGATGGGTTGTATGATGCTGATCCGAGAAAAACACCATCTGCATCGCTGCTGAAGGAAGTATCAGAAATTACCCCTGAAATAGAAGATATGGCAGGAGAGCCTGGTTCTGCAGTAGGAACAGGCGGAATGAGATCCAAAATTGATGCATTTAAAATCTCGATGGCATCCGGTATCCCTTCTTTCCTTGGAAAAGCAGGAGTTAAAAACATTTTAGTGGATGCTGTAAATGAAGAAGCAAGAGGAACGTATTTTACCGTAGCACAGCCTGAGCAGAACCTCGATCATTACAGACAATGGATTGCGTTTAATTCAGGACCTGAAGGGGAAATTCTGATAGAAGAAGAAGCAAAGGAAGCCATAGTAAATGAAAAAGGAAGTCTTCTTCCAAGTCAGATTTACCAGATAAGCGGTCACTTTAAAAAAGGATCCGTTGTACGAATTCTTGATTTAAATAAAAACAAACTAGGTTTAGGGGTTGTAAATTATTCCTCCCGTGACCTTGAAGCATTTCAGCTTGAACAAAATGAAGCGTCTGATAAAAGAGAAGCGGCTATGCATAGTGACTCCTTTGTCTGCGAACTTGAAGTTGCCATCCCGATCGGGGTCTAATCATAGCTGAAGTGCATAAAACACATAAGGAGTGGGTTTGATGACAACAGCAATGGAACCAGTAAACGTGAAAGAACAGGCAGCATTAGCTCAAAAAGCTTCAAAGGAACTGGGACTGCTCTCTACACAGGATAAAAATGAGGCGCTTTACTGGATAGCAAAAGCTTTAGAGGAACATGCTGAGGAAATTTTAGAAGCCAATGAAAAAGATCTGGAGAACGGTCGTCGAAATCATTTTGATGAGGCTTATATGGACCGCTTATCTCTAACAGATGAGCGTGTGAGAGATTTTGCTGAAGGACTGCGGCAGGTAGCCGGGCTTGAGGATCCTTCCGGGGAAGTAGCAGCAGAATGGACGCTTGACAATGGACTGAATGTACAAACCGTTCGCGTGCCGCTTGGCGTTATTGGCATGATTTATGAAGCGCGTCCGAATGTAACGGCTGATGCGACTGGTCTTGCGTTAAAATCGGGCAACTCAATCGTGCTTAAAGGCGGTTCTACCGCAATTCATTCGAATCGAGCGATTGTAAAGGTAATGAAAGAAGCGCTGGTTTCAACGAAGATATCTCCTGATGCTGTTCAGTTTATTGACAGCACCGACCGGTCGGCTACTCAGGAGCTGTTTACGATGAAAGAGCATATTGATGTGCTGATTCCAAGAGGAGGCGGCAAGCTGATTCAAGCGGTAGTAAATAATGCAACTGTACCAGTTCTTGAAACAGGTGTCGGCAATTGTCATATTTATATAGATAAAGATGCAGACGTTGAAAAAGCGATTTCGATCTTTATCAATGCAAAAACAGATCGTCCGGCAGTTTGTAATGCCGCTGAAACGCTGATTCTGCATGAAGAATTTATGGAGCGGCATCAGGATGAAATTATTAAGGCTCTGAAAGAAGCCGGCATAGGTGTGTATGGTGATGAAGCAGCTGTTCAACTTATCCCGGGAGCCCTGCCAGCTCAGGAAGAACACTGGGAAAATGAATTTTTAAGCCTGGATGTTGCAGTGAAAATTGTCAAAGATGCAGATGATGCTATTGCCCATATAGACCGATATGGCACAAAGCACTCCGAAGCGATTGTAACTGAAAATGATGATACTGCAGCCCGCTTTAAGGGATTGGTGGACGCAGCTGCCGTTTATCATAATGCTTCTACACGCTTTACAGACGGAAGTGCACTTGGTTTTGGGGCCGAAATTGGAATCTCTACTCAAAAGCTGCATGCAAGAGGGCCTATGGGACTTCCTGCGTTAACCACAATTAAATATGTAATGAGCGGAAACGGACAAATAAGGTAACCGGCAGGGATATATTTTGCATAAAAATGAGGCAGCGGAGACGCTGCCTCATTTTCGTGTTTTTATTGAGTGTTCTTAAGCGGAAGTTCTTCCTGTTTAGGATGGTGATCGTTTCTGGAAGTGACTTTGTACTTCAGATCAAGGAATTTTTTTGTCAGTTTTGGAAGAGGTCCTTCAAATAATTTTTCTCTCCAGTAAAGATCAGCCGCTTTTTGAAGGGCGCCGGCTTTTGTAGGATACGAATAAATCATTCTGGATAAACTGCCGATTTTATGTTTATTTTTCATCGCAAACACAGCAATCTGCATCCATTCTCCCGCTTCTTTGCCGGCCGCATGAGCACCTAAGATCCTTCCTTTTTTATCCGTAAGAATTTTTACGAAACCTCTTGTCTCATGGGAAGTAATGAAACGATCCACTTCATCAAGGTGAGCCCGGTACGTACGGTAATCTGCCTTTTCGGACTGAAGCTGCTGTTCCGTTTTCCCTACATGAAACACCTCTGGCGAAGTGAAGGTAACCCAGGGAGTGTGTGCATGATCCAGACCGCGCTTAAGGCCAAACAAAACATTTGGTACGACGGTTTTAGCTTCTTCTCCTGCAGCATGAGTAAAAGGAAGGGTTTCTATTACATCTCCCACAGCAAAAATATGCGGCTGGGAAGAGGCAAACGTCTTGTCTACTTCTACAAAACCGTTTTTCACGGCGACTCCTGCTTTAGCAAGATCAAGTGAATTTAAGCTGGGTTTTCTTCCGGCAGCGACCAGAAGTGTGTCAACTATTTTTATTTCTTCTTTTCCACTGCGGTGAGACAAATGAAGTTTAATACTGCCGCTGTCAGATTCCGTTTTTACGACCTTTGTATTCAGTTCGATGTCTATTTCTTCTTTCAATACATTATACATAAATGTAGATATATCCTGATCTTCTTTAGAAAAAAGCTGGTCTGACCCTTCAACGATAGTGACTTTTGATCCTAATTTGGCGAAAGCCTGGGCCATTTCCACACCTACTGTACCACCGCCAATAATGCCCAGGTGTTCAGGCAGCTTCTCTAAATCAAAAATAGTTTCGTTTGTCACATAAGTAATGTCTTTGATTCCCTCTATAGGAGGAATGACTGGTGAGGAGCCCGTTGCGATAATAATTTTTTCTGCGTAAACTACATCAGTATGACCAATTTTAATTTCGTGTGGTGATAAAAACGATGCTCCTCCAAAATAGACATCTACTCCAAGGTCTGTGAAGCGATCAGTTCCATCAATCTCCTGTATAATGCTCTGAGCTGATTTAACATGCTCTTTTACAAGATTAAAGTTCAGTTCCCCTGTTACATTAAAGCCAAAATTCTGCGATTTGATTGTATCAACGCGGGCTGCTGCATCAATCAGAGATTTAGATGGAACGCAGCCATAATGAAGGCAGTCTCCACCAAGAGAATCTTTTTTTTCAATCAAGGCTGTCTTTGCACCCATGCTTGCAGCTCCTGCAGCAGCTGTCATGCCTGCAGAGCCTCCCCCGATAACGGCCACTTGATATCTTTCCATATTAATTCTCCTCTCTGTACTGATCAGAAATAGTTTTCATTCTCTTACGGTTTACTCCAAAGTCATACGTTCCTGTACGGGAAGCAGACCGGAAATGAACTAAATTTGTCTGGTCATCGAACAGGAATTCCACATCATCTTTGAATTTTAATACTCTGCTTTTTACGACAGCATGTATATAATCTGTTTCATCTGTTTTAATTTCAGTTCGATCTAAAGAAGCAATGATGGATTTAATCTTATTATGGCTTTCTGCAATGCTGCCTGTAAAAGGAAGCGGGTCCATCTTTTTTGAGGATTGATCTGTTTGCGTGGATACATCGTTTTTCTTTTTGGATAAAGGAAGTAGCTTGCCATTTCTAATACGGTTTTTTTTCGTCATAAACAGCCTCCAGTAAATATGTAGTTTTTGCTTCGGTCAGTTCAAATGCTTTCAAGAATAAAAAGCACATTGAATTAAATTGAACCTGCAGCTAAACTACTCTTTACCCAATAGTCTGGCCGAATTAAACAAAACGAGTCTAGGACAAAAGTGTCTATAGCTATCTCACCGATTTACCGCGCTTACGGGAGATGCTTTAAGCAGAGAAGGGCTGGCTTTACCGGAATACTTGCTCTGATAAAACCAAGCTCTCTGGCTTCTCCTGCATGGAGACACCTTCTTCCAAAAAACGCTTGTTTAACGTATTTCAGTAAGATGCCAGCCTTTCATACATTAAAGATAAAAATACAAAACATTCAGGAAATAAAGTAGTCAAAATATGTTACGATAACCACAATTAAAAAAATCAAAGTATAAGCATAGCATGCGTAAAGAATGCTGCGGGGTTCGACAAGGCTTTCTTTTTTATCAAGCTGAACAGTTTCCATACTGCTTGAGAAGCCGGAACGATTCGCTTTCGCCCAATTGCTCGGGGAAGTAAACATTCTTACAATTACGGTTGATGCAATTCCTATGATCACTGATATATCAATAAAAGCAGTTTGTAGTCCAAAAGCGAAAGCCCCATTCGTAAGCAGCAATACGATGAGGGTACCAAAAAAATTTACAGCCTTCGTCAAGAAAACACACCTTTCTCTCATTCATGCTTATATTTTCCCATAATAAAATCAAAGGTGCTATAAAAATTTTTTACAAAGAAAGCGGGTCTAACATGGAATCCAAAAAGATTATTCAGAACGTAAAAGCTTTTTCGCAGTATGACGTTCCTTTATCTCAAAGAGGTAAAAATTCAGCCTGCGGTCCCACTTCATTGGCAACCATTCTGAATTACCATTACCCTCATTCAGAATCAGATGATCAATGGCTGAAAAAATGGTATATCCACTCTAAAGCGGGATGGTTTGGTTTATCCGCCGGAAAACTGATGAAAACCATGAGACCATTTGGTTTTGTGAAAAAAGCAAGAAAAACTAAATTTGTGGAACTGTATATGCAGGAAATAGATCACAATCGGCCTGCAGCAATAAAATTTGATCAGTGGTCTTCGTTCAGGTGGTTGTCAAAAAAATATAAGTACCGCTATCACTGGGTTACTGGTATCGGATATGAAGCAGTGAATAATGATTTTTTTCTGCTGGTACTGGATCACGGGAAAAGCAAAAAGGCGATCCGCAGAATTTCTTTTGTTCAAAATGCCCCTATTCTTACACTTATTGCCTTCGTACCTAAACGGTAAAGCAATAGCAGATTAATCAAATATGTTTTTTAAATGTAAACGATTTCAGTACTGGCGCGGGGTCTTTTTAAAAAAAGTTCATTATTTTGGGTTGTCACACGTTCTTACAATCGATATAATTGTCCGTATATTAAAAACAAATGTCCTTCGTATAAATACATACGGTAGGTGGAAGCAGGTGCCTTATGACGAAAAAAGATCTAACAATCGGTATGCTGGGATTTGGTACGGTAGGCAGCGGGGTTGCTACTATGATCCGTGACAACGAAAAGGAACTGACTCAACGCCTCGGGGTAAGGGTGAAAATAGGAAAAATCGTTGTGCGGGATATGGAAAAAGAGCGTGGTACTTCTGTAGACGAAGGCGTGCTTTGCTCAAATGTTTCAGATGTTATTCACGATTCTTCTATTGATGTAGTAGTTGAGGTAATGGGAGGAATAGAGGAAGCAAGAGAGGCAATTGAAGAAGCATTAACAGCAGGAAAACCGGTAATTACTGCTAATAAAGATTTAATGGCCCTGCATGGTCATTCACTCCTGCGTCTGGCTCATGAAAACAGCTGTGATTTGTATTATGAAGCAAGTGTAGCAGGAGGAATTCCTATTATCCGCACGCTTGAAGACGGTCTGGCTTCAGACAGAATCTCAGGAATTATGGGGATTGTAAACGGGACAACCAATTACATTCTTACAAAAATGAAAGAAGAAAAATGGTCATATAAGGAAGCACTCCAAAAAGCACAGGAACTGGGTTTTGCTGAAAGCGATCCAACTTCAGATGTGGAAGGGCTTGATGCTGCCAGAAAAATGGCCATCCTGGCAACGCTCGCTTTTTCGATGGAAGTTCATCTTGAAGATGTCTCCGTAGAAGGAATGACTGCAATCAGCACAGAAGATCTTGAACTGGCTGAACAATTTGGATACAGTGTGAAAATGCTTGGATTTGCGCAAAGAGATCAAGATGGAATTGATGTCTCTGTTGAACCGGTATTTTTAGCATCTTCTCATCCTTTATCGTCTGTCCGAAATGAATACAATGCGGTTTATATATATGGAGATGCTGTCGGGGAAACAATGTTTTATGGACCAGGTGCAGGGTCAATGCCTACTGCCACGTCAGTTGTATCAGATATCCTTGCTGCATGCAGAAATTTATTGCTTGGCGTCGGTGGAAAACGAAGTCATAATCCTATGAATTCCAGACATTTAAAAGGTGAAGATCAGCAAAGTGCTCAATTTTTTCACCGTTTGCTTGTTAAAGATGAGATTGGTGTTTTTTCTGAATTAACATCCATTTACAGCAGGCATCACGCGAGTCTTGGTTCGATCATTCAACGACCGGGTGAAAAAGAAGGGGAAGCTGAGGTAATTCTGATTACCCATTCTTTATCAAGAAAAAATCAATCAGAGATTATTAATGAACTGAACGCAACATCATCCGTTAAACAAATTATATCTAATTACCGTGTGGAAGGCGGTGTGAGATGATGTGGCAGGGACTAATAAAAGAGTACGAAGAGTGGCTTCCCGTTTCACCATCTACGCCAAATGTAAGTCTATTAGAAGGCAATACTCCTCTCGTGCCTTTGGTTCACTTATCTAAGGAGTGGGGGATTGACCTTCACGTAAAACTTGAAGGAGCGAATCCAACAGGTTCCTTTAAAGACCGCGGAATGGTAATGGCTGTTGCAAAAGCAAAAGAAGAAGGAAGCAAAGCAATCATATGCGCCTCTACTGGAAATACTTCTGCTTCTGCAGCAGCATACGGGGCCAGAGCGGGACTAAGGACAATTGTCGTCATACCGGATGGACGAATTGCGCTTGGAAAACTTGCTCAAGCACGGATGTACGGGGCGGATATTGTTTCAATTGACGGCAATTTTGATGAAGCACTGACACTTGTAAGAAGAATAAGTGAGGAAGAAGATATCACACTTGTAAACTCTGTAAATCCATTTCGTCTCGAAGGACAAAAAACAGCAGCGTTCGAGGTGCTTAGCCAGCTTGGCAACGTTCCTGACGTGCTGGCGCTTCCGGTGGGAAATGCAGGGAATATCTCTGCTTATTGGAAGGGCTTTACAGAATATCAGGCAAAACATGGGGGAAGCCGTCCTGTGTTATTAGGAGTGCAGGCAGAAGGAGCAGCACCTATCGTCCTGAACCGGATTGTGGAGCAGCCTGAAACGGTGGCTACTGCTATTCGAATTGGACATCCCGCCAGCTGGAAATTAGCTTTGAACGCATTAAAAGAATCTGCAGGTGATATTTTAGCAGTTTCTGATGAAGAAATTCTTGAAGCCTACCAGCTGTTAGCTAGAAAAGAAGGAATTTTTGCTGAACCAGCATCCTGCGCTTCAATAGCCGGATTAAAAAAGAAGGCAGAGGCAGGTTTAATACAAAAAGGCAGCACCGTTGTGGCTGTATTGACAGGAAATGGATTGAAAGATCCTGAAACAGCTATTCAATCCTCTAATCTCGAGCCGGTTAAAATAAGAGCGAATATTAATGAATTGCGGGCTGAGCTGAAGGGAGGAGTAAAAGTATGACATTTACTCCATTTCAGGTTAAAGTCCCGGCGACGACAGCCAATTTAGGGCCTGGATTTGATTCAGTCGGTGCAGCCTTAAACTTGCATCAGCACACGGTAGTGACTCCCTCTGCCAATTGGGATATTCAGTATGAGGAGGACAGCCACCGGTGTCTTCCTACAGATGAGCGCAACTTAATCTTATCCACGATCAGAAAAATGGAGAAACAATTCAATACAACAGCACCGCCTGCTTCTCTTTCTGTGACATCTCAAATTCCATTATCAAAAGGGATGGGCAGCAGTGCAGCAGCTATTGTGACGGCCATCGTGATCGCGGATTTTCTGATGTCTTTATCCCTGTCAGATACGGAAAAAATAAAGCTGGCTTGTGACATAGAAGGACACCCTGATAATGTATCTGCTGCTGTACTTGGAGGAGTCACCGTCAGCAGATATACACAAAACGAATTAACAAGCCTAAAGCTGGATACTACTGAAGTCAGTGTAATACTTTTAGTTCCTTCTCATGAAATGATAACGGCTGATTCCCGTAAAGTAATTCCTGATGAGATTTCACATTCATCAGCTATCCGGACCAGTGCAGCTGCAAACCTCATGATCGCCGCAATCATGAATAAAGACTGGAAGACTGCAGGCACAATGATGGAAAAAGATGAGTATCATGAGCCTTACAGGGTAAAGTGGATTGATTCATTTCATCAGATTCGAAAAGAAGCTGGCATGCTTGGAGCCTACGCAACGACTGTAAGTGGAGCAGGACCCGCCATCATAATCTTCAGCAGGAAAGAAGATCTTCTTTCGATCTCTAGTAAACTGAAAGAATCTTTCCCGGATTATTGCTTTATTTTTTCAGCAATTTCGAAAACAGGAAGTACAATGTCGCCTGTTTATTTAAAGGAAAATGTGTAGCCACCTGAAAGCGGGGTGGTTTTTTGTTTGTCTAAAAAGGGAAGCAATAACTATTCTTTCATTTGCCGGAAGTTGGTGGTGGAAAATTGAATTAAAAAAAAGCAAGAAGTTATTTATTTTATTGCACAAGGAAATAATAAACCATCTTTTAAAAAGGAGAGATTATAATGGAGTTTACAAATCAGCAAAAAGGCGGGCAGCCGGCTCAGCATCAAAATCAACAGCCTGGTGAAACAAATCAAATGAATCCGGAGCCGATTCACAACGATCCTGATTATAAAGGTTCGGGTAAACTAAAGGGTAAAGTAGCGCTTATTACAGGAGGAGACAGCGGAATCGGCAAAGCAGCGGCTATTGCCTATGCAAAAGAAGGGGCAGATGTTGCCGTCATTTATTTAGAAGAACATGAAGATGCTAAAGTGACAAAAGAAGAAATCATGCAATACGGAGGAAAATGCCTTCTATTGTCAGGTGATGTAGGAAATGAGGAATTCTGCAAGCTTGCTGTACAAAACACTGTAAATGAATTAGGCTCCCTGCATATTCTGGTGAATAATGCTGCAGAACAGCATCCCCAGCAGTCGATTGAGGAAATTTCGACTGAGCAGCTTGAAAAAACATTTAAAACCAACATCTTTTCCATGTTTCATTTGGTAAAGGCAGCACTTCCTCATTTAAAAGAAGGCAGCACAATTATCAATACGGGCTCTGTAACTGCTTATGCAGGCAATGAAACACTAATTGACTATTCAGCTACAAAAGGAGCAATCGCTACATTTACCCGATCTCTTTCCAAATCATTAGTCAGCAGAAAGATACGTGTAAACTCTGTTGCGCCAGGCCCTATTTGGACGCCTCTGATCCCATCAACATTTGAAGCAGACAAAGTAGAGAAATTTGGTGTGGATGCACCAATGGAGAGACCTGGTCAACCGGCAGAACTGGCACCTGCTTATGTTTTGCTCGCTTCAGACGACTCGAGCTATATGACCGGTCAAACCATCCATATCAACGGCGGAACATTTGTGACAAGTTAATACCCACTCAATTAAAGAAAAAAAACAGAACAAAAAAAAGTCCCTGCAAAATTGCAGGGACTTATGTGAGTAAAGCCGATAATTTTAAGGGTCATCTACATATTCCCATCCATCTTCGCGGTGTTCAGCAAGCTCTTGAACTTCGTCCTCTTTCATTCCTGAACCAAGGAGCTGATGTGCCTTAATTTTTTGAGAATGATTTCTGCCGGTTTTTTCGTGCTCTTCATAATCAGATCGGGCCATCATATCCACCTCCATGAAGTCTGGTGCGTTCAACTCTATTTTATCATAAAACAAGATTTTTATGCAGACGCTTATTAAACAGTTCAGGGACGGGATTTTTCACTTGAAGAAGAAGATTTGGTATGATGTTTATTTTTCTCGTCTTTCATATCTTGTTTTTGATCCTCCATAGGGATTGGATCCGTCATCTGCTCATCCTCAAATTTATCAAGAATGCTTTCCTTCTCACTGTTAAGACTATCAGGCTGATCATATTTATTGGAAGTGCGGTTATGCTTATCTTTAGACATGATAAAACCTCCTTTTTTTATATATTCCCATTGATTCCCACATTAAACGTACATCTGTTTAGCGTGACAATTAAAAAATCACAACGTAAGGTTTATTAAATATGAATTAAGGAAATAGAAGTACTATGAATAATTAGGAGGGTTTTATATGGGCATGAAACGCTATGCACTGCTTGGTCTTGGCGCAGCAGGATACGCTTATTTTAAAAATAAGGATAATCGTGAAAAAGCAACCGTTGCTTTTAACGACACTAAAGAGAAAATTAACCAGCTGATTGATCAGGCGAAGCAATCTATGAATGATCAGGAAAGCCAGGCGCCTAAAGCAACCGGTTCTTATGATCTCGAAGACGAAAAGATGAAGGAAGAAGGAGCGCAGACTGCTGTTCATTATTTTAATGAAAAGCAGGAGGAGTCTTCCAATAAAACAAATCAGCTTTAATCTAAATTTTGGGAGTAGGGGGCAGATGGTTCATCTGTCCTTATTTGCTGTGGATTAATAACCGATTTACTCACAGTTGACAAAAAAGGATCGATAAAGTAAAATAGTGTTAAGTACCACTCGTATATCAAATTTTCTTTCACTTAATATGAAGCTTGAGATTATTCACAGCTTTATCATTGGGTGATTTATTTTTTTGAGCAATCTGTATTAATGGACAATGGTTCTTGAAGGGAGACAAAACTATGTTTCAGCGTAAGCCAACAGAAGAAGTGGTTAAAGAAGAAACTCCAGTTTGGGAATGCTCATCTGATGAATGCAAAGGGTGGATGAGATCTAATTTTTCAAGTCACGGGGAAGGTTCTCCAACTTGTCCAATCTGCGGAAGCAAAATGGAAGAAGGTTCGCGATTGCTTGAAGTAATTCCTAATCCGCGTAAATTTTAATTTGAAACAGCCGTCCCATTTCAGGGGCGGCTGTTTTTATCTAATCTTCATACACCAAATTTTAAATAGGTACGTACCTGTGCTATAATACAAAATGATATTGGATAAAAAAGAGGTTCGCGACCATCCCTCTATAAAAAACTAGGGACTAAGAGCTGAGGGTCAGTACTTGTCTTTTTCGTGAGCACTCTTTCTTCTATCAATAGAAGAGGAGGTTTTTTTATGGATAAAAATCAAAAAGCGCTCGTTGTTTTCAGCGGGGGCCAGGATAGTACAACTTGTTTATTTTGGGCATTAAAACAATTTACCCATGTTGAAGCGGTTACGTTTGAATATGGGCAGCGTCATCATAAGGAAATTGAAGCAGCCAGGCAAATTACAAAGGAATTGAATGTGCGCCACCATGTATTGGACATGAGTCTTCTTAATCAGCTTGCTCCATCTGCATTAACCCGAACGGATCAGCCAATTGAAGAAAAAGAAGGAGAGCTGCCTTCTACTTTTGTACCTGGGAGGAATCTTCTTTTTATGTCATTTGCTGCGGTGCTGGCAAAGCAAATTGGCGCACGACATATAATTACGGGAGTATGCGAAACGGATTTTAGCGGCTATCCCGATTGTCGTGATGTATTCATGAAATCGTTAAATGTAACCATCAATTTGTCAATGGAAGAGGATTTTGTTGTTCATACTCCTCTAATGTGGCTCGACAAGGCGCAAACGTGGGAGCTTGCTGATGAATTGCAGGCATTTGACTATATTAAAGAACATACGCTAACCTGCTACAACGGACTGATGGGAACCGGCTGCGGGGAATGTCCTGCCTGCAGACTAAGAAATAAAGGCATGATTGAATTTCTGGAAAAAAAGGGGGCGAAAACGACGTGATACAACAAATATATCCCTCAACGAACCATTCATACTCTTATGAATTAAACAAGGATTTTCATTTTGCTGCGGCTCATTCCATTCCACATGAAGCAGCAGGCAAATGCCAGCACGTTCACGGGCACACCTACTTTGCCAATGTGACCATAGCTGGAGATGAGTTAGATGATTCAGGATTTCTTGTGAATTTTAAGACGATTAAAAACCTGCTTCATGACCGGTTTGACCATGGAGTTTTAAATGAAGATGCACGTTTCCCGTCAGAAAGCGGAAATACTTTTCCTACAACAGAAGTCGTAGCGAGAGTCATGTATGAAATCATTCAGGAGCATCTTGATCAAACGGCAAACAAGCCTGTTTGTCTGCAAATTTATCTGCGTGAAACACCAACAAGCTATGTTATTTATCGTCCCAAATCAGGGAGGGTGTAGCATGCTTCAAACAACAGAAAAGAAAATACCTGTACTTGAAATTTTCGGTCCTACGGTTCAGGGAGAAGGCATGGTCATCGGCCAAAAAACAATGTTTATTCGTACAGCCGGCTGTGACTACAGCTGCGCATGGTGCGACTCAGCATTTACGTGGGACGGTTCTGCTAAAGATGAAATAAGGCAAATGAGCCCATCCTCTATATTAGAGGAGCTTTTTAAAACAGGTGGGAATGCCTTTTCTCACGTTACCATTTCCGGAGGGAACCCTGCTTTAATTAAACATATGGGGGTTTTGGTGACGGCTTTGCAGGAAAAAGGCATCGATGTAGCTCTTGAGACCCAGGGGAGCATCTGGCAGGACTGGTTCTTGTCTATTGATGACCTGACAATTTCTCCGAAGCCGCCAAGCTCGAAGATGAAGCCTAATCTGGGAATCCTTGATCGTATACTGGAGCGCTTGAAGGACCGTCCACCTTCTGTTTATTCTTTAAAGGTCGTGGTTTTTGATGAAAAGGACCTGGATTTTGCTGAAATGCTTCATAAGCGTTATCCTTTGGTTCCTTTTTATATTCAAACCGGGAATGAACAAGTAACGGAAACAAACGACACGAGACTTGTTTCTGATTTAATCTCAAAATATGAATGGCTGATTGAATGTGTTATGAAAAGAGAAACGTTAAACCGGGTTAGAGTGCTGCCTCAGCTTCATACATACGTATGGGGCAATAAACGAGGTGTCTAAACCCGTCTAATGATTGAATGGAGAGAGCTTGAATGGCTTTATTTACGGGGATCGTGATTATCGTTCTGTCAGCCTGTCTCCTATACTGGCAGCTGAAGCGGGAACATGAAAAAAGAAACGTTATTCTATTATTTATCTTTTTCATGCTTTTGCTTTTTGGCTTATGGATCGTTTTCGACTGGTTGATCATGCAGCTATGGTTGTAAAAAAGGTTCGCACCACTCTCGGTGCGAACCTTTTTTTATTTCGGCCAGTGTTTGGCTAAAAATTCATCTCTTCCGGATTGCTCCCGGTCAGCTTTGTATTCTTCAGGGTTTTTCTTATAAAAGTCCTGATGATAGTCTTCTGCTTCCCAAAACGGACCCGCAGCATGGATCGGGGTAACAATGGGTTTTTTATATTTGGCGCTTTCAATAAGAGCTTCTTTTGACCGTTCGGCTTTTTGCTTTTGCTCTTCATTGTGATAAAAAATGGCTGCCCGGTAGGACGGTCCTCTGTCTTGAAATTGTCCTTCATCATCGGTCGGATCAACTTGCTGCCAATATATTTCCAGTAATTTTTCATAGGGAAAAATAGCCGGATCAAATACGATTTCAACTGCTTCCATATGGCCTGTTTCTCCACTTTTTACTTGTTCATAGCTTGGCTGATCGACAGTACCACCTGTGTAGCCTGATCGAATGGAGTCAATTCCATCAAATTGATCAAATGGTTTAACCATACACCAGAAACATCCTCCGGCAAATGTTGCTTTTTCTGTTTTTGACATGAAACCTGCCTCCTCTATCTTTAAAACGTACATCATATTCTACCACCGTGGAGACGGAGGGTACTACTAATCTGATCGAAAAAAGCTTGCAAACTTTTAAAAAGGATTGTAAAGTGTAACAAATTAAGTTCTTGAATCGTCTTATGTTTGAAGAACTTAGGTTTTATGACGTACATTTATTCAGGAGGCATTATGGAAACAAGACAGCAGCGCAGAAAAAAGAAGATGAAAAAAGGGAGAGTGTTTTTTGCTCTTATTATTTTATTATCCATTTTTATCCTCATTTTCTCTCTTACACAATATTGGCTGGGAACACAAATGTCAAAGGATGCTCAAGGACTTGATTTGGAGTTTGAACAGGAATTTGAAGGCGTAAAATCAGATAGCGGCAAAGTAAATGTGCTTTTGATCGGTGTAGACAGCAGACGAGAAGAACAATCCCGCTCAGATACGATGATGATTGCTCAGTGGGATGGCGAAACTGATCAAGTGAAGCTTGTGTCACTTATGCGAGACATTTATGTCGATATACCCGGTTATCAAAGCTACAAATTAAATACAGCCTTTTATCTGGGAGGCCCTGAGCTTCTGCGTCAAACAATAAAAGAAAATTTCAATATAGACGTTGAACACTATATGATGATTGATTTTGTTGCATTTGAAGATATGGTGGATGCGCTGGCACCGGATGGAATTGAAATCGACGTTGAAAAAGCAATGTCTGAAAAAATCGGGGTCAGTCTGGAAGAAGGACAGCAAAAACTAAATGGAAAAGAACTGCTTGGCTATGCCCGTTTCCGAGCGGATGCCGAAGGGGATTTTGGAAGAGTCAACAGGCAGCAGCAGGTTATTGAGGCGGTTAAGGATCATGCAATGAGTTTAAGCGGGGTCATGAAAACGCCAAAGCTTTTAGGAGTTGCTCAGCCCTATATTCAAACAAATATGAGCAATGCGAAGCAAATTGAATTAATGAGCAGAATCATTTTAAGCGGAGGTGCTGATTTAGACCGGCTGACAATACCTATTGAAAATGGATATTCAAATGCTTCATATCCTGGAGTAGGCTCCGTTTTAGAGCTGTACTGGGAAGAAAATAATGAAGCATTGGAGGAATTTCTTAATTAAGTAAAAGAGCGTGCCCGGATAGTAAAGGGCACGCTCTTTTACAGCTATAATTTTTTCCTGCCTGTAATCAGATTGTATATAATCAGGATAATAGCAATTACAATTAAGATATGAATAATACCGCCTGCTATATCTAATAAAAATCCAGCTAGCCATACAATAATTAATATAACAATTAGCCACCAAAGTAATTTCATCTTGAACACCTCCTTTATGTTATAAAAGCATCTAATTGTAATCTACCCTTACATAATTAAAATTAATCCTAAAGAAATAAAATAGAAAAAATTATTTTACTATAAGATATGTTTTGAAATTTGATTTAGTATGACAGAATAAAAACCATATGGATCAAATCATTGAATGAGTGAATTAATAAGTGTCACCTGATGCAAAATAAGCACTGACGGTTGCGACTCAAAATAAAAGTGAGACAGACAAAGTATGTAGCGGTTTATGTTAAGAGTGTCGGCTATGTATAGGAACCAGCCATAAAACTTGTTATCATGAATAAAAGGAGGTGTTAACATGTTTGAAAAGTTTTTTTCTTCAATCGGTTTTGAAGGGGCGGAAGT
Organism: Jeotgalibacillus proteolyticus; assembly: GCF_050107735.1. Lineage (GTDB taxonomy): Bacteria > Bacillota > Bacilli > Bacillales > Jeotgalibacillaceae > Jeotgalibacillus > Jeotgalibacillus proteolyticus_A. The sequence goes on from NZ_JBNILO010000002.1 coordinate 396,219, forward strand.
AAAGACAACCATTAATCCCAGTACATTTTCACCTGGCGATTCCGTTAATGGATTAGTAACGGTTAAGGGAGGCCAGGGAGATCAGGAAATAGCAGGGATTCAATTAACTCTCTTCGTTTTTCACGATAATGAAGTAAGAAGTGACAGTGATTTTTCTTATTATGATGAAGAGTTAAAACAAGTTGTGTTAAAAGATATGACGGAAATTAAAGCAAATGAGAAAAAGGAAATCCCATTCACCATGCATTTATCTGAAAAACACCCGCGATCCTCTTCTGTCATTCAAACGTATATTCAAACAAAGCTTCTTGTACATAACGGTGTAGACCCTGAAGATAAAGACATCATTACGATTAAATAAATTTAATGTATTTCTCAACTTTTCTGGCTATCCGATCATACGTTCGGTATAATAAGTGGAGCGCTTAATAGAAAAGGATGATGAATACATGAAGGGGACCTCGCATGCAATCGTGGGGGCAGGAGCGGGATTGGGCGCAGCTGTCTGGCAGGAAGCGGCTCCTGCAGCCACTGGTCTTTTAATACTGCTGGGCAGTGTTTCTGCTCTCGCGCCCGATCTGGACACCAATGGGAAGCTTTCAAACCGGATTTCCCTTCACAGGAAATGGCTGTGGTTTGCGCTTGCCTGTTTAGGCGTTTTACTCGGCACATACAGTTTGATCATATTATCCGGCTTTGTCCGTATACTCGGAGTTGGGGCTGCTCTCCTGCTTATTCTCCTGCCAAGGTATATGATCAACCAGCGTTTTATGGTCTTGTTATCTGGCATTACGTTGATTGGAACAGGCTGGCTTGGGGATGAATACTGGCTAATCTTATTTGGTCTTTTCACAGCCGGGGCATCGTTTGTTCCGCATAGAGGACCTACACATTCGCTGGCAGGGGCAGCGGTCTTCATTTTCATTGCGTATCAGCTTGAGCACCGAATGGCAATCAGCGGCATTGTGATGGCCTGTGCCTTTGGATACATCAGTCATCTGATACTCGACATGAAATGTCTTCCCTTTAATAAAAAAGGAGTTAAATGGTTTCTTCCACTGTATAATAGAGAATTTTGACATATTGACCAAAAAACCTTCATGACGAATGATTCATGAAGGTTTTTTTGCTGGAAAAATATGCTCCTCTTAATCGAGTCAGTCGTAATTGAAATATACACTTAAAAAGAAGGGTATTTGTCGAATAGAATAGAATGGTACAATAGAATCATCAGTTAGTTGAGATCATTTACCGTAATAAATGTAAAAATAGTGTAAACAAGCTAAGAAATTGTATTTTCTTGCCGATAGTAAGACTATAGCAGAAAGGTGTGATTCTGATGAATCCGGACCGTTATTCACGTTTAGCAGACATTACAAAAATGATCCATACAGAATTAGATAAACGATCGGTTCTAAAGCAGGTGGTAAAAGCCATTTCGGAGGAAATTGTCCGGTGCGATTCAGTTGGAATTTATTTGCCGCTAGATAAATCCCGTTTTCAAGGATTTGTGGGGAAACCGGATCACTTTAACGGCATTACGCTTGATAAAATGATTATCGACCTTGAGCATGACCGTTTGGCACAGGAAATAGTTGACACCAAAAAAGCGATCTATATACCGGATACATCTAAGGATAACCGGCCGGATCCAAGACCTATTGAGCTTTTTAAAATAAAATCTCTTTTTGGAATGCCTATTTACTTTGAGGAGTCCCTATACGGGCTCGTTTTTCTGTTTGATTATCAATCTCCTCTGCACCTGACTGAGGAAGAAATCGAAGCGCTTGAATCCTACGTTCTGATGGCAGCGGTTGCGATCCGAAATGCAGAGCTGCTCGATAACTCGCGAAAATTAGTTCAGGATAAACAGCTGCTGCTAGATGCCACTAAATCGCTTGCAAGGTGTACAACGATCCAGCAAGTTCTTGATACGAGCTTTGTTTATATTGGGCGGGCACTTAATAACAAAAATGTAGCGGCACATTTAAAAGACTTTAAATCTAAATCTCCTCTGCCTGAAAAATTAAGCTCTGAGAGTCATTGGCGGGAAGAGGATTGGAAAAAAACACATGCGGAAATGAAATTGGATTTTATTACAGACCCTGTATTTAAAGAGGTGGTTCAAACCAAAAGACCGGTTTTAATTCCAGATGTCTCAACTGATCCAAGACCAGATCGGACAGCGGTGGCGACATTTGGCTTTAAAGCGATGTATGCGATCCCCATTATTTCAAGAGGAGAGGTTCTTGGAACGCTCGTCGTCGTGGATTTTTCAGGACCTAAAACTTACTCCGATTCAGAACAGCAGCTTGCTGAATCCATTGCAGATGCAACAGCGAGTGTGCTGGATAATTTGCTTCATTTAGATCAGCTCGAAGAAATAATAGACGAAAGAACGTATGAACTGCAGGAAAAGAACGAAATTCTGGAGCAGATGAATGACGATTTGCGTCTGCTGGGCAAAAAAAATGAATCCATTTTAAACTCTGCCGGTGAGGGAATCTATGGTCTCAATGAATTTGGCGTCATAACTTTTTGCAATCCAATTGCCGCCTCTCTCCTTGACTGGGAGGTTAATGAGATGGTTGGCCGCCTTCAGGACGAGGTCATCTCCCATTTCAGCAAGGAAGATGAGCTGTATACGAATCAAAGCTCTCCTATTCACCAGTCTCTGAGAAATGGAATTAAAACACATTCTATTGAAGAAAAGTTTGCCAGAAAAAGTGGAGACATTATTGATGTTGAATATGTATCCATGCCTATTCAAAACAATGGGGTGCAAAGCGGGGCAGTTGTTACCTTTCGCGATGTAACGGACCGAAGGGAAATGGAAAGGAAAATTCACCATCAGGCCTATTATGACCTGCTTACTCATCTTCCGAACCGGAGCTATCTGGTGCAGAAAATGAAAAAAGCAATTGTCAAAAGCAGAAACAGAGGCTCAAAAATAGGGGTGCTTTTTCTTGATTTGGATCGCTTTAAGTTAATTAATGATTCTCTCGGCCACAAAATAGGTGACCTTGTTCTATATGAGGTGGCAGAGCGTTTCCGCTCCCTTATGAACCAAAGAATAACCGTCGCCAGGCTCGGTGGAGATGAGTTTATTATCCTCGTTGAAGAAGTAAACCGAGCGGATGAACTTGGCATGATCGGCTCCCAGTTTATTAAAGCATTGGACGAGCCTTTCAGAATCAACGGCCATGAACTGTTTACCAACGCCAGTATAGGAATCAGTATTTTCCCTGATGACGCGGGTGACGAGGACGATTTGATTCGCAACGCAGACACAGCTATGTATGTAGCAAAAGAACAGGGTGGAACCTTTCACTACTTTACCCGGCTGCTGATGGAACAGAATATTGAGCGGTCGAATTTATTGAATGCCCTTCATGCTGCCCTTGAACGTGATGAGCTGGACGTTCATTATCAGCCTAAAGTTGATTATGGTAATCATACAATTATTGGAGTTGAAGCCCTGTTACGATGGCACCATCCTGAATGGGGGATGATAGCGCCGGATAAGTTTATTCCAATTGCAGAAGAAACAGGAATGATTTTAAAATTGGGAGAATGGGTTCTGAGAAAAGCAGCTGCCCAGCATAAAATATGGACCGAAAAAGGCTATACCTTAAATATGGCTGTTAATTTTTCCATGAGGCAAATTCAGCATCCGCGAATAGTGGAAACCATTCAATCTATATTGGCTGAAACCGGGATGGATCCGGCTTGTCTGGAAATTGAATTAACGGAACATACTCTGATTCAATCGCAGCATGTCAGCAAATTACAGGATCTGAAAAAGCTTGGTTTAAAGCTTTCTCTTGATGATTTCGGCACAGGCTACTGTTCACTGCGCTATTTAAAAGACTTTCCGATTGATGCAATAAAAATAGATCGTTCCTTTGTGGAAAATATGACGCATGAGCCTCATATAGCCGCTTTAAATTCCACGATCATCTACTTGGCTCAGCAGTTGAACTATGACGTAATTGCTGAAGGAGTCGAAACGGAAGAACAGGTAAACCTTCTTATGGAGGGCGGCTGCCATTTAATGCAAGGTTATTATTTCAGCAGACCGGTTCCTTCAGAACAAATTTCACATCTTTTACTAAATGGAATAAACCAGGAAAAGAGGATGACAACGTGAAGAGTGCAGGACATATTATTGACTTTTTAATTAAAGGGAATGTTGACTATCTTTTCGGAATTCCCGCAGGTTCAGTAAATGCAATTTTTGATGAGCTATACGACCGGCCGCAGATCACTCCGGTTGTTGCAAAGCATGAGGGAGCCGCTTCCTTTATGGCCGCTGCTTATGCAAAATATTCAGGAAAACTGGGTGTAGTAGTGGGCTGCAGCGGGCCTGGCGCCATGAATTTGGTTACAGGAGCAGCTAATGCCTCCCGCGAGCAGATTCCTCTGCTGATTTTAACAGGATCTGTCCCGCTCTCTACTCTTGGGTGGAATGCTTCGCAGGAATTAAATGCCTCTCCAGTTTTTAAGCACGTGACTAAATACAGTGCGACTGTCACCGAGAGCTCTAACTTGGTGGAAGAACTGCAAAAGGCGGTTTCTATTGCATTTGAAGGAGTGCCTGGACCTGTTCATCTTGCTCTTCCGATAGATGTTCAACTACAAAAGGCGGATGACGTCAGCCTTCCGGATTTTCCTGTATTTTCTCCAAAAGAAGCACCATATGAAGAAATCACATCAGTAGCCAATCTGATTTCAACTAAAAAGGGAGTATTGTTTATTGGCAACGGCGCAAGAGAATGCACCGAGGAAGTAATAGAGCTTGCAGAAGCCTTGAACTGGCCATTTGTAACAACTCCACAGGCAAAAGGACTTATTCCAATGAATCATCCGCTGCACAGTGGAGTATACGGCTTTGCAGGACATTCAGCTGCTGTGGATTTAGTTCATCGTGGTGAACATGAAATTTTATTTATTATTGGATCAAGTTTAGGTGAAACAGCAACTAGTAATTATCAGGATCAACTTACAGAAGGAAGAACGGTTATACAATTAGATCGAGATCCCTCTGTGTTTAGCCGAAAGTATGTGATTGATCATCCTGTTACAGGAGACTGCCGCAAAACGGTAAAACAGCTGCTGCAGCTGCTGCCTAAGCCGAAGCAGTTTTCATTTATGGCAAAGGACGACCCATTAGCTGAAGAACAGCATTACGATACAAAAACGGTTTTGCCTTTAATTCAGTCATTGATGCCAAGTGATACGAAGTATGCAGTAGACATTGGAGAATTTATGTCTTATGTCATTCACTATATGAAAGTGCTTAGTCCAAAATCCTTTGATATCAATGTGCACTATGGCTCAATGGGGACTGGGATTGGGTCAAGTATTGGCATGGCGCTTGCTGATCGTGACCGGCCTGTTGCCTGTATAACAGGGGATGGCTGCTTTTTCATGCATGGGATGGAAATCCTGACTGCTAAAGAATACAACTTACCTATTACGTTTATCGTCCTTAATAATTCGCGTCTTGGGATGGTGCATCATGGTCATTCTTTGCAATACAAAAGAGTTCATGAACGATTTTCACAGTCTTACACCTCCATTTCGGCGATCGTAGAAGCAATAAATATTCCCATTCACACCATTTCATCACTGGAGGATATTCATTCTTCAGCGATAGATGACTTAATAAAGCTGGATGGGCCTAAATTGATCGAGATCAACTTAATTGATGACGCTGTTCCTCCAATGGGAGACCGTGTTAAATTTCTTTCATCATTTGCCAAGTAATCGTCAACAATTTATACTTAGTAGCAACTCCAACCATTAATATTAGTAGAAAACCGTAGAAAGCAGCTGGGACATATTAATAAGGTCGAGATTATATGAAATATTTTTGTAGCTATTGAAAATTATCCATTCTTCAGCGATAGGTGAACTTATAAAGCTTTGTTGACCTGATTTTCTCAAGAATAACTAAGGCATTTTCGACCAGGTCAAATTATTTCATTTAAAAGAAGTAAAAAATTAACTAATTATACTTAGTAGTAACTCCGAATATAAGAAATAATAAAAAGTATTAAAAAGAATATTAGGCTCAATCTACCGTCGTAATTAAAGTAACGAAAGAAAAAGCTGGACCTTCACCAGAGTAAGGTGAGTCAGGCAGAGACTTTAAATTGAAAACTCTCTGCCTGCCGTTCTTGCGGAAAGCGTAAGTCTAAAGCGCAATAAACCGTCAGCGAGCCTGAGACACTTGTCCCAGGCTCTTTACTTTTTTTCTTAAATTGGGCAGCGACTGAAATAAATGATATGATAGAATGCATAAAATCATAAGGAAGACATCGTTTAGTGATAAGTCGAAAGGGTAAGATAAACTATAAACCCGTAACACATGAAGGAGTTTTGACTATGAAGCTTTCGCAGGAAAAAAGAATTCAATTGCATGAATTCAATAATCTAACTAAGTCATTAAGTTTTAATATGTACGATATATGTTATACAAAATCAAAAGAGGAAAGAGAGGCTTATATTGAATACATTGATGAGCAGTACAACGCTGAGCGTCTGACAAAGATTTTAACTAATGTAGCGGACATAATTGGTGCTCATGTTTTAAACATTGCAAAGCAGGATTACGTACCACAGGGTGCAAGTGTAACGATTTTAGTATCCGAAGGACCCATAGTAGAAGTGCCAACAGATCATTTTGATGAATCTCCAGGACCACTGCCGTCCATTGCGACTTTGCAGCTGGATAAGAGCCACATTACGGTGCACACGTATCCCGAATATCATCCGCATGAGGGCATCAGCACCTTTCGGGCGGATATAGATGTGTCAACATGCGGAGAAATTTCTCCTCTAAAAGCATTAAATTATCTGATTCACTCTTTTGATACTGATATAATGACAATGGATTACCGGGTTAGAGGCTTCACTAGAGACGTAGATGGTCATAAACTTTTTATTGATCATGATATTAATTCAATTCAAAATTTTATTCCTGAAGAAATTAAAGAAGAATACGATATGATCGATGTAAATGTGTATCCTCAAAATATTTTCCATACAAAATGCAAACTGAAGGATTTTGACCTTAATAATTATCTTTTCGGCTATAAAAAAGATAAACTTGGGGATGAAGAAATTAAGGACATAACTCATCGTTTGAAAATTGAAATGGATGAAATCTTTTATGGAAAGAATCTTCCTCCAAATATAAAAAATAAACAAGGAAAGCTCTGATCTTAATGATCAGAGCTTTTTTTTACATATCATGACCGCTGTTTTTATTTTGTCTTGAATGGTTTTGGTTTTTCACTTTATGAGAACCGCTCATTGGCTTTGGCTGTGTGGATTCTGTTTGCTTATTATTTTCTTGTTTTTTTGACATGTCTATCACCTCCTGTTTTAGTTTGAACAGACAAATGCGTATTTAACCTTGAAAAGTAAATTTAAATATGAAGTAGTTTGCTTTTTCATTCTTAAGTGGGTAGAATAACGATATACATAATATATCTAGGTAGGTGATTATATGTTCAATCGGGAGTTAGTAAAAGGGAGTACTTCATTACTGATGCTTCAGTTGCTCAAAGAGAGAGACATGTATGGATATGAGTTAGTAAAAGAATTAGAAGCTAGAAGTGATCAGGATATAAGTATGAAGGAAGGAACGATGTATCCCGCTCTTCATAAGTTAGAAAAACAGGGGTATATCGAGTTTTATTGGCAGGAACAGCTTAAAGGGGCTGCCCGTAAATATTATCGCATTACAGAACCAGGCAAAAAACTTCTTCAGGAAAAAACGGATGAATGGCTAAAGTTCGTTGGGGTGATTAATAAAGTAATGGGGAGAGCTAAGAATGGACCGGCTGAAGATTGATTATCTTAACGACCTGGACAATGAACTGCGGCATCATCCAAATAGAGAATCAATCCTTGAAGAGTATGAAGTACACCTGGAAGAGCTGATTACAGAGTTACAGTTTACAAAAGATTCAATAGAAGAGGTGAGTAAACGAGATGTAACGGAACGATTAGGGACTCCGCAGGAAATTGCTCACTTGTGGCTGCAGGAAAAGTCCGTTACTCCGGGTAAGATGAAATGGCTGTTCACCAGCTGCAACATTTTCATTTTTCTTGGGGGAGGATTATTAACCTTCTTTTATAACGTATATGAATGGGCCTGGATTCAAAATATCTGGATTCTTTTAACCAGCATACCTGTTTTAATCAGTATTATATACTTATTTTTTTGGGCTCTGCTTGGTTACGAAATCGGAAAAGGGTTTGGATATAAGGGACATTCACTTCTTAGAAAAACGTTTATCTTTTCTTTGGTTCCAAATATTACGCTGATGGTGCTGGTTGTCTTTAGAATTGTCCCTCAGCATTGGTTTGCGCCTTTATTGTCCCATGAATTTATTTTGAGCTGCATCGCTATTACCATTGTTCTGTATCCAATCAGTTTATTAAGCTATAAGTGGGGAAGGAGAGCCTCTGTATAAGGGGCTTATCATTTACCTTAATACCTAGTTTATCTATGCTTATATACATAGTATTTCTATGTATTTATAACAGAGGAGGAAATAAGATGAGTAGTAAACTGACTATAGACCAATGGTGGATTTTGCTCTGGAGTCTTTTTTTAGGGTTTGTGTTAGATAAGCTAATTTTCATCCCTAAAGCAGGCATTTCATATGTTATTTTCGTTATTTTGTTTTATATCGTCTTTTTTATCGTTCTCCGGAATCTTTCGTTTTACAACAGACGAATGGGGAACTTCTTATTGATTTGTATCCTGGTGCTGTCCACAAATTATTTTCTTTACGACCAAAACGGTTTTTATTTGCTTAATTTTTTGGTTATACCTGCTTTAATGTTTTTACATTACCTGTTACGTATACAACCTAAAAGCACCTCCAGCTTCTTTACCCCGCAGACACTCATTCCGCTTGGACTAAAAAAATTGACAATGTCTGTTAATCAAAATGTGTATTTATTCAAGTACTGCACCCGCTTATTCAGTCGAAATATGGATGAGCAAAAAAGAAAAGTATGGTCAAAAATTTTTTATGGGCTGTTGTTGTCCATGCCGCTCCTTTTCATTGTGATTGCGTTGCTAATGTCATCAGATCTATATTTTACAACCATAATGACTCAAATTCCAACCTGGTTTACTCTCATTTCAGCAAATACTGTGCAGGACATCTTGATCGTTTTACTGTTCGGATGTTTATTTTATGGATTTTTCCAAGCAGCCTTTGTTTATACAGAAACTTCGACATCAGACAATCCGGGACTAATAAAAGGCTTTGATCAAATCGTGGTCATGACGCTGCTGATTCTTTTAAATCTCGTCTATCTCTTTTATCTGGTGATTCAGTTTGCTTACTTTTTTAACGGTGATCTCGCAGAAGGTTTCACATATGCAGAGTATGCACGGCGTGGTTTTTTTGAACTTGTAACGGTTACAATGATCAATCTTACTCTTACGGTTTTGATCCTTCATTTTGTAAAACAGGATCATACATTCTATAAGAAGAGTATTCAAATCCTGCTTAGTTTTCTGCTGGGGAGCAGTTTGCTTATTTTGATTTCTGCATTTATGCGTTTACATTTATATGAACAGGCGTACGGTTTTACCTTCACAAGAATTCTGGTTCACGCCTTTATCATTTTTCTTTTTGTCATTATTATTTACACAATGATGAAAGTGTGGCTTCAACGTTTATCTTTAATTCATTTTTATATACTTTCCGCCCTGATTTTTTATTGCACCATAAACATAATTAATATTGATGGCATTGTGGTGGACAGAAATTTGGAAAGGTACACATTAACCGGAAAAATTGATCTGAATTATTTAAATCAAATGTCTGATACCGGTAAGCTGGGATTGATTAAACTTTATCAAATCAATCCTGATGTAACAGGACTTGAAGATCTAGTGGTGGCAATTAGAGGAGAAAAGCTGCAGAACCAATCAGGAGAATGGCAGTCCTATAATTTGACTGAGGAGCAATTAATCCGAAAATTACAGGAGCTTACAATTAATTAATGTACTTTTGAGCATACTATTTTAACATCTTAAAATAAGGGAGAGAGTATATATGGCTACAAGAGATTCTGTACAGCATTGCCTTGATCATTGTGAGGAAGCAATTTTGTCTGCACAAACGGAATATGATAAAGCCTCTTTACAGGAACATTGGAATGATGAAGAGTACACGCAGGCACAGCTTCAACTTGAACAGGCTTTTATGGATCTTGAAAAGCTTATGAAATCAGCAAATGAAGAGCAGGAGGATACGCTTCAAAGAAAAAGACTGCAAATACAGGAGATGCAGAATAAGATGCAGCTGCTGCGCCACTAGAGTCCAGCCCGACACTCCCTTTCCTGAGTGTTGGGCTTTTTTGAAACTTTTACCTTTTAAAGTCGTATAAAAGTGTAGGAGGGATGAATATGTGGAATCAGCTAGTGGAGGAACAGATTGCTTTACAAGGAGAAATTGCTGCGAGAAATAAACTTATAAGAAGAAAAAACATCCTTGAAGAAAAAGTACATAACCAGAAAAGAAAAAGAGACCAAGCATATCAATTGTTTACGAAAGAACAGCAGGATGTCCACGATCTTGATCAATTTTCGTTCATTAATTTATTTAGAGAAGCAATCGGAAAAAAAGAACGAATGCGGGAAAAGGAACTTGCTCAAGCTGCTGAGGCAGAACTTAAGTGGAACGAAGAGGATAAAATGGTTCGTGACGTGCAGAAGGACTATGAGGCTGTTGTAAAAAAACTCCAAAACCCTATTTGGACCGGCCTGGACCAGGAATGGGACCTTCTTATGGAGAAAAAAGAAAATTGGCTTCGATCACACACACAAACTCAGCGCCAGCAATTGGACTCTTTACAGCTTTTAAGAAGAGATTTAGATACACTGCTTATTGAAATGAATGAAGCGTTGACAGCAGGAGAACAAGCTGTACTTGCGCTTGAACATGCATTTAAACATATGCAGTCTGCTAAGGATATGTCTACTTGGGATACGTTTCTTGGCGGGGGATTAATTGCTACAGCCATGAAGCACAGCAGACTGGACGACTCAGAAGACGCCATCCACAAGGCGCAGCTGGAATTGCAGCGTTTTGAAACAGAGCTGCAGGATATTCACCATGTATTCTCAGATGACCTAAGTATTGATAGGGGGTCATTTCTGACGTTTGCAGATTATTTTTTTGATGATCTTTTTTCTGAGTGGACGGTTCATTCAAGGATCAATAAAACAATGGATAATTTAAAGAACGTCATACATCAGGCAGGGCAGACGTGTGAAGAGCTAAAGGTACAAATAACGAATGCGGAAGAACAACTCGCTGATGTAATGAACGATACCAATGCGCTGGTTGAAGGTATGGAATTATACTAAATAAAACTCTTTAAGAAACTGTTTTCAATTGATTTTTTGTTTGTGATCTGTGACTGACAGCTTCTAATATAAACAGTTTGTCCTGAGCACTTAGCATTCTCCAGCTTTTCACTTTTATTTTCATTTTTACTTCCTCCTTTTGGTTATAAATTATTACTAGTTCTTTACCTTGATTATTCATGAACGAAACAACAAAAGTTTCTACAATATGTTTCTGTCTGTTTGCTGCCTCGTCACGATTCGCAGTTGATTAATAAATTGTATGTTTGTTTTCAAAGAGATATGCCAGATAATGTACTCAATTTAAAAAGAACTTTTATTAAACAACATTATGAGGCAGCGAAACGTGCTTTTATATCAATTTTATGATTAAATCGCCACATTTTCTTCTCTTTCTACTCTGCTTTTCTTTTTCTCTGAAATACAGGAGGGTATCCATCCCACATCATGAAAATACTGGTTGATTACATTCAAAAGATTATGTACGATAAATAGTAAGCAAATTGTTGAAAGAGGTGCTGATCTTTGTCAAGAAAAGTTGTCCCGATTGTTTTAAGCGCATTAATTGCAGCAGGTTTAATTGCTTGGAGTTCCTATGAATGGCTTGACAAAGGAGATCAACTTCAAAAAACTGAGAACGAAGAGGATGTTGCTGAAGATCCTGCTTCTGCTGCAGCTGGCGATTCTGATGAAAATGAAGAGGAATTCACGGAAGAATCCAGAGCAGCTGCTGCCGGAACGATTACGGATGAAGATCTCGAGCAGTACGAAAAAGAGGGATTAAATCCGTTTAAAAAGAAAGTAAGTCAGGATGAGTTGGATGACTTTCATTACCAGGAATACATCCACGGCATGACTCATCAGAAAATAAAAGCAAGCAAAAAGTGGGGCTTCTACGAAATACATCCTAAGAGAATTGAGTGGCTTTTAGATGGACTCGATAACACTACGAAAATTACTACTGAAAATAAAAGGGTATACCGCGAAATTCTTACAAATTGGAAAGAAGGAGACTTCACCAAAATAGACAAAGAACATAATAAAATTTGGAGAATGCAGGACGGCACTGTCGGAGAAGCAACGGGAATATTAAGTACTGAAGAAGAGCAGCGCTATATTGAGAGTATGGCGAATTAAACTCAATTCAACAGAGGAAAGGGATACGTAAATGACCGTTTCTCAACTTTTAACCATCGGACTTTCTATTATATTGTATGGTCTGCTCTCTTATTATATTGCTCATAACGGCTGGAAGTGGCTTAGAGCAGCAAAATTTCCCATAAAAAAAAGATGGTACAGCCTGCTGATCATAGTACTCACTTTCTCTTATTTTATCGGCAGAGGCACTTCAACTTTTTTTTTCGAATTAGCCGGGGCCTATTGGTTTGTAGTGATCGGATACAGCCTGCTCCTTCTGCCCGCTGCCAATCTTGTTGTCTGGTTTTTTAAAAAACAGAAAAATGACAGGTTTATTCACTGGACCGGAATCACAGTAATTGGAGTGTATCTCTTTATCTTTCTATATGGCAGCTTTAACGCATGGAGTCCCACAACAAGAACTTATGATATTCATATACAGAAGCCTTCTTATTATCAAAATCTTCAGGTTTTAATGGTGTCTGACCTTCATTTGGGACCCATTGTAGGAATCAGTCACCTAAAACGTCTTACAAAGCTTTCTGAAAGCATCCAGCCTGATATTATTTTAATTTCGGGAGATATTATCGACGACAATTTGGATCCGTATGTTAAGCAGAAAATGGGCAGTGAACTTGGACAACTTAACGCGCCTTTAGGCGTTTTTGCTGTTCTGGGTAATCATGAATATTACGGGGACGACCTGGATGATATTATAGAGGAAATGGAAGCAATTCAAATCAGCATGCTACTTGATGAAACAGAGCTTGTCGCAGATTCTTTTTATGTAAGTGGGAGAAAGGATTTGACAGATCCTGAACGTCTGTCAGTTGATGCATTAGTGGATGGATTAGATAAAACCCGTCCAATCATTATGCTTGATCATCAGCCTGTGGAGATTGAAGAGGCGATGGAAGGAGGGGTGGATGTTCTTCTTTCAGGACATACCCATAAAGGTCAGGCAGCACCTGCTAATCTTATTACGAATATGCTCTATGAGAACGATTGGGGATATTTAGAAAAGGGAAATCTTCATTCAATTGTGTCTTCCGGTTTTGGCACATGGGGACCGCCGATTCGGATCGGAAGCAGAGCAGAGGTTGCGGTGATCAATATTTCATTTGATTGACGAGAAAAAGCTTGCAGCAAAAAATGATTGCTGCAAGCTTTTTAAATATTTATTTTTTCTTGTTTAAAACAGGAAACAGCAGCTCTGCTACATGATAAGCCTCTTCAAGATGCGGGTACCCCGAAAGAATGAAGGTGTCAATTCCTATTTCTTCATATTTTCTCATGTTTTCAGCAACCTGATGCGGATCTCCAACAAAGGCTGTCCCAGCTCCTTCACGTGCAAGCCCGATTCCTGCCCAAATGCCCGGACGGATTTCAAGCGAGTCCTTGTTCGATAGTGATGTTTGGGTCATCGTCGTTTGAGCAGATGAATCAAACACTTTAAATTTCTCTCGAGTTTTTTCAATCACTTCATCATCTACATATCTAATCAAATTATTTGCTGCTTTCCAGGCTTCTTCTTCCGTTTCCCTCACAATCACATGGAAGCGAATCCCGAATTTTACGCTTCTGCCTTTTTCCTCTGCAAGCTTCCTTACACGTTGAATTCGTTCTTTCACAACTTCAACCGGTTCTCCCCATGTCAAATAATAATCAACATGCTCTGATGCCACCTCATAAGCAGAATCTGAAGTGCCGCCTAAATAAAGAGGAGGGTGGGGTTTTTGAACCGGTTCGTGCCCTAGTTTCCCATCCCTTATGTCAAGGTAATCTCCTTTAAATTGAACAGATTCTTCTAAGTAAAGCTTTCTCCAAACTGTTAAAAACTCATTCGTTAGTTTATATCTGTCACTATGCGATAAATGAAGCCCTTCGCCAGCCAGTTCAATAGGATTTCCACCCTGAACAATATTTAAAAGAACTCGTCCACCTGAAATACGATCAAACGTCGCGGCCATTCTTGCAGAGATAGCAGGGGAGGTTAGCCCTGGACGAATGGCAACTAAGAACTTCATCCGTTCTGTAAGAGGGATTAAACTTGATGCAACGACCCATGAATCTTCACATTCTCGTCCTGTCGGCAGCAGGGCACCGTCAAAGCCTAAACGGTCAACCGCTTGCGCAACCTGCTGAAGATAATCAATCGTAACTTCGCGTTTCCCGACAGACGTGCCTAAATATCTGCTGTCACCAGCAGTAGGTAAAAACCAAAAAATATTCATTGTAATCCTCCTATATTATATTATTCCGATTAGAATAATAGGTTTTACGGGCTAAAAATTAACTCGCACAATGCTTCGTCTTAAAGAAGCTGTATGAGTTATATATATAAAGAACCGGAAATAATTATGATTGGTTTGCCCATTGAAGAGCAAATAGATCATAAAAAATCTTTAGTACTATGTATGATTGTACTAAACTTAAATGATAATTCAGAATATGTCAACAATAGATAACTGTACTAAAAAATGATACTTCTTCATGGCGAATGAACATACCGAGCTTCAGCTTTAAAGAATCATGAAGCCTGAAAAGAGAATGATTAATTTCAACCTGAGCATTGATTAGCTTTTATAGATCGAAATAAGCTGGTAAGTCTAACGGCAAAGTCAGAGTGCTCGATGTGAAATAAAATAAAAATATAACCGCCAGTGTATTGGAACGCACAGGAATGCGGCAAGGGGAGTCTGTACATTAGCTTTAAATCATTTTTTATTTTTAGTTTACATAATATATATTATAGGAAGTTAACTGCATTTCATGATTTATGTCTCAAAACCGTAGAATACTTATAATATTGAGACAAAAAATAAAATTATCTAAATGTATCCAGGGTTCTGTGTCAGGCTCTGTTTCAGTACCGATCGAATTAAACTATAAATAGTTCGCTTTTAAGTAAATAACTTTCATAACAATCTATAGCGAATAAATTCACTGCAAGCCATTTTGCGTATGTAACTACCTTGCAGACTCAAGCAGAAATTTTCTCTTGTCTACAAGATAGATTATTTGGATACCTTTGTTTTCTTACTCGGATGTGTCTAGTGATGCCTGCTGTGCCGGTGTGATTTCCATATGAGGATAATTAATGCGTTCTTCAAATTCCACCCAGTCAAGATTTGCCATTAAAAGCAAGTATCGTTTTCCGCTTTCCGGATCACTAATAATGATATGGTCCCGCCCAGCCGTTTCTACACGTCCTCGGTAAATCATTGCGTTCCATTTGCTGTTTCCCTGGTACGTATAATAAAACGTGCCAATCTTCCCTTTGTTAAAACGCAGAATATTTTCGATAAATGACTCTTCTATTACCCCTGTTGGAAATTGCTGACCTGTACCTATTGGCATGACGGGTACTGAGTAGGATGGCCCGGACGGCGTATTTAATGGAAATCCCCCTGAATTTTGCATACCTTGATTTCCCATCATCGATCCCTGAGGGTAATTATAATTTCCATAATTCATGTCTAAATCAGCTCCCTTTTCATTTATCGGTAAAATTCTGGACAATAGCCTGGCACACCAACATAGAAACAATGATTCCTGAAGGCAAATTCAAATTGTGTCATGGGTGATCGCGGCATTGTTTCGGTGCATGGCGCTCTAAATTTACTGCCTGGACTTGGATTAAAAAACCACAAACTGTCTCTGGCACGAGGATCTCTGTACCCTTGAAGCAGATCTCTTGCCCGCTGCAAATCACTTTCGTCTGGACGCTGCGAATATAGAGTTCCATTCAATACGGGTTCAAAATGAGGAATTCCAGTACCTGGTATTGTTTGGTAAATCGCATGTCTAATATTTCTCAGATTTTTGAAGTCTGGTGCGCAGTCAGCTTCAACACGATTAGCTACTACAGTTCCTACCATATTCATTCCTTGTGGACCCTCTCCAATTGCTTCTGATAGCATCAGTCTGGCTAAATAATCTACATCTCTATCTGTATGTTTGATGGGTCTTCCCAATTGAATCACCCTCTTTAAGCCTTTACAGTTAAGATATTGACCCATAGCCTAAAAGGGAACTTGTCCAGCAGCCCAACCTATAAAAAGAAAAAAACGAGCCTGGGACAAAAATGTCTCAAGCTCGCATGCCGGTTCACTTCACTTTACGGTATATACTTTCTCAAATAAGATACTTTTTAATGGATACCCCAGCCTCAAGAGAGAGCGTTCTTAATTTGCTATTGTTCCTCATCGTACAGCCTTGCGATCTGATAACGCCTGACAGATATAAATGCATTGATCAAACAAATAATTCCCAGCAAAGCAGCCATGGCGTATTCTCCTCTAACCACGTTTTGAATTGCCCAGAATCCGGTTAGTAGAGCAAAAATAACATTTACTGCAATCATCGCCGGTTGAAAACGCATATCCACCCTCCTGTTATTTAAGATGTAAGTTTTTGAATCCTTTTTGATTGATTTGGTCCAAATAATTCTCTTCAAGCGTGAATAGTAATTCAATGGCTTCGTCCTGATTCAGCTCATTACTGGCCATTTTTCTTTCCAGTTCATTTCTGGCTAATACAGCAGCAAGCTGATCTGAAAGGATTTCCTGTTCATAGGTTCTCATCCCCTGATCAAATTCCTGTTCCATTGCGGGGGTCGGGAAATATTGCTGAAGCGTCTCATCGTACTCAACGTATTCTTCCAATCCCGCTTCTTTTGCAAATGAAAGCAAATATTGCTCTGTCTTCATAAACTCTTCATCCTGACCCTCTTCTGTTTCTTTCATGGAATGAAGGACGAGATCACCCAAATAGAGGGCTTGAATCAATTTTTTATACTGCTGACTATTCAATTCAATGTTCATGGTGGTTTCTCCTTCCTATCTTTGGATTCAGTATTTTTTTATCTTACATGCAAAAAAAGCAAGCTGCTGCCCGCTTTTTCTGCCTGCTATTCTGTAAGAGATGTGCTTCCATCCTGCTGAATGATTTTCTTTTCCTTATAAAGCCGGCCCAACGCTCTTTTAAACGCACCTTTACTCATTCCAAATGTTTCATATATGAGTTCAGGCTCACTTTTGTCGCCAAATGGCATAGTCCCGCCATGTTCTTGAAGATATTCATAGACAATTTCAGCATCATCTAGCATCTTGTCTTGTTTTCTTGAGATAAGGGAGCCATTTAGCGTACCGTCTTCTTTGACTCCGATAATACGAACTGACACGTCTTCTCCTAAGCGAGGCTCTTCATATCGTTCACTCTCATGAACAAAGCAAAGATATCCTTCCTCTGTAAGCAAAAATGTGCCGACACGCAGTAACCGGTAAGGGCGTGCTTTTAATTCCTTATTATGAAGTTCCGGGTCTGCCCGGTTGGAAAGAACCTGAACAACTTCTTCTGTTGCAAGACGCGCAAACATATTGCCGGCACGGTCTGTGCGAAGCGTAACATATAAATAATCTCCCGCTTTTGGCCAGACATGTTTCGCTGCAGGAAGATCCATGGCCACGACCGTTACTTCACGGGAAATGCCAATATCAAGTGCAGCTCCATCCCTGTCGTTAACCTTGATTACTTTTGCCCAGCCATAAGATCCTTTCCGGATTTCAGGAATATTCATTGAAGCAACAACCCGTCCTCTTCGGTCAGCATACAAAAAGAAATCGTACGCCTCTCCAACAGTCAGTTCTCCCGTGACCTCGGACTCATTTAACGGATACTCATCTTCCCCTCTAATTAAATAAAACCCAAAAGGTGCTTCACGATCTACGGTTAAACGCTGGACAGTGCCAGCAAGTGATTCTTCTTGTTCATACATAAACTAGTTCCTCCTGTTACGACTCATTGTTGTTTAATCTACCATGAACACTGCTAAATGTACATCTCTTGATAAAAGTCTGATCTTAACTTCTTCGTTTCTGTTTAATGATTTTAATGGAAAAGGTAACGATTTTGGTTTCGCCTGGCTGAACGGTTGTGCTCAATTGAAGTTCATTTGCCGTTTTCAGGAGGATGTCGGCGGAAGCATCTACTAATTCCCACATCCTTCCGTAAATTGCATGTGAAATAATCACTTCAGCCGGTGACTCTTTTCTGCTTGTGATCTTATAGACATGGTCTTCGACAGTATCTTCCCCGCTCAGATAGCTTCTTATCACTTCATGTTCACTGTCAATATCAACAGCTTTGCCTAAAACAGATTGGACCTCTTTGCCTTTTGGTGTAAAAGACAGCATTTCTTCTCCCGCAAAGTACTCCCGCCCATTAGATCCATAATAAAATGTTATTTTACCTTTTGACAGCGGAATCTCACTCATATGTGTCCATTCGACTACAGTGGATGGATGATCATCAATAGAGGTAACTGCATAAAATAGCCGATAAGCAGCTTCTGTTTGCACAAAAGGAATCATTGTGGACTGGCGATCAGGAAGAGACACTAAAAAAGGGATCGTATAAAGATGCAAGTCGCCCTCTCCCTCTTCTGTAACCTCACTGTACTCAGAGCTTTCCTTTAGCATCATGACGGAAGGTTCATTCGATTTGTTTGAAACAATGCGGTTTGTCTCGCCCGCCATTGCCTGCAGAGAAACCTCAGTAAAGTTTTGTCCGGTCCGATTGATAAATTGAAGCGTGCCTTTTATTTGCAGGATTCCATTTTCAAGTACCCCGCTATAAACAGCAGACCAGGAGAGATGATCGAGCAAGTAGCTGAGTGTTACATCCGTGGCATGCGATGTAGGCTCCACCCGAAGCGTGACAACTGGAGCTTCACTGACTGCTTCCGGAACACGTTCAACGGAAAGCTGTCCGGAAGGATTCAACAATACTTGTTTAGTATCAGGATCTTCTATGATGATGTCAGGTGACGATGCAATCAATTTAAAGCTTTTTTGCTCTTCACCTATTTGCTTAAACAGGATTTGGTCTCCTGATAAAGCGCGTAATATTGATTCTTGTGTAATTCCTTCTGACTGTCGAAATCTCCATTCCTTCAAATGGATGCCTGTTATTCTGAGACTCGATGCATCCATCGTCTGAGGCAGATTCGAAAGCATGATCCATTCCGGGGTACCGGCAGACCACTCTCTTTTTTCCTGAATGAGGGCGAAATTGTTTTCATACACAATCAGATTCATGGATTTGCGCTGGCTTTCGTTCCAATAGTTGATGGTAATCATCTCCTTTAGGCGGATAAAGGCTTCAATATTTTCTATTGTCTCACTTTTTGGTACAATGTTGAAGATTGATTTTAAGCAGGATCATACTTACATAGAAAAGAGGGAATGAACGGATGGAGTTTCCACATGCAAAAAGAATGGACGGATTTAAAACACTTATCTTTAGTGAATTATCCGCCTATAAACAGTTAAAAATCAGTGAAGGAGCCCAAATGATTGACCTCAGCATCGGAAGTCCTGACCTGGCTCCTCCCGATTTCATTCGCGAAACGATATCGGAAATGTCAAAAGCAGAAGATCAATACGGGTATACCTTAACCGGGATTAATGAATTTGATCAGTCTGTTGCAGCTTACTACGACAGACAGCACCGCATAACGCTTGATCCCCAAACAGAAATCATGCTGTCGATGGGGTCTCAGGATGCATTGGTTCATATTCCAATGGTTTTTTGCAATCCGGATGATTATATACTGGTCCCGGATCCTGGATACACGGCCTATGAAACAGGGATTTCAATGGCAGAAGCAAAGCCCTATTATATGCCGCTGAGAAAGGAAAATCATTTTCTTCCTGATTTGAAGGCTATACCAGCGCACATCGCAAATAAGACGTCCTTAATGATTTTAAACTTTCCGGGAAACCCAGTGCCGGTCCAAGCAACGTCTTCTTTTTATGAAGAAGCAGTCGAATTTGCTAAAAAGCATCAAATCTTAATTGTTCATGATTTCGCATATGGCGAACTTTATTACGATGGAAAAAAACCAATGAGTTTCCTTTCAACTCCAGGGGCTTTAGAGGTTGGGGTTGAGACGAATTCACTTTCTAAAAGCTTTAATATGGCCGGCTGCCGCGTAGGCTATGTTGCAGGAAATCCGTCAGTCATTCAATCAATCTGTCAGATGAAATCAAATCTTGACTACGGTGTTTTTAAACCTATACAGCTTGCTGCAGCAAGAGCGCTGACTGAAGGTGACTGGTACGCTGAAGAGGCCCGGGCCGTTTATCAGCATCGAAGAGACATGTTCCTCGCCCGCACCCGGTCAATTGGCTGGGAGATCCCCGCTCCTGAAGGCGGCATGTTTGTCTGGGCTCCAATCCCTCAAAACATGACGTCTATGGAGTTTTGCCAAACACTTATGGACGAAGCGCATGTCGTTGTTACACCGGGACACGCTTTTGGTCCAACAGGAGAAGGGTATGTAAGAATAGCGTTAGTACAGGATGCAGAGGTTCTCATTGAAGCAGCTGAAAGAATCGGCGAGCTGGCTCTTTTCCCCTCCCCCTCCTTTTTGTAAATGCATGAAGAAAGGGCAAACGACGAGGTCGTTTGCCCTTTTTTAATAGACCGTCTTAAAATGAGCTTGGGACAAAAGTGTCTCAAGCTCTTTGACCGGTTCGTCTGCGCTTCAGGCGGACGCTTTCCGCAGGGACGGCGCTGAGCCCTCCTCAAGGCTTTGCCTTGCGGGGTCTCAGCTTGCCGTCATATCCTGCAGGAGTCGCCACCTTACGCTCCGCTCACCTACTACTAGTAATAAATATATCCGCATTTTTGAAACTTTTTTGAGTTTTGTTCCAGCCTTTTTTTATCCAAAAAAAGAGACTGGGACAAAAACTGTCTCAGCCTTTTTGACCGGATCGCTGCGTTTCAGGTGGATACTTTCCGCAGGACCGGGGATTGAGCCTTTCCAGGGCATGTCCCCATAAAGTCTCAGCTTGCCGTCATATCCCGCTTGAGTCGCCACCTTCAGCTCCGCTCACCAAATACTACCTCGTTTTTTTAAATGTTTTTGTTTTGTCCCGCCCTCTTTTTTAATAGACCGTCTTTAAAATATTTTCGATAATTCGTTTCTGTTCTTCAAACAATGGCAAAAACTGCTTTTTCATCAGACCGAATTCCTCTTTGCCTTTATCCGTCAACCGGTACCAATACACTTTCTGCCGCTTTTTCTCATGAGATTTATAGTCATCTGTCCGGTGAAGTAGTCCTTCATCTGTCATATCGTGCAAAGCATCAAGAAGCGTACTTGGCGCAGGCTCCCAATTCCCGCCTATTTTACGGAATTCTGCTTTAAAGTGCTCACTGATCATCCCTGAATGCTGGATGGACAAAAGATGAAGTATGTAAAATTTCGTAAACTGGGAGGCACTCATATTTAATGCGAATTTTTTCGGGTTATTTTTACTCACTCTATTCCCTCCATCCCTCCAAAAGATTCTTTGTTTCCTTTATTTTACCACGTTTTCCTCCCTTAGGATAATAAAACGACCATATGTTCGCAAGCGTAAAAACAGGCATTTTGTTAAGGGGGATCAATCGTCTTACTATTCTGTATAAGTTTAGTATCCCTAAATAAATGAAAGGATAGTTGATGTGACGACTTTAAATCAGGGCCAGGACGTTTGACCAGAAAAAAGTGATGTTCGCAGATTTAAGAGCCCCGCTGGATCTGGACTTAAAACCTCCTTTATTCTATGAAAATGCTCGGAAAATTATTATTGAATCAAGGGGTCATGCAGGCTAGATGACTACTAAACGTTCTTTTTATACAATGTCCAAAATCTTTTAGAAAGATTAACAAGCAAAAAGCCTGAGACAAAAATGTCACAGGCTCTTCGACGGGATTATTGTGCATTAGACGAAACGCTTCCTCAGCAAGACAACGCCTTTGCTCATATTTTACAAATAAATCCTTTTAAATGATTTATCCCAATCTTTTATTTCGTTAATTCTCCATACCACTGTTTTGCTTTTGCCGCTTCTTCCTGGGTCAGCTGATGCCCGTTGTGATGCCAGAATACTTCTGTTTGCGCGCCTGCATTTTCGAGTAATTGTGTAAGATCGTTTGTTTCCTCAGGTGGACAAATCGGATCATTATCACCAGCAGTAATCAATACATTCATCCCATTTAGGCCTGGAAGCTGTTTATCCCGAATCGGAACCATTGGGTGATGCAAAATGGCTGCCTTTACAACATCCTTATAATGAAAAATCAGGCTGCCTGCGATATTTGCGCCATTTGAATACCCAATCGCAATGACGTTGTCCCGGTCAAATCCATGTTCTTTTGCAGCATCATCTAAAAATTGCTTTAATTCTTCTGTTCGGATTGCCAAATCCTCTAAATCAAACACGCCTTCTGCCAGACGCTTGAAAAATCTTGGCATGCCGTTTTCAGATACATTTCCGCGGACGCTTAATACGCCTGCTTCAGGGTCAATGAATTGGGCAAGTCCAAGCAGGTCCTGCTCCGTTCCTCCAGTACCGTGTAGCATAAGCAATGTTGGCTTAGATGGTGCCCCTTTTTTATAAATATGCTTCATACCTCTCCATTCCCTTCTTCTAATTACTTTTACTCTTCGCTATTCAAGTATAAGAAAAATCGTGTATTGTTTCAAATTTAAAATACTTTATTTCAAGATATATCGTTTCTCTTTAAAAATCATGTAAATGTAAAGCAAAAATCAAGTATTAATGGTATAATTCAACGATACGTATGTGTTATGGAGGGAATTGAAATGATTCAAGTAACAGATGTCAGCTTGCGGTTTGGCGACCGGAAGCTGTTTGAAGATGTAAATATTAAGTTTAATCCGGGTAATTGCTACGGCTTGATCGGAGCAAATGGTGCAGGAAAATCAACTTTTCTGAAGATCTTATCAGGAGAAATTGAAGCACAAACCGGTAATGTATCTATGGGTGCCAATGAACGTCTGGCTGTTTTGAAGCAGAACCACTTTGAGTATGAGGAATACGAAGTGCTGAATGTTGTCTTGATGGGCCATGCACGGCTATTTGAAGTAATGCAGGAAAAAAATGCAATTTACATGAAAGAGGATTTCTCTGATGAAGATGGCATAAAAGCTGCCGAGCTTGAAGGCGAATTTGCAGAGATGAACGGCTGGGAAGCAGAATCAGAAGCTGCGATTCTTTTACAGGGCCTCGGAATCCGTGAGGACATGTTTACCAAAAAAATGTCTGAACTAACAGGCTCGGAAAAGGTAAAAGTATTGCTTGCTCAAGCTCTTTTTGGCAAGCCGGATGTCCTTCTTTTAGATGAGCCGACAAATGGTCTGGATATACAGGCGATTCAATGGCTCGAAGACTTCCTTATTAATTTTGAAAACACCGTCATTGTGGTTTCCCACGATAGACATTTTCTAAATACCGTATGTACTCATATTGCGGATCTTGACTTCAGTAAAATTCAGGTCTATGTCGGGAACTATGATTTCTGGTATGAGTCAAGTCAGCTTGCTCAAAAGATGATGCATGACCAAAACAAGAAAAAAGAAGAAAAAATTAAAGAACTACAGGCTTTTGTCGCCCGATTTAGCGCTAATGCGTCAAAATCCAAGCAGGCGACCTCCCGTAAAAAATCGCTTGAAAAAATTTCACTTGATGATATTAAACCGTCTTCCCGGAAATATCCATTTGTTAATTTTGAGACTGAGCGGGAAATAGGAAATGATGTTCTGCAAGTAAAAGATTTGTCCAAAACGATTGATGGTGTAAAAGTATTGGATAACATCTCCTTTACGATGAACAAAGAAGATAAAATCGCTTTAGTCGGAACAGATGAAATTGCGAAGACTACGCTCATGAAAATTTTAATGGGTGAAATGGAGCCGGACAGCGGAAGCTTTAAATGGGGTGTTACGACTTCACAAGCCTATTTCCCTCATGACAACGGCGAATACTTTGCAGGGAATGAATCTGATCTTGTTGATTGGCTTCGACAGTATTCACCTAATGATCAAAGTGAAACGTTCTTGCGCGGATTCCTTGGCAGAATGCTTTTCTCCGGTGAAGAAGTGCGAAAAAAACCGAGTGTTCTTTCCGGTGGAGAAAAAGTTCGCTGCATGCTGTCACGCATGATGCTAAAGCAGGCAAATGTACTGCTTTTGGATGAACCGACCAATCACCTGGATCTTGAGTCCATTACCGCTTTAAATAACGGACTGATTAATTATAAAGGTGCGATGATTTTCGCTTCTCATGACCACCAATTTGTTCAAACGATCGCGAATCGTATCATTGATATTAAAGACGGCAAAATCACTGACAAGCAATTGTCTTATGATGAGTTTCTTGAGTGGAATAAAACAAGCGTATCATAAATTCAACAAACGAAAGCCCCCGCTTCTAAGCAGGGGCTTTTTGCGTTGTATTATTTTGTGAACTTGCTGATGATTTTTGGGACGACTCCCTTACCCATGACTTTTTGTGACAATCCGGCAATTTTATTCACTATCTCAAGCCCGTCCTCATCTCCAGCCCAGTGCTCCCGTATAATTTCAGGAGAAAGGTGGTTTACGATGGTCTGCAGCACAAATGAAGCGACAATAATGTCATCAATGTAGCCTCCAGGTCCGATAATACCTTCAGGAATGACATCGATGGGCAAAATAAAGTAGCCGATCGCCCCAAGTGTCAGGGCTTTGTCTTTTTTTGCCACTCGCGGATCTTTCACCACCTGCAATAAAAGATAAAATAGATCAGGAGCAAAAAGCAGATATTTTGCATACTTGTGATTTTTACCTGTTTTCTGTTCGAGCCACCTGTTTATCTTTCCTCTAAGTGAATAATAAAAGTTTTCATGTTTTTCAGCCTGGATTTCATTTGTCATTTTCTCATCTCCCTCTGCACTTAAATCGTCTTTATATGTATTCACATACCCTATCGCCCGCGGATCAAATCTGAATTACTTGAACTTAAAGAGGGGTAGAGGACAATTTTTTGTCAATCTCGTGAATTTGATCCAAGTCCCCTCTCTTTCTGATAAACTGATAGCAGCGATTGAAAGGCATCAGGAGGAATTGATATGTTAAAAACACCAATTGGCAGACTGCGGTTCATGGGATACTTTGAAGGGGTGTCTTTATTAATTTTAGTTGGACTCGCAATGCCTCTTAAATACTGGTTTGGCTTTCCTGAAGCGGTCACGCTGGTAGGATCTATTCATGGCTTTTTGTTCGTAATTTATTGTTTTGTCATTGCCTATGTAACGCTTAAAACAAGATGGAAATGGTACTGGCCAATCCTTTCTTTTATTGTTGCCTTTATTCCTTTTGGCAATTTCGCATTAGATCCGAAGCTCAAACACTATGAGATGTCTCAGACCGCTTAAACGACCCCCGTTTTCAGATAAAAAAATTCATCGTCAGCAGACGATGAATTTTTTAAATTGCTTATAAAAGCAAAAAGTCAAGCTTACCACCAGAATGGTCTTTTCTTTTGTTCGCTCTCAGCTGCCTCTTTTTCTTCAGCTTTATTCTCTTCTCTATCTTTATGAAATTTCCAAAAAGAGTCGAATGGATGCACTCTTTCTTCTTTTACTTCTTCTTTGACTTCTTCAGCTTTCTTTTTTGGTTGATTGGACATGCTCTTCACCCCTTTTGAGGTATTGTATTCAAATTGGGATACAGGTGCTTGGGCAAACGCCTTGCCTGCCCTCAGACCAACTCGGCACGTCCGGTCAGACGACATGAAAAAAGCCACCCGGTTGCCCGGATGGCTTTTTTATATAAACAATTACAGTTTTACAACGTTAGCTGCTTGTGGTCCACGGTTACCTTCAACCACTTCAAACTCAACCTGTTGGCCTTCGTCAAGTGATTTGAAGCCTTCTCCTGTGATTGCAGAGAAGTGTACGAATACGTCGTTTTCTCCTTCAACTTCGATGAAGCCAAAACCTTTTTCTGCGTTAAACCATTTTACTGTACCAGTTTTCATAATGAAAAACCTCCAAAATATTAATTGACAATATGCAAACTTACCCATAAGAAAATTCACATATTACGAAAAGTACCGTGCGTTCCGATCACTTTTTGTAATATGTGAATCTGTAACTTGCAGGTATTTTTGCTATTGACTTGTTACCCTTATTATACAGCGTTCATTTTAAAAGTCAAATGTATTGTGAGGAATTTTTCCATATTATCTGACTACTATTTATCTTTAAGCAATTGGTATTTTGCTGCTAAATGCGGAGGCGCCATTTTTACCATTAGCTGAAATAGGTAAGCAGCGACCGCCGTATCATCCATGATGCCAAAAACAATCAAGTAATCAGGAATAAAATCCAAAGGAATAACGGCGTACAAGAAAAAAATAAATACAGGAAGTATTTTTTTCAAAGCAGTCACCTCGCTTGATGTAAAGTATTCTTTAGCAAATGGAAGTGATTTCCTTAAAGTGAAAATAAAACGCAGTCTAGACCAAAATTTTATCAATATATCTCATTCCTCTCTTCTTAATACGTCAGAATCCATGTTTAGTTTCAAAATGCGATAAGAAAAAAATAGCAAAAAAAGAGTGAGTCATGTATGATAATATCAATATATACATACATACGGAGGGATTTTTTTGTCGGAGTTAGCAAAGTCAAAGTGGTTTCGATTAGGCTTCGGCCTTATTACAATTCTTATCATCATTTATTTAATGGATTTAGTCAGCTTCATTTTTACTCCAATTACGATCATTGTAACAACCCTTTTTGCTCCAATTGCTATTGCCGGCGTCCTTTACTACCTGCTGCGTCCAATTGTAGCACTGGTCTCAAAGTATCTGCCCCGGACGCTTTCGATCCTGCTAATTTATCTAGTCGGAATCGGAATTGTGACCGGACTTGTCTTCATAGCAGGGCCTCCATTATCGGAGCAATTTAATGCCCTGGTAGATAATATACCAACCATTTTTGAAGAACTTACTTCTATGATTGTTAATCTTCAGCAATCTGAATGGTTTAAAAGCCTTCAGGAAAGCCAGGATATTTCATATCAGGAGATTGCCAACAGCGTAGCGGACTATTTACAGGGTGCCATTGATTCGATTGGATCAAACGTTGTCTCATTACTGGGAATTTTAACGAGTATTGCAGTAGTGATTGTTACGATTCCTTTTGTACTTTTTTATATGCTGAAGGATGGGCAAAAGCTGCCCGATCAATTTTTGCGCTTTACACCGGAAGAGTTTCGTCCTGAAGGCAGAAAAGTCCTTGAAGATATGGATGATGCCTTAAGTTCTTATATTCAAGGACAAATTATTGTCAGTATGTTTATTGGGGTTTTATTGTACATTGCCTATTTAATTTTAGGGCTTGAATACTCCCTTGTCTTAGCGATCGTAGCCATGCTGACAAATGTTATTCCTTTTATTGGTCCATTTATCGGCACGATACCAGCAGTGATTGTCGGATTTCTAGATTCTCCTTTAAAAGCCCTGCTGGTAATCGTTGCGATTATCGTCGTTCAGCAAATAGAAAGTAATTTAATTTCTCCTCAGGTAATGGGCAGAAAACTGGCCATTCACCCATTGACCATTATCTTTATCCTATTGGTGGCTGGAAGCTTTGGCGGACTGCTCGGACTCATCATGGCAGTTCCAACCTATGCTGTAGGTAAAACAATTATCGTAAATGCGTACCGGTTCATCACGATTCGCAAGCGGTATAATGAAAACAAGATGAATAAAAATCATATGGTTTAAAAAAGAGCTGAAGCGGATTAACCGCTTCAGCTCTTTTTACTTTTCAGGGATCAGCTGCTCAAAAAACATTTTGTCAGCTGATGTCATACTGTTGGAAACGTATGGTTTATTGTCACAGAAGATTAAAAACCCATGATAAAGTTGTAAATCGTCATCACAGGAATCACAAAATAAAAGTTCTTCTTCATCCCAAAAAGCAATCTGGGTACCCCTTTTTACTTTTACATGAGGATATAAGTCAACCATTTCTGCGATCTTCTGTTTAAAAAAATTAAATGTATCCTCTTTACTTAAAAATGTCCATTGCTGCAAAATATCTTCTTCCCAACCCTCTAGAAACCACCAGGGTTCTGCGTCACTTTTCGTTTGTATGATATTCCACACGCCGATCACCTCTTAATTAATGCTAAGATTAGTGTATAAGAGATCCCGTTAAAAATAAAAGAATTTGCTTAAATTCCTATTGGTCCAGGCACCGTTCAACCACGTTGCCATTGATTTATCAAGTTGGAGCAGCCGATCGTAAACAAGAAGCTTACGATCACACTGTCAAACTTCTTTTTTGCCGGCGGATTCCTCAGTAATTGGTTCTATGAGCCGTATGATCAACGGATATCGGACGGATTTGGGATCGAGCCGATATAAAATTCTCTTTCCAGCTCTTTTTTCTGCAATCAGTTCAGCATCTTTCAATTTCTTAATGTGCTGACTGACAAGCGGCTGGCTGATCATAAATAAATCTACAAATTGGGAAACGGTCCATTCTTCTTCAGATAATTTTTTTGCCATTAGTAACCTTGTTTTGTCTCCAAATAATCGGTAAATTTCTGCTAGTGCTTCCGGCGAGTGGTTTTTCACTGTCATTCATATGCCTCTCTTCCTATAAAACTAACCTTTAATTATTATAATTTGGTTATTCGTACCTATTATATACCTATATAGTACAAAAAAGCTATAATAAATGGCAATTTTTCCGTTTTATATAGTCATTTATGTCTATAAAGGATATTTTGATGTGCGTAACTTGCTATCATTTCAGCAATCAGAGACAATATGTAAAAGAAGTTATAATGCGATTTATCTTTTTTGAAACTAAACGGTTTGTCCGCTCGTATATAAACTATAAGCCAACATAAGGAGTAGATGAATATGAGAGAGTTTTTATATTTCTTGGCTAGAGCCGGAATTGCCCTTCCACTGTTCTTACTGACATGGATTACCGCTTATTACATTTTTAATATACAATTTTTTTACTCCATTCTGATTGCGATAGCAGGAGGTGTTATTCCCTTCTATCTAATTAAATGGTTTCAGCACCGGTCTATTTTACGCTCGTACAAATTAAGTGCGCAGGAATACCAGTATATCCAGCAGAATTTAAAAGACGCTCAAAAAAAATTATCCCGTTTACAGGGCAGAATGTTTCAAATACGCTCTTTATCTGCAATGAGGCAGTTTAATGACTTAACAAAATTGTCCCGTAAAATATTTGCCGTTGTGAAAAAGGACCCGAAGCGTTTTTATTTAGCCGAAAGGTTTTTCTTCTATCATCTGGACTCAGCTGTTGAGCTGACAGACAAGTATACAACGCTTGCTGTGCAGCCTATAAAGAATAAAGAAGTGCTGACATCTCTTGATGATACGAGAAAAACATTGCTGGACCTGAATTCTTCGTTGGAAGAAGAACTAATGAATGTATTGACAAATGACATAGACACATTACGGGTAGAGCTTGATCTTGCTCAGATGAACCTTCAGCGTGGTCAGCAATCCAGAGAGGGGATTGAATAATGGAACGAAATCGTCAATCAGTAAAAGTAGAAGAAAGAAATCAGGGATTGGAGGATCTTCTGGCAAATCCATTTGGAGAAAATGAGCTGACTGAGCTGTCTTCAGATAAAGACGCAGCCGCTCCTAATAAAAAACTAATGGATATCATACCGGAGCGTGATCAGGAGCAGGCCAGACAAATTGCGCAGCAAATTGATCCAACTGATCACCAGTCAATTCTGCAATATGGAACCGCCGCTCAATCCAAGCTATCGAATTTTTCACATTCAATGCTTGACCATGTACAGCGAAAAGATGTTGGACCAATTGGAGATATTTTAAAAGAGCTTATGGACCGATTAGAGCAAATTGATCCGGACGAGCTTTCAGATCAAAAAAGAGGCGTAATTTCAAAACTCTTTAATCGTGTCAGCCGATCTGTTAATGAAGTCCTTTCCAAATATCAAAAACTTGGAGCCCAGGTCGATCGCATCAGTGTAAAACTCGACCATTCCAAAAAATCGCTAATCGACGATATTCAGATGCTTGAACAGCTGTACCAGCAGAATAAGGATTACTTCCATGCCCTGAACATCTATATTGCTGCAGCTGAGATTAAACGGGATGAACTTGAGCAGAAAACAATTCCGGAGCTGCGCAGAAAAGCTGAACAAAGTGATGATCAGATGGCCTATCAGGAAGTCAATGATATGATGCAGTTTATGGACCGGCTTGAGAAAAGACTTCATGATTTGCAACTGAGCCGTCAAATCACGATTCAAAGTGCACCGCAGATCAGAATGATTCAAAATATTAACCAGGCATTAGCTGAGAAAATCCAGGCATCCATTTTAACCGCAATTCCGTTATGGAAAAACCAAATTGCCATAGCCCTCACTCTCTTCCGTCAGCAACGGGCGGTTGAAGCGCAAAAGCAAGTGACAAAAACGACGAATGATTTGCTGTTAAAGAATTCAGAAATGCTGAAAACAAACAGCATCGAGACAGCTAAAGAAAATGAGCGGGGAATCGTGGACATCGAAACGTTGAAAACCACTCAAGCCAATCTGGTATCCACACTTGAAGAAACCTTGCGTATTCAGCAGGAAGGCCGTGAGAAAAGACGGCTGGCTGAAACCGAAATTCAGGCAATGGAATCCGATTTAAAGCAGCAGCTGCTTCAAATGCGCGGTACGAAAAACGGATAAAAAATACAAAATAGCACCTCGCCATTTTATAGGCGGGTGCTTTTTCTTTCAGAAAAAAAGAGTATTATACTTTAACTTCCACTTTACCATTTAAGAAACCGTCTCTTTAACGATTTCCAGTATTTCCA
Organism: Jeotgalibacillus proteolyticus; assembly: GCF_050107735.1. Lineage (GTDB taxonomy): Bacteria > Bacillota > Bacilli > Bacillales > Jeotgalibacillaceae > Jeotgalibacillus > Jeotgalibacillus proteolyticus_A. The sequence continues at coordinate 427,505 of NZ_JBNILO010000002.1, forward strand.
GTTCACATTCGAAGTAAAGCATTTTAATTCTTCAATTCTTGCCTGCTGGTTTACTGTCATTAATTCAAACATTTAAAATCAGTTCCAGTTGATTTGTCTATTAAATTGTAGACAACACAACTGGGGATTGAATGGCATTTTGGCGGGATGTTAACTCCATCTTCAGGATGATTTTGTTTCCGTCCTAAATGCTCTTGTATAAGAGTCTTTTAAGAAGAGGAAATAAAATATCAGGTAAATCCTCTATGTTTGAAATAAATAAACTGTATTTTCCGTACATATTTTGAATCACTTCTTTTTGCGACTCCTGTATCTCCTCTTTAGAAAGAAATACATTTATCACTTCAAGACCTTGCTTACGAGCATTCAATACCGCTTCATGCGTATCCAAAATTCCATTTTGCTCATAATCCATGGCTGCCGGCTCTCCATCGGAAAAAACAAGTAAGAAACGATTTTGTTCATTTCGTTTTACCAATCTTTCCGTCATATGCCGGATCGCAAACCCATCCCGGTTATCTTCTTCAGGTCTAAGCTGCATAATGGATGCACTGGCGTTTGTCCAAATCGACTGATCATACGAGATGACGGTCTTTAAATGATTGGGCTGACTGAATTCACTTGTTCGGTCTGTGTCTTCCCAAAAGCCGACAATTTCGTGTGGAACCCGGACCGATTTTAACACTTCGTGGAACAGCACAAGTCCTTTTTTTGTTTCATCCATTTTGTCCTGCATGGAAGCAGAGCAATCCAGCAGGAGTGTAAAAGTGGCGTCAATTTTTGGAGACTCTTCATCCTTCTTATAAAACACTTTTGGCTGCTCTTCTATAAAAAATGGAATAAGCTGCTTGCTTAACCGTCCAAAAGCAAGGCTGCCCCGAGGCTGGTTTCTTTTATGATCCAATGTTTTTTCAATAATTTTTTGCAGTTTTTTGTGAAGATGGTATACTTCTTTTTTGTAAAGATCGTACAGTTGCTGCTCATTTAATTGGACGGGTGACGCATTTTCAAACACAGCAAACGCATACCGGTTTTCTTTGCCATATGCATCACCGCCTCCCTTTTCTTCTGTTCTTGCTTCTTCGGTTACTTCGCCTTCAAAATCTTCCCTTGCTGCTTTTTTACTGGCACCCTGCACCATGCCAAGCGCCTGGTCCCCATCGTCACCTTCTCTGGCCTCGTTTCCTTTAATATTTGTTTTGGTTCCCTGATCCAGGTCAAACTGAAGAAACGACTCCCCTTTATCAGACGATTCGCGATGCCAGGTTTTAAATTCCTCTTCCATGACTTCCTCTTCCCCTGTTGCGTCTTCTTCCTGCTGGTCATCATTGATAAGGGGATCGCGCCGTTTTAGATCTTCATACGTGAGCTGCTCCCATTCCTGCATGATTTTTTCAGGAAGGTGGAAATATTCATTCAGCATATCTTTTGCCAGGATCTCCTCGAGCAGGCTGCAAAGCTCATAGCTGATGGCAGCTGATTGCTTTGTGGACGATGCTTCAAAAGAACGCTGAATCTGCTGCTGTATAAAGGGCTGAGCAAGCGATATCTCAGGCTGAATGGAGGGCCACTCCTCGATAGGAGATTGGGCATGTAAAAGAATATATAGAAAATTGAGGAGCGCATCAGCAGAGACACCTTTTACGAGATGTACATTTAACTGAGAGCGGAAATATCGGGTGTAGATGTTCCTCCTCATCGCAAAAGCACGTTTAGTGCCCGGTCTTATTTTTTTTACTTCTTCTTCAATTCTTGCATCTTCAATCATCATGAATAGCTGCTTAGCAAAAGAAAAGATGGGGCTTTCTTTTACTCGAAAGAGGTACTCGTTTATAGCTTTTACATCCGAAAAGCGATTGGTTCCAACCGCTCTGAGGTATATATCAGACGTCAAGCCGAGCCATTCTTCTTCCTTTTTTCTATGATCCCAGAAATGGCTGACCACTATTTTTTGATTGGGTACATCCAAATAATTTAGAGGCCCATATTCAACTTCCATATCCTGAGATTTAGTTAATGTTTTCGCAAGATCAATTAACTCCATCAATTGGAATGAATTGATGTTTTCATCATTAAATTGAATAAATCGCTGCATATAGATCTCCCTTACTCAAAGATGGTCTCTGCCGCGTTTTTTATGGCTGCTTTCTCTCTCTCGTCTTCCACCTTGTCTATTATTCCTCTCTGAATCGCACGCAACGGCGGTACAAATAGTGATAAATCGCATGTATCCAACAGCGCCCGAATAGAAGCAGCTTCTTCTGCTACTTGTCCATTTTGGACTTGAGCAAGTAAATCTTCAGACAATTGAACAAACTGAGAAATCATGGAATTGTCTTTTAATCCGCTCTGTGTCTGAATCACGTTAAATAAGGTTTCCCCTTGAATATACGGTACATCAATGACGATGAAGCGATTTTTTAACGCCTCATTTAATGGAACTGTTCCAATATAGCCTTCATTGATTGCAGCAATAACCCCGAAGCCCTCTTCAGCCTTGATGATTTCATTTGTAAAGGGATTCGTTATGGTGCGTCTGTAATCCAGCACACCATTTAAAATAGGAAGCGTTTCAGGTTTTGCCATATTAATTTCATCTATATATAAAAGCTGTCCTTTTTTCATGGCCTGGATAACGGGACCTTCTACAAAAGAAATAGAAGATTTTCCATTTATTTGCTCGATCGTTTTATAGCCAAGCATCGCTTCAGCATCCAGATCAATCGAGCAGTTAATGCTGTACATAGGCTGATGAAACAGTTCACTTATCGATTCAGCCAGTTTTGTCTTACCGGATCCTGTTGGTCCTTTTAGAAGAACATTCTTATTTAGAGCAAGACTAATCACAGCATCCTCCAATATAGAAGGATCTTCTGAGGAATAGCCCCCCGTCCCTATTCGTTGTCTATCTTCAGCCGAATAGTTTTTTTGGATTCTGGATTCAATAATTTGACGGAGAGAATCAGGCAGATTTTTGATTATCATAAATACATTCATCCTCGCTTACTTGTTTAATTTAGATATTCTTCATTCTAACTTGACGCATTTGAAGTTCGCAACTCTAACCGTTTCCCTGCAGTCACTTTGTCGGCAAAGTTCATGAGTGACAGGAAAAGTTCTTTAACGTACAATGAATTTTGAATGGTTTGAGGGGAGAGAGATAGAAAGAATGACAGATTTTAGATCAAAATGTGCAGCACTTGCTGAGCACTCTAAATTTACAATGGTTATTATTACGCTAATTATTTTTAATGCGATTTTAATTGGGCTTGAGACGTATCCTTCTATTTACGACCGGCATATGGAATGGTTTATCTTCCTGGATCGGCTGCTGCTTTGGCTTTTTACTATTGAAATTATCATCCGTTTAATTGGAAGTTCATCCTTAAAATCATTCTTTAAAGAACCATGGAATATCTTTGACTTTATCATCGTTGCAAGCGGCCATTTATTTACAGGGGGCCATTATGTAACCGTACTGCGGATACTGAGGGTCCTCAGGGTGCTTAGGGCTATTTCCATTATCCCTTCCTTAAGGAAGATGGTAAATGCACTGCTAATGACCATCCCATCTATGGGAACTATCCTGCTGCTGCTTGGTATTTTCTTTTATATTTACGGTATAATAGGAACCACGCTATTTCAGAGCATTTCACCTGAATATTTTGGCACTCTTCATGACACTCTGCTTAGTCTATTCCAGGTTGTCACACTTGAATCATGGGCAAGCGGAATTATGAGACCCATTTTAGCGGAAGATCCTGCTTCCTGGTGGTTTTTTGTTACGTTTATTTTAATTGGAACATTCGTGATATTTAACTTATTTGTCGGCGTTGTGGTAACCAATGTCGAAGAGGCCAACCAGGCTGAAAATCCTTCCCCCGAGGAAGTGAAACTCAATCAGGTTCAAAAAGAACTAGAAGAAATAAAAAAAATGCTTCAGGAACAAAATAAACATCCATAATAAGCTGCAAGCTGAAAAAACCCCTAAATTTTACAAAAATTTAGGGGTTTTACTTATTAAGATTCTTTCTCAAATATGTATAGCCCCCTGTCGAGTTTCCTGACTTGTTTATCTTTCCGCTGAATCGTTTTCATAAACGTCGTCATATTTGCTACTTTAAAACCCGTTTCACTTAAAATGTACTCCTGGATTTCTGTCCCTTTTACAGGCTGCAAGCGCTCTCGTAAAATTTTGAATGCAGCTTCGTGCATTTGTCTGGACTTGCCAATTTTTTTCGTTTTAGGAATTCTTTTAGTAGTAGGGTGAGGAAGAAATATTGATTCATCAGATGAAGTGTAAGGCTCAATATCAGATGCTTCATGCAGATTGTACTCCTGCGGCTCTCCTTGTGATAAGTCAAGTTCCCGCAGTCTTGCCATGATCGCTTGTCTTTCCTTTCTGAATTCCTGAAGAATCCGTTCTTCAGAATCTGCCATTTGCTCTAATCTAAGCTTTAACGCTATTCTCTCATTAAACATTTGCCACTCCCCTTTATACTTCGATTGCTTTGTTATTATTAAAATAATCAAAGCTAGTTATTCATTAATTATAATAGTTAAAATTTTAAAAGAAAAGAAGCAAAACTCCAGTTTCACTAAATAAACTGGAGTTTCGTTTTACTAAATTTTTTTAAAGTAATCTTTGTAAAATCCTCCCACTTTTCCGGTGTTATCGATAATAAATAAAAATTCCTCTGTTTCATTTTGAACAGGATACGTTTTTCCTACCGTTAAAACGTTGTTAACCACATACTTTGCTGCCTGATCACTCACACATTCCACTTTTGCCTGTGGGCTTGTTGTATTCCAATCCTTATGTATCATGTCCTTCACTCCTTTATTAGTATTGAGTATAGCGTGAGTGCTATACAGATTCAACTCTATACGCCATTATTGATGTTCAAACAATTCGTTTGTCTCTATATTTCCAAAAATTTTGGTTACAGGAAAACGCTTATCTTTTAGCCATTCTCCAAAGGGGATTGCAACTGGTTTTGCATTCTCTCCCAGCCCAAACAGCATCGTTAATGTCTCAGGCACATAAACAGCCGTGTGAATCGTGCCCGACCAGCTCCCGTAGTTTCGTTTAAAGATCCCATTCTCTGGTTTATTAAAAAAATTAAAAGCTTTGAGTGGAGTTGATATTTCACCTGATTGCATCGCGGTCATTGAAAGCCGGTTTAATGATTCTGTGATCTGATACCGGTTTTCTCCGGTTAACGCTTCTGTTTGAAAATGATTTGTGCAGGCATGTACAGACTCTCTGACGGCTGTTCCTCTGCCGGATGCTTCGACCACTGCAGATTGTCCAGCGGCATCATATAGTGAATAGTTAAAGGCATGTCTGTGGGGAATTTGCTGCAGCATTTGAACAGCTTCCTGAACAGAAGCACAGGAATCAAGAATAAATCGGGCGATGGTAGCACAGATAAACCCTTTAGCGGGATTTCTGCGATTGACCAGATGATACCCGACGACCAGCCCTTTTTCATTCATGCCGTCTATGCGTCCGATCATTCTGCCGCTTGTCCCTATAGAAGCATACCCCTCTTTAGGCTCCCACAGCAGCAATCTTCCCTCATAGGTTTTCGGATGGTAATCGTAATTTCGTGCAAAAAAACCATTTTTCATTAATACGGTGCAGCCTGATTTGCCCCAGTCCTGCTGATAGCCGCTGTATTCATGAAAAACTTCCTCAAGCGGCCATTTAAGAACAGACGCCACTCCCTCAAGTTCCTTCCAAAGACCAGGTGAAAACGTCTCGTAAAACTGTTTGGCTTCATTGAGGTTGGTATCGTATTTTCGAGTGGATGTTTTTCTGCGGTTTAGATGAGAGTGATACAATGGAGTTTGAATGAATTTAGAAGCCTCGAGCACACCGAGTTCATAATAAGATGCTGCTCCCTTAATGACATCCACATGAAACCTCATTTTCTCACCCCCTTCTCTTCAGGTTTTTAGCGGTTCCCTGATTTTGCTTTGCTTTTTTGCGCTGTAATATGATACCTGCTGCCACTAATGTAATGGCAACAATCGGAATGATATAGCGTAAATTAGTAAGAATCTCGGGGTAGACGAGAGGGAAAACTCGGCCGATTTGAAAGTAGATCATGGTCCAGACAAACGCTGCCGGAAAAGCAAATAAACAAAACTTCCAATAAGGATGCTTTGAAATCCCAACTACGTAGGGCATTCCCCACCTGACTCCTGGAATAAAGAAACTAAAAGCAATTGCCCAGCTGCCGTACCGGTTTAAAAATTCTATACTTTTCTCCCATCTGGATGCAAATCTTGACCTACGTATCCTATTTTCAATTTTTGATCCAAATAATCTCCCAATTCCGTAAGCGGCACTCGCACTTGATATCAATCCAAGATAGGTGGAGATAAAGGCAATAAACGGGTTATAGGATTGCTGAACTGTGATCATGCCGGAAAAAGAAGCTGCCAGTTCGTTTGGCAGTGGTAGGCCAAAAAATAAAAGCCAGCTGAATAGAAACATACTCCAATAGCCAAAACGCTCTGTTAATTCATCAAAAAATACTGTATCCATTCTTTTTCCCTTTCTGCTCTGCAAATAAAAGCCAGTCGAATATGATTCATTATATCTAATAATTTTCTTTTCGCATACCATTACGATAGGAGGAGCCAATAATACATTTTTGTAACATCTAACTTTTTGTTGGACCCCTCTCTTTCAACCTGCTATACTGACTTTAATGGAATAATTAGAATATTCCATAATTACTTGAAGGAGGTCGATGTGCAGTGAAAATCCTAAGTAACGAACAGTTGATGGCCGCTTATCGAGATGCTGAAAAACACGGAGAACAAGATACTCAGAACATATTGCGCAAGGAAATTAAAAAAAGAGGGATCCACGCTGGCCGCAGCAAAAGATAAAATCTTCTACATAACACGGAGTCTGAAAAAGACTTCGTGTTTTTTTAATGTAAAAATGGACAATAAAAAAGCTGGCAGATGCCAGCTTTTTTATCATCACTGCTTATAATTCATTATCCTTCAAGCAATAAATCCTCAGGGTTCTCCAATAAGTTTTTAACCATTGCCAGGAAGCTCACGGCTTCTTTGCCATCAATAATTCTGTGGTCATATGATAGTGCAATGTACATCATTGGACGGTTTTCCATTTTCTCAGCATCTATGGCAACAGGACGCAGCTGAATGGTGTGCATTCCGAGTATACCTACCTGTGGGCCGTTCAAAATAGGAGTTGATAATAGAGAGCCAAATACACCGCCGTTTGTAATGGTGAATGACCCGCCTTGCAAATCGCTTAATTGAAGTTTCTTGTTTTTTGCTTTTGTAGCCAGCTCAACAATTTCTCCTTCAATTTCTGCAAAATTCTTGCGATCGCAATCTCTCACTATTGGAACAACCAGCCCGTCATCAGTAGAAACCGCAACGCCTACATCATAATATTTTTTAAGGACTACTTCATCGCCATCAATTTCTGCATTCACATATGGATACTTTTTCAGTGCAGCAACCACTGCTTTAGTGAAGAAGGACATGAAGCCTAAACGTACATCGTGAGTATCAAAGAATTTATCTTTCTTGCGCTTGCGCAGATCCATTACGTGCGTCATATCAATTTCGTTGAAAGTGGTAAGCATTGCAGCTGTCTGCTGCACCTCAACCAGACGATTCGCAATCGTTTGGCGTCGTCTGGACATTTTTTCACGTACGACAGGTTTTGTGTCTGCTTTTTTCGTTTCCTGGGCTGGCTTGGCAGAACCGGAGCTTTTCTCTGGTTTTTTGCTTTCAGCCGGCTTGGAAGAGTGTGATTCCACATCCTGTTTTCTCACGCGGCCCATAGGGTCAACTGTTGAAACCTGAGACAGGTCAATTCCTTTTTCTCTTGCCAGCTTTCTGGCTGCTGGAGAAGCAATCGTGCGCTCTTTCTTTTGATTGTGAGGAACCTCTTCAATTTCATCAGAAGCTTCTTCCTGAACTTCTTCACCTTTTTCTTCTTTTGGCTGCTCAGAAGATTTTTCCTCGGATTTGGATTCTGTGTCTTCTTCTTTTTTTGATTCAGTGTCACCTGAAGATGATCCATCTCCCGCCTCTACAATCGCGATGACCTGACCTACTTCAACGGTCTCCCCTTCATCAGCTTTATGTTCTTTAATAACACCCGCTTCTTCTGAAATAACTTCAACGTTTACCTTATCTGTTTCAAGTTCTACAATGTATTCGCCTTTTTCTACCTGATCCCCCGGCTGCTTGAGCCACTGGGCAATGGTTCCTTCTGTAATCGATTCTGCTAATTCCGGTACTTTAATTTCTGCCACTGCGGCTTCCTCCTCTGTTAGATCGATCTAGTTCTTTGTTACAGCATTTGTTAAAATTCGATTTTGTTCTTTTTTATGAACCGTCGGATCCCCTTCAGCCGGGCTGCTTCTTCTTCGGCGGCCGATATATTCAACAGAAATATGTTCCGGGGCAGATTTTATTAAACGTGGTTCAATAAATGTCCATGCTCCCATATTTTTCGGTTCTTCCTGAACCCATTTAATCTCTTTAAGGTTTGGATACCTGGAAATAATCTCTTTCACATTTTCCATTGGGAAAGGATAAATTTCTTCGATACGGATTAAATGCAGCCAGTCATTATTTTCTTCATTTGCTGCTTTTTCAATTAAATCGATGCCGATTTTGCCTGCAGAAAAGACAAGTCGTTCCACTTTATCATGCTTTTGACCGTATTGATCGTGCTCAATAAGAGGTTTGAACGTTCCTTCTGTAAATTCATTTACTTCTCTTGAAACCTGCGGGTGACGAAGAAGGCTTTTCGGTGTCATAATCACCAGCGGCCTGATTTCTTCCCGTTTTAATATAGCTGCCTGCCTGCGCAGGATATGGAAATATTGAGCTGAACTCGTCAGATTCGCAACCGTCCAGTTATTTTCAGCAGCAAGCGTTAAAAATCGTTCCATTCGTGCAGATGAGTGCTCAGGTCCCTGTCCTTCATAGCCATGAGGGAGCAGCATAACCAAGCCGGATTTCTGACCCCATTTTGCTCGGCTGGAAGAAACAAACTGATCGAACATAACCTGAGCCATATTGGCAAAGTCGCCATATTGAGCTTCCCACAGCACCAATGTTTCAGGAGAAAGAACGTTGTAGCCGTATTCGTATCCCACCACTGCTGCTTCAGTCAGGGGACTATTATACACAACAAATGAAGCTTTAGCTCCATCAATATGGTGCAGCGGTGTTAATTCTTCTCCTGTTTTTTCATCATGCAGCACAAGATGACGGTGAGCGAACGTTCCACGCTGGGAATCCTGACCGGTTAAACGAATCGGGACACCGTCCTGCAAAATCGCACCAAATGCAAGTGTTTCAGCATGCGCCCAGTCTATCTTTCCTTCTTTAGTGAAAGGATCCTGTCTTCTTTTCAAAATCTTTTCAAGCTTTTTAAATACATTGAAATCTTTCCAATTAAGAAGGTCTTCATTTAATTTCCGCAGCTGATCAATGCCGACGGATGTAGTAATTTCATCCAGTGGATTAACCACTTTTTCCGGAGGATCCATCTCAGCGTCCGGGTCTTTTTCACTCTTTGGAACAGAATCGTATGCTTTTTGAAGGTGTTCCTGGTTGGATTCGCGCATTTTAGAAGCCTCATCCGCAGTTAATAAACCTTCATCAACCAATTGTTTTTCATATATTTTTCTTACATTATCGTGTTTATTGACAATGGTATACATTTTTGGATTTGTAACCATCGGCTCGTCCATCTCGTTGTGTCCGAAACGGCGGTAGCCAATCAAATCAATCACAAAATCCTTTCCGAATTTTGAGCGGTATTCATAAGCCATCATGGCTGCAGCCAGACATGCTTCAGGATCATCTGCATTGACATGAACAATCGGTACTTCAAATCCTTTTGCTGTATCAGATGCATATTGCGTTGAACGGGAGTCAAAGGATTCAGTTGTGAACCCAATCATATTATTTGCAATAACATGTATGGAACCGCCAGTATGGTATCCTCTCAGCTGGCTCATATTCAACGTTTCCGCTACGATGCCCTGACCAGGAAAAGCTGCATCACCGTGAATCATAATGGCGAGTGACGATTCCTTTTTCAGTTCCGGATAGCCTGGATTGCTCCGGTCCTCCTGAGCTGCACGTGTATAGCCGGCAACAATCGGACTTACTACTTCCAAATGACTTGGGTTATTCGCTAGTGTAATGCGTGTTTTAACGGAATTTTCTTTTTTTACATTCCTATCTGCACCTAAATGGTATTTTACATCTCCAGTCCACCCGTATGTAATGCCTATTGATCCTTCTGAAGGAATCAGATCCTTGCTTGGTGAGTGCTGGAATTCTGCAAATATCATTTCATATGGCTTTTCAAGCACATGGGCAAGAACGTTTAAACGCCCCCTGTGCGCCATACCAATGTTGATGGATTCGGCTCCTTTTTCAACAGCCGCCTGGATGATTTCATCAAGCAGAGGAACCATGGCATCGAGTCCTTCTATTGAAAATCTCTTTTGTCCCACAAATGTTTTGTGAACAAAATTTTCAAAACCTTCTACCTGAATCAGCCTGTTTAACAGGGCTTCTTTCTTTTCACTGTTAATGGTCTCATCCAGCTTGCCTGATTCAATGTAGTTTTTCAGCCATGCTTTTTCTTCTTTATTGTGCACATGGGCATATTCAAAAGCTATCGATTTGGTATACATCTTTTTTAAATACTGAATCGCTTCATAACCGGTTGTAACCTCTGGGACAGAGTTGGTTATAAGGATGTTTTCAGGGATCTTTTCAAGATCTTCTTTAGTTAAATTATACGAATTCAATTCAATTCTGTTTGTATCCTTTTCCCTGTCATTCAAAGGATTGATATCTGCTGCCAGATGACCATACGTTCGGATGGCATCGGCAAGCTGGACAGCTGCAATAACCTTGCTGTAGTCTGTTCCCTCGATGGCTGTAGAAGATGAGTGTTCCTCTTTTACAGAAGCAGGAGATCCATATTCTTTAAAATAGGCCTGCAGCTCTTCATCCAGCTGATCTGGATTTTCCAGATACAGATCATACATCTCCATCATATAGCCCAGATTAGGACCGGAAAAGTTTAAATGATTTAAATCCTGTTGTTCCGACTGTTTTCTCATTATGAAAACCTCCAACATGTTGGACATCAGCACTTCTTTTTAGATCGATGCTAATGCTATGTAAAAATAGTAATTACATGGTTCTAAAACGCTTACAGAAACATTTTATCACTGTAAAGGAACGAGTTAAAGCCTTTCCCACTTTTTTTTCAAAAAATAAAAGCCGAAAAGAGGGTGTTGAATAACTATTCAGTATTCATTTTTACTCGTTTTATCGAAAAGAGAAAGTACCGTGACGAGAAATACGGGAATCTTTTTTAAGGACAAAGCATATATCACTATGTAAGGGGGTGAGAAAATGGACTTTTGGCAATCATTATTTCCAAAAACCAACTCACCAAATGACTGGCAGGATTGGCTTCAAAAATATATGCAGCAATCCTTTGAAAATCAGCAAAAGCCAACTGATCCATCTTTTCAACCATCGGTCCCTCAATCATCCTATACCCTATTTGAATCATTTCATTATCTTTTTATTCATATTTCTATTAAAAACCACTCGCTTAACGAAATTAAAGTGCATCACAGCCTGACTCAGGTCCTTGTTCACATCCCGGATGAGCCAGTCATAAAAATTACACTCCCCGAACCCATATCCAGAAAAGGGGCGACAGCAGAAGCCAAGGATGGGACGCTTGAAATCAAACTGCCTAAAATCGCCCATCAATTTGAAATGGAGCTTCCTATTGACTCCATTGATTAATCTGCGAAAGGGATCTTGATGATCATGCTGGTCCCTTTATTCACCTTGCTTTTTACAGTGATCTCTCCCTGATAAAGATCCAGAAGTTTCTTGGCAATGGATAAACCCAGCCCATTTCCTCCTTCATTTCTGCTCCGGGCTTTGTCCACACGGTAAAACCGGTCAAATATTTTTGGAACATGCTCCGGTGCTATACCAGGACCGTTATCTTCCACAGAAATCACGCAGTACCCTTTATCCGTTGTCGATCGGATGGTGAACGGTTCGGTCTCAGGTGAATATTTTATCGCATTTTCAATTAAGATTATTAAAACTTGCTCAAGGTGCAGCGGATCTATTTTCCCGGCATGCTTGCTATCTTCCAGTTCAGTCCGAATCCCTCTGTAAGAATAGATGCCATTAATTCTTTTAATTACACTTTGAATGACTTCATTTGGAAAGGCTCTTGCGTCCTGGATATACCCAACTTCTCTGTCTGCTTTTGATAACAGCAGCAATTCATTCACCAGCCTTTTAATCCGGTCCAGCTCCTGAATAGAAATGCCGAGTGATTCTTCAAGAACTTCAGGATCGTGCTTTCCCCAGCGGTTGATGAGGGAAAGGTGGCCCTCAATAATTTGAATGGGCGTTCGTAATTCATGTGAAGCATCTTCAACAAACTGACGCTGCTTCGTAAAGGTGGACTCCAGTTCATCCATCATGTCATTAAAAATTTCAACCAGTCCGCCAATTTCATCCTGTACATCTGGAAGCTCTAATTGTTTTTGAAAGCCCTCATTTTGCGTTTTTTTCATCGCACGCCCCAGGGAAACCACAGGCGCAATTAACCGGCCGGATAAGAGGTAAGCCACAATTCCGCTTATAAACAGCGAACCTAATCCGAGTACGATCGATAAAAGAATCATATACGCCTGCATGGATTGCAGCTGATTAAGGGGATGAATAACTTCCGCGTAGCCATTAAACTGCTGGGATCGAATGGGCGATCTTCCAATTAAGACTTCCTGCTGACCTGCATCTCCTTTGTCAATCCTTCTTGTCTGAACAGGTTCAAATGGTACGCTTGAAACGCGTTCCTCGCTTTGAATAACAAACAGTTCAAAGCCATCCTGATTGTACAAGCGGATCGTCTGGCCTTTTTCGTAAATCTGCTCCAGCAAGTCACGGCTTTCATACACATCATCTGTCGTAACTCTAGGACCACGGCTCTCATAAAATTGAGATAAGTCATTTAAAATTGAATTCACTGAGTTTTCTTCTTCCTGCAGCATCCATTGACTCATCGCTGTAATTAAAATGAGGCTGAAGATGCTAAAGGTGACAAAAATGGTGGCCGCTCCTGCTATCGTCCATTTCCAGCGGAGGGACAACCGATTCCACACTGCTTTTAGCTTATTCATTCTCTCATCACATACCCTGCTCCGCGAATCGTTTGAATGTAGCTTGGACCCTCTTTGGAATCAATCTTATGCCTGAGATGCCGGATATAAACATCTACTACATTTGTTTCCACTTCTGAATCGTACCCCCATACCCGTTCAAGAATCCGGTCCCGGGTTAAGACGATATTTTTATTTTCAATCAGCATATGAAGCAAATCAAATTCCTTTTTGGTCAGGGTAATTTCGTGGTTCTCTCTTGTGACACGGTAAGAATCCAAATCCACTTTCAGTTCACGAAATTTCAAAATAGTGGTTGGATCGCTTGAGTCTGTTTCCGCGGTTCTCCTGGTCAGAGCCCTCATTCTTGCGAGAAGCTCTTCAATCGCGAATGGTTTCACAATATAATCATCCGCCCCGCTGTCAAGACCTGAGACTCTGTCCATAACCCCGTCTTTTGCTGTAATCATGATAACCGGAGTTTTTTTCACCTGCCGGATTCTCCTGCAGACCTCCATTCCATTTAATGAAGGAAGCATTAAATCCAGTAAAATAATATCAAAATTTTTCTCAAGAGCAAGAGTCAGCCCTTCTCTCCCATCTAAAGAAACGTCAACAGAATAGCCTTCATGCTTCAGTTCCAATTCAATAAATCGCGCAAGATTTTTTTCATCCTCAACTACCAGTACATTTCTCTCCATTTTCAGTCGGCTCCTTAAAAATCAGATGTATCCGGATAAAGACGCTCTAAGGCATGCGCCAGTCCAAAATGATTTTCAGTCCATCCTTCTTCTCCTCGGGTGTTGATTTGTACCCTCACCGTTTCTCCTGAAATACTCAGGGCAGGACTGTACCCTCTGCGTTCCACTTCTCCTGCTGCTTCGTTTAGAAAATGCAGACCGTCCTGAAAAGATTGAAAAGAGAAGGTTTTTTGAATTTCTCCCTCATCATTCATTTCCCAATTTAGTAAAGTAGATAATCTTTCCTGAATTTGAGCAGGGGTTAATGTCATATGATTCACTCCTTAAGCGATTCTTTTGTATGAAATGACAATGGGATTTGTTTTTCTCTTGCACTTATCAGTATAGATCACTCTTTTTCATAAAGCAGACTATACCTTTCTTTACCTGTAGAATGCAAAACGAAAACCAGGCCGTCTGTAAAACAGACAGCCTGGCGTTCTATTGACGGGAAGCAGGAGTTCCAACAGCTGCTTCTATCAATTGAGTAATCTCTTCTCTTTTACCCTGATGCATAAGGTCTACAATCCGGCTTCCGACTATAACGCCGTCCCCGAGTGACGAAATTTCCTTTACCTGCTCAGGAGTGGAGATTCCAAATCCCGCCATTACCGGCACAGAGCTGTGTTTTTTAAGGGAATAAATAAAGCTTTCCAGGTTTTCGCTGACCGCTGATCTGGCCCCAGTGATGCCCGTTACCGTTACAGCGTATAAGAATCCTTCTGAGGCTTTAGCAAGACGTTCGATCCGGTGGTCCGGACTTGTTAGTGTCACGAGCTGAATTAAAGCCAGGTCGGTTTGATTCATATGTTCTTCAATTAATGGCCGCTGCTCTAAAGGTACATCCGGAATAATGATTCCATCTACACCGGCTGTTTGACAGTCCTTGAAAAATTGGGACAAACCGTATTTAAATAAAGGATTAATATAGGTCATCAAAACAATAGGGATGGAAACTTCTTCTCTGCATGATGCAAGAGCTGTCATCAGTTTTTTGACGGTTGCTCCGCTTTCAAGCGCCCTTTGTCCTGCGTCCTGAATAGTCGGACCATCTGCCACCGGATCTGAAAAAGGAATTCCGAGCTCCACTGCCGTTGCACCGGCTTTTTCAAGAAATAGCAGCTGTTCTTTTAAATGGCTCAGATCCGGATCACCTGCCATTATATACGGGATAAACGCTTTGTTTCCTCTTTCGACGACCTTTTCGATTGCTTGCTGCAGCTGTTCTTTACCCATTTTGGCGTTCCTCCAATGCACTTTTAACCGTCATAACGTCTTTGTCTCCACGTCCGGACAAGCAAATCACAATGATTTCATCTTTAGGTGAATTTTTTGCCAGCTCCACCGCATGATGAATGGCATGTGCCGTTTCCAATGCTGGAATGATCCCTTCCGTTCTGCACATCAGCTGAAGGGCATCGAGTGCCTCATCGTCTGTGACGGAAGTATATTGAACTCGTTTTGTTTCATGTAGAAAGCTATGTTCAGGACCTACCCCTGGGTAGTCAAGACCGGCAGAAATCGAGTGTGCTTCCTGAATTTGTCCGTCTTCATTTTGAAGTAAATACATTAGAGACCCATGGAGAATGCCTACTTCACCGGCTGTTAGTGTCGCTGCATGCTTGCCAGTCTGAATCCCGCTGCCTGCAGCTTCTACTCCCACAAGTTTTACTTCCTCGTCCTCAATGAAAGGATAGAACATGCCCATTGCATTGCTTCCTCCGCCGATGCACGCAACGATGGTATCCGGCAAACGCTGCTCTTTGTCCAGGATTTGCTGTTTCGTCTCTTTTCCTATTACACTTTGAAAATCCCGAACCATTTGTGGAAAAGGATGAGGACCAAGGACCGATCCAATGATGTAATGCGTATCCTCCACGTTGCTGACCCAATATCTCATTGCTTCATTGACCGCATCTTTTAATGTACCGCTTCCGTGCGTCACGCTAATGACTTTAGCGCCTAGTAGCTCCATTCGAAATACGTTTAACTGTTGTCTTCTGATGTCTTCTTCTCCCATAAAGATGACACAGTCAAGATTCAGCAGGGCGCAAACAGTAGCCGTTGCTACACCGTGCTGTCCCGCACCGGTTTCTGCTACAATTTTTTTCTTGCCCATTCGCACTGCAAGAAGAGACTGGCCAATTGTATTGTTTATTTTATGGGCACCCGTATGATTTAAATCTTCTCTTTTTAAATAGATTTTTGCGCCACCTGTATGTTTTGTCAGGTTTTCTGCAAAATAAAGTGGATTTTCTCTGCCAATATAATCTTTTAAATAATGCTCAAGAAGCTCGTGAAATGCCGGGTCTTTCTGCGCTTCCTCATATGCTTCCTGCAGTTCCAATACTGCCTGCATCAGCGTTTCCGGAACAAACCGGCCGCCAAATTGTCCGAATTGCCCATTTTGATCTGGTTGAATATAAGTCGTCATTGCGCCGCACTCCTTTTTGCTTCTTTGATAAAAGCGATCATTTTGTTTATGTCTTTTTCTCCATCTATTTCCACTCCGCTTGATACATCCACAGCATAAGGCTGCACTTGTTGTACAGCTTCATAAACATTTTCAGGCGTCAATCCTCCTGCAAGCACCAGCCTCTCTGGCAGACTGCCTTCTGGAATAAGGGACCAGTCAAAACGCTTGCCGCTTCCCCCTCTATAATCCGTTCCAGGTGCATCAACTAGGTAATAGTCGACGTCATAGTCTTTCATTCTTTCAAAATCCTTTGCTGAAGTAATACTAAACGCCTTCATAACGGGCTTTTTCTGATTTCTGCAAAACTCCGGACTCTCATCTCCGTGAAGCTGGATAATATCAAGATTAGCTTTTTGAACTGCCTCATCTATTTCTTCTTGGGCTGGATTAACAAACACACCGACTCGTTTTATATGCGGCGGGCCCACTGCAGCCAGTTCCTCTGCTCTTTCAACCGATATTTTTCTTTTGCTATCTGCAAACATCAAACCGATGTAATCTGCTCCGGCTTCTGCTGCCGCTTCTAAATGGCTGGGTTTTTGTATTCCGCAAAGCTTGACTTTCATTCTTTCTCACCAGCTAAGGGCACTTGCAGGGAAGTCAGAAGGTTTCCTGCATCACTTGATTTCATCAGTACCTCTCCAACGAGAACGCCGCTAGCGCCAAAGGCTGCCGCCTGCTGGGCCTCGTGCGGAGATAGAATACCGCTCTCACTGATAAAGTGCACTTCCTGTAAAGGCATTTTCTCGGCTAATTTTCCACTGATCTCTAAATCTACTTCAAACGTTTTAAGATTGCGGTTATTCACACCGATTAACGCAGCTCCCACTTCTAGTGCACGTTCGAGTTCTTCTTCATCGTGAACCTCCACCAGCACTTCCAGTTCCAACTGAACCGCTTTTTGATATAAATCAAGCAGTGTTTTCTGGTCTAGTGCTGCTGCAATAAGCAAAATGATGGACGCGCCTGCTTCTTTAGCCCGTCTGATCTGTACTTCATCAATAATAAAATCCTTGCATAATACCGGAATAGAAACCGATGCTGCCACATTTGTCAGATCTTCCATTGACCCCTGGAAAAATTCCTCATCCGTCAGTACGGAAATCGCAGAGGCTCCATGAGATTCGTAGAGCTTCGCCTGTTTTACAGGATCAATAGAGCCATTGATCAATCCCTTAGAAGGAGAGGCACGTTTGATTTCAGCGATTACACCCAAGTGACTGCGCTGATTCAGCGCATCCTCAAGTCTGACAACAGATGGTTTATTCAGTTTTTTGTTCAGTTTTAACGCTGGATCATTCTTAATGCTTTCGACTTCCTTTGCTTTATACCGGAGAATCTTATCCAAAATGGTGTTGCTCATTTTGCCAGCTCCTTTTGATTGCTGTAATGAATTAAATCAGTTAACCGCTTTAAGGCAGCCTGGGAGTCAATGCTTTTTTTAGCAGCCTCTATCCCATCTTCTATAGAAGGGGCTGAGCCATGGGCAAACAGGGCAATACCTGCATTCAGCAGCACCGTATCACGATAAACCGAATCCTCACCCGATAAAACCGATTGTAAAATGGCGGCGTTATCAAGTGGTCCGCCTCCCCGTATTTTTTCGTTAGGGACAGCTTTCAAACCCACATCCTCCGGGCTTATAACGACACTTCGTATACTGCCATCTTCTACGACCGCTAGATGGTTTTCTCCTGAAAGCGACGCTTCATCCATATGGCCGGCGCCGCTGATCACAACCCCTTTTCTTCTGCCCAGACGGATAAGTGCTTCTGCCATTGTATGGAGCATATCACGTCTGTATATACCCACCAGCTGAGTATCAAGTTCCACGGGATTTGTCAGCGGTCCAATCAAATTAAAGATGGTTGGCACCCCAAGTTCTTTTCTTGCAGTCATCACTTTTCGAATGCCCGGGTGCACATGGGGAGCAAACAAAAAGGCGATTTTATTTTTCTCAAGCAGGTCTCTTACTTCTTCAGCCGTAAAATCGAGCCTTACGCCGAGGTGCTCAAGGACATCTGCACTTCCAGTTTTACTCGATATACTTCTGTTTCCATGTTTGGCAATTGGGACATCAGCTCCAGCAATAACGAAAGCCGAGCAGGTTGAAATATTAAAGCTCTGCGAACCATCCCCGCCGGTACCGCAATTATCCATGACATTTTGTAGCGGGGAATCTATTTGCATCGCATGTCTTCTTACGACCTTAACAAGCCCAACGATTTCGTCAGCTGTTTCTCCCTTTTCCTTTAATGCAAGAAGAAACGCTTTAATCGTCTCATTGTCTGTTTTTTCATCAAACATGGCTTCACTTGCTGTGATCATCTCTTCTTCTGTCAAATGAAGTCCCTGCTGAACGTTTAAAAGTGCTTTTTTCATTATGCTCCACTCTCCTGTCTCTTCTCGTCTGTTCTCTCATTTTCCCTACTCAACTAATGAATGGACTGCCTGCTTTATGAGATTCATACCATCAGCCGTTCCGATGGATTCCGGATGAAACTGTAAACCTAGTATAGGGAATTTCCGATGCCTCAATGCCATAATGACATTATCATCTGTTGATGTTGCAATTTCTTCCAGCTCTTGTGGCAGCGTGGAACGATTTACAATCAAGGAGTGATAACGCATGACTTCTATCTCATTCCCTCGACCAAAAAGCTCCTGTGCCTGATAGGTAATCCTCGATACCTTTCCGTGCATTACATTCGGCGTTTTCTCAACAGTCGCGCCAAACGCGGTTCCTATCGCCTGATGACCCAGGCAAACTCCCAATATCGGAGTGTATGACCCAATCTTCTGAATCATCTCGATGCAAATCCCTGCATCATCAGGGTGCCCTGGGCCGGGTGAAATCACAATTAATGAAGGGTTCAGCTTTTGAATGTCTTCTAGTGTAATCTGATCATTTCTAACCACCTTGACTTCATCAATCTCACCTAAATATTGATACAAATTATACGTAAACGAGTCATAATTATCGATTAAAAGGATCATGATCTAACCTCCAATAGCGAACGGGCTTTATTTAAGGTTTCTTCATATTCCATCTCAGGAACCGAATCATATACGACTCCTGCACCCGCCTGCACGTAGGCGACCTGTTCTTTAATCACCATGGTCCGAATGGCAAGAGCAAAATCAAGATTGCCGTCAAACCCGACATAGCCAACAGCTCCTGCGTAAACACCGCGTTTAGCAGGTTCATATTCATTAATCAGCTGCATGGCTCTGATTTTTGGGGCTCCTGAAACCGTTCCGGCAGGCAATGTTGAAACAAGTGCTTCAAGACCGGTCATATTTTCAGTCAATTGCCCTTTCACCTCTGACACAATATGCATCACATGCTGATATTTTTCAATGGTCATATATTTTGTCAGCTGAACGGTTCCGATTTTGCATACTCTCCCAAGATCATTTCGTCCAAGATCGACCAGCATCCGGTGCTCAGCCAGCTCTTTTTCATCGCTCAACAGCTCTTCTTCAAGAAGCTGATCTTCCTGCTTTGATTTTCCTCTTTTCCGCGTACCTGCAATCGGGTTGGTTGTAACGTCTCTGCCAGCAACCTTTATTAAGCTTTCAGGCGAAGCACCAAGTACCGTATAGTCCTCAAACTCAATAAAAAACATATAAGGAGAAGGATTATCCTGTCTTAGTTTGCGGTAAAAAGAAAAAGCAGAACCGGTAAATTCAGCACTTAGCCGTTGTGACAGGACGAGCTGAAAAATATCGCCTTCTTTAATGTGCTCTTTAGCGCTCTGAACCGCATTCATATACTCCTGCTTATCAATATTAGATTCATATGTCAGGATTGACAACGGATCGAGCCCGGTCTGGACATTTTGAAAATCTGTCAGCTGAGCTTCGATCGCTCCTAGCTTGGCATCAAGCTGTTCTTCCGTAAAGTGGTTCTGAGGATTTAAAACGGTAATCGTCACCTCATGGCGCTTATGATCATACATAATCATCGTGTCATAGAGCATTAAATGAATATCCGGCATCTGCAGTTCATCGCTTGGCATGCTGCCGATATCCTCATACATCCTAATGGCGTCGTAGCCAATATAGCCAATTGCACCTCCCGCAAATGGGTGATTGTCTGGTGGCGTAATTTGCTGATTTTTTAAGTATTGTTCAATGATTTGAAGGGGTTTTCCGGTTTCCGCTTTTTTATCGGCTGCTAAATAATCGTGAATGACCGCTTCGTTATCTTTTCCAGTGATTTCAGCATACGGATTAGCCGCTATAAACGAATATCTGCCGGTTTCTTCATGCTTTAACGAACTTTCAAGCAGGCATTTCTTCTTTCCTTTTACACTTTGAAATATTGTAATGGGCGTTAAGGAATCCCCGTTTACTACTTTTCTTCTGACTCTGCTCATCTCTTCTTTTCTCAACTTTTCCACCTCTTAATTTAGAATAAATAAAAAAACTCCGCGCAGAAAAGTCTGCACGGAGGACGGGAACAACCCGCGGTACCACCTCACGTTAGAGCGGAAAACCGCTCTCACTTTAGCACCTGTTAACGGGGATGAACCGTCTGTTTTTACTTTCTTCAAAACAGCTCTCCTGGACCCATTCACACAATCCGCTCTCCTGCTTTCACCAGCCGCAGGCTCTCTTTAGTCAGCAAGTATTGTGCTACTCTTTCCAGTCATTGAAGTCACTTATTCTTGTAATGAAAAACGGGCCTCCCCGTCCTGTAAAAAAGGACGGGAAGACCCGTGATACCACCTTTGTTGATTTCAAAAGAAACCCACTCATTGCAGGAAGCAATTATTTCGCCCTCCTGCCACTGTTATCGGTTGTGAACCGTCTGTGCCTACCTCCAATTGGTCTCAGCCAGATACTCCAAAGTCCATTCCCATAAATTCTTTTACTGGTTTTCACCACCCACCAGCTCTCTTAAAAAAGAAGATTATGGTACTTCTCTTCTTCATCGCGTTAAAATATTTTGATTGTTTATTATATTAGTACGAACCAAATTAAATGTCAACCATCAACCTGTTATTTTACAGTAAAGCTTTTTTCTTTTTTAACAGCCCTTTGCCAATCAAAAAAGTTAAAAAGAAAAAGACGATGGCGACTGCTTCCAGCTGCAAAATGTATACCCATCCTTCACCGAATAGAGAAAGAGCCGTATCCGAAACAGGCGGTCCAGCCAGAAAAAAATAATTTGCATCCAGCAGGCTGTTCACAAAACCAATAGGAATCGCTGCCGCGTTTAAAGCAGCAAAGGCGATGAACATCGACCGGACAGGCAGTTTTGTATGATCTCTGTAAAGCAGATAAATCGCCGTAATGGGAATCGCAATATGCTGGAAGAAAAATTTCCAATAGAAGTAATGCGGAAACCCATATACCAAGTCCGGTGTTAATAAAGCAAAAACCGGCGGAAAAAAAGCAACGTAAAAGAAGAAATAAAATATAGAGGTGCTTTTCCTGAATAATAAATACATGCCAAAAAACGTACTGAAGGAACATAACTGAATCGGAATAAAATATCTCGCATCCCAGATCCCAACAGAAAGGGACCAAATCTGATAGGTAAGTTCAGAAAAGAGCAGGATGGCTGTCAAAGTCCAAACGATCACTTTGTGATTTTTCTGCGTTAGGCTTTTACTGAACAGTTGGACAGAAGCAATAAAAACCAGCCCGAAAAAGAGAATCATGGCAACATGACTGAAAGAGAAAAGAGTAAATGGATTATAATCAGTTGGTGAAAATACGATCCCCACTCCTTCCCCTCCGTTTTTTCGGTTTATTTATCTAAGCCTGGCAAATGCCCCGTTACGAATTCTCTTGAAGCCTCTGCCATTCTCTGATAGATCAGTTCCTCTCCAGTGCTTTTCACATGCTGAACTGCAGGAATGATCTCGTTTTCACTGAACTCAAGTGTATATTCATCTGTGAACGTCGCATTTCCAATTAAATCAATATGGTGAAACTGATCGTCTTTTCTATGAATGACGCATTTTACACGGCCCCCATCATTATAGACATCAATGGGAATGCCAGCTTCTCCCTGCTCCAGCATAACCTGAATCAAACTTGAAGAAGACATAGCTGTACCACAGGCGTTGGTAAATCCAACCCCTCTTTCATAAGTTCGCACAAAAATTTGATTAGGTTCAAGTGGTACTACAAAG
Organism: Jeotgalibacillus proteolyticus; assembly: GCF_050107735.1. Lineage (GTDB taxonomy): Bacteria > Bacillota > Bacilli > Bacillales > Jeotgalibacillaceae > Jeotgalibacillus > Jeotgalibacillus proteolyticus_A. The sequence goes on from NZ_JBNILO010000002.1 coordinate 450,114, forward strand.
CTCACGTTAACCCCATCTGTAAACCACTGATTAGGAGAATTTAATGATTGTGCGAGCTTCTGCTGCAGCCCGCTGAGCAGCTGTTCTTCTGTTACCTGAGTAATCAAGTGAGGGTTTGGTACGGCTAAAGCCGAAAAACGCAGAGTTTCATGCCACTCGGGTACAACTTGATTAAAAAGTGTCTCCTGATCAAGCTGAAGGGGGAGTGAATCAAGCTGAAAGAGGATAGGAGAGATCTCAACTGCATAGGTAGGGATATCCTCATAAAGAGATTCAACCTTTTCAACTGTCAGGTCAGCTTTCATGGTTTCCACTTTAAACTTCTGCACCTCGTCCCGTTCAGCGATATAGCGTGCAGCACAGCGCAGCCCATTTCCGCACATGGATGCTTCAGAGCCATCTGAGTTAAACACACGCATTTTCGCCTGTGCAGTGCGGCTTTCTGTTATGTACAGGATGCCATCCCCTCCAATGGAATTGCTGCGGTCGCATAAATGAACCGCAAGAGAAGCGCGCTGGTCATCATTTAACACTAAACGTTCCTGTTCATCTATAATTATAAAATCATTTTTTGATCCATGACTTTTCATCACTGAAATTTTCATCCTGTTTCCTCTCGCTTTCGTAGTTTCATTTAAGGTTGCCATATTCTCATTTTTTTCGCAAGATTGATATACTGCTAATATAGAAGCCAATGAAAAATTGAGGTGATGACATGTTTGAAGAATTTAAATTTTATTTTGATATTCACAAGGTAGAAAAAATGGAAAGCGACCGTTACTTAATATACGTTAAAACGAGAATATTGGATCACGAAAAAATGGATTATTTTGAAGGTGTGATTCGTGTAGAACTGAATCCCGTAGGCATCTATCCTAAGCCTTTAGACATTGCATCAGCAGTAGCTCCTAAAAATCTAAGAGGAAAATTAGGATCCGAATTAAAGCGCTATATAAAGCCTCAAAAAAGATTTTTATATGAACTGGCTTGAATCTTTTGAGAGGGAAAAAAATTAAAAAGCCGCAGGTGAGTCCTTTAACGGACCTGCCGGCGGCTTTTCGCTGTTAACGAACGTTTATATAAATGGAAGATAATGAAGTACAAAATAAAGCAGAAATAGCGCTGCGATACTGTATAGCGGAATGGACACTTCCTTTGCTCTTCCCATAATGAATTTCATAAATGGATATAAAATAAACCCAATAGCAATTCCGTCTGCAATACTGAACGTAAATGGAATCATGACAATCAGCATAATCGCAGGAATCGATTCAGTAAAGTCCTCCATATTCATATGACGCATATGCTGAATCATTAAGATGCCAATAATTATTAAGATCGGTGCCACAGCATGATCCGGTATATACCCCATATATGGAATGAACAAGGTTGAGGCAAGAAATAACACACCGATCGTTAAAGAAGTCAGTCCGGTTCTTCCTCCGGCTGCCATAGCAGCTGTAGACTCTACAGTAGAAACGGTCGGACTGGTGCCTAAAAAGCCTGAACTAAAAGCAGATAAAGCATTTGCCTTCAAAGCCGGGCTATAGGTCTCAGGTCTTTTAATAAAACTGGCGTGGCCGTGTATCAGCCCTATGTTTTCAAAAACCAGCACCATGGTCAGGGAAAATATTCCGACCCAAAAAGGAATTTCAAGCCATCTTTCAAATGATAATTCAAACCAGATTAATGAATCCCACGATAGAGACTCACTTGTATTTGGCGGTTGAATACCCAATACAAATGACAGTGCGGTTCCAAATAAAATGGTCCATAAAAAATGACCCGGAACATTTTTTACAAAGAGAATAAATGCCACAAGCAGCGTCAAAATAGTCGCAAGTGCTGCCGGCTGAGCAAAATCCCCTATGGCAATCAACGAATTTTCGCCCTGAACCACAAGACCGCCTTTTTCGAGGCCGATCAGCAGAAGAAAAAAGCCCAAACCCACGGTGATCGCATCTTTTAACGATTGAGGAATGGCATCATTTAAAATTCCCGACAGCCTGGTAAAAGCGACGATAATAAATAGAACTCCTGACATTGCCACAATGCCGAGTGCTTCCTGCCATGTAAAGCCCATCGCCTGAACCAGCGTGTACGTGAACATGGCGTTGATGCCCATGCCTGGAACCAAAATAATCGGAGCATTTCCAATAAAGGCCATTAAAAAACAACCTAAAGCACACGTCATAATGGTTGCGATGACAGCTCCCTCAAACGGCATCCCCGATTGAGATAAAATGAGTGCATTGACCGCGATAATGTACACGATCGTAAAAAATCCTACTACTCCAGCCATCACTTCCTGTTTAAAAGAAGTCTGATGAGTGGTTAAACCAAAAAAATCTCCTATCACTTTCATATAATTGCCTGCCTTTGCAAGCGCCCTCTCCCTACCCGCTCAACCTCATTACAAAGTCAGCCACAAGCTGTTATTATACTGTCATTAAAAGAAATTGTCATTACTTTTTTTGAACTGAAACAAAATGAAGAGCCCGAGACAAAAAAAGCGTCTCTGGCTCTTTGACCGGTTCGCTTCACTTCAGGCGGACGCTTTCCGCAGGGACGGCGCAGAGCCTTTTCAGGGCCTTGCCCTGCAAAGTCTCAGCTTGCCGTCATATCCTGCAGGGAGTCGCCACCTTCCGCTCCGCGCACCTCCTACTGTTAATAGATAATGCTCATTTTTACCTTTTTTCAGGTATGGGAATCGACCTCTTTTTAGTATATAACTTAATGATTGACCAAATGATCACCTAAAAAAATTAAACGTCCATGCTTTTGAAGAGGCTTGCCATTTCAATCGCTGCTGTTGCTGCTTCCCAGCCTTTATTTCCTGCTTTTGTTCCTGCACGCTCAATTGCCTGCTCGATTGTATCGGTAGTAAGCACTCCAAAAATAACCGGCAGTCCTTCATTAAGGGCAATATTTGCTACACCTTTTGCTACTTCCCCGCTGACATATTCAAAATGAGGGGTTGCGCCGCGAATAACGGTGCCAAGTGTGATAACCGCATCGTATTTGCCTGACTTCGCTAATTTCTGAGCCGCAACAGGAATTTCAAAAACACCCGGCACCCACGCAACTGAAACGTCTTCTTCCTTTACACCGTGCCGGCGAAGCGCGTCCTCTGCTCCTCCAAGCAATTTGCTTGTGATAAATTCGTTGAAGCGGCCTACTACGATTGCCACCTTAAGATCTGTTCCGATTAAATGTCCTTCATAAACGTTTTTCATGAATGATTCCTCCTAGAATTTAAGCATGTGTCCAAGCTTTGATTTTTTTGTTTCCATGTATTTTGCATTTTGTTCTTTTGTCGGCATCTGAATGGCTACACGTTCCACTACTTTTAAGCCGTAGCCTTTTACACCCGCAATTTTTCTTGGATTGTTGGTCAGGATTCTCATATTGGTTACTCCAAGATCCTTTAGGATTTGTGCGCCAATCCCGTAATCGCGCAGGTCTGCCGCAAACCCAAGCTTCTGATTTGCTTCAACGGTGTCGAGTCCTTCTTCCTGCAGCTTATAGGCTTTAAGCTTGTTAATAAGACCGATTCCGCGCCCTTCCTGTCTCATGTACAGAAGGATGCCGTTGCCTTCTTTTTCAATTTGAGAAAGTGCCGCATGAAGCTGAGGACCGCAGTCGCAGCGATTCGAACCAAACACATCACCCGTCAGACACTCTGAATGTACACGGACCAGCACAGGATCCACTGATGAGATATCGCCCTTTACAAGCGCGACATGCTCCTGGCCTGTCAGAGTTTCTGTATAAGCGACAGCTCTAAACTCCCCATATTCGGTAGGCATCTGTACTTCCACTTCACGCTGAATCAGTTTTTCTTTATTTCTGCGGTACGCAATCAGGTCCTGAATCGTGATCATCTTTAAATTAAATTTATCAGCGATTTCTTTAAGCTGCGGCACACGAGCCATGGTACCGTCCTCTTTAATGATTTCACAGATCACACCTGAAGGCTTTGCACCTGATAAAACGGCTAGATCAACCGCTGCTTCTGTATGACCTGCACGTTTCAGTACACCACCCGGCTTCGCTACTAAAGGAAAAATATGACCAGGGCGGTTAAAATCAGCCGCTTTGGCTTCTGGCTTGATCAGTTCTCTTACAGTCAAAGCCCGCTCCGGTGCACTGATTCCGGTAGTCGTTTGAACATGATCCACACTCACTGTAAAAGCGGTGCCGTGAGAATCGGTATTGGTATCTGTCATCGGCTTCAGCTGAAGCTCTTTTGCACGCTCCTCAGTAATTGGCACACACACCAGTCCACGGCCTTCTGTAATCATAAAATTTATAGTTTCTGCCGTCACATTTTCAGACAGCGCGATAAAGTCACCTTCATTCTCCCGGTCTTCATCATCGACCACGATCACCACTTTACCTGCTTTTAAATCCTCAATTGCTTCTTCAATACGATCGAACATACAGACAGCCTCCCTAATTCATAAATCCGTATTTTTGCAAAAATGCTTCGTCTACCCCTTTTTTCTTTGCAGACGCTGCAGGCTGAACAAATCGGTGAATATATTTCGCAATCATATCACATTCAATATTCACGAGATCTCCCACTCTCTTTTTACCGAGCACCGATTCTTCTACGGTTTGTGGAATGAGGGAAATCATAATCGCCGATTCCTCCACATCAAAAATGGTTAAGGATGTGCCATCTACAGAAACGGATCCCTTCAATATAAAATAAGGCATTAAAGAAGGGTCCATTTCAATATAAATGTAAATCGCATTTTCCTTCTGCTGAGTGGAACGAATGGTCCCAGTGCCGTCAATATGACCGGATACAAAATGTCCGCCAAATCTGCCGTTCGCAGACATCGCACGCTCTAAATTCACTTTCGAGCCGACCTTTAACTGATGAATCGTCGATGCCTTGACCGTTTCCGGCATGACATCCACTGTAAATGTGTTTTTGGAAAAACCGGTTACCGTTAAACAAACCCCGTTTACAGAAATGCTGTCACCGAGGTGAACATCGCTGACCACTTTGGGTCCTTCAATGGAAAGCACCATGGACTCTCTGCCCCTGTTGATGGAGACCACTGCCCCAACTTCTTCCACGATTCCTGTGAACAATGTCTCTCACCCTTTCTTAAGTTAACGTTGCTGTTACTTTGATATCCCGTCCGACTGTTTTTATTTCTTGTATGGAAAGGTCAACTGCTTCATTCATTGTCAGCACACCTTCTCCATTAAATACAGAAAAAGCATCTCTTGAACCGATGATCTTTGGCGCAATATAGATAATCATGCGGTCCACCGCTTTTTGATCTAAAAAAGCACCGTGAATCTTCGCGCCGCCTTCTACATAAAGAGAAAGGATTTTTTCTTTCCCGAGCAGGGATAAAAGCTCAGGAAGCTCTATCGATTCCGCTTGCATTCTGATAACACGGACATGAGCAACCCCCGTTAAAAGTGATTCTTTTTCCTCAGAAGCCTCACTTCCGCATATGACCCAGGTTGGAGAAAGACCATCTGTTAATACAGCAGAAGTTGTCGGGATAGACAAAGAAGTGTCAAGCACAATCCGTACAGGTGAAATGGCATCTCCGTGAAGTCTCGCAGTTAATGATGGATTGTCCTGCTTCACCGTATTTGCTCCCACTAATATCGCATCATGCAGATGACGATCGAGATGAACGTCTTCACGCGCTTCCTCAGACGTAATCCACTTACTGCTGCCGGAGCTTGTCGCAATCTTGCCATCAAGAGTCATCGCTGCTTTCAGCGTCACGAACGGCTTTTGAGTGGCAGTGTGATGAAAGAAGAATTCATTTAATTGAAGCGCTTCTTCTTTTAAGACACCGACAGTCACATCGAGTCCGGCTTCTTCCAGTTTTTTGAGTCCTCTGCCTGCGACAAGAGGGTTCGGATCAACAGATGCCACAACGACCCTCGCCAGTTTCTTTTCAATAATCAAATCCGCACAAGGCGGGGTTTTGCCATAGTGTGAGCACGGCTCAAGCGTCACGTAAATTGTACCGCCTTCTGCCTGATCGCCTGCCTGCTTCAATGCATGCACTTCTGCATGGCCTTCACCGGGTTTTAAATGAGCGCCCATACCAACTGCACGGCCATGATTGACTACAACAGCCCCCACAGCAGGATTGGGAGAGGTCTGGCCCATCGTACTTCTTGCCATCTCAATCGCTAATTTCATCCATTTTTCATCCATCAAATCATCCTCATCGGAAGAATTAAGCCAAAAAAGCCCCTTTTGTACAAAAGGGGCTTTTAAAAAATCGCTAAATAAACGGGCACCGCAATAGGAAACGGTCCGCGTATATTTCCTTCTCTCATCCAGACTATCACTGTCGGCTTTGGAGTTTCACCAAATCCACCGGCATCGCCGGGTCACGGACTAAGGACACAACAGCTGTCCATCACCGCCGGTAGGGACTTACACCCTGCCCCGAAGGAACACTGATTCAATTGTATTCTCATTATGTCCTATGAAACGTTGTCTTGTAAAGGTTTTTGTCTCCAGCTTACCTTTGCTTCTTTGTCCATTCTCGTCCCCAGTTTTGAATTTCGTCCCCATTTCGTCCTCAAAAATATTTAGACTTCTAAATATTTAAGTTATAAGTCAGTTGCCTAAGTAGATTAATTCTTTTCCAGCTTTACTACTTATTTTTAAGCTAGCATTAGCATGAACTCTATCTGTGTATTCGCCCTTACCCAAACCAACTTTTCTAAAATCGAAAGTAATATTTTCATCTCTTGCATCAAATATAAATTCATTATTCTTTATTTTTGCATTAAACTTTATTAAATTTATCATTCCGTTTTTTTCTTTCTCTTCAATTAACTTAGTCAAAGTATTTTTCACTAATGGATCCATCGTAGCTTTAATATCTTTAATAACATCTACTATAGACTTCCGCTCAAATCTAACTTGTATAAAATTTGATCTGTTAGCAGTCTTAAATAGTATTTCTTTTCCAGAAGACATGCAGTCTACATCTTCCAGTCTCATATGATTTATTAGCATATCATTATTTTTAATTTCAGCAACTACTTCTCGATTTTCATTCCATAGCAGTGCATTAATCGATAATCTGCCCTTATGATCTTGCTGCAAACTAAATAACTCAATGTTGTTAATCCTAAGATTAAATGAAGATCCCAAGAAATAGTTAGACCCTGTAACTAAAAAAGCTTCGGCGATACTCCATTCAAGTTTACCTTTAGCAGGTTCTCTGACTTTGATATTTTTCATATCATGTAAATCTTGAACCGACCAAGTCTGCTGATCCGCCTGTCTATGGTGAGTAGGACATAAAGCGATCATTCCATCTTGGTTATGCATCTTACCTTCACGGTAAGGGGGGTCAAAATGGTGATACTCTAAAAATGGAACTCTACATCCTTCAACTGGACAACCAAATCCAACCTCTTTCCTTAAATATCTTCTTTTTTTCCTTCCTATTGGATCTCTCCCCATTTCAGTCCTCCTATTGTGAACTTCATAAATTTAATCAATTATCTGTGATTATAAATGAATAAAAATTATTATTTTGTCTTTTTATGTCGAAAATAGAACTATCATATGGTTCTATAGATAACTTTGAAAAATTAGACTATATCCTTGTCAGTGCCATTATATGTCTCTAAGATTTACATTCATCGATCACTACTAATATGTAAATTTGATATTTATTACCTGTTTTTATGTAGAATTCTTATCAAAAATTTAGATTATAGTTACATTTATATAAAACAAAAATTTCTCGTTACTCTTATAATAGGTATATAACACCTGATACCAGTACTTACGGATCAGAGTCAGGAAAAAGAGGGAATTAAAATTTGAGCCAATTTAAAAAATTAAATAAGAGGAATTCAACAGTTTTTAATTTTGCCAATGAGCAATTTCGTACCATCCAGAATCCGATTAGGATTAATAATGAAACTTATAGTGCTGTCGCTTTATACTACATTGATAACGAGTATGAGGGAGAGTGGGAGAGAATTAATTTTAATTCTTTAGATGGTCCAGGAGCTTGTGATTGGGATAATCCTTTAATCTTAAAACCATCATATGAAGATGCTCTAATGGACAATAACTTATTGATAAATGGAGATAATTAATGAAACGAGAGTTTTCGACTTCCATATCTTTAGTGTTCCGTATTATTAAATATGTACAGGATTCACTTGATCCTTTAAAAGTTGATGTGCAACTTAGTACAAAGATAAAACCCCTAACCCCTGGAGTTTAGGATACTATGTATTCTTGTACTTAAATTTGCTGGCATTTCTTTTATAGTGTTCCTTCATTTAAAAATCTAAGCTTAATGTCATATCATTAAACAGAGTATCATACTATCGGTAAGCACAAAATTGTACTCTGGAGGATATTATTCATCAGAATTCAAACTGTTTATTCACTAATTAGATGCACTTATTAATGAAAAACAGCAAGTGTATTAAACGAAATTATATTACTTCTTACCAACATTTCCCTTCATTAATAGAAAAATGGAAAGGAGACAAGATCAAATATGGGAGGTCTTACTGATGTTCCCGGAATCATGGTGGGAAATGCTGAAGACGAAAGCGGTCGCACTGTTTGTACAGTAATTCTTTACCCTGAAGGGGCTGTCCCTGGCGTGGATATTAGAGGGGGATCCCCTGGAACTGAACTAACTGACGCCATTCGACCTGGGACATCTACGGAGGTGATACATGCAGTCCTCCTCACTGGTGGAAGTAATTTTGGACTGGCAGCCACGGATGGAGTGATGCGTTGGCTAAGTGAGAGAGGTATTGGCCATAAGACAGGAGTAGGTCCATTGCCTTCTGTGCCCGCAGCGGTAATCTATGATATTGTTTACGCGAAAGGTTCACGAAGGCCAAACACACAAATGGGTTACGCTGCTTGTCAAGCTGCAAATGCAGGTTCTGTGAAGGAAGGTAGCGTTGGTGCTGGAGCAGGTGCAACTTTAGGGAAAATTTACGGTCTACCAATGAAAGGTGGTTTGGGTAGTGCATCATGGACTATCCCCGGCGGTCCTGTGGTGGCAGCTTTGGCGATTGTAAACGCACTTGGTGACATCTGGAATAAGGGGAGCATTATCGCTGGAGCCCTAAGACCTGACGGAACTTTCGTCAACCAAACTCGGGCAATGTTAGACGGAGATGTACCACTTGGCTTGAGGACTAAGAGTACTACACTTGCTGTTATCGCGACAAATGCAATACTGACCAAATCTGAAGCCAGTCGAGTAGCAACTATCGCTCATGACGGATTGGCCCGAGCCATTTCCCCTTCACATCTTCAAGAGGACGGAGATACAGTTTTCTGCCTAGCCACAGGTACCGATACAAGCGGATTAACAGGTGATTTTGCCGTGGATTCAGTGGGTACCGCAGCTGCATTGGTATTGGAAGAGGCCATTATACGCGAAGTACAAATGGCCTATAAAAACACTAATTAAAAACTTGAGCAAATCCCTCTGCTACTAGATGAGGGATTGTTTTTTCATATAATAATCAAAGAAATTGTTTTCTTAGAGGCTTCTTAACTTTAAATAGCTCTTTTACCAAATCATGAGTAAATTGGACCTGGATTGATTGATGAGCATGAGGAGAATTATGAAGCGATTAAGGATAGAGATGCCGAGAAAGCTGAGGAATTAATGAAGAAGCATTTGCAGGCGGATTTGGATTTTTCGGTGCATGTATTGTAATAGAAAAAAGCGTTGATTGGGGATCAACGCTTTTTTCTCTTTATTAATCATTATATAAAGTTTTCACAAAAAAAGGACTACTTACCAAATATTTTTAACTTCATTAAGGGGCAACGTTTTTATTTTTCCCATTAAATTATTCATTTTTTTAGGAATTACAAGCTCACTATTTTTCAATTTATCATAATACTGTTTGGCTAATTTAGACAAGTTGAATAAAGCATCTAAATAATCCTTATTAATGTCAGTTATTGCAACTTCATAAATCTCTATACAATCGTGTAGCGAAGATATAATTACATCTCTAAATTTAGAGGTAATGAACATATCTCTGGTAATAATTTGAGGTAGATGCAATAAGATCGCTCTACTATTCTTTACATCCATGTACTTTAGAGACTTTATTAATTCTATAAGCTCTTCCTCAATAGTAATTTCTTCATTTTTGTATTTCTTATAAATTACTACTATATCTAAAGCAGAAAATGCCTGTGATGTATATTCTATAGATCCTGACATAATTTTCTTCATAATTTCTTTATAGTAATCTTTCCAGTCATCATTAATAAGCTTTTCAACAATATCTATACATAATGTTGAAGTTTCGGTTTCATTGAATACTAATTTTATTCTATTCACTAGGCTTGCTGTATTTTCAGTGTAATGGCCTTTAATAATTGCCTGAGTAATAACATAAGCTACTAGCTCACTTAATTTTGAAAAATATCTTATGGCCGTTTCACCTTGACCAAAGATATCAAACTTGTGTTCAATTATTAATTTCTTCTCATTTTCCACATAATCTAATAGATTTTCTATTATTGAATCTAACAGACTATTATTCCAATCTACTTCAGCAACATGTTTATCTCCAAAGTCTGATAACTCATAGAAATTATTAGTATATATTTGAATTTTATAATCTACACTTGTAAATCCATGAATAGCTCCTCCTTGTACACAACGAGGGAAATTGAGATCTCTTAGATAAGATAGATAAATTTCACTAAAATTAACCATTGAGCTATGCGGAAATCTCTCCCACGCCCAAATTGCATAATTATTCGAGATTGGAATACCGAATTTATCTGTTTGCTCCCAAATGGCATCTGAAAACTTGTCATTAAAATTATTAATTAAATTGTTGTCGCTCAATAAAACCATTTTAGTTAAACCTTTTTCACGTATGTTAGTGTCTTTACTTTTTATTTGGTTAATAATTTTTAATAGTAATTCATCAGATATTACCTCTCTTTGAATTACAGCATTTTTAATACGGTAAAAATATTCTGCTAAATGGACTTTGTGGTTAGTAGGTTGATTGATTATTTTGGTAAGATATTTTTCCATTATATTCGAGTTGAGATAATATGAAATACCACTTAAACTATGCTTTATTTCAGTTACATCCAGGTCACTCGCTTTTGGGATATCCTCATATATATTATCGAGAAACTTAATAATCCTTTCATCATCTAAGACACTACAAAACCTAGTTAAAACAATCATAATTGATTTTTTTGATATAAATTTCTTTGTATGATTGTCCTGTCTCGATTTTTGCATTTCATTTAGCATTAATAAAAGTTGGTCAAAGAATTTCCGAGTCCATTCTATATTTGATGTTACAATTCTTTCCTTTGTGAAAAACGACTTGATTACTTTAGGATCATTTGTCCTAACAATAAAAGACCATTTCCATAAAGGAACTTCACTAGCAGGAATGATTTTATTACATGCCTCGGCGATTAATTGTTTGTGATCCCTAAATACCGGCAGACACAGTCTGTCTTGAATTATTAAATAGCGAAATGTATTGGTAAAAGCCTTCATAACTTCAACTGGGGTTGTTCCATATGTATATGTGTAAGTGTTAGGATTAAAAGATTGAGATTCTCCGAACTTCTTATAGTCCTCTGCGAACAAACTGTTTATTAAATTATCTTTATTCTCGTTCAATATTTTCCTCACATTATAAAGGTTATTTGAGAATTCTTGATCCGAAAAATCATTTAAATTGGCCCCATATATATTTAAAGATCTTGCGCATAGGTTGAGATGGCTCATTATCTCAGCAGTCTTATTTTCTGAATATGATTTTTGAGCCAGATAGGCGGAACATTTTTTGAGTATCTCTAATGCCTCACGATTCATCTGTAATTGGCTTAATAAGCAGGCTTTTAATATTTGAGTTTCAACAGAGACACTCTCATCAATGGCATTAATATAATTCAATGCATCTAAGTAGTTAAATTCTGAAATATTACTTTTGCAACGTTCAATATAATATTCCGCTTTTTTGTGTTCATCAAAATGCGTCAAGTTATCGTCTATATATCCTATAACTTCATTGTATTTTATTGAATTACTGTCAATTCTATGCATCTCCGCTAAATACATTGCAATTTCAAACCACATCGTTTTAAAGTCGTTTCTTGCAGTATTTTTTGGCAAATTATCATAAGTATAAATACTCAATAATTCATCGAGGCGTTTGGCATCATCGTCCATTAATGGCATACAACATTTCCTTAATAAAATTGTTAGCTTGCTTATTAAAATAAATTTATTGTGATTGTTATCTAGACGAAGTACAAATTCAAAGTGTTCTTTTATTTTGCTATGAAAATCACCTATATTACTTGTAGGTAGTACGGAATACCGAGAAACCTCTTTTATAATTTCAGTTGTATAGTTGAGCATTTTTTGATAATACTCATCTGTATCAATTTCAATTAGTGGTTTATAAGACTTCCCAAATGGTATTTCTTCAAACAAATTCTTTTTATAACCATATTTTTTTAGTAATTCTAGGAATTTATCAATAGCATCATGATATTTACTTGATGAATTCCCTTCTACAAGACCTTCTATATTTACAACAGTAATACTTTGACTTTCTAACATTTTTCTTTCAAATTCACTCATCTCACTAAAGATTCCACAGAGATATATCTGAGGGCAATTTTCGCCCATATTATCCCTTAACCACCCTAACCAATTTAGAAAATTAGGATCATCCCCTGAAAAACCAATTAAGCAAAGCTGTGTTTCAAGCATAGACTGTTGGACAGTATTTACCAAAGGTGCATATTTTATAGGAAAAGTTCTATAATCCTCCTCACAAATAATATATGGTTTAGCATTGGGAATACTTCCATGCAACTTTATTATTCTAGGATGAGTGCTGCCAGGCAGATCATTTTGAGAAGTTAATATTTTATAATTCTTTTTAAGAGCAACATTTTCAATCGATTTTTCCAATAAAGTATCATAATTAGTAGTAAATACATCGTTCCAATTTAAATCTAATAATTTCACATGCAGGTTTCCTGGAAGGAACTTGTCATCTTTAATGTTTTCCTCAATGAATTTATCCAATTTATTTCTTCCGAAAGCAACTTTATATTCTTCAGCAAGTTTCAATACATTTTTCCCAGAGGTTTTCTTTAATAAAATCCTATTCCAATTCTCCTTTTCGTAGTCTGAGTCTGGGCATGGATATAAAGACTCGTACATAGTTTTAGCAAGTTCTTCCCAATTTGGGGATACAGATTGCTCTGCCAAACTTATTGCATTTTTTGAAAATCCTGCTCCAACCATTACTGAAGCAGAGCCGTATTTATTAGGATCATGTAATCTTTTAGCTATATCGTTTATATACGTATAAACTAATTCTGAATTCATTACTTTTCACTCCTTTTTATGATTTTACACCTATGATGTTTCCAACCCCGCAACCCCAAATCCCCCAGGCCCAGAATGCGTCGAAATCATCCCACCAGCCTGAATCCATCTCACATTTTTAAATCCATTCTCTTTCGCAACTTCATCCATTCGTTGCTTGATTCCTTCATCAAGACCAATCGAGTAAATCAGGTAAAGCTGCTCTCGATCAATATCAAATTCCTTTAAGTAATCACTAAAAAGCTTCTCCGTCGCTCCGCTCATTTTCCCGCGGTATTTCTTTGTGGAGACGAGCTTGCCATCTTTTAGTTCTATACATGGCTTTATTTTCAGCAGTGCGCCGATCAGGGAAGCCATGTTGCTGACGCGGCCTCCTGCTTTCAGGAATTCCAGGCTGCCTGGGATGAAGGCGAGTTTTGATTTTGGAACGACTGCTTCTATTTTTTCGATTAAGGCCGGTTCAATGTCAGGTTCTTTTTCTAGTAAATCAGCGGCATATAAGACAACTGCTGCTAATCCTCCGGTTACATTTAGTGCGTCGATCAGGTGGAGGCCTTCGAATTCTTCTGCAGCGATGACTGCGTTTTGAAAGGATGAGGATGCCTGTGATGTATAGCCGATATGTATGATGGTGCAGTCAGGGTACTTTTCTTTGATTGATGTGAAAAACTCCTGGTATTTGTGAATGTTCGTGGCGGTGGTGGAGGGTATTTTCTTCGTGCGGTCGTAGTAGTCATAGATGTCTGGGACTGGTAAAGAACCGTCCAGATAATCTTTTCCGTCCATAATGATGTGCATGGGAACGACTTGCAGGTTGTACTTTTCAACTAGATCATTCGGCAGATCGGCGCCGCTTTCGTTTGATAGGATGATGTTACGCATGTGAACTTCCCCTTGGTTGTTTGTAGCGTTTGTTTTTCCAGTTATTGCTTTAACTATACAGGAGATTATGGGATTAGTGATGTGACAAATATAATTTAATGAAAGAAACAGTGCTTATTCTCACTTTGTGTAAAAGGTTATGTTCACGAGTTGTTTTCATGGTGTCTTCGAATGCTTTAACTTAATGATTTTCATAAAAGAATGTCAGGTACTGTTAAATCGTTTCTTTTACTAGATTGTTATTTATTGAAATATAGATAAAAAAATGCCCCTGCCATAAATAACATTTTTAATTTCATTTGGTTTTCCTCTTATGAATTTAAGTATACCCATCTTTCCAAAGACCGTCTCTTTTTTTATTTTGTCTAGAACGTTCAAATCTTCTACCTTTCCATCCATGAATTCAACCACCTTTATTAGCATTTTCTACAATTATTTCTATTTTCCTTTAAATGATTGAAATTAGTAAAAAAAGATGAAAATAATATCTAATGTCCCTGTACATAACCATTAATCTTCTTGTTCTTATAATGAAGCAATTTATTTTATCTATGATTTTCTGCATGCAAATTCAATATTATTGGATGATAAATATTTAACTACAAGGAGTGCAAGTACTAATCAGATATTCAGAATCAAGGAACTCATCTCAAATAAGTATTGGCAGGTCATTCATAAAATGAGAACTAGTTTTGTGTATCTGAAAGGGATCACAGCCGGAAGAGCTGCAGCTTAATTACCGCATTACGTACATATCCCACAAACAGTGCATAGGATAATTTTATTAACTGTGAAGGGATTGAAAACAATGTCTAATGTTCCGAATTCATATTACTCATACACGGATACACCAATGTATACCGACAATATCCGTTCCGGCTACGGGAATTATCCTTACGGAACGAACTATACAAACAGCTATTATTCTTTTTCATATTCAAACGATGATTGGCGTAATGCATTAAAAGATTATTGGCCAAATCCATTTGTTATAAATATTAACGAGGCAACAAAGCAGAACAATACGTACCGTACTGCATTATGGACAGGATAGCACTTACAAGTGACGTTAATGAGTATCAACCCCGGGGAAGATATCGGTTTAGAAACCCATCCGCATGTTGATCAATTCCTGCGTCTTGAACAGGGACAGGGAATGGTCCAAATGGGCAAGGAAAAAAACAACTTAACATTTAGTCAAAATGTTTCCGACGACTTTGCTATTATCATCCCTGCCGGCACCTGGCATAATCTCACAAATACAGGCAGCACACCGCTAAAGCTTTATTCAATCTATGCTCCACCCAACCATCCTTTCGCTACGGTTCATGCTACAAAAGCGGACGCTGAGGAAAGTCATGGACAGAATCCCGTTATATCAGGAAAAACTCCGGATGAATGGGTTCAACACACTCAATTTTTAGTGAATGAGGGGCTGGAGGATGTTAAAAGAGGAATAAATGCCACGCATATTCTTCAGGAATTTATCCTAATGGGTGTTCTTGTTGGAAAAGGGTACTCACCTGAGGAAGCTTATCAAACTGTAGAAGATTGGGAACGCACAGGCGTATCCAAGCTTCTTCAGCAAAGCAAAAATATGTAGAAGCAGCTTAAAAGAGATCTTTAAGTAATAAATCTTTGGCATTAAAAGCCCTCTCAAATCGACAGGGCTTTCTGTATGTACAGGTTTCTTTTTACCATTTTCATGTCCAAACAGTATCTTTTCAGTTCTTTTTCACTTATGCATTTTAACGATAATAAGAAAACACCTATCTGTAACTTAAAACTAGTAAATTTTTGTAAAAAATTATAAAGAAGAATTAAGCAACACTTCTCTTTGCCTTATAATCATCCACCGCCAAAGCTATGAAGCAGACTAAGAACACCAATCCAATTAAAAATGACAAGATGGGAAAGGTTAAAGTAGAGATGATGTCAAAACCAGAGGGGTAAGAATTAAGGGAATCTGTATAATAGCCAGTAGTACCTGAGTAACTTGAAAAAGGAACCAGCTTTCCTTGTAATTTTGATCTTGTTTCCCAGGTGTAATCTTCTGTTTTTACGTTCCCATTTTCATTTATCGTGACCATTTGAAATGATTGGTCTTCTTTTGGCACTAACATATAATAATTATTTTGCGTGGTATTTAAAATAATCGCAAACGAATAGTCGTTTTTTTCTTTATCAGTAATTAGCCAATAGCTTATAAAGGGATCGTACTGATTAAGATTTTCTTCCTTATTATTAATATCAAATGTTTTTACTGCAGATCTTTCCAAAATCGTTTCCACGCGATTATTTATTGTTATCAATACATTAGCAAGTTTAACAACTTCGTTCATACTCTCAATGACTGGAGGTTGGTCTATTAGCTCATAAAAAAGATCTATTTCTATATTTTCAAAATTATATTTTGTGGAAATACCTTTCTTCATTAGATTTAACTCTGTAATCTCATAACGTTTATCCATTTCATATTGATATACAGTTTCTTTTACTAGATCATTATTTATTGAAATATAGATAAAAAATACCCCTGTTAGTAATAAAAAGATTTTTAATTTCATCTGTTTCTCCTTATAGACATCTCAGCCAGAAAGATGACTTATTGCTCTTCTTCTGCCCAGGGCTGCCGTTCGGTTTGGAAGGTTTCTCCCGTTGCTATGGCTTTTTCAATCATTGAGCCCAGATAAAAATCCTGCGCTGCCTCAGCAAAGCTGTAAAAGCCTTGTCCACCGGAAATGTAGTCTGCCATTTTTTCCAGGCAGGATGCGATGGCGATCTCATCATCATATAATCTGGCTGGTGCAAACGGATTTTGATACACCCATTTTTCTCCCGCTGTGATCCCTTCCAAAAAATAACCCTCCGCATTTTCCTGTTCTCCTTTATTGATCCGCTTCAAGTCCACAGTCATAGGACGATCAAAACGCTGCAGGAACACCAGCCGGTCATCAAATAATTCTCCCTTCGTGCCTCTCAGGGATAAATGGTTTGAGCGGATCCACGAGCGGTGCTGGTCTTTTGTAAAGTCATAAATGCCAAGCTTGCTGCCAAATGACACCCAGGCCAGATCACGTTCAGCAGAAATCACTCTTTCTTCCTCCGGCTTCCCGCTGCGATTAGGTCCTGCAGTAAGTGGAGAATGAAAGCGCATGGCTTTTATTTCAGCATTTTCAAAATGCAGGCCAAGCATTTTTCGCATCAGGCTTGCCCCATGATACAAATGTGAGATTGAAATAGTTGCTTCGGTTACCTCTCCAAGCATTCCTGAATTGATAACAGCAAGTCGTGCAACATTTGTTGGGTGAAGATGATATTGTTCGGCTACCTGCACTTTCGCTTTTTTTACATTAAGTTTTTCATACAACAACCGTAATTCAGACAAACTCGACCCGGGAGGAGTTTCTGTTAATACGGGTATGCCTATGTCTGCCAATTGAAGCAAATACTCGGCGCATGCGGAAGCGCTTACAGATATCACGATAAAATCCGGCTGCTCTTTTTTTAAAAGCTCGTTTACATTAGGATAAGCAGTGACTCCCCATGTTTCCTCCAAGTCTGCTGCTTTCTGTACGTCACGCACCACCATGCCTGCCACTTTGAATCTTTCCGGAAGCTCACGTGCGATTTTTAGATAATAGCCCGCCCGAAAACTGGAACCGCCAATAATGCTAAATGAAACAGGTTTTGACATTTTCACATCCCCTTTTATCAAAATATCCTGTGTTCTTAGGTAAATAATTTAAATACTTTAATTTGTTAACAATCGGTTTACAGTAAATTAATCCACTCTCGCTTTATTAAATTTTCTAGTTAATAAAAAGGAAATAGTTATTACTGCAACTATAAAAGTTAGTAATAAAACCAAATTATAGATGGTCCAAAACTAAGCCGGGAGCGTTTCCCAATATAGCCCACCACCTCCACTCGTTTTTTACCCAGAACCGTTAGCCATAGCTTACTTAACTATTTTACTTTACAACGAGAGACTTAAGTTTTTCTCCCCGTTCTTGATACGTAACTAAATGCCCGTTCAATTCCATTTGACCCGTTCCATCGTGTTCCTTTAATAGATCGAGTGTTTTTGCCGTAAATCCCCAATTCATGCAGCCTGATAACCAAACCAGGGACTGCAGCCGCACTAACTTCTCTTTATTCAAAAAATCTTCAGCACCATAGCCTTTTAATAAGCTTTGAGCAAGTTTCGGAGATCCCACATTATTTCCTATTCCATATGGCCGTGTGTACCACTTAATAAGCCATGCCAGCCCTTCCATTCGGTCTGTATAGCCAATATGTTCAAAATCAATGATTCCGGTTATGGTATTTGTTTCATCCCATAGAATATTGAGCGGATTGAGATCGGACTGCATAATGAAATCAAAATTTGAGGAAGCTGACCGCTCTATATGCTGTTCAGCTGTTTGTAAATACGTGTGAAGCATGGATCTTTCCTGGTCATTAATGGTGGAATCAGTCATTGCCGTTCTAATCATTTTAATAAATTTCTCATATCCTTCAAGATGGGAAACCTTAGGTAAAGATGCATTGTATGTATAAGTCATTGTATGATATCGGCGTACCATTTTCCCCATTTTATAAGCGACTTCTCCGGTACAGTGAGTAATATGTCTCCCTTCCATCCATTCGAAAAGAAGAAACCGGTACGCAGAATCTTTCCAGTTCAAGTGAATGTACGGATTTCCATCAGCAGGTGGTTTCCGGCGCATAAATGGGATTTCGTTTTCATTTAAAAAATCACAAAACTTCATCTGTTCTGTAAGAACATCATCCGTCAACTCCCCGAATACGTCATGATCATAGCGGTGAGAGCCTATGAATCTCGCAGAATAACATGTATTCTCTAACTGAATTTGAAAATGGTGATCTCCATGAAAATTTTCAGCTAGTTTTTCATACCTCGTTAACGCTTTTGGATTTTCCCCATATGCTTCAAGTGCAGTACAAATCATTTTTTTCTCGTTACTCACGTAATGCCTCCTAACGGCGACTTTTTAAGGAATATACTATTTAGCAGCATCATTTCCAATCTGTATAATAAAGTACATCTCGCCTCTGTAGCTCAAGAAGGGAAGAGCGCCGTAAAACATTGTAGCAGCGGGTCGCACAAGGCAAGGGTTTCAGAAGCACCGAAAAGCAAATGAGCTGAGACGGGTGAAATTCCCGTCGGTGAAATTCCGTAGGGAAGCGTGTTCCCCCCTGGTCTATGCTTACGAAAGGAGTGCGGGTTCGAATCCCGTCAGAGGCTTTTATTCGTTCACTTGCAAAATTTATCCTTCCACTTCTATCATAATACAAAAAGTTCCAGTCGGACATTGTTTGAATTAATTAAGTTAACAAAAAAAGAGACGGATTCACCACATTGTGAATCTGTCTCTTTGCACTGCTTCTTTTACCGGACCGGTTGTATTATTTTTTGGCTGTCCTGCCTCTTGTTTTGCCCGGGTTTTTACTTCCCATTTCAAACAGGCCCGTGGCACTGAGACCGGCTATGCCCCCCGCCCACAATCTCAGTGGAAGATCGAGTTCTGTTAAAGACGCGGACAATAATCCAATCAACAGTCCTACTCCAAGTGAAAGAAGCGGTATGTATTTTTTCGGTATCCGTACTAAACGTTTTACTACTTCAATTAATCCCAGAATGACCGGTGACAGGATGGAAGCAAACATCAGTACTTCTGTCGTCATTTTCAATCCACTCTCTTCTTTAATTTATTGGGTAATGAGAAGGGCTTATTCATCTATATGCTCTTTTTCTGGTTTTTACGTGCTCCTTTAAAAATTTTTACACTTGGCTTGGTCTTGGAGTGTTTAGCTTTCCTTTTAACCCCACGCTTTAACTTAATTGTTAATTACATTTAAGTTTAAATTAATCAAAAATTAACTCTTATTTACGAATATTAATTAATATAGTTAATTTAGTTAATCTATTAGTTAAAACTATTAATCTGTTAACCTTTTGTTAACTAACGTATATTTCGTAAACTTCTTTGATTTACTTTATAAACTAAAAAGTGTTATTGTTAACTTAATTAATTCTATTCAGATTGTGTGGTGCAACCAATGAAGAACGAAAAAATTACCCTTCAAACGCTGGCAAATGAACTCGGTGTTTCGAAAGTGGCCATATCAAAAGCACTTAACGGAAAGAGCGGCGTGAGTGACACATTACGTCAGAATGCCACTCAGCTGGCTCAAAAATTAGGCTATCCCCTTTCCGTAAATATTCCAGTGCCGGAAGAATTTGAAACTAAAAAAATAATGATTGTCATGCATGAGCACTCTTTCCGCAATGAAAGTTTTACCTATCCGAATTTGTACGGAGAAATGACGAAAAAATTTAATATAGCTGATCAGTACCATCATGAACTTTATCTCATTAATTCGGACCAAATTCATTCAGGTACGTTCCCTTTTAATTCACAGCATTGGGATGGCTGCTTCATTATTGGTGAACTGCCTGTACCGTATGTTCAACTAATACAAAAAACTATTCCATCCACTGTGCTGATTGATTTCTCCGTCCCCTCCCTGTCTATTGACTCTGTTGAAACCGAAAACTACCGCGCGTCGTACCAGCTGACATCCTGGCTGATCGAACAGAACCATCGTAAGCTGATCTTTGTTACGGATACGAATGAAACCCGCAGTAGTAAAGACCGCTACTTTGGGTTTTTAAGCAGTTTAGATCAGGCTGATCTCCTCCCCTCTTCCATTGATAGCGTGAAACTGAATTGGGAACAGGATGTTACTATTGATCTGAATCATCTGCCTGATGCCTTCGTCTGCTCAAATGACCGTACAGCCATGATCCTTACAAATCACCTTCTTAAACACAACATTGCTGTACCTGATCATGTGACCGTAGTCGGCTTTGACGATACCGCATACAGCACGATGCTTGATCCAGCAATTACAACGATGCAGGTCGATTTGTCAGAGATGGCAAAAGAAGCAATGAAGCTGCTTGAGGATCGCTTTAAACAGCCGGATCTTTCACCGCAAACCCGACTGTTGTTTCCGCATCTGCTTGAACGGCAGTCACATGCGGATAGATCAAGATAAACTCCAGCCCAAATGACAGGAATTCATACGAAAAAAGCGACATCTCATTCAAATCGAACGAGATGCCGCTTTTTCTTTTTACTGCTATGCTTTATGGCCGCCGATCAGAGTGGATCGATGAACGGCTGTTCCGGCAGGTGTGTAGGATACGGCGCGCAGAAGCGCTTTTGATCCATATTTGTTTCGGATGGAGTCCATTACGTATCCGAGCTGAATCTGCTTTGCTTTTTTTTCATTAAATAAGTCCAGCTGCATGTTTGAATCGGACACAATTTTAGACAGCGTGATGCTGATTTGTCTGACGGTTCGGTCCTTTTCATAAAACTCGTCGAATAAAAGCAGGCACACAGCGTAAATTTCCTGTGTAATATTGGTGGGGACTTCAATGCTCTTTTCCCGTGAAAAACCTCCCCCGCCCTCATCCTTGCTATAGCCGATGCCGAGTGAGATGGTTCTTCCTGCTTTTTTGGCGTCCCTCGCCCGCTTTGCCACATCCTCGCACATTTCTAATATGACATGCTTCACTTCTGTTGGATCTTTATAATCCCTCATTAAAATCTGGCTTTTTCCATAGCTCACCTGAACTTGCTTTTGCGTGACGGATGCGCCCGACAAGTCACTGAGGTCGATTCCCCAGGCATGATAATATAATTGATTGCCCAAAATCCCGAATTCTTTTTCCAGAGCGTCGAGGCGGTGATTGGCCAGTTCTCCAATTGTAAAGATTCCCATGCGGTTTAACCGTTTTTCAACCCGTCTGCCGATGCCCCACATTTCGGAAAGCGGCCGCACCGGCCAAAGCTTGGACTGTACATCGCTGTATTCCCACCGCGCTATGCCGCTGGGTGCTTTTTTACTTTCCAAATCAAGTGCCAGTTTGCTCATCAATGGATTTGGTCCGATGCCGATCGTACAGTAGAGCCCATACTCCTTCATCATATCGTTTTGAATCATTTGAGCTATTTTTTCCGGGCTTCCCCACAGGCTTTCCACTTTATCGAGCCGTAAAAAAGATTCATCTACGGAATAGGTGTGGACAAATTCCGGCGGGACGTACCGCCAGTATAATTTCGTGATTTCAACAGACATCTGCATAAAGTGGCGCATGTTTGGGTTCACAATATGAATGCCTGCATTGCGCGGAATTTCATAGTGCCTTGAGCCCGTTTTTATATTAAAATCCTTTTTCAGCATAGGAGAAGCCGCGAGCACCACGCTTCCCGAGGCTTCGGTGTTTCCTACAACCGCCAGATAGCATGTTAAAGGATCGAGCTTCATTTCCACGGCTGCACAGCTTGCATAAAATGATTTCATGTCAACACAGGCATAAACACGTTTGGGATATATTGAATAATCCATCTTCTTCACCTTTTCTTAAAGAGGAATAATTTCATCCAGATTCATTACACTAAGAAGATTGTTAAATGAAATAATATGTTCCTTGTGCTTCTCATCGTAAATCCGGTAATGCCTGTTGTGGTAGTCAATGAAGTGAACATACCCTCTTATTTGCGTAATGGCTTTGTTATGAAAAATTTTAAATTCCGAGAAGAAATTATATTCCATCGCTGCGAGGATGCTTTGTTCGTTTTCTTCGACCTGCTGTTCATCTAAAATCGGCTTTGGAACCTGTTTGTATTCTTCCTTTGCCTCGCTTAATAATTGAGCAAATTCAGGCAGTATCATTGCAGACTGCCATTTAAGATCTCCCCTGTCACGGTTCATTTCAAGCTCCCCCTTTCTTTTTCTGCTTTTTTGTACTCTTTGTCTTTTCCCTATACTGTATTATAGAACAAATGTTCGTAAAATAAACCACTATATAAAAAATAATCTTTTTTTGTCCTTAAATCTTTCAGCCAGTCCTGCCATATTTTGCTTGAGGAAGAAGGACGCTTTTCATCTGTAAAAAATACCCACGACTACTTATGTGAAAAGCGGGGTATAAAAAAGAATGCCATTCATCTTGTACCTGGCGCTTAGCTTTCTTTATTGAATAAGGAGAGCTGGGTGGGAGGTGATGAGATGGGTAAACTATATGGAATTGAGAAATTAATTGAGTATCTTGCATCAAAAAACTACCCCCTTTCTGATGAGAAGATTCGCACTCTAATCCATAAAAAAATAATTCCTCATCAAAACCCGGTTAAAGGAATGTATTCATTTGATATGAATCATATTGACTGGTGGGTAAATGAACAACGATCAAAAAAGTGAACAATAAAGCCCCGCTTTTATTGCGGGGCTTTATCCGTGCGGAGGTTTGTATGAAAAAAGCAATTGTAGTTGGTTTTCTTTTATTTGCTGTCATTATTGCCGGATCCATCCTGTCTGGAGTGCTGAAGAGTGAAAAGCAGCCGGTTGAGCATCAGGAGCTGGTTGCCCTGGGAGATTCACTCACGAGAGGCGTAGGTGATCAGGGCCAGGGGTATGCAGACAACCTGGAGAATTTATTGACCGAAGATCAGCATCATACGGTTACCGTTCATAATTACGGCATTCCCGGGCAGCAGTCTGACGGTCTTCTCGAGCAAATCAAGAACGAAAGTATTCGTGAAAGGATAAAAAAAGCAGAATACGTCATCATCTTTATTGGCACAAATGATCTGATTGAAAGCAACGGCGGCGATTTAACAGAACTTAATCTGTCTGCCATTGAGCGCGGTCAAAAGGATTATGAATCCAATATAAAAGAAATTTTGAGCATTATCCGGTCTGAAAATCAAAACGTACCTATTTTAATGCTTGGCCTCTATAACCCCTATCCGGAAACAGAGGAGCTTAATGAAATTGTAAAGGATTGGAATCGTACGACTGTAAATGTGACTGCTGAAGAAGAACAATTGAAATTTATTTCAACGAATGGATTATTTGAAGAAAAATCCACTGAATATTTTAGTGATAAGCTTCATCCGAATGACAAAGGATACAAGCTGATTACCGAAAAGATCGTTGAGGAATATAATTTTTAATTGTAATCTGTAGGCGCTGGGACAAAACTAAAAGAAGTATAAAAATGATGTAGTATCTATTAATAGTATGAGGTGAGCGGAGCGAAAGGTGGCGACTGCAGGATATGACGGCAAGCTGAGACTTCGCAGGGCAGGGCCCAAGAAGGCTCAGCGCCGTCCCTGCGGAAAGCGTCCACCTGGAGCGCAGTGGACCGGTCAAGGAGTCTGAGACACTTTTGTCCCAGACTCTTTATTATGTATCCCGTACCATCCATGACGTCGTCAGGCCCACCAGACAGATGACAAGGCACGAATAAAGAAAGCTTTCAATCCCCACGATTCTGTACCCGAGCAGTACAACGAACCCATCCACAATAAAGATCACTATCCCAACATTAAGCTTCACAACCGCAGCAATCATCTGAGCAAGCAAATCGGTTCCGCCTGTACTCGTTTCATGTCTCAGCATGGTGCCAATTCCCACCCCGATAAAGAGACCTCCAAGTATCGCACTGAGCGGCAGCGAAAAATCAAACCAGTACCTAAGCGGAGAAAGCCAGTCAATTAACAGGGATGAAACCAGCAATCCATGCAGACTGTTGTAAAAATAAGTCCGTTTTTTAAACCAGGCATAAATAAATAAGGGTGCACTTAAAAAAATCATGGATAATCCCGCCTGTATATCCCAAAAATAATGTAGAATTAAAGCAAGGCCAATCATTCCGCCATCAAGCAGCTGATAAGGGACAAGGAAAGCATTTACGCCAAAACTGAGGAAAAGACTTCCAATAAGAATTGCTGCGCTTTTTTTAACCACATCTTTCCCCTTCTGCTCTTTATTTTTATCCGTGTTTTCTACGTAAATTTGAGAAATGAAAGCGGAACAAACGCTGAGGCGGCCGGGCTTTTTTTACATACGCTATAACAAAGACAATAGACCAGAATCTGTTTTACAATATGAGACGAAGTGAGAGGGTACGATGAGCACAATCCTGCTGAAAAACGCGTTAATTTATCCCATAACAGCTCCTATGATCGAATATGGAGATGTATTGATCGAGAACGGAATCATTAAAGAGGTAAGTGAGAATATTCTTCCTCCGGAAAATTGCACGATTTACGATTGCTCCGGGCAGCATTTGATCCCAGGAATGATTGACGTGCATACTCATCTGGGACTTTACGATGAAGGAACCGGCTGGGCCGGCAATGATGCCAATGAATCCATTGAGCCTATGACGCCTCACATCCGTGCAATTGACGGCATTTATCCTCTGGATGAAGGGTTTCGCAATGCGATCGCACACGGCATTACAACGGTGAATGTTCTGCCGGGCAGTGCCAATGTGATCGGCGGTGTCAGTGCCGTTATTAAAACATATGGGAAAACCATTCAATCTATGATTGTGAATGAGGCATCCGGCCTAAAGCTTGCGTTGGGAGAAAATCCTAAGCGGATGCATAGCAACGGCAACAACGATTCGATTACCCGGATGGGCATTATGGGCATGCTGCGGGAAGCATTTTATCACGCGAAGCATTGCAGCAGCCCTGAAGATCTGCGGCTCTCTCCTATAAAAAAAGCGTTAAAGCGGGAAATTCCTGTACGTATTCATGCACACCGGGCAGATGATATTGTTTCAGCCATCCGTTTTGCTGAAGAGTTCGGACTTGATTTACGAATCGAGCATTGTACAGAAGGTCACCTGATTATAGAAGAACTGAAGCGTTCAAACAGCAAAGTATGCATTGGACCGACATTTACCCGCAAATCAAAAGTGGAGCTTAAAAATAAATCGTGGAAAACCTATCATCAGCTTGCAGATGAAGGAATCGATATCTCGATTACGACCGATCATCCGTACACCCCTATTCAATACTTGAATGTCTGTGCTGCTATCGCAGTAAGAGAGGGATTGTCGATTGAAAAAGCGCTTGAAGCCATCACAATGGGGCCCGCACGAAACCTGGGCATTGATAAGACAGTAGGAAGTATTGAGCCGGGAAAAGAAGCAGATTTAGTTCTCTGGAGCCACCATCCATTTCACTTTATGGCAAAGCCGTCCTTTACAATGATAAAAGGAATGATGGTCTATCAAAGTGAATAAACTATTTACAAAATCCATACAAAAAAAGTACTAAAAAACTATTTTCAAAACAAGATTTTTTTTGTATGATTTAAATGCAAATATGTAGAACAAACTACTGGTAGTTTTAATACAATGATGCCATGGGACTGTTTTGAGAGTCTTTAATGGAGGGAAGGCAAATGGTGCGCCACCAGGTTTTTGACTGGTTCTAGTGGGTTCGATTCCCACCCCGAAATTTTTTATGAACGTTATGAAAAATTTCGAGGGTGAGTATCACAGTTCCTGCTAGGATACTGCCCTTTTATGGAGGGGTAAACCATGATCAAAAAACGAGACATCCACGAAAGCCACGCGCTTTTCGAGTTGATGGTGCATCCAGACGTCTTCCCTTTTGTGCGTCAAAAAGCTCAATCAGCAGATGAACTGTTTTTCCTGACCAAACAAACGCTAGAAGCAGAAGAACGGGGAGAAATGATTTCAAGAACCATTGTGGACGAATGGGGCTCCCCGATTGGAACCATTAATTTATTTGATGTAAAAGACGGTGCCGGTTTTCTCGGTACATGGCTTGGCAAGCCTTACCACGGGAAAGGCTATAACCAGCCGGCAAAGGAAGCATTTTTTCAGGAGCTTTTCTACGAACTGGGCATTGATACCATCTATATGCGCATAAGAAAAGTGAACTTCAGATCCCAAAATGCTGCTTTAAAGCTCCCTTATGTAGTCCTGGCAAATGAGACAAAAAAGCATATCTACGATCAGCTGAATGCAGCTGAGGATGTTTATAATTTGTTTGAGATATCCAAAGACCTTTACACCTTCCATATGATGCGTCAGCACGATAGTATTCAGGAAGAAGAAGCGCTTGAAGCATAAAAAAATCCACGTGCCTTGCACGTGGATTTTTTCTATTACAACCGAATCAGTGATGTTTTAATTTCTGTCCGTTCATTCAGAATCTCAATTGCTTTATTGTTCAGGTTATCCAGTTCAATTGCCTGAACAAGCACTTCTGCCACATCAGCACGGGTAATTTCACCTTCGCGGTTCTGCAGTCTTTCGCTTGCACGAATCTTCCCTGTTGCTTCGTCATCTGTAAGCAGACCGGGTCTGACAATCGTATACGTCAGGCCGCTTTTTTCCAAATGAGCGTCTGCTTTATGTTTAGCATCATAATACACTTCCATTGCTTCATCAAGGTCAAGCTCAGATGGATCTCCCGCACCGATTGCAGAAAGCATGATGAATTTTTCAACGCCATGCTCTTTTGCTAAATCAACCGCCTTGATGGCCCCTTCCTCATCGATCGACTTTGTTTTATCCGGTCCTGTATTTCCACCGGATCCGGCTGCAAAGATGACAATATCCACCTCTTTAAATGCATCGCTGAAGTCTTCTTCAAGGTTTCCAAGGACAGGCAGCGCCCCAAGTGTTTCCATTGTTTCCTTTTGTTCTTCCTTCCGCACCATTCCTTTTGCATAATAGGCACTGCTGCGGGCTAATTTATCAATCACCATCTTACCTGTTGTTCCGTTTGCTCCGATTACTAATACGTTTTTTTTATTTTTCACGTTTCTTCAATCCCTTCTGTTTACTGCAACTCTAAACTCTCTACCCCTCTCTCTGCCTCCTAAAACGCATCGATGTTCTGCCTCGGGAAAAAGGAACCGAGCTGCAAGTCAAAAAAAATGCCGGAAAACCTTCCGTATGATTAGAAGGTTTTCCGGCATTAAGCCTTTTTATAGATGTAAATGATGCCTCAGCCTTTAGTTGACTTGGAAAGCAGGGCAATTTCATCTGTCATTTGATCAATGGTATAGGATGGCGGAGCTTCCTCCATTTTTTCGACCATGGTCCACTGCTGGTCCCGAAGCTGCCGCACAGTGGTTAAAAAGCATTCCTGTGACAGGTCCTGTTCCTCAAGCTTTAGAGCAAATCCCTGCTGGACGAACGCGTTGGCATTTAAAATCTGATCTCCCCTGCTAGACTCTTTTGATAAAGGAATCAGCAGCATTGGTTTTTTCAAAGCCAAAAATTCAAAAATAGAATTAGATCCTGCACGGGATACGACAAGGTCTGTTATTTCCAGAAGATGGGGCAGTTCTGTCGTAACAAACTCGTATTGCACATACCCTTCTTTATTCGTTTGCATAATATTTCCTTTTCCGCATAAATGGATAACAGAAAAATGTTCAAGCAAAGAATCCAGTGAATCACGAACCACCTTATTGATGCCTTGAGCACCAAGGCTGCCGCCCATGATCAATAAAACAGGCTTTGAAGCGTGCAGCTTTGTCAGTTCTTCCCCTTTTTTTCTTGATCCGGTGAATAATTCCTCACGGATAATGGCGCCTGCACAAACAGAACGGTCAGCAGGCATAAACTGAAGCGTTTCTTTGAAGGTCGTATAAATTTTTGTAGCAAATGGCACAGCTAATTTATTGGCAAGTCCCGGTGTTACATCTGATTCGTGAATAGCTACCGGAATTTTCGCCATTTTTGCTGCAAGCAGCACCGGCACAGAAACAAATCCGCCTTTTGAAAAAATGACGTCTGGATTTTCTTTTTTCAACACACGGTATGCCTGCATAACGCCTGCTAGGACACGGAATGGATCCGTGAAGTTTTTAATGGAAAAATATCGTCTTAATTTTCCGCTGGCGATCCCGTGGTACGGAACCTCCGGAAACTGGGTGGTAATCATATCTTTTTCAATCCCATTATGCGAACCGATATAGCTGATCGTCCAGCCCTTTTCTTTGAAACGGGGTATTAAGGCCACATTAACGGAAACATGCCCTGCAGAACCTCCGCCTGTAAATAGTACTCGCTTTGTCATAGTCTTACTCCAATCATGAATTGTTTACTAGACCATTATACACATATTCACTCAACTATTCGTGCTTTTCTTTGATTTTGTCCGATCTGCATCTTTCTTCTTATGCTGATCAATGATTTCTTTTGCGACATTCAGCCCACTTAACGTTACCATTGGAGACCCGCCCCCTGGATGAGTCGTTCCCCCGACATAAAATAGACCGGCTGTATCCTTGCTTGCGTTGCGGGGTCTTAAAAAAGCATCTTTTTTCTTATGAGATGAAACTCCGTACAAAGCCCCTTTATAAGCATGGAATAAATGCGCAATGGTATCGGGGGTGTAGACTTTTTCTGCTTCAATCTCGCTTCGGATCGGAATTCCCTGTTCTTCGAGCCGGCTGTAAATGGCTTCCTTATAGTGAGTGACTGCCTCTTCACTTTGCATTTGAACAGCCGGTGCATTCACCAGGATAAATAGATTGCTGCCTTTGGAGATGCCACGGTCAGTATATGCACTATGGGAAATATATATGGTTGGATCCTCCGGCAGTTTTTGATGGGTGAAAATATCCTGAAATTCCTTGCGGTAATCCTCCGGAAAGAAAACATGATGGTGATGAATGTCTTTTTGAAAGGTCTTTAATCCGGCAAGGATGACAAAAGCGGAAATGGAAGGCTCATAGGCGTCAAGCTTTTTAGTTGAAAAGGATGGCCGGTCTTTTTCTTTAATTAACTGTTTCGTAGCGGTAATAAAATCGCCATTAATAATGACCGTCTCTCCTATAATTTCCGTACCGCTTTTAAGCTGCACCCCGGCTGCCCTTTGATTTTCAATCGTAATCTGACCTACTTCTTCATTCAAATGCAAAGCGCCGCCAAGCTTTTTAAAAACCTGTGAAAATGCATCCGCGATTTTGGTGTTTCCTCCTTTTACGGTAAATACGCCTTCGTTCATTTCCAAGTGTCCGATTAAAGAAAATGTGGCCGGACTTTTATAAGGAGAAGATCCGATGTACGTGGCGTAGCGGTTAAATACCTGGAGTATATCCGGGCTGGAAAAAAACCGTTTATGAAAATGATCCATGGTTTCAAGAGGTCTCACAGAAAAAAACGCTTTGGTTAATCCTGGGGATAAATAATCTAGCCAGCTGTGAAAAGAGCGGTGGAAAAAACCTGACTCCGCCTGCCCGTAAAGTCTGTTCACTTCCTTTAAGTATCGCCAATAATTTTTCGCTCCATATGGATCAAGTTTTGCGAGCTGGCTGATGACAACATGGGGATCAATGGATTGAATAAATGAGTCCCCTGATCGAAAAACATTTTTCGTGTGATGATCGAGGCGGATCAATTCCAGATAGTCGTCCATCGATTCACCAACATTAGAAAATACCCTCTTAAACACTCCAGGCATCGTGATGGTGTTAGGTCCAAAATCAAAGGAATAGTCATCTATTTTTACCGGCATCATTTTCCCTCCGGCATGTGCATTTTTTTCGATAATCGTTACTTCAAATCCGGCATGCTGGAGCTGAATTCCGCAGGCAAGTCCACCGAGTCCTGCCCCGATTATAATGACTTTCTTCATTTATAGGTTCTTCCTTTCCACTCATAGCCTTTTTGCGTTAACGATCTGAGCATTGAGGACCACAGCAGCATGGTCAGCGCCACTGAGGATATCGGCATTAAAAGAAAATGCAGCCTGGTTTGCCTTGTGACACAGTCAATAATCGCTGTTTGGATAAAAACCAATAAAAGCGGGAGGAGCCATGTCCAATCTTTTGTCCACAAGAACGCCCCTGCAAGCAGCAATGGCGCAAAATAAAAGACAAGATAAAATAAGCTCACAAGCATTGCGGTAAACGGCGATCTGCCAAGGCCTACATAAATATTTTTTAAAAATCCGTTCCACACTTCTTTATTTGTCTCATACATAAAGCAGGTAACAGAGGGCGCCACGTTTGCCAGAATCGCTTTATATCCCCTTTTTTTTAGTGTCCGGGTAATTTGAATGTCTTCAATAAGAGAGCTTTTCACTGCACGGTGGCCCCCGATTGCCTCATACGCCTTTCGCTCAAAGAACATAAAAGCCCCGTGTGCTGCTGTGAAAGCGGGATATGTCGTTTGATTAGCGACGATATTGGGCAGATGAAAAAAAATAAAAAAATGCTGAAGCGGCACAAGCAATTTCCCAAGAAACGGTGTAACAGGAAATCTTGGAAAACCAGTCACCAATCCTGCTTGGTTCTTTTCCATAATGTGCAAGGCCTGATGAATCACATTAGGTTTGACTCTGACATCGGCATCCAGGAAGAGCAAGTAGTCTCCGCTTCCTTTTTTGCTTAACTGCTCGCAGGCATGAACCTTGCCAACCCAGCCTTCTGGCAGCGAATTGCCTGAAATCACGGTGAAACGGGAATCTCCTTTTGTATGCTGATCGAGCAGTTTCTGAGTCCTGTCAGTTGATTGATCGTTAAGAATAATGACTTCAATAGATGAATACTCAATTTCTTTAACAGACGTGATCAGACCCTCTACATTTTTTTCCTCGTTTCTCATTGGAATTAAAATAGAAACCTTGCCACTCTTTGTGTGAGAGGTTTTTTTAAACGCAGGCATGGTGAAAACATTGACCAGTGTCAGGATCACAAAAAGTACGAGTAGACTATTCAGCAGCATTATCATGTCTGGCGCCTCTTGTTTAAGGGGCTTTTCATCCACTGCAGCCATTCACTCGATGTCCTGCTCCCTTTTTTCATTAATTGATATGGCTCGGTTCGATCCTCAATCAAGTCTTTCTTGACGCTGTCCACCAATTTTTCATGCATCACACGCATATACTCTGTTTTTTGCTTTCTGTTCATAGACTGTAAATCTTCGTTTTTTAATGGGCTGCCTATGCGAATAAACAGCTCCGGGCGCTGATCATGTCTGAAGGTGTAATACGAAGCGACCGGAATAATCGTGATATCATCTGCCTTATCATGCAAATAGGCCGGTCCATTCATGTACGTAAAAGGTCTTTTTTCAATATGTTCTTCTTTTCCCTGAGGAAAAATCCAGACACTTTTTTTCTCCTCTAATAAGGTAGAGGCTACTGTTAAAGAGCGCAGTAGATCCTTAGGTGACGCAGGATCAACCCCGAAAGCCCCGATTCTGCCAAAAAATCTGAATTCCTCCAGCCCTTTCTTGCTCATTAAGGCGTAAGCATCTTCTTTCAACACCTGTTTATTTAAATAAAAAATGAGCAAGCCATCCCACCAGCTTGAATGATTCATGCTATAAAGCTTCGGACCAGCAGGAAGATCTCCGCGGCAGTCGTCAAGATAAATTCGATAAAAATGCTTTTTTAGTTGAAAATGCAAAAAATGAACCAACAGCTTTTCTGAGCGGGGAGACTTTACAGGTTTATTCACGAAAAACCAGCCTCCCTCCTGCATACGCTGCACTCAATGTAACGGTTATGGCGGCAAGCGTTACACCGACAGCCAAATAAAGCCCTGCTACAAGAGAGGTCACAACAAACATCGCAATCATCATGGCATAGAGCCACTTCATCCGAGTGCTCCATAAGGAGTCTGATTTGCCTTTTTTAACGGTCAGCCATATGTATAATAAAATTTGAATCCCAAATGATACGGAAAACCATCCGATAAAGTTTTGATTCGGAATTCCGTAGTAAGGTCCTGTGTTTTCCCATACCCAGTATTCCTTTACTACAAATGCAACCGGATCGATAATTAAATCCATCCCAACCGCAAGTGAAGAAGTGATCACAGCGTACAGGAGCATTCTTACGAGTGAAAATGAGTGCTCCAGCCATGGGCGCACAATCGCCATTGAGGTAAAGATGACCATCACCCACGCGAATCCAATCGTTAGTGGAACACCAAAAAGCTGAATGCCAAAATCCTTCTCATAATGATAAGCACCAAACACCCAGCCATATTTGACACCGAGAGATTCAGCCCACATCGTAAAGGCCATAATGGCAGCTGAAAAAAGTAATCCCGGCCCTTTCCCAAGGGTTTTCACTGCATAAATAACAGCCAATCCGCCGGCTAAATAAAGAAACACAGCATTTGCCCATTCTAAAAAGGGCGGAAGCAGATCAAATCCGACTAAAATAATGCCAAAACCATACCAAACTAAAAAAATTCTCCAAAGCCATTCCATGCTCCAACAACCTCCAGCTTTTAATGCGCTAATTGAACTTCACAATCATTTTTGTGATATAATGCTACTGTTTTAGAAATTTGAAGACTACTTTTACAGAGAGCAGTGATAACATGGAACAAACATTTTCAACCCGGGGGAAAGTCAAGCAGCTGTCTTTCATCCTGGTTCCCATTCTCATCACCCAGCTGGGACTGTTCGCGATGAATTTTTTCGATACTATTATGTCAGGACAGTATTCCACAAATGATTTAGCCGGAGTGGCGATCGGCTCTTCTTTATGGATGCCTGTTTTCACCGGACTATCCGGCATATTGCTGTCTGTTACACCAATCGTAGCACAGCTTGTAGGTGCAAAAAAAGAAAAAGACGTTCCCATGTCGGTTATTCAAGGCATCTATGTGGCGATACTAATGGCTGCTGCGATCGTAGTGATCGGAATATTTGCTCTGCCGCCTATCTTAAACGCCATGAATATTGACCCTGAAGTGCGAAGGATAGCCTTTTATTACTTAACGGCATTAGCTTTTGGAATCATTCCTTTGTTTGTATATAATGTACTGCGGTCTTTTATCGATGCACTCGGCCTTACAAGAGTTTCGATGTTTATTACCTTGCTTTCTTTGCCTCTAAATGTGCTGTTTAACTATGTGCTGATTTTCGGGAAACTTGGATTTCCTGCACTTGGGGGCATTGGAGCGGGTGTTGCCTCAGCCCTTACCTACTGGCTGATTGCACTGATTTCTATTTTCATTATTCATCGGAACCGGCCTTTTAAAAAATATCAGATATTCAGCAGGCTGTACCGTTTGAATTTTTCAAAATGGAAAGAAATCCTGATCATAGGAGTTCCAATCGGCTTTTCCATTTTCTTTGAAACAAGTATTTTCTCTGCTGTTACTCTATTTATGAGTAATTACTCTACTGAAGTAATTGCAGCTCATCAGGCAGCCATTAATTTCTCTTCTTTTTTGTATATGATCCCGCTCAGTATTGCCATGGCACTGACGATTGTCGTCGGCTTTGAAGTGGGGGCAAACAGAATGAAAGACGCGAAGCAATATGGCTGGATGGGAGTTGGAACCGCTGTTACGATTTCTTCCATTTTAGGCATTATAGTTTTCTTTTTCAGAGAACCTGTCGCTGCCATGTATGTGAAAGACCCGCAAGTAATTGATTTAACAGTTCAATTCCTGTTTTTCGCCGTGTTGTTTCAGCTTTCTGATGCTATCCAGGCTCCTGTTCAAGGGGTGCTGAGAGGCTATAAAGATGTGAATGTCTCATTGATCATGACCATGATTTCCTATTGGGTAATCGGACTGCCGAGCGGATACCTGATGGCAAACTTCACAGGCCTGGAATATTTCGGCTACTGGGTCGGCCTGATTGCCGGACTGACAGCAGGTGCCATTACACTGACTGTCCGACTTATCTTAATACAGAAGAAAAGCCTCCGCACCAGAATATAAAAAGCTCATGAAACCCAGTAGAGTGGGTTTCATGAGCTTTTTTTGAATCAATCAATAATTCCTGTTCCGACAACCTCTACTTCAAAATCAACTTCAAAAGGCATGTCTGCATACATATCCTTCCATGTCTTTTCATCCCACTGCTCAGGATGGAAAGCAGAAACTCTTCTGCCGATGCCTAAAACATCCGATTTTGCCTTTTGCATGATCTGAATCATTTCTTCAGCATCTTTTTTCAATTCTTTTTCCCACCATTTTTCGATATCTGGAATTTTATTTTCTGCCATAATATGATTTGGGGAATACTCAACGATATTTACCTGCATCTTTACAGAGATATGAGCGGAAAGCTGCTGGTCCCCTTTCACTTTAATGGAAACGTCTGAACTATGGGGTTCGACTGTCATATAATTTGCAATCTCAGGTGTTTCGTTTTCAGAATATTTTCTGGTAAAACGAACAATATCTCCCTGCCTGCTGTTGATAAGCGTAAAGAGCGCACTTAAACTTGGATCAAGAATTTCGCCTGTGAATCTTTTTTCACTAAAAAGAGCCAATCCTTTTACTTCCGATCGCTGCATCTCTTCATCATAAGATATATAAGGAAGATAAAGATCTCCTCCTGGATCAAATATAAGTGTGCAGGCTGTTTGAAGACTAACCTTTGGCAGAACACTGATTAACTCAGCACTTTCCACCAACCCAGTATAGTATTCTGATATGCTTTTTTGAGAGGTTACCGGCTTAAACAGCAACTTAGATGCAGACCCCTCCACAATAGCCATACGGGCGTTTAAATTATTGCGGGAATTTCGGTAGAGTACATCTAAAAATGAGTAAATATCCTGTCTAGCCAATTCATCTCCAAGAAGCATAATCTGAAGTTTGCTGTAATCAATGTGCTCTGACACATTTAAATCTGCATTATATCTCGCATCCCTTAACGTATGCCCGGTTTTAAATGTTACCGTGCCATTTAAGTTTGCTGGATCCAAAGGAGGCACAACAGAAGTAACGTCAACATCGCCGTTTTCTCCAACGTCATATCCAACTGTATAAACAAGCTGCAAATCCTTCAGCAAGCGTTCATCCCAGCAGGAAGAAAGTAAAACCGCAGCGCTGCATAAAAGAAGCAGGAATGTTTTCTTCATGCTGATTTCTCCTTTTGAGATGGTTTTTTAAAGAGGGAAACAATCATGACCAAAAAAGGAATTGCGACAGTGAATACGAGAGAAGAGGGAAGTAATACTTCCATAAATTTTTTCATCTCAAGCATCGAAGTCGGGATGAGCGCCCCGAAAAATGCCATCACCATGATGATATACACCATTTTGGTATGCTTCTGTTTGGACAATAATTGTTCCATTGTGTTCCCCGCAATAAATAAAAAGCTGATAAATGAAGATAACGCAATCACCATCCAAACCGTAATAAAGACTAAATCAATTCTTTCAAGGATCGTGAATTTTAATGCTTTCATGATGTAAAGAACCGGATAAGGCACAACGATAATTTCTTTTATATAAAAGAAAACCTGTGTTGTGATAATGGTAAATACATAAAACGCAGTCACAAAGGCAGTGGCAAGCGCTCCTTTTCTCAGCTCTTTTTTCCGGTCTGTTTTAACATAAAAAGCAAAAAACAAAAATGCTTCAAATCCCATTAAAGCAAAAATGGCGGGCTTTATTCCAGCTATTATTGCGTTTAATCCTGAGCCGCCTATTGGCAGCAAATATAAAAATTGCGGCTGAATGTATACCCACGCCAGCACAATAATTAAAATAGGCAGCATAAAAGAGATTAACATTTTAAACCTGGCGATCAGGACGATGTTTTCTCTGGCCATATAAACCGCAGGAATAGAGAAGAGCAGCATAATTACCCATTTAGGTGTATCGGTGAAAATCCATGTAGCAATAATGTGATGAAAGCTTGTCATGGAGGCAATGAGCACACCAAGAAAGTAGACAAGATATGTGGTCATGATAATCTTTCCAAGTATAGTACCAAAACACAAATTTACAATTCCAAAATACGTATCTTCGGGAAACCGGGACAAAAGGAAAATATACATTAAAATAATGATTTGCACTAAAACGCCTGCCAGCATCATCGAAATCCAGGCATCCTGGTAGGCGACCTTTCCAATATCACTTGGCATTGACAAAATGCCAACACCGACTTGAGTTTGCACGATAAGAAAAAAGAGCTGCCAGCCTGTGATTTCATTTTTCGCGTTCATTTTTCCACCACCTGCTATAGCCCTGTCTTCTTTTGTTTACAGGATTAGCATCTGCTGATCGGGTATTTTGCAAATATGAAGGCAAGCGGATAAACATATCCTTAGCTCCCTTCAAATGAAATGGTGCAATTGGTGAAAGATAAGGTGATCGCAATGATTCAAGTTTGATTAAATGAATAATAAGAACTGTTCCCATGATCGCAATGCCGAAAAAACCAAACATGGATGCAAGAATCATAAAAGGAAAGCGCAGAATCCTTACAGTTGTATTCATCTCCACTGAAGGCACGACAAAGGAAGAAATGGCTGTTAGCGCAACAACAATGATCATTAAATTGGATATAAGCCCAGCGTTTACTACCGCATCCCCAATGACAAGTCCGCCCACGATACCAATAGTCTGACCGATGGGGTTTGGAAGCCTAATCCCCGCTTCCCTGATTAGTTCAATGGTTAACTCTAAAATAAGCGCCTCAATCAGTGGAGAGTATGGAATTCCCTCCACTGCTCTTTTAGCAGGAAGCGCCAGTTCATCCGGAATCACTTCGAAGTGAAAGCTAATGATCGCTATATAAAATGCCGGCAGCAATAGAGCCAATAAAAAGCTTCCCAAACGAAGCAGACGATAAAATGAGCCGACTAAAAAACGGCCATTGTAATCATCAGGAGACTGATAAAAAGCAAAGAAATTCATAGGGGCAAGTAAGGCAGTGGGAGACCCTTCAATCATCATAGCGATTCTGCCTTCACTAATATTTGCAACTACACGGTCAGGCCTCTCTGTATTCAAAAACTGTGGAAACGGCGACCAGCTGTCGTCTTCAATGAATTCCTCAAGATAGCCGATGCTAAACGCAATATCACTGTCCACAGCCTGAAGCCTCATAATATATTCTTCTACGTTCATCTGATTCACGACATTATTTAAATAAATTAGGACACAGGTGGTATTGGCTTCTTTTCCGATTGTGAGATATCGGATAACTAAGTGCTGGGAACGGATTTTAGTGCGTATTTGATGGATATTGGTGAGCAGGCTCTCATTAAAACCGGCATGAGACCCGCGGACAATCTGTTCATTTTTCGGTTCCTGGATGGCTCGGTAATGGTCAATGGGACTGTCTATAGAGACTCCTTCCCACCCACTCTCTTTTTTTACCCATATAAGAGCCTGCCCTTTGATAAGCCTGAGCCCCACTTGATTAATGGTTTCATCTGCCGGAACGCTTTGAATATTTAAAGTGGTGGTAATCTCCCCCACTTCCCATAAAGAACGTTGGAACCACTCAATTGATTTTTCAAGCTTTTCTCCGTCAAGCAGCGTGCTCATATACACACAGATCGCTTCCCCTTCATCGTAGGAAAGAGGACGTTTAGAAAAATCCTCAGTGTTGCCAAGGAAAAAAGATAAGTCTTCAAATAAGTTCTGTGTATTTTCATATTCATTAACTTTTTGTTCCGGTATTTTCAAATAATTCTTATCCTGATCCACTTACAACACCTCCTGATCTTCGCTAACAATAGTATGGAGAATATTTATCCATTTCATGCAAAATAGCGTTGCAAAATTACGCTTCTTACTAAATAATGGGAAAGAGGAGGTTGTGTATGGATTGGATTATTACAGCATCCATTGGCTACTTAATTGGTTGTTTCCATGGATCCCAGTTTGCTGGATTTTTGAAAAAAACAGATTTAAAAGAAAGCGGAGTGAAAAATTCCGGTGCATCGAATGCTACGATCGTTTTAGGCTGGAAGTTCGGAATACTGGTTGCTTTAATTGATATCGGAAAAGGAATTGGGTCTGTTTTACTTATCCGGCTGATGTATTCAAATGTAGAAACAAATGAAATTTTCTTGTCCTTATTATTTGTTAATGCAGTATTCGTCGTGCTTGGACATATCTTTCCATTCCAAATGAAATTTAGTGGCGGTAAAGGGACAGCATCCATTGTAGGGGTTTTGTTCGTATTGGACTGGCGTATAGCACTTATATCTATTTCTTTATTACTTATTGTGACGTTTACGACCGATTATCTTGTAATTGGTGTGACAGTTATGTACGCAGCATTTTTTATTTTGACCTTACTGTTTGACTATCCGCTGATTCCGGTAATCTGCGTTTTTGCTGTATGGATGATCAGCACCATCAAACATATGGAAAATTACTCGCGTTTAAGAAAACATGAAGAGACACGGCTGTCGAGCTTAATGAACAAGAAAAAAGCAAGTTAAAAAGAGGCGGTCCAATTTGGACCGCCTCTCCCTTTCATGCTCTGTTCGTTTACTTATTTACTGATAAACATTTGAGTCCAGTAGTTGCCTTCTTCAACATGGCCAACTCCGATATGAGTGAAAGAAGAACTCATAATGTTTTTACGGTGGCCTTCACTATTCATCCACGCTTGAACGACTTCTTCAGGTGAACGCTGACCCATTGCAATGTTTTCTCCGGCACTGCTGTACTCAATGCCATATGCTTTCATCATGTCAAATGGTGAACCGTGTGTTGGACTTGTGTGAGAGAAGTATTGGTTTTGCTGCATGTCCAATGATTTGTCGTCTGCCACTTTGCTTAGTTCTACGTCTAGCTCAAGTGCAGGAAGACCTTCTTTACTGCGTTCTGCATTAGTTAAATCCACGACCTGCTGTTCAAAATCAGAGACAGGTGAAGCTTCTTGCTGATCAGCTTGTTCATTATCCTGAACTTCAGCTGCCGGTTGTTCTTCAGCTGGCTGTGCTGGAGCTTCCTCTTGTGGTGCTTCTGCATTTTCCTGCTCTGCAGGCTGCTCAGCTTTTGGTGCTTCAGACTGTTTTTCCGGAGCAGGAGCAGCTGGGGCTTCTTTTTCTTCTGCCTCTTTTTCAGCAGGCTGCTCAGCTTGAGCTGGAGCTCCATTTAATTCATTTAAAGAAATATTATATTTATTTAGTTCTGCATTTATTTTTTCCCAGTCAATTTGACCTGAAAAATCCTGAAGATTTCCAGATTGCAAGTTTTGTGAAACCAACTTTGTTAGAACTTCTATATTTTGATGCTTTTGAGGTGTTTGTTGAACATCCGCACTGGATGCCTGAGAAGCAGCCGGTGATACTAGAAGTGCAATCGCTGCAGCTCCTGAAATAATAAGTGATTTACCTTTCATGTGAACTTCCTCCTTTAAAGTTGTTGTCTTTTCGACAATTTCATCCTATCATTCTTTTTTTGTAATATTTGTGGTTCATTCTGGAAATCTGATGGTCTACTCTATTAATTTCAACAGAATAGAAGATTATGTAAAACAAAAAAGGTAAACTCCTTGTTTTATAAGAGTTTACCTTTTTCTTCTAAAATAAGATGAAATTAGGGTTAGACGGTTATTTTTAGAATTGACTCTAGATATTACTTTAAATTACCTATTGACAGGTTTTTAAAAAGCCATAATTCGTTACAAATATGTCAAAAATGTAACGTCGGCTACTCTGTGATGTCATTTAATATGACTGTATATAATTGAATTAAAGCAACTTTTTCATCTCTGCTTAGAGCGGAATAAACAATTCTTTCAATCGCCTGATAAAACTTGTGATCAGGTTCTACTCTGACTCTCGGATGGGTTAGTTCATCTTTCAGTTCCCGTTTAATAGCTGAAGCAGTGATTTCCCGTGCAGATAGATTCCGATCAAAGATCCTGTTATTCCAAAGAGACTCGTATGCTTCCAGCAGTTGTTCGGATGACGGCTTCATCTTATTCACCTCTCCTTCAGGACTCCATACTTCTGAGCCGTTCTGATAATGCAGCTTCATCGAGACCTTCTCCTATAATGACGAGGTTTTTTGGCATTGACATATCTTCTTGAAAATACAGTGGCATGCCATAAGAATATTGAAACAGCATCGGATATTTTTGACTCGAAAATGGCACATATCCTTTCATTCGATAAACTGTACCTTCCACAGTACGAACCCACTCTTCAAAATCCTCCTGATTCATTTCTCCTTTAAAGGTATGTACAATCGCCTGAAGAGATAACTCTTTCTTCACTCTCACCTTCTTTACATCATCAAATGGGACTGGGAGCATATGATCGAGTGCCTGGCGGGAAATTCTTGATTGATTTGTCATGAGTAATTTACATGTTGAATTGATCGACTGCAGCTCATTTACAATGAGCCCCTGACTCATTTCATCGACAAGATCAATTTTATTTAGCAAAAGTAAAGAAGCATGTTTAATTTGTTCTCTCATCAGCTGCAGGACTTGCGGGGAATATTCTCCCTTTTTTGTCCATTGCAGCGCATCTACAACCGTGATAATCCCTTTAAAATCAAAAGCATGTGCAAACAGCGGTGACATAACTGCATCAATAACCTGAACGGGATGAGCAGCTCCAGTTGTTTCAATAATGATTGAATCAAATTTCTGATTAAACAATAATTCCTGCAGCTGTGATTCCAGCTTGTCTTGAATCGTGCAGCAAATACATCCGTCAAGCAGTTCAGCCAAAGGCAGTTCGTCATCCACTTCATTTGAATCAATTGAAACACTTCCGATTTCGTTCATGAGGATGGCAGGTGTAAGCTGATCTTCCTTATGTATCTTAATCAACTGCTTTAATAAACTGGTTTTGCCGCTCCCAAGAAAGCCAGAGATTAAATAAACTGACTTTTTGTTATGAGTCATTGAGTTCGCTCCTTTTCAAAAAGTGATGTAAAAAAAGAGCCTGGGACAAAAGTGTCTCAAGCTCTACGATCGGTTCACTTCGCTTCAAACGGACGCTTTCCGCAGGGACGGCGCTGAGCTCTTCTCAAGCTTTGCATTGCGGGGTCTCAAGCAACCGTCATATCCTGCAGGACTCGCCTTCTTCTGCTCCGCTCACCTCATACTATCAACAGGCAGCTGTGTTGAATTAGGCAGAATCTTCATCTTCATCTTCTTCTTCATTCTCAGCTTCTTCCGAATTGATCTCAGCTTCTTCAATTAAATACTCGCTGGCTTCTTCTACTTGAGGATCATTTTCTTCAAGTTCTTCACGTAAAGCTGTAATTAAGAGGTTGGCTGTATCATTATTAATGGTGCCCGTTACCTCAAGCTCATTT
Organism: Jeotgalibacillus proteolyticus; assembly: GCF_050107735.1. Taxonomy (GTDB): domain Bacteria; phylum Bacillota; class Bacilli; order Bacillales; family Jeotgalibacillaceae; genus Jeotgalibacillus; species Jeotgalibacillus proteolyticus_A. The sequence goes on from NZ_JBNILO010000002.1 coordinate 492,310, forward strand.
TCTTCTTGAAAAGATTCAACTGCTGATACAGTATCTTCGTCAAACAGTCCATCAACATCACCTGGTTCATATCCTACCGCCTGCAGCATTTCTTCCGCTGTTTCGACCTGCTCTGAAAGCATAGACTCTTCCAGATCTACATCAACTTCTAAAAATGGAAGAAATGCATAGTCAGGTAGACTCACTTCCGTCGTCGGCTCGATCCCATCTTCATGAATCCAGTTTCCTTCCGGTGTAAGCCATCTTGCTGTCGTGATCTTCATATTAGATTGATCACTGAACTCCTCAGCAGTCTGAACTGTTCCTTTACCAAATGAAGTTTGTCCAAATAAAGGAATTCCGGCGGTTTCATTTAAAGCAGCTGCTACGATCTCCGAAGCGCTCGCACTTCCTTCGTCAATTATAACGGATGTCGGAATATCAAGCTTTTCGCCTGCCTGTGCTTCAATGACCTGTTTTTCTCCACTCTTCTCTTCGATCTGAACAATGGTTTCGCCTTCAGGCACAAACAAATTCGCAATGGATATAGCCTGAGGAAGTAATCCGCCCGGGTTTTGACGCATATCAAGCACCATCGCTTCCATCCCTTGTTCTTCAAGCTCCTGGATGGCAGCTGTCAGTTCTTCATAGGTATTTTCAGAAAAACTAGTTAATTGGATAAGTCCAATATTATCTTCATCCATCTCGTAGTATACAGTATCGATCGGAATGTCATCTCTAGTAATACTGATCTCCATCGTCTCCTGCATACCAGGACGCTGAATGGTTAGGGTGACCTCGCTGCCCTTTTCTCCACGGATCAGCAGGACGGCTTCGTTTGCACTCATACCCTGAATGCTCTCACTGTCCACAGCCAGAATTTGATCGTTAGGCAGAATACCGGCCTCTTCAGCAGGGGATCCTTTTATAGGAGAAACAACTGTTATAACATCGTTTAACGACTGAATTTCCGCACCAATTCCTTGAAAGCTGGAGGAAATATTTTCATTAAACTGAGCTGCTTCCTGCTGATTCATATAATCAGAGTATGGATCATCAAGCGCTTCAAGCATACCGTTAATTGCGCCATTTACCAAATCGTCTTCTTCAATATCCATAAAATACTCATTATTGATAGAATCATATGCATCATAAAGCTTAGTAAATTCAGGGCGCTCAGGGACACCCACCGTTACTGCCTTTTCATCGCCGAATGAAAGAGCAAAGATTGAAATGCCTGCAGTCGCTAAGACCGTGAAAAAAAGCAGCATAACAAAATTAAATTTTTTAATATTAACAAATTTCGAGGAATTATCCTTCTGTTCTTTCTGTATTTCATTATTCTCATTGTTTTGCTGTTGCTCATTTGGATCTTTATCCATCGAATCACCACTTTCTCATTCAGCAATACCCTTATTAATAATCTCTTATATCTTATCAGTTTTTAAACTGTAAGTAAAAGCCTATTGGCTCTTACTTCCCTCATTAATAGAAAATAAAAGGCTGACTGTCTATGCAGTCAACCTTTTCACTGGCTAAACGGTTAAATCCTATTCAGCAATTGCCGCGTCCAAAGCTACGACGATCATGTCATTGAAGGTTAGCTGACGCTCTTCTGATGAGGTTGCTTCACCTGTTAAAATGTGGTCGCTGACGGTCAGTACGGACAACGCTTTACGGTCAAACTTAGCAGCCAGCGTATAAAGAGCAGATGTTTCCATTTCAACAGCCAAAATGCCATACTTTGCCCATTTTTCATGCTCGGCGTTGTCATCGTAAAAAATATCTGCAGTGAAGACATTTCCAACTTTTAAATTCAATCCTTTTTCAATACCTGCATCATAAGCATTTTTTAACAGATTAAAGTTAGCAGCTGGTGCATAATCAACTCCGTTGAACGTGCGCTGATTCATATTTGAATCGGTTGAAGCAGTCATAGCGAGAATGACGTCACGAACTTTTACGTCCTTTTGAATAGCTCCGCATGTTCCTACACGGATTAAATTCTGCACATCATACTGCTCGATTAATTCGTTAGCGTAAATTGAAATGGAAGGAACACCCATTCCTGTACCTTGTACAGAGATTCGTTTTCCTTTATATGTTCCAGTGTATCCGAACATATTACGCACTTCATTATAGCAGGTTACATCTTCCAAAAAAGTTTCAGCTATGTATTTTGCACGTAGTGGATCTCCCGGCAATAATACCGTTTCAGCTATCTCACCTTTTTTAGCTCCAATATGGATGCTCATGTTTGTTTCCTCCTTAAATTCCTTTTCCAGCTAACCAATTGTAGCGTTTTTTTAAAACGATTTCAACTATTAATCAAGCTGATGGGACTGCTTCATAAGCTGCAGAATTTTATTGGGAATTTCATGAACATCTTCCTGTCTGATTCTTAAATAAAAGATCGACTCTGGATGCAGATAAAGTTCCTTTTTTACACTGTCATTCACTTTATTATTAACCTCTATAAAAAGATCATACGTGTCTGCGGATTCAGCAAAAAATACAATTTCGATATTGTCCATATCCTGCCATTTTCCTTCAAGTGGCTTAAAGTAAAAGCATTGAATATATTGCTGCGTTTTCTTATATCTCTCAGGTGCTTCATGGCATCTGGAATAATCGAGAGTAAAGCCTAATGAGAGCACAGCGTTCATCATGTCAGTTAAGAAAAGAGATGGCTTAATGATAATTAAATCCCTGTCAGTCGGATCTTTAGCATTTTTAATTCCTGCTTCTGTTTTAATCCAGATGCTCGTTCCATTTGCAGTAATCGGTGTCAGCATCGGCAAGACAAAGCTGAAAGGAATTTCAATAATTTCGTTTTCCAGTACAGTAAACGGTTCTGAAACCTTTACTCTTTTGATAACCGTCTGGTCTTTATATGCCTTATTGTTGGAGTTTCTTAGATAGTCAGTGATCAGACATAAATAGATTGCATCGATCTCCTGTTCTACCGAACCCCCTTTGATCAGTACTTTCCCATCTACGGTTTCTCCTATACGAAAAGAAGGTTTAGATAGTCTGCTGTCAATTTTCAATGAACCTATGCCGATGGAAGCCAAGGCCTTATTAAGTAATGACAAAGATTTTCCCCCTTTCTTTTTTGTATTCGGAGTTGCTACTAAGTATTAAGCTAGCCCAATTCTAATTTTATTTCAATCTTATACTCTTCCCACATTTGATCAAAAATGGAAATCTTATCGTTGTAAATTTCTGTAAGTTCGATATAATTACTTAATTCATGATAATCTTCGGACATTTTTGGAAAATCCAGGTCATCGTACATTGCATTTGCCAGCTTACTTTGTTCAGATATAGGCTGCGGCTCTCTGTATTTCATAGCAAAATGGTAAAAAGATCGGTTCATTTTTTTCTCCTCTTTCTGTCAGGATTGTATTTTTGTTTCATTACAATTTAATTGATTTCTACCCTGTAAGGCAGGATGATAACCTTTTGTTTTTTTGCCGATGCTCTGGATCATGGTTTCGGTTCAGCGGCATCTGATTCATTAGTATAATTCAGGTCGTTAAAAAACAAAAGACCGGTGGATTAAATCGAATGGAAAATTGAATGGAAAATTGAATGGAGACAGACTTCCTCCCTGCCGTATTTAACCACTGTCCCGTAGATGACAGCAGACAAATTAAAAAAGAGGCTGGGACAAAACTCAGCTGAATAAACGAGAATGCCCTCATGAACTTTAGTAGCTCATGAGGGCATTTTTTATTTGGATGTATTAAATTTTTTATAATAGATAAGGACAACCTCTGGTAAAATTAAAGTCACCACAACAAAAACCACCGGAGGTGTCCTTATGTTTAAAGATTATAACATGAATCAAGTTGTTTTGCCCCTAGACTTGGAAATCAAACTTCAAAA